>JAFWII010000032.1 GCA_017533785.1 Erysipelotrichaceae bacterium | reverse complement strand
TTGTTTTCACCGGTAGCCGGGTTACGTGTGAAGGCAACGCCTGTACCGGAGCCGTCGCCCATGTTACCGAAGACCATTTCCTGTACGTTGACAGCTGTACCCCAGGAAGACGGGATATCGTTGATCTTACGGTAGTAGATAGCACGTTCGTTGTTCCAGGAACGGAAGACAGCCTCAACAGCGCCTAACAGCTGGGTGTTGGCATCAGTCGGGAATTCTTCATGGATATTATCTGTGTAGACCTGTTTGAATTCCTTAACGAGGCGCTTGAGATCGTCGACTTCGAGCTCGCTGTCGAGCTTGACGCCTTTTTCTTCCTTGATCGCATCAATGTGTTTTTCGAATTCAGACTTCGGTACCTGCATGACAACGTCAGAATACATCTGAACGAAACGACGGTAGCTATCGTACGCAAAGCGCGGATTGCCTGTCTTCGCAGCGATGGATTCAGCGACTTCGTCGTTGATACCTAAGTTGAGGATGGTGTCCATCATACCCGGCATAGAAGCGCGGGCACCGGAACGGACAGAGACCAGAAGCGGATTTTCAACGCTTCCGAATTCTTTTCCGGTGATCTTTTCGAGTTCCTTGACCATAGCGAAGATCTGCGCTTTTAAGTCTTCAGACAGCATCTTGCCATCGTCGTAGTAACCATTGCAGGCTTCGGTAGTAATTGTGAAACCCTGCGGAACCGGCAGACCGATCTTTGTCATTTCAGCCAAACCAGCACCCTTACCACCCAGCAGGTTACGCATACTAGCGTCGCCTTCTGAGAAAAGATAGGTCAGTTTCTTACTCATGTTTCCTCCTTATACACCTCTCGGTGACCATATCAATTTTATCACAATCACCATACCCTTAAAATAGTGAAAAGTGGCGATATTATGCGTGAATACGCTTACAATCCGCGAAAAAGAACAATACCTCGCAGAAGCTTCCCGGCGCTTTGCCGGATTATAACCAATAGCATCGGTTATATTGGTTATGATCTTCTCCGGATAAAGGAAAAGACCGCGGTTCCCTGCCTGCAGGCAAAAGGATCGCGGCCTTTCTGCTTTCTGAATTGTTTTGAAAAACGGCTAGTGATGTTCTTCTTCTTTTTCCTCTTCCTCGCCCGGGATCTTCGGCAGATTGACGGTCTCTACCCCTGGGATCCCCTTGTGGTGACCTTCATAGGACAGTGTGAATGCCATGAAGACACGCAGCAGGATCAGGATGCCGACTTCAAACAGCGACTTCAGGTCGCTGATATAGACGGTCTTCAGGATCTCGGCGGAAAGGAAGACTTCCAGCACGGTGGACATCGCGCGGTTCAGACCCGGGTCTGCCAGGATATCCCTGAATTTAAAACGATATTTGATGATCTTGCGGAGTTCCTTGCCAAGACCAATGATCATCAGGACAGTACCAATGATCTCAATAACGACGACCAGGAATTCACAGGTGGCCGTCAGCCCGTGATGCAGTATTTCTGTAATAGCTTCCATTCAGACTTCCCCCTAATGTACTTCTATTATTCTACTCAAAAGCAAGCGCTTTTCCAGCGCTTGCTTAATACATTTTCATCTATTCGTAAGAGAGGGCGGTCAGTCACGCTGATGGACATCGACCTGCGGGAAGGGGATCTCCACGTTTTTGTCCGCAAACAGAACACGGATATCGCGCGTCAGCGCACGCTGCGCGGCAAAAACGTTCTGTTCCTTCGTCTTGACGATGAACTTCAGATTCACGCCGCTGTCTCCCAGCTCGGTAACGCCGAGGTAGCGCGGCTCCTCAAGATAGATATCCTGACGTTCCGCCAGCATCTTCGGCAGTTCCTCCGCCAGCATCTTCTCCAGCTCGCGCAGGTCTGTACCGTAGGAAACGCTGACCTCGCAGGCTGCGATCGAATTGTTGCGGGAGCGGTTCTGGAAATTGCGGATATCTGAGTTGTTGACGACTTTCAGGTTTCCGCCGGCATCCTCGATCGTGGTCGTGCGGACGCCGATATCACGGACCGTGCCGCGGAAATCATCGAGAATGATGATGTCGCCGATCGTGTACTTTCCTTCAAAGATGATGAAGAAGCCGGTGATGACGTCTTCGATCAGGCTCTGCGCACCGAAACCCAGGATCAGGCCGATGATCCCGACGCCAGCCAGAACGGCCGTCGAGTTGACGCCGAGAATGCTGAGGCCCCAGATCAGGGCAGCGATAAAGGACAGATACTTCAGCACTCCGATGACCAGGGCGGTGACCGTCTGTGCCCGCGGGCTGGTCTCCCCGATCCAGCTCAGGAGCAGCTTGATCAGCTGATAGGCGACCCATAATACGCAGAGCGCCAGCAGCAGGGTCAGGAAATGCCCGGCAGTGATCTTTTCACTGCGCTCGATGAGGAAATGCGCTTTTTCAAGCTCTGCGATCGTTTCTCTGGTTTTCTCCGATACCGGCAGCCATTTCGGGTTTGCCAGCAGCAGGATCACGATGAACGCGATCACCAGTCCGATGTAAGTACCGATTCCTGTAGTCTTTTTGTTTGTCTTTTTCGTCATTGTCCTTGCCCTCCCGGCTCTTATTCTATTGATTTGAAGTCGCCCATGATCTCCAGGCCTCCGTAGATCGGATAAACAGTCCCGTCAAGATCCGTTGCGTTCCCGCTTCCGTGGAATGCGATCATAAACACATCCGCTTCAGCCGGTCTCAGCGTGCGCAGGTCCGCATGCTGAAGTGTGTAGACCGTATACTTTTCGTCGCCGTCCGTGTACGGATCGTCCGGTCCGCTCAGCAGAGCCGGATCGTCGAGCACTCTGTCCCAGAGCACGTCTTCTCCGACCATGTTGTAGTTGCTGCCTTCCACTGAGAACCACATGACCGTCACTTTATCAAAGCTTACGCTGTAGTCCTGGCGGTCATCCGTTTCCTGAATGACGAACATCTTCGATTCGTCAAAGCTTTCGCTCGTGTCGGAACGGCCGTACAGGCTGAAGGCGCGGTCCGGCTTCTGTGCCGGGAAGCTCTCTGTCAGAGTCTTCGCCTCGCCGCCGACCGTATAGTTCAGTACGATCTCCGTCTCCCAGTTATCCGCGCTGTTGAAGGAGATCACGCCTCCGGTATTCATATTGGCGTATACTGCGCCGTCACCGCTTATGCCGTTGCGCGAGATCGCATTCGCTGGCTCAAGTTCGGAACGGACCGTCACATTCGAAGTGATGCTGCCGGGATCCGCGTCCTGCGGATCGATCGTATAGGCAACTTCGACATGACGCGCACCATAGGTTGAGTTGAATTCGCCCCAGTACCAGATGCGGTCCAGACTGACAGTCGGATCCACGGCTGCTGTCGGGGCGCTGATCTCCGCTTCGGCAGAGGAGTTCCAGTCGATCCGTCCGTCTTCATCCAGATAGTTCACCGTCAGATCCAGAGTAAAGCCGCCTGTTGCCGCAGCCTGTTCGGCGGTCAGCGTATGCTCTGCAGTGACCAGCCAGTCGTCTTCCGTAATCGTGAAGTCTGTCGATCCGGTGATATCCCAGCTGCTGCTGCCGCTGCGCAGGATCAGTCTTACCGGCGTGATCGTTTTCACCGACGGATAGTCGATCACGCTTTCATCCAGACGGTAAACGGCCGTCAGTTTATTGCCGCTGAGCGTTGCGGATTCAGCAGAGAGGAAGCCGCCTTTGTAGGAATAGATCTTTCCGATATCTCTGGAATCTGCGGTTCCTTCTCTGCCGTTGGACAGCGTATAGTCGCAGAAGATGTACATTTCCATCAGCACGCCGGAGGCTTCTTCGGGATCCAGCTCGGAAGCATCGAAGACAAACTGTCCCTTCCAGGTTTCGCCGGATCCGCTGTAGGTCAGTTCGTAACCGCTGAGCGGTTTCATTCCGCTGTAAGGGCTGTAGCTCCACAGCTCCGCGGTGATCGGTTTTGACAGATCTGCATCATTGAGTGCGATCTCGAAATCATATACGAAGACGCTGCTTCCGGAAGAGGGATCCGGAGTCTGCTGGCTCAGGCTCGTAAAGACGGGCTCATACAGCGTGATCGATCCCTGCTTGATGAAACGGAAATAGAAATCGTAAGGCGCCCAGACGTTGTTTTCGTCCTGGTAGTAGTAGAGCAGGGGTTCGAACCAGTATTCGCCGTCCGCGAAGGGGTTATCGGATACATAGGTAAAGTACATGTGGTATTTTCCGTCTGCACCGGTCGCGCGTTCGATCTCAGCGCCGTAATAGTTCTGCGAGGTATCCCAGTTCTTCAGCACGTTTCCGTAATGGTATTCGTCGGAAGCCTCTTCCGCATAGACCTCGTCCGGTACGACCAGCGTATCGTCGATGGTCAGATCCATAGTGATGGTGTATTCGACCTCGCCGGTGTCAGTATTTGTTCTCTCGCCGAGCCGGAAGCCGTAGGTCTCGAAGTTTTTGTTGAATGCTGCGAAGGTTCCCATATGAACAGGCAGCGACTCGGTCTCGATCTTGCCTGTCGTGCCGTCTGGATAGACGATATCAAAGACGATCTTCGCCTGCCCGGCGATTCCGCCGCCTTCCGGCGCTTCGATCATGCACAGCGCAGTGGATTCCCATGTATCTTCGGTGTCGATCTCCGGGTCGTATTCCGCCATTACCTGATTACCATCCGGATCGGAGACAGGGACATATCCGCTGCCATCGTCGAAATAGACCGTTGCTTTTGCCGAACCTCCCTTGAGGTCGTTCAGCGTCATGGTGAATCTGAGCATCGGGTGACCCGGTCCTTCGCTTTCCGGCTGTCCGACATAGGGACTCAGATCGACTGTCGGAGGATTATGTGCGACCACATCAAAGTAGGTCCGGTCGTAGGAGGCCCAGTTCTCGATGGCGCCGTTTTTGTCACTGTAACTGAGCTCGAGACCAAGACTGTTTTCTTCTGCCGGATCGATTTCCTCCCCGTTCAGAGTATAGGACACGCTGACCGTGCCGTCCGGGGAAATATCGACATCGGCTTTTCCTTCCAGATCCCAGGAGTCGCCGTATCCGTTTCCGGACCAGAGCGTCAGTTCATTGACAGACAGTTTCCCGGTATCCATGACAAGATCCGTATCCACCTGATAGGTCGCAGTCAGGACACCGTCTGTCAGCTCCGCGCTGACACCGTGGAGGAAATCGCCTTTATAGGCGTAGAGCTCTTTTAGGCTGGTGGAGTAAACGCTGCCGGCAGTGCCGTCAGTGAGAGTATAATCGCATACGATCCGGATCTGGCGCAGGACGCCTTCGCCTTCAGGAATGAGCATCGGGAGGATATCGTAGGTCAGTTCTCCCTCCCAGGTGGTCTCCGAACCGCTGTAGTTCAGGGTATTGACGGTCTCGCCCTCCGCAGGCAGATCCGTCCAGCCGCTGCCGTTCCTGTCTCCGTACTGCAGACGGACGCTCAGCGGTTTCGAGGTGTCAGCATCTTTCAGATCCAGCTTGAAAACATAGGTGAACAGATCCCAGTACTCATCGTCGATCCCCGGGTTCATGCTGTGGTAAGGTTCGACAGCCGTAAACGCCGGTGCATTCAGCGTGACCGGGGTCGGGGAAGGCGTCGGGGTCGGCGTGGGAACCGGCTCCGGTGTGGGACTGGGCGTCGGACGCGGGACAGGCGAAGGAGTCGGGGTGGGCTCCGGGGTCGGTTCAGGCGTAGGTTCAGGCGTCGGTTCCGGATCTTTGTCCGGGACCACGATCACGACTGCCGGATCGACCGGGTCTTTTGCCGGAGGCGTGCTGCCCGGTGTTCCAGTACGCAAAAAAGGCCCCGCCATCAGTAAAAGCGCGGCCACAGCCAACAGTAAAGCCGCCGGACCTGCTAGTCCGCCGTGATGTCTGCCGCCTTTTACCTTTTCGTAAGGTCTGGCATATTCCGGATACCGGTTGTCTGTCTCCCGTATCTGCACACTGTCCCCCGTGTCTGATTCAATCGTATCAAATTGTCTCCTGTCTTCACAGAGAGTTGACAAAAAATGGTGACAAAATGACAAATTCCGTAAACGAAAAGACCGCATAAAAACGGTCTTTCTTTACTTTAATAGCAGGCGATGTTGGAGTCGGTCCTGGATTCGCATCCGCCGACCAGTACGCCGTTGTCCAGTCTCTGGATGATCTGGCCTCTGCCGAAGCCCAGACCATTCAGAGCGATATGTACGTCATGCCCTCTTCTGGAAAGCTGCTGTACGATCGCGTTGTTGAAGGAAGGATCGATCTCGAATTTCTTGCCTTCCATCCACTGCCATCTCGGCGCGTCGAGCGCCATCTGCGGGTTCAGACCGAAGTCGACCATATTCATGACGACCTGGACATGTCCCTGAGGCTGCATGTAGCCGCCCATGACGCCGAACGGACCGACCGCCTTGTTTCCCCTGGTGAGGAAACCCGGGATGATCGTATGGTAGGACTTCTTGTGCGGAGCCAGTGCGTTGGCCGCTTCCGGATCGAGCGAGAAGTCGGCGCCGCGGTTCTGCAGCGTTACGCCGTAGCCCTCGACCGTGATGCCGGAGCCGAAGCCCATGTAGTTGGACTGGATATAGCTGACCATGTTGCCTTCGCCGTCGGCGGTACAGAGGTATACGGTGCCGCTCTTGGCCGGATCGCCGAAGAGAGGCATTCCAGCCTTGTCGGTGATCTCTTTGGCTCTCAGAGCCCCGTATTCGGGTCTCAGGAGGTCATTGTAATCGATCTTCATCATCCGCGGATCGGTAACGTAGTGTTTCGCGTCCGCGAAGGCGATCTTGATCGCTTCAAACTGCTTGTGGTAGGTATCGACGCATTCTTTCTCTTTGAATTCGAATTCCTTGAGGATATTCAGCGCCATCAGGGCAACGATGCCCTGACCGTTCGGCGGGATCTCCCAGACGTCGTAGCCTCTGTAGTTGACGTGGATCGGCTCGACCCAGGTGGATTCGTATTCCGCAAGGTCTTCCATGCAGAAGTAGCCGCCGTCACGCTGCGACTGTTTTACCAGCTGCTCCGCGATCTCGCCTTTATAGAAAGCGTCAGCGTCGGTCTCCGCGATCAGGCGCAGGGTCTTCGCGTGATCGGGCAGTCTGATCATTTCGCCGAAGTGATAGGATTCCCCGTTCTTGGTAAAGACGCGGAACCATTCGTCAAATTCCGGCTTGCCGTCGAAACGCTGATGGAACAGCATCGTGCTGCGTTCAAACATCGCCGCCAGCATCGGGGAGAGCGGATAGCCTTCCTCGGCATAGCGGATCGCCGGTTCGAGGTCTTCCTTCAGGGACAACTTGCCGAAACGCTTGACCAGTGTCGGCCATGCCTTGACGGCGCCGGGCACCATGACCGGCGTCCAGCCGAATTTCGGCATCGTGCCGTCCTCGCTTTTGGCTTTTACCTCCTCGAGGGAGATGTTCTTCGGGGAATAGCCGGAGGAGTTCAGACCGTAGAGCTTGCTGTCGTCATGGATCCAGACGAGCGCGAAGCTGTCGGAACCAAGGCCGTTCGCGGTCGGTTCAACGACTGTCAGAGCTGCTGCCGTAGCGACAGCCGCGTCAACGGCGTTGCCGCCTTTGCGCAAAACTTCCAGACCGGCAGCGGTCGCAAGGTTCGAACCGGTGCAGACCATACCGTTTCTGGCGGTCACGCAGAAGCGGTTGGAGGCATAGGGCTGAAACAGCGGATCGTAATTCATAACTCAGTTTTCCTTCTTCTTATCGTAAAGATGGCAGGAGACGAAATGATTCGGCTCCGCTTCAACGGATTTCGGTTTTTCCTTCCTGCAGATATCCATGCAGTGCTTGCAGCGGGTATGGAACGGACAGCCGGACGGAGGATTGATCGGGCTCGGGACTTCGCCCTGCAGGATGTCTTCCTCATTCTCTTCCTGGCCGAGACGCATACGCGGTACGGCATCGAGCAGCGACTTGGTATACGGATGCAGCGGATTGTGGAAGAGATCCCAGGAATCCGCCAGTTCGCAGGTATTACCGAGGTACATGACCAGGACACGGTCGCAGAAGTGCTTTACGACGCCCAGGTCGTGCGTAATGAACAGATAGGTAAGATTGTTCTCGTCGCGCAGTTTGTTCAGCAGCTGCAGGATCTGTGCCTGTACGGACACGTCCAGCGCGGAGACCGCTTCATCCAGAACGACGAAGGACGGATCGAGCGCGATCGCGCGGGCGATGCCGACACGCTGTTTCATACCGCCGGAGAGCGAATGCGGATACGCGTAGTAGTGTTCCGCCTTCAGGTCGACTTCGTTCAGAAGCCGCAGGGTACGCTGGCGGCGCACGGATTTCGGCAGCTTGGTATGGATCTCAAAGACTTCTTCGATCGCCTTGCCGATCGATTCACGCGGGTCGAGCGAAGCAGCCGGATCCTGGAAGACCATCTGCAGGTCCGGACGGATCGAGCGCATCTCTTCCGGTGTCAGTTTGGCCAGGTTGATGCCGGTCTCGTAGTTGCGGTCCAGCTTGTCCTGGTATTCCTTATCGAGCGTGAGCTCGGTGATCGGAAGGATATCCTTTCCGTGGTATTTGTCAAAAGCTTCCTGACGGTAGCCCATCTCGATGTCGTGATGCTTTTTGATCTCGGCTTCGAGTTCCTCCATCTTCGGACGCAGAGCTTCATTGTCGGCTTTGAGTTTTTCGACGTTTACGCCGGCGACCTGGGATTTGATGTATTTCAGGTCTGCCAGATGATACTGTTCCTGTTCATTCAGTTCACCTTTGCCTTCGACTTCGGCGATCCAGGCATCGACATTCAGAGCCTGGTCGATCGCGGTCTCGTTGGCTTCGAACTGTGTCTTCAGCTTATCGTAGCTGACGAACGTATCGTGTGCAGCCTTGACTTCGTCTTCCGCTTTGTTGAAAAGCTCGACGATCTTGTCGAGGTCCTTGCAGAGGATCAGCGAACCGATGGTGCGGGAACCTTCGCGCAGGGAACGGGAAGCATCCTTGCGGAGTTCCTTGGACTGCAGCTCAAGTTTCAGGACTTCACGGCGCAGCTTATCGTATTTCTTGGCATCCTTTGAGGAGCCGTCCGGATCGAGGGACATTGCCTGTTCGTTGATCTCGGCCGCCTTTTTATCGACCTCCAGGCTCTTCTGATAGAAGCGGCTGGCATCCTGCTGGTAGGATTTCAGCTTGGAGATCTCCTTGCGGATGTATTTCGGGTTGAGTTCCTGGATCGATTTTCCGTAATAGACGCAGGAACCGGATGTCTGCTGGTACAGCTGCAGGATCGTGCGGCCAAGGGTCGACTTGCCGCAGCCGGATTCACCGACGACACCGAATTTCTCACCCTGATATAAGACAAAAGAAACATCTTCCACCGCCTTGAGGCTTCTGCCTCCGCTGGCCGGGAAGTATTTCTTTAATTTTCTGAGTTCAAGCAGTTTCTTCTTTTCTGTTGTCATTGTGCGTTCTCCTTCACAAGATGACATGCAACGAAATGCCCCGGTTCGACCTCGAGCATTTCCGGAGCTTCCTTAGTGCACAACGGACACTGTTTCGTGTATGCACAGCGCGGATTAAAACGGCATCCCGGAATCTCCTCGGTGATATTCGGGAACATTCCCGGGATCGGTTCGATCACGAATTCATCCTTGTCGACATTCGGTACGGCTTTCATCAGGCCGACCGTGTACGGATGACGCGGATCGTTGAAGACCTGCTGGGCAGATCCTTCTTCTACTTTTCTTCCGGCATAAAGGACGACGACCTTATCGGCGATCTCAGCGACCACACCAAGGTCATGAGTAATGAACATGATGCCGGCGTTCATGTCTTTTTTCAGTCCGTTCAGAAGGGAGAGCACCTGCTTCTGGATCGTCACGTCCAGAGCCGTCGTCGGCTCGTCGGCGATCAGAAGGTCCGGCTGGGCAGAAAGCACCATCGCGATCAGAACGCGCTGACGCAGACCGCCGGAGAGCTGGAAGGGGTACTGTTTCAAACGGGACTCGGGATTGGCGATGCCGACCTTGGTCAGATATTCGACAGCCATCTTATCGGCTGTTTTCTTATCGACGAGCCGGTGCAGCATCAGGTTTTCGCGCAGCTGATAACCAATAGTCAAAAGGGGATTCAGAGCAGTCATCGGTTCCTGGAAGATCATGCCCATCTTCTTTCCGCGGAATTTGCGGACTTCGTTAGCTGAGAGCTTCGTCAGGTCGGTACCGTCGACTTCGATCGATCCGGATATGACACGTCCGTTTTTCGGCAGCAGACCCATTACGCACAGTGTGGTAACACTCTTTCCGCAGCCGGATTCACCGACGATACAAACCGTCTCGTTACGGTGAACATCAAAACTGATATCGTGCAGTACTTCGTACTCTTTTTTCTGGATCTTGAAGACGGCATAAAGATTTTTTACATCCAGTACCTTTTCTCTTTCCATCCTGAATCCCCTTTCTGTTAACTATGGTTAATCAAACTTCTTTTGTGTTCTGAAAATGACTTACTTGTTGATAGTGAAGTCGTTGAGGTAGAACTGTCCGCCCTTGTCGAGGTTGACGTTGCTGAACTTTGTGGAGTTGTAAGCAAAACGAGCGTTGTCGGAGTAGAGCGGTGTGACGATGCAGTCGCCCTGGATCTTGTTGACAGCGTTCAGCATGTGTGCCTGTCTCTCTTCGAGGACAGTTGTGCGTGCACTTGCTTCAACTTCTGCGTCGAATTCGGCGTTGTTGTATTTCAGACGTGTGCCGTTCTTGGTGGAGAAGTTCGGTTCGAGCATCTGCTGACCGTCGCCGGTAACGTTGGACCAGGAGAGGATCAGGAAGTCGAAGTAGTCATCCTTCTTCGCATCATCAAGGAAGGTGCCCCATTCTTCAGAAACAACGTTGACTTTGATGCCGACTTTTTCCAGTTCGCCCTGGACGTAAGCAGCAACGTTCTGATGCCATTCACGTGTGGAAACCAGCATTGTAACTTCTGTGCCGGTCCAGCCGTTTGCTTCGATCGTAGCTTTGGCAGCTTCCTGATCAGGAGCGATGAAGGCATTGTCCATTTCCGGAGTGTAGCCAACGAGTGTCGGACCAACGATGGACTTAACGAATGTCGCATGGATGCCCATCATGTTCTCGGTGTAGTATTCGAGGTCAACAGCCTGGATCAGAGCCTTACGGAAATCAACGTTTGCCATCAGGTCGTTCTTAGCTGTTTCGTTGGAACGGTAAGCGAGGTAGTAGATCGCAGAAGACGGAACGGAAACAGCTGTGTAGCCTTCGATCGAATCAACTTCATCAAAGGAGTCTGCGAGCAGAGTCGGAATGAAGTCAGCTTCGCCGGTCTTCAGACGTGCGATAGCAGTGTTTTCATCCTGAACGACGCTGTAAACAACGTTCTTGATTTCCGGTTCGCCTTCCCAGTAGTTTTCGTTAGCTGTGAGTCTGTACTCAGAGCCGGCGATCGCGGAGACGAATTTGTACGGGCCAGTGCCGGCACCGGTCGGGTCAACTAACAGGTCCTGAGTCTTGTCGAGTTCCGGGTTAACGATACAACCGTTTGTATGAGCGAGCTTGGCAACGAGAACACCGTCGACGTAAGCGAGATGCAGGACGATCGTGTTGTCATCCGGGCATTCATAGCTTTCGATGGATTCAACGATGGACGGACGCTGGGAACCGTAATCAGGATTCTTCAGGCAGTCGATCATGTAACCGACAGCTGCGCTGGTGAACGGAGTGCCATCATGGAAGGTAACGCCTTCACGGAGCTTGATGGTAGCGGTTAGACCGTCTTCGGAGAATTCCGGAAGCTCAGCAGCAAGCAGCGGCTTGTAGCTTGTACCATCGATTGTACGACGATACAGAGTTTCGAAGATCTGTCCGTTGCAGTATGTGGACGGAGCGTCGTTGGTCTTTAACGGGTGCAGACCAACCGGGGAGGTCGTTACGACAACGTTCATCGTATCGACGACTTCAGCAGCCGGCTCATCAGTTTTAGCCGGGTCAGCGGAAGGTGTCGGATTGCTGCCGCCGCCGCATCCTACGAGAGCGAGGAATAATGCGACTACGAGCGCAATGCCGAGAAGTTTGCGATTTTTCATTTGAAAATCTCCTCCTTTTTCATTTATTACCACTTGATTGCTCAAGTAATAACCTTAGTCCTTCAGATTCGGATCCAGGATGTCTCTTAATTTGTCACCCAGGATGTTGAAGCAGATAACGGTGATAATGATCGCGATACCGGGAACGATGATCAGGTTCGGCGCCTTGTACATCTGTGTCTTGGCGCTGGAGATCATGCCGCCCCATTCCGCCTGCGGTACCGGAACACCGACACCGAGGAAGCTCAGGGTCGCGATCGAGAGGATCGAACCGGCGATACGCATGGTCGCGATGACGATGATCGTCGGCATGGCGTTGATCAGGATATGTTTGGCAATGATCCAGAAGTTCGTCGCGCCGAGCGACTGGATCGCGGTAATGTATTCCTCCTGTTTGATCTGCAGGACGCGGCCGCGGATCATTCGGGCAAAACTTGGGATCGCCCAGATACTGATCGCGATCGTGGCGTTCCGGGTGCTGACACCGAGCATCGCAACGATCAGGAGAGCGAGCAGGACGCCCGGGAAAGTGAAGAGGACATCCATGAAACGCATGATGATGTTGTCAAGACGCTTGTAGTATCCGGCTAAAAGGCCGAAGAACGTACCGAAAACAAGACCGATGAAAGTAGCGATGAAGCCAACTGCCAGGGAGACCTGGCCGCCATGCAGCAGTCTTGACCAGACGTCTCTTCCCAGCTCGTCTGTGCCGAGCCAGTGTTCGGGCATGTATTTCGGATTCATTTTGTCCCAGAATCCCGGACGCAGACGGTCTGCGACATTCGTCAGGTTGGGGTCGATCGGTGCGAACTTGTCCGCGAAGATGATCAGGATGAACTCAATGATCAGGATAACGAAGCAGACAGTAGCGAGTTTGTTTCGGAACAGCTTCTGGAAGGCAGTCCGGATCCAGCTTTCTCTTTTCATTCTTTTGTGCCCTCCTTATTCATATTTGATACGCGGGTCGATGACCAGGTAGAGCAGGTCGACGATCAGGTTGACCAGCAGGAACATGAAAGCGATGACCAGAACGGTCGACTGAACGGCGTTATAGTTACGCTGGTTGATCGCGTTGATCAGGTAGGTGCCGATACCGTTGACGGCGAATACCTGTTCGGTAACGATGGAGCCGCCTAAAAGGGAACCGAAACTCGTACCCATCTGGGTGACGATCGGGATCAGAGCATTACGTAAAGCGTGTACCCAGACGATCTTGGAACCCCTCAAACCTTTGGAACGCGCGGTGCGGATATAGTCGGACTGCAGGACATCCAGCATGCTGGAACGGCCGATACGGGTAAAACCGGCAGCGGTCTGCATGCCTAAGGAAAGAGCAGGCAAGAATGCCTGCCTGAAACCGGTCTTGGTCCAGAAAAACTCGCTCATGCCGCCGGTGGGGAACCAGCCCAGCTGAACGCAGAAATAAATGATGAGGACCGTGCCGAGCCAGAAGTTCGGGATCGAGATACCGGCTAAGGAAAGGGTGGTCAGGGTATTATCGATCCATGTATCCTTGTAGATCGCAGCGACGATGCCGAGCGGAATGCCGATAAGGCATGCCAGGATCATGGCGGAGGTCGCAAGATTCAGAGTGTTCGGCAGACGGATAAGCAGTTCGCTCAGGATCGGCTGACGGGTGATCAGCGATGTACCGAAGTCACCGTGCAGAAGGTTCCAGAGATAAGTCCCGTACTGGACGATGAACGGACGGTCGAGACCGAGGTACTGCCTCATCAGCTCGATCTCCTCCATGGTGGCACTCGGACCGGCAGCGATCTCGGCCGGGTCACCGGGAGCGAAGTACAGACTGGCGAACACGATGAAAGTCATTCCCAGAAGCAGGAATACCATCATGACCAGTCGTTTGCGTAAGTATTTGAGCATAAGACCCCTTCCCCCTTTAATGAAAACTTTTCATATAAAGTTGAACAAATTATACAATAGCAGTGAAAGATTTACAACTTACACTTTTTTATAAAATGCTAATAAAAAGGAGGTTTTTGCCTCCTTTTTTGCTTAATCCCGAAGATTTGCGCCGCACTTCGGACAGAACAGCTCATCACCCTCCAGTTCGGTAGCGCAGTTCGGACAGTAGGCTGTCACCTTCTTGCGCAGATCCTCGCCGCAGAATTTGCAGAACTGCGCGTCTCCGCGGTTCTCTGTCTCACACTGCGGGCAGATGATCGTCTCGACCTTCTTTGCCGCAGGAGTGGAAGTCTGTCCGATCGGTTTTTCACCGATATAGTCTTCGATAAAGGAGTAGATGTCTGTGCATAAGGACATCTGGCGGAAGATGCCGATGCCGGAGGTGAATACCAGCGGTGAGAATACGAAGATACCTAAAGCGGCGATGCCGAGTTTCTCCGTCCACTTTTCGACGCCGATCGAAACGTTGAGCTGTTCGTTGTACTGCTCAAGATTGACCGAGAGGGCGGCATCCAGTCCAAGATACTTGGTCCATTCAGCGGTGGCGTCGCCTTTGCACTGAACGATGTATCCGCGGCGGGTGCGCATCGTCTGGGTGATCATATTCTTGCGGCGGTCCAGATACTCAGCCAGCGCGTAGGCAAGACTCTGGGTGCTGAAGTCCTTTCCCGTCATGTAAGATTTTTCCATAAAACTCTTCTTATTGAGATCCATATTGCAAAACCTCCTTGCGAGTATATTATACTCTACTCTCCGCCCCAGCGGAATGGTCTTGTTTCGCCGCCCAGATACGCGTGGATCGGTTTTGCCAGGAACAGTCCGCCGACGATGAAGGGGATGACCAGCCAGCCGGACAGCGACAGCATGGAGATCGCGCCATAGACTTCGCCGATATTGGCGCCGTACATGCCCTGAACGCCGACACCGGTCAGGAAGCCGCCGACGACCATGCGGATGATGTTGTTGCGGTCACCGAGGCCGGAAGGTTTGTAATCCCCGCGCAGCAGCGGAACGAAGGCAGCGCCGAGGGCGTAGCCCGCGACCATCACGACTTTCGGAAGATCATAGACTTCTCTCTCGATCTGTGCTGCCAGCGAAGTGCCGAGCAGAGATGTCGTATCCACTCCGAGCAGATGCATGACCTTATAACCGAAAGTGGCCAGCGGCATGCCGGTGCCCAGGACCTGGGAATTGAAGAAGAAGTATACGATCGAGATGATCGAGATATAGATGATGCCCATATTCGCTTCGATACCGGAAACAAAGATCTCATGCGCCATGCGGTGGATCTTCTGACCGAGCGGGATCTTCCGCCTGGCGATCTCCAGCACCGTAACGGTATCGCGCATCTCGTAGGTGCCGAACTGTTTGGCGCCGTGATAGACAAAATAGAAATAGATCACGAACAGATAGAACTGGATCATGATCGCCATCGGCCAGCCGAAGAGTTCCGGCATATAGTACTGGCGCTCACCGAAGGCACCGGTAACACTGGTGCGGAGAATGACGCCGAACAGCGAACCGATGATGAAGCAGATCATTGCCAGGATGAAGTCGAGTTTAGCGTTGGCCGCCTTCTTAATGATGCCGGATCCGGCGGAACCGAGGATCCCGACGCCAAAGCCGAAGACGATGGCAGACATGAAGAACCAGACCGAGACCGGTGTCGGCTCTTTTGCGTATGCCGCCCAGTCAAAGGTCCCCATCATGCTTTTGAGAGCGATGACAGCATTGATGCCGATGCAGGTGATCACCGTCATCTTAAAGTGCAGGTAGGTGAACTTGTAGGAATTCTTCATGACCGGGTTGCGCAGATTCGCCGTAAAGGTGAAGTTGCTGCGGGCCATGACCGCACCGAAAGCGAAGCCGATCAGCATATTGATCGCGGAAAGCCTGTTTTGGGAATATGTGCGAAACCAGAAAAGGACAGCGATCAGAAGCAGAATGAATGCGATCGGGCGCTGTATCCGTTTCTTTCTCTGCTGTATTTCCTCCTGCTGTTTCTTCAGAAGTTCTTCTTTCTTCGTAACGATGTTTTTTGACATACGTTAAAGAATAATCTTTTTTCACAAATATGCAAGAGAATTTTTATCAACTTTATCAGTCGCTGTTATTTGTAAGATTGACTGCCCACTGCTCTTTAAATACCAGATGGAAGGCAAATACAAGTTTGATCAGATCGGCGGCCTGAGCGCTGAGATAGATCCAGATATAGGTCGCAGCCGTCAGATAAGTCACACAGCCGACGATCGGGATCATCACCGTCCACATGAATCCGGAATCCATCATTAAGGTGTGTTTCATATCACCGCCGGCACGCAGAATGAAATAGCACTGCGTCGTAGCCATGTACAGCCAGAACAGGCAGCTCTGGACCCGGATAAAGACTTTGGCGCAGGATTGCGCATCTGCCGAGACCCGGCTGTAAAGGATTGGAACCAGCAATGAAGAAGAGTACATCATGACGCCGAATACAGCGGCCAGTCCTGCACTGAATCCGATCAGACGGTAGGCGTTGGACTTTGCCTCCTCGATCCGGTCTGCGCCGAGCGGCGTCGAGATCAGGACCGTCGAAGCCGCTGCCATGCCGGCAAACAGCGTAAAGAAGAGATCGGAGATCGTGCCTGCAATCGAGAATCCGGACATGACGTCGGCTCCGCGGGTCGCATAGAACTTAAACAGGGTAGCCATACCAAAAGACCACAGCATCTCGTTCGTCATCAGCGGCGCTGCTTTTGACAGCACCTGTTTCGTGATCTTCATGTCCACTTTTATATAGGATAAAAGGGAACTCCTGAAGGGATACTCTTTATGGTGATAGATAAAGACGATGACTGCACATTCCAAAAGACGTGCCGTCAGTGTCGCGATCGCCGCGCCGCGTATTCCCAGCTGCGGAAGCCCGAAATTGCCAAAGATCAGGCAATAGTTCAGAAAGGTGTTCGTAACGACCGGTATGATCGAGCAGAAGAACGGCGTTTTCGTGTCGCCGATCGCGCGGATCGTACTGTAAAGACATAGTGTCACCGCGTACGGGAGATAGGAAAACAGCACGATCTGCATATAGAGGACGCTTTGCGCAATAACGCTTTCCTCGTTCGTGAAGTAGTGCAGGATCGGCCGCATGAAGAAAAAGCCGATCATCATAAATACTGCGGTGACCGCAACTGAAGTCGTCATCATCGAACTGTAGCTCTTCTTCATGCTGGGAGCGTTCCCGGCACCGAAGAACTGGGCGACAAAGACTGCGCCGGCAGCAGTCAGACCGGTGACCGCCATTGAGGCGATCATATAGTATTTATTGACGACTGCAACTGCCGAGATCGCGTCATTGCCTAAAGTCCCGATCATCAGGTTGTCGATCAGGTTGACAGAGACAGTGATCAGCTGCTGGAGCATCAGCGGAAGGGCGACCAGCAGGACCCGTTTCATAAAAGGCCGGTCCGGCAGAAATTTTTTCATGAATTCATCTTACTACAGCCTTTGCAGAAAGCATACAAAAAGGATCCCTTTGCAGGGATCCTTATCCTCTTTGTTCCTTCTGTTCTCAGCAGACCAGGAAAAGGAATGCGCTGGCCGCAGCGCAGACAGCCAGTCCGATGACGGAACTCGCTTCCCCACCTTTGATAAATACGACCTGTGAGGCGACAACAGCGCATACTACAGCAAGGACCGCGAACAGTTTTTTCTTAACAGCAACAGGCATTGTTTGACCTCCTTAAAGACCCATATGCAGGACGTTGATCAGCAGGATGCCGAGCAGGCCGACGAGCGCAGACTGGATCATATTGTAGAAACCGGTAACTTTCAGGATCTCGCCTTCTTTGCCGCTCTGGTTGGAAACGCCGGTACCAAGAGAGGCGTTGCCCGGAGAGAAGGAATTGGACAGCGAGGACGCCGTTGTCTGCTCAGCCAGAATGATGAACGGACTGATCTTCAGCGCGTTCGCAACTTCAAACTGCAGACCGGCGAACAAAACGTTGGAGGATGTGCCGGAACTTGTAACGAAACCACCCAGAAGGCCGATGAACGGCGCAAGGAACGGGAAGAAAGAACCGGCAACGGCAGCAATACCATACGCGATATATGTTGTCAGACCGGATTCGGTCATGACCACAGCCATCATCGTCATTGCGATAACGGTCGTCGTTGAACCGATGGACTGTTTGGCGGTATTCATCAGGGAACGTCCGACAGCGCCTTTCGGCAGAGCACCCATAGCTTTGTAGAGACAGATCGCGACGATCGAGGAAACAACGATCAGAACACCGGGCGTCGTAAGATTCAGAGACTGGAAGGACGCGGGAGTCGTGAAGCCGGTTCCGGTCACGCTTTCAACCGCGTTATAACCGAACTTGACCGAAGCAAGCGCCTGTTTGATCGGATTGGAGAATACGCCTTTTACCTCAAGCAGACAGACCAGCACGATCGCGAACAGCATCAGGTAACCGGAGAATGCTTGTAAAAATGACAGATCCGGTGTGCCTTCCTGCGGTTTGAATTCTTCGCCCGTTCCCTTGTAGGCTTTCATCTTCGGCAGAACAAGAGCGCCGAGGCCAAGGCCAGCAGCACCGGCAATGAAGCAGCCGATATTCGGAACGAGCCATGTGCATACACCGACCATGACTAAGCCCATAACAATGGACAGGAAGAGAACGGCCGGCAATCCTTTCCGGATCACAGAACCTTTTTCCTCCTCAGGGACATATTTCCTGTAGTGGTGCAGAATGCAGAGACCAACGATCACACCGCCGAACGCAATGAAGATCGATCCCCACATCGCCAGCGGAGCGCGCCAGGCGTCAGGTGCGCCTGTACCTGCCCATTCGCCTGCCCAGGCGCCAAAGCTCGGAGTGTAAAGAGCTTCGTAGGAAGCGCCGAGCGAACCGAAGGTGATACCCCAGGAATGTCCCATCAGTGCTGTAATGACAGAAAGCATTGGGTCGAAGCCCAACCCGATCAGCAGCGGAGTCGCAACGGCAACAGGTACACCGAAGCCGCAGACACCCTGCACGAAAGTTGGAAAAGCCCAGCCCAGGATCAGAAGCTGAAGAAGGCGGTTGCCGTTCGTTAACCTGGTAAATGTATTGGCAATGACCTTGAAGGAGCCGGTCTCATTTACGATATTGTAAAGGAACATGGAGCTCCAGATGATGAATAAGACGGACAAAGTCGTCCATACGCCCTTGATGCTTCCGGCAAGAAGGACCTGCGGACCGGCTTTGAAAACAAAGTAAGCAATGACCAGGGTGATGACCCAGGCAATAACGCCCGCACGCGGACCACTGACTTTGAACTGGAACATAAGCACCAGCACGACGATCAGCGGCAGCATTGCCAGAATCCAGGTGAGAGCACTCATCGGAGGCAGTGTTGATGGCATTTGAATCATACTGCTTAACTCCCCTTTCTCTTTTTTGCGATATTGGTCGCTATATAGTTATCTTGTCACACTTTTGGTTTTTTGGCTATACTGAGCGCCGGACCGCATAAACTCCGGGCAGCAAAGAACGACTGCGGATGCAGGAGCAGCTGCGTTCTGACAAAAAAAGACCACACTTTCGTGTGATCTTTTTTACTTTAGTCGGATAACTGTTTTAGCTTAGCACTTGCTAGCGAGGAACAGCATAGCTGCTAAACAAACAACTAAGCCAATCCAAGTAGCGGTTGTGCCCATACCTAATGTGACGTAGAGAACAATAACGCCAACTACAACAGCGCAAACACCGAGTAACTTGTTAACAACAGCCTTTGGCATACTATGAATTACCTCCAATTACATACCTAAGCCCATCTTGATCAGGATGTATGCAACAACACCTAATACGAGGGACTGGATAGCATTGTAGACGCCAGTAGCTGCAAGGATTTCGCCTTCACGGCCGGACTGACCGGATACACCAGTACCCAGAGCAGCGTTACCAGGAGAGAAGGAGTTGGACAGAGCAGCTTCTGCAGTCTGACAAGAAAGGATGATCGGAACGGAGATACCAAGTACGGTTGCAACGTCTTCCTGCAGGTTTGTGAACAGGTTGTTGGAAGATGTACCAGAAGAGGTAACATAACCACCAAGTAACGCGATGAACGGTGAGAAGATTGGGTAGAGGTTACCAACGACCATAGCGATACCGTAAGCAATGTACTTAGTCATACCAGCTTCAACCATCAGCATAGCCATCATTGTGAGCGGGATAACTGTAGTTGTGGAACCGATGGACTGTTTGATTGTCTTCTGCCAAGCCTGACCGATTGCACCCTGCGGAAGCATACCAAGGGACTTATAGCAAAGGATAGCAAGAGCAGTGGAGTACAGGATCAGAGAACCAGGCATTGTGAAGAACTTTAAGCCAGAGTACTTAGCAACTTCTGCGTTACCGTATGTTAAGCCGCCGCCTAACTGGTTAGCATTGAAGTGCAGACCGAGAGTAACGATGCCGTTTAAAGCGTTCTTGATCGGGTTGATCAGCATGATAGCACAAACGACAACGACCAGGATCAGGTAACCGGAGAAGTTCTTGAGGAAGTCGCCCCAGGAAGTCTTTTCACCAGCATCAGCACCTTCAACCGGCTTGTACATCGGGAGCTTCGGCAGAACGAGAGTACCAAGGATCAGACCAACAGCACCAGCAGCGAAACAGCCAAGAGTCGGAGCAGAGATCGCGACCATACCGATCAGGGTAGCGCCCATAACAACGGTTTCGAAGATAACGGCAACAGCACCTTCAGCCATTGTCTTACCAACGTTCTTAGTAGTTCTGGAACCGTAGTTGTGCAGGATGCAGAAACCAACTAAGAGACAGCCGATTGTACAGAAGATAGCGCCCCAGATACCAACCTTCATCAGGTTTTCAGCGGATTCCTTCGGGTAGTTGGATAAGCCTGTTAAGACACCGTACATGGAACCTAAGGAACCATAAGCAATACCCCAAGAGTGGCCGAGTAATGCTGTGATAACGGACATTAACGGATCAAATCCTAAACCGATTAACAGCGGAGTAGCAACAGCAACCGGAACACCAAAGCCACAGACACCCTGGATAAATGTCGGGAAAGCCCAACCAAGGATAAGGAGCTGGAGCAGTTTGTTACCGTTGGTCATTTCTGTGAACTTAGCAGCGATAACTTTGAAAGCACCGGTTTCGTTAACAACGTTGTACAGGAACATGGAAGACCAGATAATGTAAAGGACGTTGATCGTGGACCAAAGACCCTTAACAGTACCGGCACCAATTACATCCGGTCCAGCGTGGAAAATGAAGTAAGCGATAACTGCGGTTAAAACCCATGCGATAACACCGGCTCTAGCGCCACTTACTTTGAAGGCTAGCATGAGGACTAAAACCAGAACAATCGGAGCAAGGGCCAGAACCCAAGTCAAAATGTTCATTGATGGAAGTCCAACACTCGTTACATCAATCATGAACTATTTCCTCCCCTTTCATATTGAATGTAACTTAATATTATCACAACCATGCTATAATTCAACCTTCGCGATCGCCAATTGTGTGAAATTGTGTGACAGTTTGGTGAAATTTGTTTTTGTAAAATCACAATGATTTGCTCTGTTTATGCGCTTTCATTTGTTCGCTCGTACAGTATTTTCCAGCAAGATAGAAAGAAATATCAGAATTGCCTGAAAATATGCCGATTTTTCTATCCTTATATTATATATAAGGGCAGCGTGGCCGTCAGTTGCGGTTTCAACTAAACAAGTATTCCTCTGATTAGACTGATATATTTGTGATTTTGTCGCTAATCTTATCAATTTCGCAATTTTGTAAAATAATTATATAAATGAAAAAAGAGGTGTGTCTTCTGTCGGTTTGCGTAATAATTTGAAAAGCACCGTAGAACAATAGGCGCAAGCTTCACAATGTCCGCTCCCTCGGTCTTTTCCCTGCGGAACGCTTGGAGCCGACAGACCAAACTCCAAAGCATTTTCCAAAGAAGAGTTATTTATCGCGGCCGCGCATTTTCTGTTAAGATTTCAGCATAGAGAGGAGATCTTTTTATGCCATGTACAACTGTATTAGCAGGTAAGAAAGCAACTTATGACGGCTCGACCTTTGCCGCCCGCAACGAGGATTCGCCATCCGGATATTTCGGTGCCAAGAAATTCATTGTCGTTGAGCCAAAAGACCAGCCGGTAGTTTATCATTCCGTTATCTCCCATGTAACGATCCCGCTTCCGAAAAAAGCCTATCGCTATACGGCCATGCCGAATGCCGATCCTTCCGAAGGGATCTGGGCAGCTGCCGGAGTCAATGAGCTCAATGTCGCGATGACAGCCACTGAGACGATCACCAGCAATGAGCGCGTCCTTTCCGGTGATCCGCTGGTCGTCTACCGACCGGCAAAAGACGGACAGGAAGAAGTCATCGGCGGAATCGGCGAAGAAGATCTTGTCAGCATCACTCTTCCTTATATTAAAAGCGCGCGCGACGGCGTAAAACGTCTGGGTTCACTACTTGAAAAATATGGTACCTATGAGATGAACGGCATCGCCTTCCAGGACGGAGACGAGGTCTGGTGGCTCGAAACGATCGGCGGCCATCACTGGATCGCAAAACGCGTCCCGGACGAAGCCTATGTCGTTATGCCGAACCAGCTTGGTATCGATGATTTCGATCTGGCAGATGCCTTCGGTGAACAGAAGGAGCATATGTGCTCTGCCGATCTGAAAGAATTCATCACCGAAAACAGTCTTGATCTGAATCTCGACGGCGAGTTCAATCCGCGTTACGCTTTCGGTTCCCATAGCGATTCGGATCACGTATATAACACACCGCGTGCCTGGGCGATCGAACGCTACTTCAATCCGCGCACGATCGACTGGGACGGTCCGGATCCGGAATTCACACCGGAAAGCGATGATATTCCATGGTGTCTGCTTCCGGAAAAGAAGATCACCGTCGAAGACATCAAATACGTTCTTTCCAACCATTTCCAGGGAACAAAGTACGATCCCTACCGCCGTCACGGTGACATCAGTGAAGCCGGCAAATACCGCGTGATCGGGATCAACCGCAACAATTTCCTTTCTCTTACACAGATCCGCAGCGATGCTCCGAAAGAAACCGCCGCTATCGAATGGGTCTGCTTCGGCTCGAATCCGTTCAACGCCTTCGTTCCGTTCTTCACTCAGGTAAGCAAAACGCCGGAGTACTTCGCCAACACAACGACCTGCCCGACGACTGAGAATTTCTACTGGGCGAACCGTTATTTGGGTGCTCTCGCGGACAGCCATTATCCGCAATGTATCTCTCATATCGAACGCTATCAGTACATGGTTCAGACGACCGGTCACACTCTGATCAAGAAGTACGCGAAGGAGATCGCAAAGGCAAAGAAAGCAGATAAAATTGCGCTTGCTGAAAAGGCAAACCAGGAGATCGCCGATAAAGTCAAAGAAATGACGTATGCGACTTTGGACAAAGTCCTTGCCACGGTTTCCAATCTTATGAAGAACGCCTATTCGCGTTCTGATGCATAATCTATCTATCTGATAAATACCCAATGTGTCTCATCAGATGACACCGGGTCGTACCGATACCCCAGCCTATTGTATGTTTTGCAGTCTTCCGGATCTCTGATCCGGTTTTCTGCCATATAGCGCACCATGTCACCTCTAGCCATCTTTGCGTAAACACCCTTGGTCACGAGCCTGCCGTTTTCCTTCTCGGCGAACACCAGCGTCAGGAACCGGTCTTCCGCCTGCAGATATCGTTCTATGACTTTGCTGTACTCAGCAGACGCAAGATTAATGATCGTTTCCGTTTCGCTTTTCAGTTTTCTGTAAATCCGATCGCCCCAGTAATGGTACAGATCTCCGCCGGTCGGAGATCTTTTTGCCTGCATCTCCAGCCGGTAGGCGCGTATGCCGTCAAAAGGCCGGAGGATCCCGTAAAAACCAGACAGGATGCGCAGATTTTCTTCCACATATTCCAGTTCCTCATCCGTGAATACAGAAGGAGACATTGTCTGGTACTGAATCCCGACATACGTCACGATGGCCGGCGACAGTCCGCTTTCAAGATCACTGCCGAGCAGCACGCTGCTTTCCCGGGCAATCTTTTCGCTGCATGCCCAAAGCGTTTTCCGCTCATCAAAAGTCATTGAGCGCAGCCATTTCTGAAGTCTTTTTGCGTCATTCAAAAAGACCGGAACCCGGCGGAAGGAAAAATCGTCATTGTTTTCGGCCATCTTCTTTGCGGGTGCAATAATGATCTTCATGCTTTGAGTTTAACAGCGGCGCGGAAACGTTGCAAACAACAAAAAGCAGGGACCGCGCGGCCCCTGCGTTTTTGTTTTTAGAAGAATCTCTTTTTCCCGTAGTCGATCAGTCTGACGATGACCGGGGAAAGGATGATGTTGATCAGCAGTTCAAGCAGGAAGTTGATACCGACAAAACCGACCAGCATATAGACATAGGCATTATCGAAACCGGCAGCTGCGCCCCAGGTCTTGATCGTTTCGAAGAAGAACAGACGGCAGCCGAGCAGGAAGATGCCGGTATTGACAACCGGTGCTGTGACTGCTGCCAGGCCGACCGAGACGTAACGGTTTTGTTTCTTTTCGTTGAGTTTGTAGACAAGGCCGGCTAAATAACCGGCAAGGGTTCCCTTGATCAGGACAGTCAGGATCGTACCCAGGGGGTTGATCACCATGAAAGCGGCTGAGTCAGTGAACAAAACGATCATTGAAAAGACAAAGCCGAACCACGCACCGGCATAAGGGCCGCATAAAGCTGCGCCGATAACGATCGGCACTAAAACGAGCGAGATCGAGAATGTTCCGAAGCGGATCGTAGCGCCTACGAGCTGTAATACAGCAACGATCGCAGTGAAGACGGCAATCAGCGTGATGTTTCTTGTTTTCGTGATACTGGACATTTTATGTTCCTCCTTTGCGGTTTCGGAAACCTGTTAATGGGATACTTTTTTAGTTTGTGACTATGCTATTATAACCGATTATCGCGCCGGGTTCTATAATAACATCGTCATTAATCGATACATTGTCCCCGATATAGACAGGTTTCGCTATATACCCGTCCTGTCCGGAACTCATGAGCGTGCGGATCCTGACGTTATTGCCGATATGCACGTTATTACCGATGTACACCGGGGCGTGATCATCGATCGAGACGTTTTCGCCACAGGAGAACGCCTTACCGAGATAAGTGTTACTGCCGAAAACACAGCGAAATCCTTCTCCCAGGACCGCATCCGTTCCGACCGAACCGAACAGAGTATGCAGGAAGACCTTTCTTGCGGAGGCGTCTTTGCATGAAAAGTACTTTGCCAGACAGCTCTCAGCACGCACACGCTTGCTGATACGATATTCTTTGTTTACAGAATAGTATTTGCCTATGCTCATTTTTCATAACTCCTTTGGTTAAAAACAGACAGGTCCATCGAATGTGGCGATCCTCTGAACCTGTCCGTAACTTGTGAAGCCATATTCAATAATAGAAAGGGGAGGTGTTGGCTTCTTTGGAAATTCTCTCTATACTGCCTGCCGTATACAGCCGGTCAGGTCTTGCTGTCTGACGATGGAAAGGAGAAAGGGGACCTCCTGATAAGGAAACTAAGAATAGAGGGATTTTTGAGCGGCCGATCCGGAGATCTCCTTTCTTCTTTCAGAGATCTCATGATCTCTGCCCGGTTTCATTTTATCTGTATGAAAGATTTGAAAGAACTATCGATTGCTTATAGAGCATAACTGAAAGAAATCATACTGTTATATACTTGGCAACATCCAGATCTTCTGATGTCCTTTCTTCAAAAGAAAGACAGGTTCATAAGAATATGGCGATCTCACAAACTCGTCTGTTGTTAGCGAAGCCATTCAAGATAGAAAGGGGAGACTTTTCAGGCTTCAGATGAAAATGCTTTTAGATAAGGTCCTTGATCGCCTCGAAGACGAAACTTGCACAATGCTCGTCGTATTCCAGATCTACGGTATCCTTGCTGACAGAGACGATCGTTCCTTCCAGACCTTTGATCGTTCTGACTCTGTCGCCGACTTTGACTTTCCGCACTTTTGCTTCGTGTGCTTTTCTTCTGAGCGTCCGAACAAGCATATAGATCCAGAAGGCAACTGCGGCAAATACAAGGATCACAGGCAGGTAAGCGAGCATGAACGCTCCGAATGTTTTGATCGATTCCATCTTTACCTCCTAGATCTTGCTTAGGATCTTTTCCTTTAAGGAAAGATTCTTATATGCCTGTCTCTTGCGGTCTTCGCAGGAGAGATTCATGTAGATATCTTCTGTTCTGCGCTGGAAGACTTCCTTTTTCATACCGGAAGTTACGGTGATATAGCTGCTGCTTCTCTTGACCATTTCCCCGACCATGCCGTCCTCAAAGAGGATACGGTCACCGGGATAAAATGTTTTTGACTTTTCTTCCTCTTCTTCTCTTTTTTCCTTCCTTTTCGGCCGGATCCAGAACATATAGATCAGAAAAGCCATAAAAAGAAGAAAGGGGATCTCACCAATAAGGAAGCTTAGAATAGAGGGATTTTGAGCGGTCATTCGGAGACCTCCTTTCTTCTCTCAGGGGAAGTATCCCCTTTATTATGGTTTCATTCTATCGGCATTAGAAAACGAAGGGAAATATGTATTATTTATGCTTTATATTACTGAATTTATGGTTTTCTTTTATGAAACAGGAATGGGTTTCAGAAAATCTATGTCACAAGAAAACAACCTCCTTTTAAGAGGTTGTTTATTAACTATAAAGCATCCGAATGGATTTCCGGACTGTTATTTTCCGTCCGGAAAACTTGTGAAAGCGCCGCGTTCCATGACCGGCTTTTCGACTGAACCTTCCGCAGCCGCAAACGCTTTGATCATATAGGACATACTGCGGGCAAGATTGCGCATGACCTGCAGGCCTTCAAGATCCTTTTTCACGTCTTCTGTGGTGAAGCCATGGACCTGATTCCAGTAAGTACTGGAAGCCAGCGGGATCGCATTGATTGTGAAGTATTTATTCAATACATCGAAACTCGCTGTATTGCCGCCCCTGCGGCAGCTGACGACCGATGCGCCGACGCGCACCTTTTCGGCAGTATTCTTGAACTTGCCGCCGTTGCTGTAGAAAAGCCTGTCCAGAAAGGAGATCAGCGTTCCGTTCGGGGAACCGTAATAGACCGGGGAACCGATCACGATGCCATCCGCTTCGACGATCTTAGGCGCGATCTCATTGACATAGTCGTCAATGACGCATTTCCCGTTTTTGTGGCAATAGCCGCAGGCCATGCAGCCGCGGATGTTCCGGCTGCCGATCTGCAGGATCTCGGCTTCGATCCCTTCTTCCTCAAAGACTTTGATCATTTCCTGAAGGGCGGTTGCGGTGCAGCCGTTCGCTCGCGGGCTGCCGTTCAGCAAAACAACTTTTTTCATATGCATTCTCCTGTTTTATTCGATGCCGAAGAATTCCTTCAGCATGGCTTCTTCGTCTGCCAGGATCTCTTCGGTCAGCGCCTGCCGTGCATCTTCCTGAAGAGAAGACGTTGCGGTCGTGAAACGCACGACCTCACCGTCTTCCACATAAAAGAAATTCGGGGCAAAGATCCGTCTCTCGCCGATCTCGATCTTGTTGTCTCCGTCCGTTAACGTATAGTCACTCAATACGCTGTCCCAGTATTTCAGCAGCGTCCGGTAAGCGTCGGTTCCTTCCGCTGTCTGAACAGTCTTCCCGTCCTCGACCTTGTACTGGTCTCGCAGGATCTCCTCGTGTTCGTCGTTCCAGATCTCCAGGTAGTAGATCTTATCGACGCCTGCTTCTTTTGCGACCTCGATCGTCTTTTCGATCACGCTCCGGCACCAGGGGCACATCTCGTCGCCGACATAAACATAGAATGTCTCTTTGTTTTCGATCATTCTGACAACGTCTTCCGCGTTTGTCTTAACGAATGGATGATCCTCTGCGATCGAGACCGTACGGTAAGGCTTGCCGGAGGAGTTCTCCTTGCCGTTTTTGGATTCGTATGCCTCCTTAAAGGTCATCCCCGCCGTGCTGTTCTCGTCATCGCCGCAGTCATCGACGATGTCGCAGGCATTGGGATCCTGCGAAGGAACAGGTTCTTCCGGTTTTTGACAGCCGAAAAGCAACATGGATAACACGATAAAAAGAGTGATGAAGAGTCGCGATTTTTTCATTGATTTACTCCGGTAGTTTTGAGCGGAAAGCTTTGTATAGAGCCAGATACAGGATCACCGAGACAAAGAGGCTGACAACTGCGTTCAGCGCAGTCACTCCAGCCGTCCAGGTGACGATGATCCCCATGAATTCCTGCGGGATCCGCAGGACGTAGCTCTTATAGAAATAGCCGATGATCGGGTCGAAGATCACATTAAAGCCCAGACCCAGTGCTGCGCTGATCGCGCATATCCGGGTGACGTCTTTTCTTTCGGTCTGCTCCGCCAGTTTCATCTTCTCAGCAGCTTTTCCTGCGATATAGGCGATCAGAAATTTCAGCAGAAACGTCTTCGGTGCGGACAGGATGTAGCGCGGATCGAGGAAATCCGCGATCGAAAGACCGACCGCAGACGCGAGTCCGCCATAGACAGGGCCGAGAAACCACGCCGAAAGGACCACGCTGGCATTGGCCAGATGGATCGCCACAGTATGTCCCGGCGCCGTCGGCACATTGATCTTGCCGAAGGTGAAGACGATATAGTTGATGACCGCGAACATTGCGGTATATGTCAGTTTGCGCGTTTTCTGATTCATTCTTTATACTGTCATCTTATTGGAAACAGGCAGTGATTTCAACCTGCCGGCTACTCTCCGAACAGCGCGGTCGAGAGATAGCGGTCGCCTGAATCCGGAAGGATCACGACGATGTTTCTGCCCTCGTTCTCCGGACGCTGCGCCAGCTGAATTCCTGCCCAGAGAGCCGCGCCGGCGGAGATACCGACCAGAAGGCCCTCGGTCTTTCCGAATTCCGCGCCTGTCGCGATTGCGTCCTCGTTCAGAACGGTGATGACTTCATCATAGACGGATGTGTCCAGAACAGCCGGAACGAAACCTGCGCCGATGCCCTGGATCGCATGTGCTCCGGCATTGCCTCCCGACAGCACCGGTGAAGAAGCCGGCTCTACCGCAACGACTCTGATCTCCGGATTCTGCTCCTTCAAATACTTTCCGGTGCCGGTGATCGTGCCGCCGGTGCCAACGCCCGCGACCAGGATATCGACTTCTCCGTCTGTATCTTTCCAGATCTCCGGACCGGTCGTTTCGTAATGTGCCTTCCAGTTGGCCGGATTATCAAACTGCGCGGGAATGAATGAGCCGGGGATCTCCTTCGCCAGTTCTTCTGCCTTGGCGATCGCGCCCTTCATGCCTTTGGAGCCTTCGCTCAGAACGATCTCCGCCCCGTAGGCACGGATCAGTTTTCTTCTTTCGATCGAAAAAGTCTCCGGCATGACGATGATCACCCGGTAGCCTTTGGCTGTTCCCACAGAAGCCAGACCGATGCCGGTATTGCCGGAAGTCGGTTCAATGATCACAGAGCCCTCTTTCAAAACTCCTCTTTCCTCTGCGTCCTCGATCATCTTTCTGGCGATACGGTCCTTGACTGAACCGGTCGCGTTGAAGTATTCGAGCTTGCCGAGCAGAGTCGCTTTCAGCCCGTATTTCTTTTCGATATGGGTAAGTTCCATCAGCGGTGTGCCACCGATCAGTTCGGTGCCGGTTTTCTTGATGTTCTTCATGTTTCTTTCCTCTTTCCTCTATTTTACGACGGCAAAATAAAATCCGGTATTTTACGACCGGACTGCTGTCATAGATGTACGAAAAATGCTGCTAAAACATTCCGTGACGGCAGATCCGGTCTCTAATACACCTGCAACAACACATACCTGCTCCGTTGTTTCTCATACCGGTCTCCTTTCGCCGTCCTTATAAGACCATTTTAAAACCGTCTGTAAAGACGGTCAATCAATACTATCTGCTGTACTGGAAATAGGTGAATCGCGCTTTCGCGACCAGCACATTCTGATCGCTGAAGATGTCCGTCTCGATGAAGGAGATGCTTCTTCCCTGTTTGACGATACGGCTCTCCAGCCGGATCTTCTTTATGCCGTTCGTCGGCCGCAGGTAGTCGATCGAACCGTTTAAAGTCGGTCCTCCGTCTCCGGCGCAGAGATTGGTGATCCCGGCTGCGGTATCCGCGGCATTGAAAAGGACGCCTCCGTAAACGAGTCCAAGCACATTGTACTCGTTCTCTTTGATATCGCGTTCGATGACTGTATGATCCTCCGCCAGTTCCGTCAGGATCAGGCCGTTATCCCCGGCAGTGCGTTCGATGTATTCCCGGATCGTCTTTTTGTCTTCCATGTACTCTATTGTACCTCTTTCCCTTTCAGCAATGCCAGCAGGATCGAGTTATAGCGGGTCTCCACGCAGTCCACATGAGAGCTGACTGCGACCGGATACTGCGTATGCGAGAGGATGCCGGCAAATTCACGGCCGGAAGAAAGACGGAAGGCACGGTTGATCATAAGTCCCATTCCCGGTTCGCTTCCGAACAGCACGTCGTAATCCGGCACGATCCTGCCCTTGGCATCATTCGTCAAAGTGTTGCCCATCGTGACCGGTCCGCGGATCACGCAGTTTCTGAATTTCATGTTGCTGAGACCGTAGGCATCGATTGCCGCCTGGTCGTTCGGGCTGATCTCGTCGCTGGAAGTCAGGGCGGCGACACGGACATTTACCACGCCGAACTTATTCGCAAGTCCGACCGTGTCCATGACGACCGCCAGTTTCTGCGGCAGATTCAGCGCCGCGTTCGTCGGACAGCCGGAGATAAAGACAAAACCGTCGCGGTCGATGTTTTCGACGACCATGATGGAATTCAGCACTTTGCCCGGAATGACGATGCCCCGTTCACGGTCAAGCAGGGTACGGCTGAAGATCCGGAAACCGACGCTGCCTTTTATGAGGATGTCCGCTTTGTCTTCTTTCAGCAGGCGGATACCCGTCAGTACAGCCGCTTCCTCTTCTGTCTCGCTGATCAGTTCGTGCTGTTCAAAGACGATGCCGTTTTCCCTGCACAGCTTCTCTGTTTTCTCCGGATCACCGATCAGGAAGGAAGCTGTGACCAGTCCATTGTCCGCCGCCAACGCAAGCGCTTTTAAAGAAGCTGCGTCTTCGCAGCCGCAAAGCACCGCTCTGGCAGAGCGCCGGTTACGGATGAGATATACTTCCAGTTGTCTGAACGAGGAGATCATTTCGCTTACATTATCGTAGACTTGCCTGAAAAAGAATAATATCAATTGTTAATGGTTTGTTATCAAAATTTATATATTCCGAAAAAGAGGCGTTCCGGTCTCTGCCGGTCCGCCTCTTTGTTCAAAATACTGTTATTCCTTTGTGAATTCCACTCTCGTGCGTTTCAGCCAGTTGCCGCGAAGATAATAGACGACGAACAGCGCTGAAGTCAGGATCCAGGAGACCGGATAGCAGCGCATCGTATCAAAGACGGTTACCGCATGAACGGTATAGATCCAGATGATGCGGAACAGTCCGACGCCCAGGGCGGTGATCAGTGTCGTCACCAGGGAGTCGCCGCATGCCCTGAGACCGCTGGAGAAGATCTCCACGAACATGAATATGGTCCAGAACGGACACAGGTAGCGCATCAGCGCGACACCAATGCGGATGACTTCTGCATCCCGGGTGAACAGCGGATAGAGATAGTCACATCCGAAATACAGTGAGACCGACAGTGTTGCCGAGATCAGCGCATACAGCAAAAGCGAGACCCTGAATCCCTTCTTTACCCGGTCGATATTGCCTGCGCCGAAGTTCTGACCGATAAAGGTCATTGCCGCGGTGCCGAACGCGCCGGAAGTCGTCCAGTAGAGAGCGTCGAGTTTTCCGAAGGCCGTAAAAGCTGCCATCGTATCCACGCCGAAGCTGTTCACGGAGCGCTGGATAAAGACGTTTGAAACGGAATACAGGACGTTCTGAATACCGGTCGGAAACCCGATGGCGATGATCCTTTTCAGCATCCTCTTTTCAAAGCGGGTCTCTCTGAGGCGGTAGGAGTAGCACTCTGTGCTTCTGCCCAGGACGATCAGCGTCAGAACGCAGCTGATGACCACCGAAAGCACGGTCGCAATGGCTGCGCCGTCCACGCCCATCCCCAGGACCGCGACAAAGAGAAGATCGAGAACGATATTCACGATGCAGGAAACGATCAGGAAATACAGCGGACGCTTCGAGTCGCCGACTGCCCGCAGGACACCGGCGCCGTTGTTGTAGATCATCATCGGCAGCATGCCGGACAGATAGATCCGCATGTAGGAAACAGAAAGCGGGAAGACGGATTCCGGGATATTCATCCGGCTCAGCAGCAGCGGCGTCAGGGCAATGCCGAAGACACCGATCAGAACACCCAGAACGATCGCCAGAAACATCCCGGTGCAGACTGCTTTTTTAACTTCCTGCCCGTTTCCGGAACCGAAATACTGGCTGACGACGACGGTGGAACCGGATGCCAGGCCGGCAACGAAACCGACCAGCAGATTGATCAGCACGCCGGTCGTCCCGCCAACAGCGCTGAGGGCTTCCTTGCCTACGTAATTGCCGACCACCATGGCATCGACAGTATTGTAAAGCTGCTGAAAAAGCGTACCGATCAGGATCGGCAGAAAGAACGCCATGATCGGACCGGCGATCGAACCATGGAGAAGATCCGACTTTTTCACACCCGCTGTTTTTCTGAACATACTGATAACTCTATCACTTCTCTTTTTGATTGGAAACAATTTTGATTTATCACGGAACGCCGGTTGTTCAGTCCTGTTTCCAAAGGCGGAATAACAGAAAAAGGGCTTCCGCCCTTTTGTTTGTTCTGTTGTGTAAAAACCGCTTCAGTTCTCGGTGTCATCCTCCATCGGAGGCAGACTGAAGGAGCCGGTGATATCAGAAAGGTCCCGCTGCCCGGTGCCGTGCGCGCCTTCGATCTTGTAGCGCAGGTCCTGCATATGGCGGTCCAGTTCGTTGCTCATGACAGCACAGCGACGCAGTTCGGTATAGGCTTCCTGCTGCATCTTTTCGTCCATGTCCTTTTTGTAACGCATCTTATGCTCGAGGTTTGCCCAGAATTCCATCGCGATCGTGCGGAACTGGACTTCGACCTTGACATATCTTTTGCCGGAGGGCAGATGGATCGCCACCCGCAGCAGAAGATGCAGACTGCGGTAGCCGTTCTCCTTCGGGAACATGATGTAGTCCTTTTTGCCGTCCACGATGATGCCGCCCTGGGCCATCAGCCCGTCCGCGACCCGGTAGACATCGTCCACAAAGGAACAGACGACACGGATCCCGGCAACATCGTAAAGATTCTCCTCGATCGCCTCAAGAGTAATGGGCAGATTGTAGCGTTTCAGCTTCTCGTAGATGCTGTCCGGCTTTTTCAGACGGGTCTGAATGTCGTTGATCGGGTTCTGTTCGCCGTAAAGCGAAAAGTATTCATTCAGAATATCCAGTTTGGATTTTACTTCCAGCAATGCGCAGTTGTAGGCATTCATCAGTTCCTGTGCCTCTCCGAGTTCCTGCTTCAGCCGCTGGTACTCCGGATTGTTGCGCAGCTCATTATGTGTATAACCATAGTTCGGCATATTATTGTCTCCTGAGTTCCCACCTCTATTATAGTGCTTTTACAGAAGAAGGCGGACTCTTCCGGACGAACTTTACGGTCTGCCTGTTTTCGTCACCAAATATACATTTTTCACACGATATAATATACGCAGAGGAAAAAATATGGAGAATAAACTGAAACTTGGATTTGGTCTGATGCGTTTACCAAAATTCGAAGACGGCACGATCGACGTCGAACAGGTCAAGATCATGGTCGACCGCTTCATCGAAGCCGGCGGCACGTATTTCGATACCGCCTACATGTATCCGGGCAGTGAGGAAGCGATGAAGAAAGCGCTTATCGAGCGCTATCCCCGCGAGACCTACACGGTTGCCTCGAAACTCATGTGCTCACCGGACATCACCAGCGAGGAGATGGCCAGGAAAGAGACCGAGATCAGTCTCGAAAGAAGCGGTGCCGGCTACTTTGACTACTATCTGCTCCATGCCATCCAGCGCGGCAACTACAAAAAATACGACGAATATCACCTCTGGGATTACGTCAAGGAACTGAAGGCGCAGGGAAAGATCCGCCATTACGGTTTCTCTTTCCACGCTGACCCGGCTCTTCTCGAAGAGCTTCTGCAAAAGCACCCGGACGTGGAATTCGTCCAGCTGCAGATCAACTATGCCGACTGGGAGAATCCGGGCGTCAATTCCCGCCTGAATTACGAGATCTGCCAGAAATACGGGAAACCGGTCGTCGTTATGGAACCGGTCAAAGGCGGCATCCTCGCCGATCCGATCCCAACTGTTAAGGAGATCTTTGACCGTGAGAATAACGGCTTATCCTATTCTTCCTGGGCAGTCCGCTTCGTCGCCGGCCTGCCGAACCTGCTCGCCGTCTTGAGCGGCATGAGCAATGTCGCCCAGATGGAAGACAACCTGAGCTACATGAAGGAGTTCAAACCGCTGAACGAACACGAGATGGATGTCATCCGTGAAGTACAGGCAGCCATTGACGCCGATCAGTCGATCCCCTGCACAGCCTGCCATTACTGCACCAAAGGCTGTCCGATGAACATCCCGATCCCGGAGATCTTCGCGGTCGAGAACCGCAAGAAGGGTTCCCCGGCATTCCGGACCAAGAGAGAATACACGATCGTCACCCAGGACAGAGGCATCGCAAGCGACTGTATCCAATGTGGCCAGTGCGAGAGCGTCTGCCCGCAGCATCTGCCGATCATCGAATTACTTCAGAAATGCAGAGAAATAGAGACGTACTGATAAACTGTACCCCTTGTCAAGGACAGGGGAATAAAAAGCGGGTAAGGTGAAGTTCTGCAATGCAGAGTTTCACCTTTTCTTTATGTCATATATAGATGACTTCCGGCAAACAGGAAACGATCGGATACTTCGCGGGATAGT
>JAFWII010000031.1 GCA_017533785.1 Erysipelotrichaceae bacterium | reverse complement strand
TCCATTACTACAATCACGAACGGATCCAGGAAAAGACAAAATGGATGCCCCCTGCTATGTACAGGGAAGCATCCATTCGCGGATCTGACGTGATATAGTCGAGTTAATCAATATGTCCAGGATTCTGGGTACATATCACTGTAAGAGAGGCCGTTTCCTTGCGTTTTTATCTTTTCAGCAGTTTTCCGGTCAGCGTGATCAGCAGCAGCAGGATCGCGAAGCTCACCAGCAGGCTCACGATCAGACCGAAGATCGAGAAAGAGATGTGGTGGGTGCCGACCTGATCCGGCGTCATCGCGTAGATATGGACCGCCTTGACCGCGAAACCGTATTCGATGGTGATCTCGCCGCCGTGGATCCGGTAGCACCACAGAAGATGATGGTCCTGCCGGTAATGCAGATAATTGACAAGTGTTCCGGCGGCACACACCAGCAAGGCGCCGATGCCTGCAGTCAGGATCTTTTTCATTTTGTTATTTCAGGTCAACGCTCTGCAGGATGGTGATCATCGGATCCGCCAGTTTCTCCTGGTCTGCCTGATCGCAGGCAAGGTTGACGTCCCAGTAGTAGGTGTCATCCTTGAAAAGACCGTAGGTGTAGAAGAACTTGTCGGTACCGTTCTCGTAGGTGTATGTGCCGTAGGTCATGCCGTCTTTTTCCTTGACGTCCATGCCCTGATAGGCCATATTCGCGACAGCTTCCTCATCCAGACCGTAGGCTTCGATGTCGGCGACCGGGATCCGGCCGAAGAAGATGACGAGCTTTTCGCCTTCGAGCGTATAGTCGAAGCCCTCGTAATCCGCTTCCTTCATCTTGTAGCTCTTCGGGACGGTGATCGTCATGTTTTCGAAAGTGAAGGTCTCGGTGGCGTTCTGGGAACAGCCGGCCGCAGTCAGGACCAGCAGCAGCGCCGCCAGGACCGCAAATAATTTTTTCATTTCATATTCTCCTTGTTTGTTGCTTGATTAGATTATACAGTATTTTTTCTTTATTCTTCCGTCAGTTTTTCAAGGCCTGCATCGGGGACGGGATCCGCCCGCCGCGGGCGATCAGTACCGCGTTGCCGGTGCGGTTGATATGCATGACGTCGCCCTCGCCCAGAAGTCCGCCGAAATTCACGTGGTCGCCCTCTTTCTTGCCGATGGCGGGAATGATGCGGACCGCCGTCGTCTTGAGGTTGACCATGCCGATCGCCGCCTCATCGGCGATCACACCGGACAGGATCTCTGCCGGGGTATCGCCCGGCACGATCACCATATCGAGGCCGACCGAGCAGACCGCGGTCATCGCCTCGAGTTTTTCGAGATTCAGGGTGCCGTTTTTGACAGCCCGGATCATACCGGCATCTTCCGACACCGGGATGAAGGAACCGGACAGTCCGCCGACTGCCTGGGCCGCCATGACCCCGCCCTTCTTGACGGCATCATTGAGAAGCGCCAGACAGGCGGTCGTCCCGTAGGCGCCGCAGGAATCGAGCCCCATCTCCTCCAGGATCTCCGCGACCGAATCGCCGGCTGCCGGCGTAGGCGCCAGCGACAGATCGACGATCCCGGCCGGGATCCCGAGTTTTGCGGAGGCGACCGAACCGACCAGCTGGCCCATGCGGGTGATCTTGAAAGCTGTGCGTTTGACGAGTTCGGCGATCTCGTTTAAAGGAAGCGTCTTGTCAGCCTTGGCCAGGACGGCGCGCACGACGCCGGGACCGGAAACGCCGACATGGATCTCCGCGTCCGGCTCACCGACACCGTGAAAGGCGCCGGCCATGAAAGGATTGTCCTCCGGGGCGTTGCAGAGCACGACCAGTTTGGCTGCTCCCAGAGAATCCCGTTCAGCGGTCATCTCCGCGCATTCGCGGACGATCTTTCCCATCATCTGCACGGCATCCATATTGATGCCGGCTTTGGTCGAACCGACGTTGACCGAGGCGCAGATATGTTCCGTTGCGGCTAACGCACGCGGGATGGAGGCGATCAGTTCTCTGTCGCCGGCGGAAAAGCCCTTCTGCACCAGCGCCGAATAGCCGCCGATGAAGTCGATGCCGAGCTCGCGGGCGCATTTTTCCAGGGTCAGCGCGTATTCCACCGGATCACCACCGGAAACTGCACAGAGCAGCGCGATAGGAGTGACCGAGATGCGCTTGTTGACGACCGGGATCCCGTAGGTCAGAGAGATCTCCTCCCCCGTCTTTACGAGATCTTTCGCCAGACGCAGGATCTTCTTCTCGATCTTTTCGCAGGAACGGCGGATGTCACTGTCGGCGCAGTCCAAAAGCGAAATGCCCATCGTGATCGTGCGGATATCCAGGCATTCCTTGTCGATCATCTCGATCGTTTCAAGGATCTCACTTGTACGCAGGTCGCTCATAGTCACACCCGGTGCATCGAGTCGAAGATCTCTTTGTTCATAAGGCGGATGACAAGACCGTTCTTTTCGCCCAGCTGCTGCAGATACGCCGCGAAATCGGCGAGCGGTACGGACAGCTTTTCCGTATCGACGACCATCGTCATCGTGAATATACCGTCCAGGATCGTCTGGGAGACGTCCAGGATATTGATCTGATTATCAGCGCAGGCATTGGCCATCATCGCGAGGATGCCGACGCGGTCCTTGCCTACGGTAGTGATCACTGCTTTCATAGTCCACACCTCCGGTTACCTTTTTATTATAGCGTATCCGCCCGGCTTTTCCGGGACAGACAAAAAAAGAGACCGCAGTCTCTTTTTGTTTTAGTCTTCGTCCTTCTGCATTCTTTCCGGTGCGGAAACGCCCAGGAGGTAAAGCGCGTTCTTCAGAGTGATCCGGGTCGCTTCGACCAGAGCCAGTCTCTCCGCGGAAACTTCCGGATTCTGCGGATCGTTGATTTTGCAGGCGCCGTAGAAGGAATGGAAGTAAGCCGCCAGTTTCTGGACGTAGTTACAGATCTTGTTCGGGCTTCTGGTCTCCGCCGCGTCGGCGATCACATCCGGCAGCGAGTTGATGTGCTTCAGAAGATCGGTCTCCTTGACGGTGGTCAGATGCTGATAGGAATCCAGTTTCTCCGGTGCCCTGCCGACCTGGCGCAGAACGCTGCAGATACGGGCATAGGCATACTGGACATAGTAGACCGGGTTCTCGTTGGTCTGGCTTCTGGCGAGGTTCAGATCGAGATCGAGATGGCTGTCCAGCGCCTTGGAAAGGAAGAAGTATCTCGCCGCGTCGAGGCCGATATCGTCGATCAGCTCGCGCAGCGTGATGGCGTTGCCGGTACGCTTGGACATCTTGACCTCTTCGCCGTTTTCGATCATGCGGACCATCTGGCAGAGATCGACGTAAAGATTGTCGGCATTGTAGCCCAGCGCCTTCATCGCCGCCTTCATACGCGGGACGTAGCCGTGGTGGTCGGCGCCCCAGATATTGACCAGAACCTCGTAGCCGCGGTCGTATTTGTATTTATGGTTGGCGATATCCGGGGTCATGTAGGTGTAGTGGCCGTCGGATTTCTTGAGGACGCGGTCCTTCTCGTCGCCATAAAGAGAGGCCTTGAACCAGATCGCGCCGCCCTCTTCATAGAGCAGGCCCATCTCGCGCATCTTCTCGACGACCTGTTCGACCATGCCCTGCTCGGTGATCCATTTTTCGGAGATCCAGGAATCGAAGGCGCAGCCGTAGTATTCCAGGTCCTGCTTGATGATCTCGAGTTTGTTGTCGCGTCCGAGCTTGGCCAGCGCTTCGACTGCCTCATCCTCCGGGACATTCAGCCATTTGTCGCCGTCGGTTTCCCTGATCGCTTTAGCGGTCTCGATGATGTCGGCGCCGTGGTAGCCGTCTTCCGGAAGCGTGAACGGGAGTCCGAAGAGTTCCTTGTAGCGGGCGTAGATCGAAAGACCTAAGTTGTGGATCTGGGCGCCGGCGTCGTTGATGTAGTACTCTCTGGTCGGATCGTAGCCGGCTGCTTTCAGGATGCGGACACAGCTGTCGCCCCAGACCGCGCCGCGGGCGTGGCCGCAGTGCAGTGGGCCGGTCGGATTGGCGCTGACGTATTCCTCAAGAAGTTTGATGCCTTTGCCGGCATTGCTTTTGCCGAAGTCATCGCCCTGCTCCAGGACGGTATTGATGACGTTCGCGAGCGCGTCCTTCTTCATCCAGAAATTGATGAAACCCGGGCCGGCGATCTCGATGGACTCGGCTTCCAGCAGTTTTTCCTTCAGCGCCGCCACGATCTCGGCCGCGATCTCCTGCGGGCGTCTGCGCAGTGTCTTGGTCAGACGCATCGCGATATTGGTGGAGTAGTCACCGTTGGTGTTGTCCTTCGGGATCTCGACCATGATCTGCCCTTCTTCCGGGGTGATCGCATATTTTTCAAGAACGGCCTCGCCGATCTTTTGTACCAGGATCTCATCGATTTTCTTCATAGGAATACCTCTTTTTATTCATCTATCATAGCACGGAAAGAGCCCTTCTTTCCGTTAAGCATACAAATCTTATCATGACCGCTCATGATTTTCAAAATCACGCCGGAATGCAAAACAAAACAGGCCGCAGCCTGTTTGTCTTATTTCAGGATCTTATCGCTTTCATAGAACAGCGGCAGGAAGATGAAGCCCTGTTCCTTCAGACCGTTGATGATCGTCGGCAGCGCCTTGTAGGTATTGACGGAGTAGTCGTGCATCAGCACGACCATCACATCGTAGTCGGCGCTGACGTCGAGCACGCCGTGGATATACTCCTCTACCGTACCGGAGTTCTTGCCGTCGCCGGTCGTCGTATCCCAGTCCACATAGCCGTAGCCGATCTCGCGCAGTCTTTCGACGATCGGCCATTTCAGGTCCCGCGCCTGGGGCGAGCCGCCCGGGAAGCGCAGGATGTTGGTCGTATAGCCGAACTTGTCCTGAATGAACTGCCGGTTCTCCTCCACCTCGCCGATGAAGGTGTCCACAGAGGCGTAGATCGCGTTCCCGTAAAGGTTGTGGGAGGCAGAGTGGTTCGCCAGCGTATGACCGCTGTCGATGACCCGCTGGTAGATATCGTCGTGATCCTCCTTCAGCAGATAGAAGAAGGTCGCCTTGATGTCGTATTCGTCGAGGATATCCAGGAAGATGTGGGTGGTGTCCCAGTAGGGACCGTCGTCAAAGGTCAGGTAGGCGATCTTGACGTCGCTCTCGCCGTTGAGGACCTTCGTTTCCAGTTCCTTGGCTTTCGCGTAGAAGAGTTCTCTTTCCTGACGATTCTTTTCCGCGACGTCGGCATAGGAGCCGATCTCCCCGTTCAGCGCCGCGATCTGTTCCTCCTGCACCCCCAAAGACTCTTCGGTCCCGGTCAGCCACTGGCGGAGCTCCGCCTGTTCATTCAGGGAACGGTGATAGCCCTGGTAGACGAAAAGCAGCGTGGCGATCCCGATGACCGCGGCCAGACAGGTCAGTGCAGATACGGCTCGATTTTCTCGATCTCGTGTTCCCATATCCTGTACTCCTTAAGCGCGCCGGCATTCGCCGCTTCCACGTCTTTCAGCTGCTGCTGCAGATCCTGCAGCTGCTGCTCATTGTTCTGATAACGCTCCTGATATTCGGCCGCCTGTGCCCGGAGCGCGTCCGTTTCTTTGACGACCGCCGTTGTCTGGAAAAAGAGCCAGGCGCTCAGTCCCAGACAGAGGATAGTCAGAAGAAGCAGAAATTTCTGTATCACCCCTGTCATTTCTCCTCCTTTACCGGCATTCGGTTATGTTTGAACGGTGTTTTACCGTACTCGAATGCATCATATCCATAAGTATACACCCTTTTTCGTTTCTTTCTTCTATAATGGGTCTATGTTGAAAAATCTTCCCGCCATCCTCTTCCTCCTCAATCTGTTCAGCTTTTTTCTGTACGGATTTGACAAATACCGGGCCAGGAACGAGAGCTGGCGGATCAGTGAGAAGATGCTGCTGACCGCGGCGGTATTCGGCATCGCCGGCGCCCTTCTGGGCAGCCGGCTCTTCCGGCACAAGACCCGCAAGCCGCTCTTCCGCATCCTGCTGCCGCTGATCTTTCTCGCAGAGACAGCCATCGCGATATACTTATACCTCCGTTTCAGCGGAAGGATCTGAAAAAGGCCCGCAGGCCTTTTTTTACAGCGTGATCTTCAGTTCGTGCTTCTGCCCGTCCAGAACGACCCTGGCCGTTTCCTGCGGCTCTCCGTCCAGCAGGATATGGCTGTTTTCATTCAGCCGGTAATCTTTGGAAGCGTCGATCTCGACGCGGATCTCCGTTTCTCCCGGTTTCAGCACATACGCGAAATACGGACGGTCACAGACCGGTTCGAAGCAGACGGCGCCGTCTTCGTAGCGGATGCCGCAGACCTCATAAAGCGCCAGCGTCAGCCAGGAAGCGGTACCGGAAAGGATCGGACCGATATTCTCCCCGGTCTCGGAGTTGTTGTACTGGGTGCAGAAACGCGGATTGCCTTTCAGCCGGAAAGGATCCTCCATGGCTGTATACGGCAGGGTCCGGCGGATCATAAAGAACGCGAGATCCTTCAGTCTTCCGGCCAGTTCTTTGTCCTTCAGCGTCCGCGCCTTCTGCAGCGAGGCGACAGTCGCCATCATCGCGGCGTGCTTGAAGACGCCGCCGTTCTCGCGGTCGCCCGGGAAGTAGAAGGAAGTTCCGGTCGTGATCCCCAGCCGGTCATATTCGACCAGCGTGCAGAGTTTCAGACCGGCATCGGTCTTTAAATATCTGTCAACGATATCAAGCATCGATCTTATCTGTTCCGGCGTTGCCGTATCCGACAGCAGGCTCCAGCTGAAGGAGTTCAGGAAGTAGCTGCCGTCGATCGCGGGATCGGCGGACAGACGGTCTCCGGTCGAACCGAGATACTTGTATTCCCTGCTGTCATTCAGCAGACAGCGGGCGTAATAATCCTGTTTCCAGGCATATCTGCGGGTGTTTTCACGCATTTCTTCCGCCGTTGCGGCAGCGAATGCGCAGATCTCCGGCTCGTCACAGAGCTTCGCCAGATCCTTCAGCTCTTCTGCCGCGATCACGAGCAGGAAGGCGTTCATCACGCTCTCACTCTGCTCATTCTCGAAAGCCGTGCCGAAGCCGTGGCCGTTTTTCTGCAGCTGGTGGAGATAGAGCTCCTCCTTCTCCGGTCCTTCGAGTACACCCTTGTCAAGGCGCAGCGTATCGTTCCAGTCCGCCCGGTCGAGCAGCGGCAGACCGTGCTTGCCGACCGAGATCTTTCCGGAATAGGTGATGATCGCCTTCAGCGTCTCGATCAGCGGACGGTCCTGCTGGGAACCGGCGATCGCAAAACGCTGTTTCAGGAAATCGTGGTCTCCGCTCAGATAGACATAGCGGTGGACCGCCTGCACGAGCCAGAGCGCGTCATCCGAACACATGCCCGGCTCTTTGCCGCGGGTGGTGAAATTATGGTAGGCATAACCCATGCCGAAGACGTTCTCGATCCAGGAGCGCAGCAGCCGTTTGATCAGCGTATCCTTGCCCTGGGCATGGAGATAGTAGACCGATGCGTAGAGATCCTGGATCTCACGGAATCCGGTCTCGCGGTAAGACTTCTGGGTCCAGGCAAAGGAGCGGGACACATAGGTCTGATACAGCACCTGGAAAGGCAGGTTATAAGATACATAGGCATCGAGGTCCCGGTCTCCGGTCCGCAGCTGCAGATAGGAGCGGTAGGCTTCCGCATCCGCGCAGATCTTCCGGAACGTTTTTTCCAGATTCTGCGGATCACGGTAATAACGGTACAGCGTCCAGAGTTCCAGATCGAATTCAGTATTCGCATCATGGTCCTTCAGGGTCATGCCCGCAAAGGTATCGACGGTCTTCGCCTCGCCGGCTTCCAGCTTCAGGGTGCGCGCCATCGCGAAGAAGGCAGCGCCCCGGCGCAGCGGCGCGTTGTTCAGACGGGCGAGGTTCTCCGGCTGTTCGACCGTCCCCTTGCCCAGGAAGGCAGAGAGACTGCTCGTATACTCGTCCATTCCCTCGCCGTCGCACAGCAGCATCGCGAAACGTTTCTCGATCTGGCAGTCCTTCGGTTTGTGGTGGGCGCTCAGCGCGACCGGCTTCCCTTCAAAGGAGCACAGTTCGCTTTCGACGACGACGTTGGCATAGACGATGTCGCCGCTGATCGTGGAGGGATCGGAGATCCCGAACATGCCGGTGGCTACGATGCGCAGCTCGCGCGGCATTCCGCTCTCATTGGCAATCACGATCCGCTGTGCCTCGACAGCGGAGGGCATTCCTTCCTGCTGCGGCAGCAGGCAGATCGTTCTTTCGATCTTCAGGCCGCACTCCGTGCGGTAAACGATCTTCGTATAGTTGCTTCCGTGGGTGGCTTTTGCCTCAGCGACATTGGTCACCGGGTCGCCGGAATAAAAGATCTGCTTCCCCTTCTCGGTCAGATAGAACTGACGGTTGAACGGCTCGCCGTTCTCTTCCGGCGAAAGCACGTAACGGGTCGCCAGGACCTGTTTTTCCTGAGCGGAGCGGAAGGAACCATGTCCCAGCGCGTCGACGACACTTTTCGGAGTCGTCTGCAGCGGATCCTCGTAGTTCTCCCGGTCTCCCAGAAGCAGGTTGACCGGATAGTGGGTGCCGACCGGAACAGTCTGCAGATCGACGGTCCATTCCCCTTTCTCATTGAGTTCGCCCGGCGCGTTCAGGACTCTTCCGAGCGCTTTGCGCAGTTCTTCCTGCTGTGCGGGCGTAAGCGCAGTCTCGTTTTCCTCTTTATACAGACGGAGCTGTTCTCCGTCTTTTTTCAGCAGCAGCGATCCGTTCCCGGCAAAAAGCTCCTGCAGGCCGGACAGACCCGCGAGGTATTCCGCTGCCGGGGCGGAAAACGGCAGTCCGCTGACGGCAAACACCCGTTCACGGGAGCTGTCGAGATAGACGGCGTCGCTTTTGCCCTGCAGTTTTCCTGCAAAGATCTTTTCCGCATCGTTCAGTGGCCGGTGCGCTGTGTTTCTTGCGGTCTCATGTTGAAAAAACATAGTAACTTCTCCTTAAATGCAGAAAAGACGATCAGCTCGTCTTTCTGCCCATTATGACTTCCACGTTCAGCTCGCTCTCGCCGCTGACGCAGATCTTGTTTCCGGATACGGGCTTTCCGCTGACGCGGAGCTCTTTTACGCCCTTCTCGATGTGTTCCGGGTTGCGGACATCGATATGGAGCAGCGTTCCGCGGAAGCGGCGGTCCGCTTTGAAGCCGTCGGAATCCTTCGGGATGCACGGATCGACGAGCAGTCCGTCATAGTCCGGGCGCAGGCCGAGGATGCCCTCCGTCACGACGGTGAAGGTCCAGGCGGCCGTGCCGGTCAGCCAGGAGTTCTTGCCTTCGCCGAAGGTCGGCGCGTCTTTGCCGGCAACCATCTGGCAGTAGACATAGGGTTCGGTGCGGTGGATCTCCGAGATTTCTTCCAGGAAGGCCGGGCAGGTCTTTTTGTAGAGTTCGAAGGCGCGGTCGCCATGACCGACGACTGTCTCCGCAAAGATGACCCAGGGGTTGTTGTGGCAGAAGATGCCGGCGTTCTCCTTATATCCCGGAGGATAGGAGGAGATCTCGCCGAGATTCAGATGATAGGTCTGATAGGCGGGATTCAGCAGCACGATGCCGTACTTCGTTTCCAGACGCTGGCGGACGGATTCGAGAGCCTTTTCGGCTTCGCCGGTCTCGACACCGATACCGGCCATGACGCACATGCCCTGCGGCTCGATGTAGATCTGTCCTTCTGCATTTTCATGAGAACCGACCTTGTCGCCGTTGGCGTCGTAGGCACGCAGGAACCATTCGCCGTCCCAGCCGTCCTTTAAGACAGCCTTCTTCATATCTTCGATCGCCTTACGGGCTTCTTTTGCCTCATCGTTCAGACCGAGTCTTTCCAGGATCGAAGCGTATTCAGCGCCGTATTTCACGAACATGCCGGCGATGAAGACCGATTCCGCGACCGGACCTTCGGAAGGCCCGGTGATCTGGAAGGATTCACCCGGATGTTCGGAGAAGCAGTTCAGGTTCAGACAGTCGTTCCAGTCCGCCCGGCCGATCAGCGGCAGCGCGTGCGGACCGAGATTCTTCAGTGTGTAGCGGAAACTGCGGCGCAGGTGTTCCAGCAGCGGCTTTTCGCTTCCCTCGCGGTTGTCGAACTGGACTTCTTCATCAAGGATCGACCAGTCGCCGGTCTCGCGGATATAGGCATCCGTGCAGGCGATCAGCCAGAGCGGATCGTCGTTGAAGCCGCCGCCGATGTCGGAGTTGCCCTTCTTGGTCAGAGGCTGGTACTGGTGGTAGGCGCCGCCGTCTTCCTTCTGGGTGGCGGCGATATCGAGGATGCGCTCCCTTGCCTTTGCGGGGATCATGTGGACGAAACCCAGCAGATCCTGGCAGGAATCGCGGAAACCCATGCCGCGGCCGATACCGGATTCGTAGTAGGACGCGGAACGGGACATATTGAAGGTGACCATGCACTGGTAGGCATTCCAGATGTTGACCATGCGGTCGAGTTTCTCGCTGCCAGTGCGGATCTGGAACCCGGAAAGGAGAGTGTTCCAGAACGCACGCAGCTCATTCAAAGCCTGATCGAACTGATCGTTTCGGGAATATCTGCTGATCAGTTCATCGGCGGGAGATTTGTTGATAACGTTCGGAGAGGTGAATTTCAGCGCTCCCCGTACTTCAAGGTAGCCGAGACCGAAGATCACATCGAAGCTCTCTTCCGGCTGCAGTTCGAGATGGAAGTGATGCGCGCCGACCGGCTGCCAGCCGTGGGCGATCGAATTCGAGCATTTTCCGTTCTTTACCGCCTGCGGTTCCTTCGGGGAGCCGTAGGTGCCCATGAAGGCTTCTCTGGCGGTATCGAAACCGCTGACCTCTTTATTTGCATAGAACACGGCGTAGTGGTCGCGGCGTTCGCGGTATTCGGTCTTATGGTAGATCCGGCTGCCGTCGACTTCGACTTCGCCGGTCGAATAGTTGCGCTGGAAGTTGGTAGAATCATCCATCGCGTCCCAGAGACAGAATTCGACGAAACTGAAGAGATCCACTGTCTTCGCTTCGGAAGACGCATTCTTCAGGGTCAGGCGCTGCAGCAGGATGTTGTCCTTCTTCGGAACGAAGAATTCCTGCTTTGCCTGCAGGCTGTTCTTGGAGGACTCGATGACGGTATAGCCGAGGCCGTGACGGCAGATATAGCTGTCGAGTTCCGTCTGGACCGGCTGCCAGCCGGGGTTCCAGAGCGTCTCCCCATCCTTTATATATAGATGGAATCCGTCCTGGTCGAGCGGCAGGTTGTTGTAGCGGTAACGGGTGATGCGGCGGAGCCTGGCATCCTTATAGAAACAGTAGCCGCCTGCCGTATTGGAAAGCAGTGTAAAGAAGCTGTCGCTTCCCAGATAGTTGATCCACGGCAGCGGTGTCCGGTAATCCGTAATGATATATTCCCTGTTCAGATCGTCAAAATGCCCGTATTTCATATTTTGCTCCTGTCGTTCTTTATATTTGCGTAATCGTTTACGTACATGTTTAGTGTACCAATCAAGATAAGAATACGTGGTTTTTTCCATAAAAACAAGACAAAAAGAAGAATTTGATAGATTTTTTTCGAGATGGAAGCGTTTTCGCAAAAAAAGTATTGCATTTTAAAAAAATGTGCTATACTGAAGTTGCGAAAACGATTAAGTAGGAATCGACAATATGGTATCCCTGAAAGACATAGCAGAAAAATGCAACGTCTCAGTCGCTACTGTATCCAAGGCGCTGAACGGCAAAGAAGACATCGGAAAAAGCACCCGTGATAAGATCCGCCGCATCGCGGAGGAAATGGGTTATCTGTCCAATGCTTCCGCCCGGGCGCTCAAAACAAACCGTACATACAATATCGGAGTCCTGTTCATCGACCAGAAGGAAGCGGGACTGGCACACGAATACTTCTCCAAGATCCTTGAAAGCTTTAAATCCCACGCGGAAGATAAAGGTTACGACATCACCTTCATCAACCGGACCGTCGGCGGCATGCAGTCATCCTATTTAAAGCACTGCATCTACCGCAGCTTCGACGGCGTCGCGATCATCTGCGCGGACTTCACCGATCCCCAGATCGAAGAACTCGCGACATCCGGTATCCCGGCAGTCACGATCGACTATACCTACCCTGACTGCCCGTCGGTGATCTCTGACAATACCAAAGGCCTGCAGGAGCTCACGAACTATGCGATCTCCAGGGGGCATACCCGGATCGCCTACATCTACGGCGACGATACCGAGGTCACCAAGAAACGCCTGATGGGCTATTACGACTCACTCTACTCTGCCAACATCCCGATCCGCAATGAATACGTCATTGCCGGACAGTTCCACGATATCGATGTAGCGGAAGCGGCAACAAAACAGCTGCTCAGCCTGAAAGAACCGCCGACCTGCATCATCTTCCCGGACGACTACTCCTACTTCGGAGGCCGCAAGGCGATCTTCGAAGCCGGACTCTCGATCCCCAACGACATCTCCGTCATCGGCTATGACGGGATCCAGACGGCTAAGATCTACGGGCTGACGACCTACGCACAGGATACGACGTCGCTCGGCACGATCGCCTGCCGGAAACTGATCGACGCGATCGAAGGAAACAGTTACTCCAATGACTGTTCGATCGTAAGCGGCAGTCTCTTCCCCGGCAACACCGTCGCTCAGATCTAGGTTTTAACCGGAACATCCGGTTAAACGTTTGCAAGGCAAACCATACACAAATAGCAAATAGGAGGAAAACAATGAAAAAGCTATTAACCGTTCTGTTGGCTGTGCTGATGGTCATGGCTCTCGCTGGATGTAACTCCAACAAGCCTGAACCGGCTCCGGCACCGACCGAAGAAACCACTGCTGCTGAAGGTTCCGTCCTCAACATCTGGACATGGAACACCGAATTCTGGGAGTTCTTAGGCGAATACTATGCTGACGAAATCGTCGACGAGTACACCCTTAAGAAAGGCGACGTCACCATCAAGCGTACGACATATCCGTCTGACGGCGGTGCTTACCAGGATGCTCTGGATGCTGCCCTGCTGAATCAGGCAAACGCTGCTGCTGATGAAAAAGTCGACCTCTTCCTCGCTGAAGCAGACTACATCATCAAGTACACCAACTCCGATGCAACAATGGATGTCAAGTCCATCGGCGTCACTGATTTCTCCAACACATATAAGTACACTGTTGAAGCTGCTTCCGATGCCAACGGCGTCGTCAAGGGCGTATCCTTCCAGTGCTGCCCGTCCGCTATCATCTACAGACGTTCCATCGCGAAGGATGTCTTAGGTACAGATGATCCGGCAGAAGTACAGGCTGCGATCGACAGTTGGGAAAAATTCGATGCTGTAGCTGCCCAAGCTAAGGAAAAGGGCTACTACATGATCAACACCACCAACGCAACATTCAGAATCTACTCCAACAACACCACTTCTCCGTGGGTCAAAGACGGCAAGCTGAATATCGATGCTGCTATCGAAGCTTGGATGGACCAGTCTGCTAACTATGCAGAGAACGGCTACACAGCTTATACATCCAACCTCTGGGGCGATGAAGCAACTTCCGAAATGTTCGCTACAGGTAAGACGATGTGCTTCGTTGGACCGGCTTGGTACTTCAACTTCTGCATGGGCAACGCGCAGGATGCTGAAAAGGGATGCTTCGGTGACTGGGCGATCTGCCAGGGCCCGCAGGCTCACTTCTGGGGTGGCACATGGATGCTGGCTGCTACCGGTACAGATAACCCGACAATGGTCGCAGACATCATGAACACCTTCATCAATAACGAAGAAGTATGCTCCAAACTGGTTTCCGAAAAGATGCAGTTCTCCAACAACCAGAAGGTCAACAACAAGTTTGCTGCTGATGCTTCTTACGGTAACGCATTCTTAGGCGGTCAGAACGACACTGCAGTCTTCGCCGAACTCGCCAAGAACATTAAGTTCCAGAACGTCACCGCTTACGACCAGCTCTGCAACGAAGGCTTACAGACTTACTTCCAGCAGTACCTGGACGGTGAAGTTGACAGAGACACAGCGATCAATAACTTCAAGGATTACATCCGGACAACTTATCCGAGCGTAACTGTCGAATAATCAGGTCTAAAAACAAATCAACGAACTGTGGCAGGCTTGACCTGCCACAGTTTCTTAAACAAGTACGTTGTTGGTTATTTGTTTAAGAAAAGATGCAAAGGAGTAAAATATGGCAAAACAAAATACCGCGGTAAAGAATAAGTCCATATCCTACGCCAGATGGGGTTACATCTTCATCATCCCCTTTTTCATCGTCTATGCGATCTTCACCCTGTATCCGCAGATCCTGACCGTATACAACAGCTTCTTTGAGTACTATCGCGATGGTCTGACTGTCGTCGGCCCGCGATTCGTCGGTCTGCAGAACTACAAAACACTGTTTGAGCCGGGCGCTGCCGGTTATGTGCCGATCTTCAAATATCTCGGCAATACCGTCTGGCTGTGGCTCCTCGGCGCAGTACCGCAGTTTTTGATCGCAATGATGCTGGCGCTGTTCTTTACCAGTACCAGACTCAACATCAAGGGTCAGCAGTTCTTCAAATCCGTCATTTATATGCCGAATCTGATCATGGCTTCCTGTTTCGCGATGTTGTTCTTCTCGCTGTTCTCTCAGGTAGGCCCGGTCAACCAGTTCCTGGTCTCTTCGGGAGCGATCAGTACCCCGATCAACTTCCTGGGAATGCAGGTGACTGTACAGACACTGATCGCGCTGATGAACTTCCTGATGTGGTTCGGCAATACCACGATCCTGCTGATGGCAGGCATTCAGGGCATCGATGAATCGATGTTTGAATCCGCCCGTCTCGACGGTTCGACCTCCACTCAGGTGTTCTTCAATATCACGATGCCGCTGCTGATGCCGATCTTCATCTACGTCTTCATCACTTCGATGATCGGCGGTATCCAGATGTTCGATGTCCCGCAGGTCTTGACTAACGGTAAAGGCATCCCGAACAACACTTCAACCACTCTGATCATGTATCTGAATCAGTTCCTCGGCATTTCGAAGAACTACGGCATGGCCGGCGCAGTTTCCGTCCTGCTGTTCATCGTAACCGCCATTCTGTCCATCTTCGTCTTTAGGACGATCAGAGCCGATAATAAGTAGGAGAAAAGGAATCATGAAATCAAATGCGAACAAAACAGCTGAGATCAAGCTTCTGATCTCCAGGATCGTTGTCTATGCGATCTTGATCTTCCTGTCCTTCCTTTGTCTCTTCTTCTTCTATCTGATGCTGATCAACTCAACGCGTTCCAATGCCCAGCTGCAGAGCGGTTTCACGCTGATCCCGCAGAACAATCTGTTCAAGAACTTATACAACGCCTGGCATGACGGCGATATCAATATCCCGGTCGGCATGAAGAACAGTTTCATCGTTGCGATGTGCTCCGCTCTTCTTACCACCTACTTCTCCGCCATGACCGCATACGGAACTTACGTTTACAATTTCAAAGGCAAACGTTTCGTTCATCTCTTCATTCTGGCGATCATGATGATCCCCTCTCAGGTCTCGGCCGTAGGTTTCATTCAGCTGGCCTTCAAGTACAACCTTACCAACAAATTATGGCTGCTGATCATTCCTTCGATCGCTGCGCCTGCGACCTACTTCTACATGCGCCAGTATCTGCAGGCAACGCTGCCGATCGACATGGTAGAAGCCGCCCGTATCGACGGCTCCAGCGAATTCAAGATCTTCAATCAGATCGTTCTGCCGATCATGAAACCGGCGATCGCTGTACAGATGATCTTCTCCTTCGTCGCTTCCTGGAACAACTACTTCATGCCCGCCCTCTTACTGAACAAGCCGGACAAGAAGACCGTTCCGATCATGATCGCGACCCTGCGAAGCGCAGACTACTCGAAATTCGACATGGGCAAGGTCTACATGCTGATGGTAATGGCGATCCTGCCGGTCATGATCATCTACATCATTCTCTCCAAATCCATTATTAAAGGCGTCACCTCAGGCAGTGTGAAAGGATAAATATCATGGCAGAAGTAATCTTAAAGAATATCAAGAAAGTATATCCGAACAGCGAACCAAAAGAAAAGAAAGGTCTGTTCGGAAAGAAGAAAACAGAAGAGGAAAAACCTCACAGAACTCACCATCTGCAGATCACTGACGAGGGCGTTGTCGCCGTTCAGGAATTCTCCCTCGACATCAAGGACAAGGAATTCATCGTTCTGGTCGGACCTTCCGGCTGCGGTAAATCCACCACTCTGCGTATGGTCGCCGGTCTTGAAGAGATCTCCGGCGGTGAACTCTACATCGACGGAAACCTCGTCAACTCCGTAGAACCGAAAGACCGCGATATCGCCATGGTCTTCCAGTCCTATGCCCTTTACCCGCATATGACCGTCTACGACAATATGGCCTACTCTCTCAAGATCAAAAACGTCCCAAAGGATCAGATCGACAAGAAGGTCCGTGAAGCAGCTGAGATCCTGGATATCTCCCAGTACCTCAACCGTAAGCCGAAAGCTCTTTCCGGCGGTCAGAGACAGCGTGTCGCGATCGGCCGTGCCATCGTCCGTGATCCGAAAGTCCTCCTGATGGACGAACCGCTCAGTAACCTGGATGCCAAACTGCGTAACCAGATGCGTGCCGAGATCATCAAGCTCCGCAACCGCATCAACACGACGTTTATCTACGTTACCCATGACCAGACCGAAGCGATGACCCTGGGCGACCGGATCGTCGTCATGAAGGACGGTTTCATCCAGCAGATCGGTACACCGCAGGAAGTCTTCGATCATCCGTCGAATCTCTTCGTTGCCGGCTTCATCGGCACCCCGCAGATGAACTTCTTCGATGCCAGACTGGCTCTGAAGAACGGCGAATACTATGTCGAGATCGATGATATCAGCGTGAAGCTTTCTGAAGAGAAACAAAAACGCCTCCGTGAAAAAGGCGTAAAGGAACAGGAAGTAACGCTCGGTGTCCGTCCGGAACACATGAATATCTCCGATAAGGGCATCGAGGGCAGGATCGACGTCACTGAACTGATGGGCTCCTCCTGTCACCTCCATATGACGATCAAAGATAAGGACGCGATCGTCATCGTCCCGCGTGAAGGAAATATCGAGAACCATATGGGTCAGAAGATCCATCTCGACTTCAGCGGAAACGTTGCCCACATCTTCTCCAAGGAAGACAATCACAATCTCGAATACTGATCAGGATATGTCCAAAAAGACCTTTCCGCTTTGTCCCCGGAAAGGTCTTTTTTGTTTTATTCTTTAGGCTGTTTCGCAGGCGACAACGATCCCCTTGCGCTCCATATAGTAGCTGCAGAGGCCTCTGGTCGGATAGATCAGAACTTCCGCCTGCGGGTATTCCTGCAGGACTGCATCCTTCATGTGCTGCGCCCCTTCTTCATTCTCGGTGTAGGTGATGACCACTCTGCCGCCGGCGTATCCGGCTTTCTTCATATCGTTAAGGAAGTTGGCGATGACTTTTTTCTCGCCTCTGGCCTTACCGGTCACACTGATCTTTCCCTCTTCGCTGGCGGTACCGGTAACGCTGATGCGCAGCACGCTCAAAGCCGCTGCGACTGTCTTGTTGACACGGCCGTTCTGGGTCAGATTATGCAGGGAGATGAAGGCAAAGAAGAGCCTTGTGTGTTTCTGGTATTCGCGGATCTGCCGGTCGACGGTCTCGAAATCTGCGCCGGAATTGACGAGTTCCGCCAGTTTCAGAAGAAGTACGATCTCCTCGCCGCCGGTCGACAGCGAATCGATGATCGAGATCTTGACGTCCGGATTCTCCTCGCGGTACATATCCGCTGCGCTCAGCGCGCTGTTGTAGGAACCGGACAGAGCACTGGTCACGGTCATCACGAAGATCTCGTCCGCCCCGCGGAAAGCCTCATGCCAGGCATCGATCGAAGGACAGGAAGTATAGGATCTGCCTCTGTAGTTTTCAAGATAGTCCAGCATATCCGTCACTTTGAGCGACGGCTCATCCAGAAAACTTCTTTCGTCTGTATAGATCGTTAACGGAACAGTCCGGAAATCCAGACCTTCCATTTCATATAGATCGCAGGATGAATCGGCAACGATACGCATGCTTTGCCCTCCTTTAGTACTAGAAGAATTGTATGAATTCCTTATCTATGGTAAAATGTACAAAAAGAAAGATATTGTAACATTTAGTACAAAATCAAATATTGTGTAACACATGAAGATCAAGACAAATCTGAACAATCGCACGATCATGACGCGTATCGCCATTGGGGACGCGATTTTAGACGAACTCGAGCAGAAGGAATTCTCAAAGATCAAGATCTCCGACGTCGTCCGCAACGCCAAAGTCTCTCGAATGTCCTTTTACCGTTATTACGAGAACCTTTACGACGCTCTCTGCGATTATCTGAACATCATCGTAAACGGATATATGATCGAAGGCGGCGAGATCAACGATCCAAGCATCTACATGAAACTTGAGCACATCGAGTTCTCGCTGAACTATTTTGACCGTTATTCCCGCTATTTCCTGACTCTCAACAGGCACGGTCTTTACGAAGTAATGATCGACGCCGTAAACGAGTATATGGTCAAGAATATCCTGCCGCGAAAAAAACTGCATATGTATGAACTCTACGCCTATGCCGGCGGTCTGCTCAACTCCTTCCTGAAATGGGAGGAAGACGGCAAAAAGGAAAGTGCCCACAATGTCGCGATGATGATCTACCGTCTGTACAACCATTATGACGAGAACATCGCGCCGTTCGATATCTGAGTCCCGACTGCAAACCCGATAGACAACAAGCCGATACAGATCGGCTTTTTTTGTAAAGGGTTTTGATTTTGTCTATGTGCAGCGAATAGTTTAGAATGGAAGTAATGCTGATCGGACTGCTGCTTTATCGCATCTTTCACACCTATGACCGGAACAGTCTGTCCTTCTGGATCCTGCTTTTGGTCTGCGCTCTTCTCGGCGCAGCCTCGCTGACCGGAAAATGGAAGATCCTGAAAAAAGCCGGCAAAACGCCCTGGCACAGTCTGATCCCGGTGCTTGGGGATTACGAGATCTTCGACATCGGCTGGTACGGCCGCTATGGCGCGGTCGCCGGCACTCTATATCTCTGCGCTCTGCTTCTGAAACTCTCGGACAAGCCGGCTTTTCTCTGGTTCAGCCAGGCAAAACTGCTTGTCTGCTGCTACTTCATCATCTATCTCCTGATGATCGTCATGAAGATCAAGCTCAGTCTATCCTTCGGTTTCGGAAGCTCCATGGCATTCGGCCTGGTCGTGATGGAATCGGTCTTTTACTGCATGCTTGGTTTCTCAAAAGCAAAATACCTCGGCAGAACCCTGCGCCGCTATAACCCGGAAAAGGAAAAAGAAGAGGAAGAAAAAGAGGAGAAAAAGCATAAGGGAAGCGCGGACCTGATCTCGTTGTACCGCACCCGCAGTTCAGTCGCATTAGCGGCCTGTGTACTGACGTTCTTCCTTTGCCTGTATGCGGTCGCCGGCGGTCTGATCGAAGACCCGAGCGCGGTCACACCGGAACGCGGAAGCCAGTTGTTCCATCTGTTTACCGTCAATTCCAATCTGCTCGCGGCGGTCGCAGCCGCTTTGACGATGCCTTTCGCTGCGGAAGGTATCCGCATCAAGCGCTTTACCTATCCAAACTGGATCCAGCTCGTCCAGTACAGCGGCGCGATCTGCACGACCCTGACATTCATTTTTGCCGTATTCCTGATCTTTCCCACCAGAGGTGCCTGGCTCGCTTTCGGGGGGATGAATTTCTGGCTCCATCTGGTCTGTCCGATCATGAATCTTATCCTTCTTTTCAGCGTCGAGACCGATGTCCGGATCACGCTGGATGAGTCTTTCGTCTGCATGATGCCCTTCTTCATGTATGCAGGGATCTATCTGCTTAATGTTGTCTTTCTGGGAGAGGAACACGGCGGCTGGCGCGATATCTATATGCTGGCGACTTACATGCCGCCGGAGCTGACCGCGCCGATGATGTTCCTGCTCGGCTTCGGGGTATCACAGGTCCTGCGCTCCGTCTACAACCGCATTGCCGTTCAGCGCAGCCGGGAAATGCGCAAGCACTGGACGAACGATATCACCGCGAGCGAGATCGCGAAGGAAGTCTACAATCTCGGCCGCTACACCGGCATGCATGATGAAGACACCAGTATCGTGATCCCGATCGATATCTTTACCGAACTTTCCATCAAATACGGCATCGCTCTCGAGGAACTGGCAAAAGCCTTCTCCCGAGGCGCCGTAGACGGTCTGAATTACCGCGACGAAAAACTGGAAAAGCGCAGAGATAAGCTAAGCCGGATGTTCGGAACCCCGGAGCGTTCCGGTTTTCCATTGGAATAACTGTATACCGGCGAAGACTGATCTCCGCAATCATAAACACAGAAAAGAGTCCAGGCAGACTTTTCTTTGTGTCCGAGACCTGCAGCGGCCGTAACAAAATGTGTTAATATGAAAGCAGAAGAAAACCACTACATCATCTATAAAAGATCATCTTAAGGAGGGTGGCATATATGAACTGGACAAAAGAAGATGTCCATTCCGCCGTTGAAAAACAGAGAGAGTTTTTCCGTTCGAATCTTACTCTGGATATCCCCTGGCGGATCGAGCAGCTGAAAAAGCTGAAACGCGCCATGATCGACTGGGCACCGCAGCTGCAGCGCGCGCTCTATGAGGATCTCGGAAGATGCGAGACCGAAGCCTATGTTCTCGACATCGGCGACGTCATCATGGAGATCAACGAATGTATCGATAACCTTAAGAAATGGGCAAGACCGGAAACGCATTTTTCCGGCTTTACCTGTTTCCCGAGCACGATCACCAAAGTCTACAAGATGCCGTATGGCGTTACTCTGATCATCAGTCCTTTCAATTTCCCGGTACTGCTGTCGATGGGCGTTTTAGCCGCCAGCATCTCCGGCGGGAATACAGCGGTCCTGAAGATGAGCTCAAAGTCTACCGCCTGTACAGAAGTCCTTCAGAACATGATCGCCAAGACCTTCTCTGACGAATATATCACGGTCATCGACGGCGGACATGACGTCGCGGATTTCTGTCTGGAAGAGCGTTTTGACAAGATCTTCTATACCGGCTCCCCGCGGGTCGCAGTCCATGTCATGGAAATGGCGGCCAAGAACCTGACGCCGGTGGCGCTGGAACTGGGCGGCGAGACCGGAAACTGGGCAGTTGTCCGCAAAGATGCCAACATCAAAGACACCGCCCGTAAGATCGCGTTCTTCAAGATCTGCAACTCCGGTCAGATCTGCATCGATATCAATCAGGTCGCTGTCGCTGAAGAGATCGCCGATGAATTCCTGGCAGCGCTGAAAAAGGAGATCGTCCGTCAGATCGGTGAACATCCGCACCTGAATCCGGAGTATCCGCGTCTGATCGCGAAGAAAGCCTATGATAACTGTGCTGCGGAAGCCGAACAGTACCGTGACCGCATCGTATTCGGCGGCGAAGGTGATCCGGAAACGCTCAAATACGATACGACCGTGATCTATCCTGTCGGGATCGATGAGCCGATCGTCAATCACGAGCTCTTCTCCCCGCTCCTGCCAGTCGTTCCTTTCAAGGACAACGAAGTCGATAAACTGATGGACACGATCGCCCGGCGTGAGCACGGTCTTGCCCTCTATCTCTTTACCAGGGACATGGCTTGGGCGAACAGAATGATGCAGACCCAGCAGTACGGCGGCGGCTGCATCAACGAGGTCTGCCTGCATCTGATGGTAAAGGGTGTGCCTTTCAACGGAACCGGTCATTCCGGCATGGGCGCCTACCACGGAGAATGGGGTTTCCGTGAATTCACTCATCCTTCCACCGTCCTGCACGGTTCTACGGTCTTTAATCTGCCTCTGCGGGAACACCCGTACATGGGCAGAAAGAACGAGTATAAACTGAAACTGCTCAAGATCTTTGAGCAGTAAAGGAGACCATCTTTATGGCAAACGAGGTATTCTGCCGGTCTTTCCAGGCCGCGATGAAAGCAGGCAATTATTTCATGGGTTACCGGACACCGCAGCTTGTCGCTGCCGGTCCGGGAAGCATCAAAAAACTCCCCTACGCCATTAAGCAGCAGGGCGTAAACAATATCCTGCTCGTAACGGACGAAGGCCTTCTGAAGCTCGGTCTGCCTTCCCGGCTGACTGAAGCCCTGGAAAAGACAAATGTCCGTTATACCCTGTTCTCCGACGTACAGCCCAATCCGACCGACCTGAACGTCGAGGCAGGACTCGAACTCTATAAACAGAACAACTGTGAAGGTATCGTTGCTTTCGGCGGCGGTTCTCCGATGGACTGCGCCAAGGGCATCGCAGCCCGTCTTGCGCATCCCAACAAGACCATTCCGCAGCTGCAGGGCATCCTGAAAGTCCATAAACGGATCGTTCCCTTCTGGGCGGTGCCGACGACTTCCGGAACCGGTTCCGAGACTACAGTCGCAGCCGTCCTGACAGAAGCGGCGACTCATCACAAAGCTTCGATCAACGATCCGGCGATCCTGCCGAAATACGCTGTCCTCGATCCTGAGCTGACCGTCGGTCTGCCACCGTTCATCACCGCAACGACCGGCATGGACGCACTCTGTCATGCGGTGGAAGCCTATACGAACCAGACCTATAACACAAGTGTTGAGAATACGATGGCAAAAGATGCAGTCAGACTGATCCACGACTGGCTGTATGTCGCCTACCAGGACGGCAGCAATCTGAAAGCCAGAGAAAAGATGCAGTACGCAGCTTTCTATGCCGGCAGAGCATTTACCAGAGGCTGCGTCGGCTATGTCCATGCGGTCGGTCATACCCTCGGCGGTCTCTACGGTGTTGCTCACGGCCTAGCGATGTCGGTGATCCTGCCGCACGTCATGCGTCAGTTCGGTCCGGCGGTCTACGACCGGCTGGCAGATCTGGCAGATGTATGCGGACTGCCCGGAACGGATAAACAGAAAAAGGCAGAGAATTTCATCGCCTGGATCGAAGATATGAAGATCAAAATGGGTCTCCCTGCCGGATTCGACTGCATCCGCAAGGAAGACTACGAGCAGATCTGGAAATGGGCAGACGCGGAAGCAAATCCGCTTTATCCGGTACCGGTCATCTGGCAGAAAGAGGATTTCTACCGTCTTCTCGATACACTGCGCGAAGCACATTACTGAGTTTTCGAGACCAGAGAGCAGGGTCTTACGGTCCTGCTCTCTTTTTTGTTGTGTCTCCTCTTATATCAGGCTATTTTTAATAAGAAAAACGCCACTTTTTGTTAAATTGTTCTCAAGGTTTGTAATAGAATAATAGTGGAGAAAAATGGAGGACAATATGATTCCAGAGAACCTAAAGAACTATATGTTCAATGATCAGGATTTTTTCAACGAAGACTATGTCTGCACCGATCCTGAAAAAGAACAGTTAGTCAAAGAATTAGCGAATATGATCACGGATGATATCCAGGTCCATAGCGCAAAGGATATCGACGTACACTCTCCGGACTTCTGGCTGCTGGATCGCCTGCTCACCAAGGAACAGGTGCGTTTCATGCTGTCGTTCAAGAAGAAGAGAGTTGTCAAACTGCTTCCGGAGCAAATGGCTGAAAGAAACCATATGACCCCGGAAGAAGCCGAGAAAATGGCTTTTGAGATCTGTGAGATCGGCCTGATGGAATTCGACCGTGAGAACCCCGAAAAGCGCCGTCAGTACTTTATTCCGAAGTGGGTCGTCGGTTCAGGCGAGTACATGATGATGAATTCCAAACTGCTGAAGGATCATCCGGAAGTCGCGACCTTCTTCAACTACCAGTCCAGTGTGCCAGTCGGCAAAGTTGCCAGATTCGTTCCGCCGGGAGGCGGCGGCCTGGGAATGCACGTCATTCCGGTCGAAAAGGCGATCGAGCACGAAAGCAAGTCCGTCAGTGTTGAACACCTCTCTCACTGGCTGAAGAAGTACGACAAGTTCTGTGTCGACGTATGCTCCTGCCGCAGACAGCAGGCGATGCGCGGCGAAGGCGTCGGCGACATCGAAGGCTACATGTGTCTGGCAGTCGGCGACATGGCTGAGTACATCGTCGAGACCCACAAGGATGCCTACTACATCACGTATGACGAGGTCATGGAGATCCTGAAACGCTCTGAGGAAAAGGGTTTCGTTCATCAGATCACCAACCTTGACGGCGAAGACAAGATCGTCGGTATCTGCAACTGCTCTCCGGGCACCTGCAACGCGATCCGCACATCCCAGCTCTTCAATACGCCGAACATGTCGGCTTCCGCTTACCGCGCCCATGTTGATAAGGAAAAATGTGTCGCCTGCGGCAAGTGTGTCGAAGTCTGTCCGGTCGGTGCCGCCAAGCTCGGCCAGAAGCTCTGCCTAAAAGACGGCAGCGACGTCATCTATCCCAAGACCGAACTCCCGGATGCCCAGAAATGGGGACCGGATAAATGGAACAAGAACTTCCGTGATGACGCGAAGCTCAATGTTTACGATACCGGTACGGCTCCGTGTAAGACCGCCTGCCCTGCCCACCTGGCAGTCCAGGGCTACATCCGCATGGCGGCGGAAGGCAGATATCTCGATGCCCTTAAGCTGATCAAGCAGGACAACCCGTTACCGGCTGTCTGCGGCATGGTCTGCAACAAGCGCTGTGAAGAGCGCTGCACCAGAGGCACGATCGACCGTCCGGTCGCGATCGACGAGATCAAGAAATTCATCGCCCTGCAGGAACTCAACGCCGAGACCCGGTATATCCCGGAATGCTACAACGATGTCGGTGAACAGTGGGATGACTACAAGATCGCTGTGATCGGTGCCGGTCCGGCAGGTCTCTCCGCTGCCTACTATCTCCGCAAACAGGGCTACCCGGTCACCATCTTCGAAAAAGAAGAGAAGCCGGGCGGAATGCTGCGCTACGGTATCCCGAACTTCCGTCTGGAAAAAGACGTTATTGACGCTGAGATCGATGTCATCCGTGCGATGGGTGCCGAGATCCGCTGCGGTGTGGAAGTAGGTAAGGATATCACCATCGAAGACCTTCGTAAAGAAGGCTACAAAGCTTTCTATGTCGCGATCGGTATGCAGACAGGCAGAAAAGCCGGCATCCCGAACGAGGAATATGCTGTCAGCGGCGTTGACTTCTTAAGAGAAGCCAATAAGACCGGCAGCAACACGATCCTGCATGGCAAGACTGTCGTCATCGGCGGCGGCAACGTCGCGATCGACGTTGCCAGAACAGCTCTGCGCGCCGGCGCTTCGGAAGTCGAAATGTACTGTCTCGAAGGACCGGATGAAATGCCGGCTGCCAAAGACGAGATCACCGAAGCGAAAGAAGAAGGCGTCACCATCAAGAACTGCTGGGGTCCGAAAGAGATCCTGGTCGAAGACGGAAAGATCAAGGGCATCGTCATGAAACAGTGTGTCCAGGTCTATGACGCCAATAAGAAGTTCAGCCCGGTCTATGACGAGAATGAACTCAAGACCGTTGAATGTGACCATGTCCTCATGTCCATCGGCCAGGCTGCTGTATGGGGCGACCTGCTCAAGGGAACCAAAGTCGAAGTCCGTCCGAACGGCACTGCCGTCGCGGATCCGGTCACCTGCCAGACAGGCGAAGACGATATCTTCGTCGGCGGTGACGTATTCAAGGGTGCCCGCTTCGCGATCGATGCGATCGCTGAAGGCAGAGAGGGCTATGTTTCCATCAACCGTTTCGTCCATTACGGACAGAGTCTGACGATCGGCCGTGACCTGCGCCAGTTCAAGGAACTCGACAGAGACGATATCTCCATCGAATCCTACGACAACGCACAGCGTCAGGTGCCGGGCTACAAACCGGGTGATGCGGCTCACACTTATGAGGACCTGCGTCTGGCACTGACGGAAGAACAGGTACGCGCAGAAGCGAACCGCTGTCTGAAGTGCGGCGCTTCCTATGTCGATGTCAATCGCTGTATTGGCTGCGGTCTGTGCACGACCCGCTGTGAGTTCGACGCGATCCATCTGACAAGAGATATGCCAAAAGCTTCCCGCATGTATACGGCGGAAGACGGCAAGCTCAAAGCGATCCTGCCGAACATCGCAGCCCGCGGTGTCCGCATCCTGCTCAACGGCAGCAAGAAGAAATAAAAGAAAGGAGGAACCGTCCGGTTCCTCCTTTTCATTCGTTTTCTGCCTCGATCTCTTTGATGTTGCACTCATTGCCCTGCAACAGATAGGTGTGTTCGCTGTGACAGTACGGGCAGATCCTGCCGTACTCGATCGTTTTATACTCCTGTTTGCAGTCTTCGCAGAACGTGATGGCGTCGATCGTTTCGAGTTTCAGCTCCGCTTCTTTAAGAAGCGGATGCTTTACTTTGAAGTAATTCCAGCAGTCGACGAAGTAGTCGGTAATGATGCCGGATACTTCCCCGATCTCCAGAGTTACCGAACCGATCTTTGTCAGTTTGTTTTCCTCGGCTATCTCATCCAGTGTCTTGGCGACGTGAGTCACGATACTCAGCTCATGCATAGACTATTCCTTCCAGGCTTTGATCTCTTTTCTGAGCCAGTCTTCCCATTTTTCCATCCCCTCTCCTGTCTTTGCGGATACCGGGAAGATCTCGATCTTCGGGTTCAGATAGCGGACCCGCTCGATGCAACGGTCGATATCGAAATTGAAATAACCGATCGTATCCATTTTGGTGATGAGCAGAACGTCGCTGGTCTGGAACATGAGCGGATATTTCAGCGGCTTGTCGTCCCCTTCCGGAACAGACAGGATCATGACGTTTTTGCTGGCGCCGGTGGCGAACTCCGCCGGGCAGATCAGGTTTCCGATGTTTTCCAAAAAAGCGAGATCGATCTCCTCGAGTCCCATCTCTTCCAGACCCTGACGGGTCATGCCGGCATCCATATGGCACATGCCGTCGGTATGGACCTGGATCGATCTGGCACCAAGCTCCTCGATCTTTCTGGCATCCACTTCCGCTTCGATGTCCGCTTCGAGAACGGCGATCCGGAACTCGTCTTTCAGGTCTGCGATCGTGCGGCTCAGAAGTGTCGTTTTGCCGCTGCCGGCGGCAGACATCAGATTGACGAAGAAGACGCCTTTCTCCTTCAATTCGTTCCGCAGTACTGCTGCGTCACGATCATTGGATTCCGTGACTGTACGGTGTAATTCGATGACTTTCATGCGGACTGCCTCCAGTTCTCGATCGTTTCTTTCAAATACGCGATCCAGGCTTTGCAGTTTTCGCCGGTCGCAGCACTGAGGTAGATGACCGGCGCCTTTTCATTACGGGTACGAACGTTCTTTTCGAAGCGTTCCTTATCGAAATCGAAGACCGGAAGCGCATCGATCTTATTGACGAGCACGACGTCGCTCACCTTGAACATCAGCGGATATTTAAGCGGCTTGTCATCCCCTTCCGGAACGGACAGGATCATTGCCTTCATCTGCGCGCCGACATCGAATTCCGCCGGGCAGACGAGGTTCCCGATATTTTCCAGGAAGACCAGGTCCAGACCTTCGAGATCGAGTTTCTCCAGTCCGCGCTGGGTCATGTCCGCGTCCATGTGACAAAGACCTCCGGAATGAAGCTGGATCACCCGGACGCCTGTTTTAGCGATCTCGGCGGCGTCGACGGCGGAATCCACATCCGCCTCCATGACGCCGATCCGAAAACTGTCTTTCAGGGCAGCGATCGTTCGCTTCAGCAGGGTCGTCTTTCCGGCTCCCGGAGAGGCCATCAGGTTCACGAAGAAGGTCTTATTCTCTTTCAGTTTTTCTCTTGTCTCCGCTGCCGCTTTATCATTATCAGCGGTGACTCTTTCTTTTGTTTCGTAGATCTCTAGCATGACTTCATTATACCATTCCGAAGACGGTCCGCCGTCTTTTCATCCTGCTGATACATATATGGATTTACAGATTTGTGTCTGCTGTATATTCTGGCTCCTCCGGGTCTTTTCAGTCTAGCGAATGCTGGACTATAATAATCTTGTAATGAAGCACTTCTGGACTCATAAGGATAATGCCCCGGACGGGATCGGGTATGGTCAGTTTACCTCCGGTCATTTCGTTTGGCTTTTGCTGACGGTCCTTTTTACGATCGGGATCGTTTTTTTCTATGGCCATCTGTCGATACCGAACAAGATCCTGCTAAGACGCGCACTCGGCGCGACCCTGATCATCATCGACATCATCAAAATGTTCATCATCGGCTTCTCCGATGTGAAACTCTCCGAATACCTGCCGCTGGAGCTCTGCAGTTTCGCCGCCTACTTCATCGTGATCGACTCGATCTGGTTCGACAATTCTTTTATCAAGATCATGTTGCTGACGCTGTTCCTGCCGGCAGCGATCATGGCGGTCCTCTTTCCGACGACTTCCACCCTTCCGTCCTTTAATTTCTATACGATCCACCAGTTTCTGTATCACGGGCTGATCATCGCCTATGTAATGGCGCTCTATGTCTACGGAGAGATCCATCTCTTATATCCCGATGTCTGGAAAGCGATCCTGAGCGTTCTTCTTCTTGCGGCTGTGATCTACCTGATCGACACGAAGTTCGATAGAAACTTTATGTTTTTGCGGGATACCTATGGGAATCCCCTTCTGGAAGTCATCTGGAAATACACCAAAGGCGGTTTTGCCTATACGGTCGGGCTGGTCTGTTTCTGTATCTTTATGATCCACGTATTCTACTTCTTCTTTAAACTGATCAGCCTGCTTTTCCTGCACTGAGGTACGCTGCAGAGAATAAGAAGATCCCGCTTGTGCGGGATCTTTTGTTTGTTTTATTCTTCTTTTTGTTTTAGTTTTCTTTGTAAGCTCTTCTGACATTGCCTGCAGCGATATAAATGAGGACGCTGAGGATGATTGCGAGAAATCCCGAGACTTTTAGGATCTTTTTGCTGGTTTCTAAACTCATTATAGTATCTCCGTCTTTTCTCTTCCCGTTATATTCGTTGTCTCTATTTTTTCCAACAATCATTAAATTAATAAAGTATTTTCCTGAAACATATATGACGCAAAAAAGTGACCGCCGTCACTTTTTAACGAATTCTCTCGTTGCTGACCAGCTGCAGATCTGTGAGCAGGCGCTGCAGTTTCCTCCGCAGGAGACTCTTCCTGCTTTGCGGTCATTGCGTATCTTCCTGACTGCCAGAAGGACAGCTGCCGTCAGCAGAACTGTCAGAATGATATCCCAGATATTCATGCGGGTACCCCCAGCAGCATCAGGATCACGCGCACCAGAAGCGTGACCGCCCAGGCGATGCAGCACTGCCACAGCACGACTCCCCATGCCCATTTCCGGCCAAGTTCACGGCGGACTGCTGCAACAGCCGCCACACAGGGCGTATAGAGAAGCGTAAAAATCAGCAGTGAAACTGTGGATAAGGCGGAAAGCGCTGTGGAGACGCTTTGACCAAAGAGGATCTGCATCGTCGCAACAACGCTCTCTTTCGCCATAAAACCGCTGACCAGCGAAGTGCAGATGCGCCAGTCTCCCAGGCCGATCGGCCGCATGACCGGGACAAGGAATCCGGAGATTGAAGCCAGAATACTGGTGCGGGAATCGGTGATCAGATTGAAATGCAGGTCAAAGCTCTGCAGGAACCAGATCACGATCGTTGCGATCATGATCACAGAGAAAGCGCGCTGCAGGAAATCTTTCGCTTTTTCCCAGAGCAGACGGGCGACATTTCCGACGGTCGGCATGCGGTAATTCGGCAGTTCCATTACGAACGGTGCAGCCTCGCCGTGGAAGATCGTTTCCTTGAATATATAAGCAATAGAAATCGCGGTAAGGATCCCCAGCAGATAGAGGGCAATGATGATCAGCCAGCCGATGCGGGGGAAGAAAGCCGCAATAAAGAACGTGTAGATCGGGACTTTCGCACTGCAGCTCATGAACGGTGTCAGCAGGATCGTCATCCGGCGGTCCCGCTCGCTCGGGAGCGTGCGTGTAGACATGACAGCCGGGACCGTACAGCCGAAACCGATCAGCATCGGCACGATACTGCGTCCGGAAAGACCGATCTTGCGCAGCAGCTTATCCATAAAGAAGGCGACACGGGCGATATAGCCGCTGTCTTCCAGGATCGATAAAAAGAAGAACAGGACGACGATGATCGGCATGAAACTGAGAACACTGCCGACTCCTGCGAAGATGCCGTCGATGATCAGGCCGCGGATCACTTCGTTTACTCCGGCAGCATTCAGAGCAGTCTCCGTAAGAACGCTCAGATTCCCGATCAGGGTCTCCAGCAATCCCTGCAGCCAGGCGCCGATCACATTAAAGGTCAGGAAGAAGACCAGCCCCATGATCGCGATAAAGGCAGGAATGGCAGTATGTTTGCCGGTCAGGAAACGGTCGATCCTTTCGCTGCGCAGTCGTTCTTTGCTCTCGACCGGTTTGGTCACAGTCTCTTCACAGACTTTTTGAATGAAGGCGAAACGCATATCGGCGATCGCCGCGCTTCTGTCCAGACCGCGTTCGTTCTCCATCTGCAGAATGATGTGTTCCATCATTTCCTTTTCGTTTCCATCGAGCTGCAGCTGCTCCGTGATCAAAGGATCTTCCTCGATGATCTTGGTCGCCGCGAAACGCGGCGGGATCCCGGCCCGTTCCGCATGGTCCTGAATGAGGTGCTTGATCGCGTGCAGACAGCGGTGCACCGCCCCGCCGTGATCTTCCTCGCTGCAGAAATCCAGCCGTGCCGGCTTCTCCTGATAACGCGCAATATGGATCGCATGACTTACGAGTTCCTCGATGCCTGCGTTCTTTGCGGCCGAGATCGCCACGACCGGCGTTCCCAGCAGTTCTTCCATTTTGTTGACGTCGACGCTGCCGCCGTTGCTCACCATCTCATCCATCATGTTGAGGGCGACGACGACCGGGATATCCATCTCAAGCAGCTGGACCGTCAGATACAGATTTCTTTCGATATTGGTCGCATCGACGATATTGATGATCGCCTGCGGTTTTTCTTCCAGTACGAAATTACGGGAAACGATCTCCTCGCTGCTGTAAGGCGACATTGAATAAATGCCGGGAAGATCGGTCACCGTCACGTTGCGGTGTCTCTGGATCTTTCCGTCCTTTCTGTCGACAGTCACGCCGGGGAAATTGCCGACATGCTGATTGGAACCTGTGAGCCGGTTGAACAGCGTCGTTTTGCCGGAATTCTGATTTCCGACCAGACCGAAAAGAAGCGGTTCTTCTTTCGAATAGACTTTCACATCGCTCTTCTGATGGTATTTGCCGCCTTCCCCGAGACCGGGGTGGCTTGTTTTTGTTTTTTTACTGCGGATCTTCTCCCGGTGTGCAGTTTCCGGAAGAGGTTCCACTTCGATCCTGGCAGCGTCTTCCAGGCGCAGCGTCAATTCGTACCCGTGGATCATCAGTTCGATCGGATCTCCCAGAGGAGCATATTTGATCACCGTGATCTCGGCGCCGGGTATCACGCCCATATCCAAAAAATGCTGGCGTAAAGCACCCTCTCCGCCGACTTTCGTGATACGGGCGGCCTCCTGGATCTTCATGTCCTTGATTGTCATTAGCGGTCTCCTCGGATCTGTTCCGTCTCCGCGGAGCAGATCTGCATTTCCCTTTTTGACACCACGTTCTCCGTTCGTGATATCAATACAAGTATATGCCACTGCGGCCCGAAAAAAGAAGGATTCCGTGAGATTTGCAGTCGGGTTTTCCGGAAAACCGATCGATCTGCTGTCTTTCCGGCATTATTCCGGTGTGTTCCTGAGATCGGGATCGTAAAAGATCATATAGAAAAAGAACCGTCCAGTCCGCTTCCCGGCAATGGTCCTGCCGGCGGATTTCCTAAACAGTTCTTTTCGGTTCTAAATGAATGATGCAGGAAACAGAGCGATCAGAGCCACTTCTTCCGGTGGAAGTAATACAATCCGCCGACGACGATCAGAAGGCTTCCCAGGATCACTGCCGGATATCCGTAAGGCGACTGCAGTTCCGGCATATACACGAAGTTCATGCCATACCAGCCGACGATCAGTGTCAGCGGCATGAAGATCGCCGTGATCACAGTCAGAGCCGTCATGATCCGGTTCTGTTTCTGGTCAGTCATCGCCACAAAAAGATCGTTCAGCTGATTGTTGTAGTCTTTCAGTGATGAAGCAAGCTCATACAGACGCGTAACGCGGTCTCCGACCATTCCGAAATACCGCAGATTCTTTCCCTTGAAGAAGCCATTGGCGTTTTCCTCCAGCTGCTGGGAAACATCCAGAAGCTGACGGTAATGGATCCGTATCTCCCGCAGATCGCTTCGGATCCGGCTCAGCCGTTTTAAGCGGTCATTATTGTGCTCGTTCAGGATATCCTTCTCAATCTCGCCGAGCTGACGCTCGTATTTCTCGAGAACATCCGTATCCTTCCGGATGATCTGATCGGCAAAGTCGTACATAAATCTCTCAAGACAGGGATGATTCCACTGCGTATCCTCTTTGATCTTCGCGAGATAGGTATTGACGATGCTGGTATCATCGACAAAGACGATCCCACTCGGATCAACGACAAACGCGAAGTTCTTCTTCGCGGAAGACGGTTTTTCGCGGTCGGGGACCGAAAAAGTTCCCGACATACATTCAAAATGGGATTCCGCCCTGGAATTCTTTATATTCTCCGGTACCCGATTCCTGTTTACTTCGGGCATGATGATGTCTGTCGTCTCTTCCCACTCTTTTCTTGTCAATACGATAACACGCGGCAGTTCGCTGCTCAGGCATTCCTCTTCTGAACTGTCACGCAGAACACTGTCAATCAGATAGAATTTCATTTTGTCATTCCTCCTCCGATCCGGTAGACCGATCTGCCGCTGACGATCGTTTCTCTGACGGTCGCTCTGACCGCCCAGCCGTCAAACGGCGTGTTCTTTCCTTTGGAGAAAAAGTCTTTGGCTTTTATCCTTCTTTCGCCGCCCAGTTCGACCAGGACCAGATCCGGATCATAACCGGCTTCGATCTTTCCCTTTTTGCCTAAACCGAAACGCTTTGCGGGCAGATACGACATCCAGTCGACCAGCTGTTCCAGGCTCCAGCGCTGCTGATGCAGCACAAATTCGGTATACAGCAAGGCAAAGCTCGTCTCAAGGGATACGATCCCGAAAGCAGCCTGCGCCATCGGCTTATCCTTATCGGCTTCCGTATGCGGAGCGTGATCGCTGGCGATGAAATCGAGCGTGCCGTCTTCCAGCGCTTCGATCAGGGACACTCTGTCTTCGTGCGTGCGCAACGGCGGATTCATTTTCCAGTTCGTACCGCGCACATCCGTGTTCTCCAGCAGCAGGTGATGGGCGGTGACTTCGCCGGATACATCTGCTCCCTGCGCTTTGGCTCTGCGCAGAGCTTCAACGCTTTCCTTTGCGGAAATATGACAGGCATGGTAGCGCAGCCCGGTCTGTTTCACAAGTTCAAGATCGCGGATGAGCTGTGCGCTCTCGCACGCTGACGGGATCCCCAGCCAGCCCATGCGCTGCGCAAAAGCATCTTCATGTACGGACGCTCCGGGCTTGCGGTAATTCATATCTTCGGTATGGCAGGCGAAAAGGACGTCATTTTCCTTCGCCTTCCTCATCGCCTCCAGCATGACTTTCTCATCTGCCACACCGACCCCATCATCCGAAAACCAGCGGATGCCGAGTTTTTTCAGTCCTTCGTAATCCGAAGCCGTCTGACCGGCTTCCCGGCAGGTGATCGTTCCGTAAGGAAGGACGTTCACGACCGCCTTTTCCCTGATACGTTTCAGATATTCGGAAACGGTCTCAACATTGTCCGGAAAGGGGTCGACATTGGGCATCGCCATGATCGTCGTAAAACCGCCCGCGGCAGCTGCCTTCGATCCGGTGGCGATCGTTTCCTTCTGCTCATGACCCGGTTCGCGCAGATGCGTGTGGACATCGATCAGACCCGGCAAAAGCGTCAGGCCTGTGCCGTCGATCTCCTCTGCGTCTGCCGTGACCTTATCGGAGACTTCCAGGATCGAAGTCTCGTCGAAAAGCACTTCCTTTTTCTGCAGACGTCCCGCAAACAGGACATCGGCATTGCGGATCACTCTTTTCATTCAAAACTCTCGAAGCCGAACGCTCTTTTGATGACGGCTTTTCTGACGAGAACGCCGTTGCTCATCTGCGGGAAGATACGGCTCTTTTCCGCTTCGACAAGATCGCTGTCGATCTCGACGCCGCGGTTTACCGGAGCCGGATGCATCACGATCGCGCCTTCTTTCAGCTTCGCGTAACGCGCCTTGGAGAGGCCGTATTTTTCAAGATAGGATTCGTCATCGCCCATTTCCTTGAGAGCGGCGCCTCTTTCGCGCTGGATGCGGAGCATCATGACGACGTCGACTTCGGAGATGACTTCATCCAGATCAGCGACCGGGAAGCCTTCTCTCTGCCATTCCTTCGGTCCGGCGAAACGGACGGTGGATCCAAGTTTTTCCAGAGCTTCCTTATTGCTGGCGGCTACACGGCTGTGCAGGATATCGCCGCAAATCACGACGTTCAGGCCTTTCAGGGTCCCGAATTCCTTGTACATGGTCAGCAGGTCGAGCAGACACTGGGTCGGATGGTCTCCGGCGCCGTCTCCGCCGTTCAGGATCGGGATATTGACGTTTTCAAGTTCCTTATAGTAGGCATCCTGCGGATGGCGGATGACGACTGCGTCATAACCGACAGCTTCCAGCGTCTTGACGGTATCGTAAAGCGTCTCGCCCTTGCTGACCGAGCTCTGCGATACGGCTACGTCAGCGACTTTGCAGCCCAGCTGCAGCTCGGCGCTTTCAAAAGAATAATGCGTACGGGTCGAATTCTCATAAAAAAGATTGGCGACCAGTGCCTTGCGGCATGGCAACTGCCAATCCTGATATTTACCGTCGAATAATAATGCGTCATTGAGGATCGCCATGATCTCCTCAGCGCTAAGATCGCGCATGGACAAAAGGGAATTCTTATTCATTTGATCTCCTCCAAGATAAGGTCTCAGCTCTTATCTGAGTAGATTATACAGAAAACAAAGTGTAATGGAAATAGAATGCATCTCTGTTTTTTCCGAAGAAAAGAAAAAGAGTCAGAGACTCTTTATCAAAAACACTTTGCTGAAAGGACTTCCTACTTTTGGTAATCCGAACAGTTCAGCATATCTTCATAGAACTCATAGGGAACGAACAGGTCTCCCCTTCCTTCTCCCAGCTCGATCCACGGCTTGTTCTTGCCGTGATAATCGGATCCGCCGCTCTGTTTGAGTCCGAATCTCTCCGCCAGCGAAACAGCGGTCTTCATCATCTTCTCGTCGAATTCGGTATAATGCGTTTCCATCGCGTCCAGTCCGGCCGCTTTCATTTCCGGAAGGAAAACTTCCAGCTCCTCGGGGGTGAGGTTCAGCAGCGGATGGGCCACGATCGCGGTGGCGCCGTAGGTCTTGATGAACCGGACTGTCGTAGCCGACTGGATGCGGCTTGCGGGAAAATAGAAACCGTTTCCCTCCTTCAGGATCGTATCGAACGCTTCGGAAGTACTGCTGACGTAATTCTTTTCCAGCAGCACTTTAGCGACGTGAGCGCGGTTGTAGTTGCCGTTCGTCATTGCCGCGACTTCTTCGACCGAGATATCATAGCCGGCTTTTTGGAGATTTTCGATCAGCCGGTTGTTGCTGTTGAGTTTGGCGATCTTAGCGAGTTCGAGGAAGTCCTCGATCTCCTGCCAGTATTCCTCTTTGAAAAAGAGACCGACGATATGGACTTCTTTTTTATTCCATTCCGTCGTGAATTCACATCCCGGGACCGTAATGACCGGACTGTTCTTTCCTGCCTCCATAAAATCCTTCAGACCCATCGAAGTGTTATGGTCTGTCAGAGCAAGCGCGGAGATGCCCTTCTCTTCCGCGAGCCTGACAAGCTCGGCAGGCGTCAAAGTGCCGTCAGAAAAAACGGAATGGCTGTGCAGATCGCATTTCTTGTTCATATGTCTATATTTTACAACGATTCGGTCTTCACAGCCGAATCATTCTCTCTGTGCGTAACGGAAAGAATATGCCGGATCAGGCGTCGATCGTCGAGATGCGGAGCGTGATCTCCTCGAGGACGTCCAGCAGCGCAGCAACAGTGTCCAGCGACGTGAAGATCGTGGTATTGTTCTCGGTCGCGCATCTGCGGATCTCGGCGCCGTCATTATAGGCAGTCATCGAACTCATGTTCCGGGTGTTGATGACATAGGCGATGTGCCCCTGGCGGATCGCTGTCTTGATGTCTTCCGGATCTTTGGAGATCTTCTGCCGGACATGTGTACGGATCCCATGCTCCTTCAGATATCTGGCAGTTCCCGGAGTCGCTTCGATGTTGAAGCCGAGATCATAGAAACGGCGGATCAGCGGCAGCGCCTCTTCCTTATCCGCGTTTGCGATCGTCGCAAAGACGGTGCCGTAGTTCTTCAGTTTCATGCCGGAAGCCTGCAGGGCTTTATAAAGAGCGCGGTTGAGACGGTCGTCATAACCGATGGCTTCACCGGTCGATTTCATCTCCGGAGACAGATACGCGTCGATGCCCTTGATCTTATTGAAGGAGAAGACCGGGACTTTAACATAGTAGCGTTTCTTCTCGTCCGGATAGATGCCGAAGATCCCCTGCTCTTTCAGGCTCTTGCCCAGGATGACCTCTGTGGCAATGTCTGCCAGTGAGTAACCGGTTGCTTTCGAAAGGAAGGGAACCGTTCTGGAGGAACGGGGATTGACCTCAATGACATAGACGTTATCCTCTCTGTCAACGATGAACTGAATGTTGAAGATGCCGACGATCCCGATCCCGAGTCCGAGTTTCTTCGCATACTGCAGGATCACGCCCTTGACCTTGTCGGAGATAGAATATGTTGGATAGACACTGATCGAGTCGCCGGAATGGATGCCTGTTCTCTCGACCAGTTCCATGATGCCCGGGACAAAGACATCGACACCGTCGCAGATCGCATCGATCTCAACTTCCTTGCCGACGATGTATTTATCGACGAGGACCGGTTTGTCTACGTCGATCTCAACGGCGGTTCTCAGATACTGTTTCAGCTGATCGTTGTTGCTGACGATCTGCATCGCTCTGCCGCCCAGTACGAAGCTGGGACGGACCAGGACCGGATAGCCGATCTCCTCGGCAGCGGCAATGCCGTCTTCGATCGTCGTGACGGCTTTCCCCGGAGGATGAAGGATATCGAGTTCCATGAGTACTCTTTCAAAACTGTCGCGGTTTTCCGCCCGGTCGATCGCTTCCACATCCGTACCGATGATCTTAACGCCGCGCTTGTCGAGCGCGTCCGCCAGATTGATGGCGGTCTGACCGCCCAGGGTGGCAATGACGCCGTCAGCGTTCTCCAGTCTCTGGATGTTGAGAATGTCTTCCGGAGTCAGCGGCTCAAAATAGAGCTTGTCCGAGCAGGTGTAATCTGTCGAGACAGTCTCAGGATTATTGTTGATGATAATGGCTTCGTAGCCGGCTTTCTGGATCGTCTGAACGGCATGGACGGTCGAATAGTCGAATTCTACGCCCTGACCGATGCGGATCGGTCCGGCACCGAGAACGATGATCTTCTTTCTGTCCGATACTCTGGATTCGTTCTCCCCTGTATAGGAAGAGTAAAGATAGGCGATGTATTTGCCGGTATGAAGAGTATCGACCATTTTGTAGACCGGGAAAAGCTTGTTTTCCGAGCGGAAATCGAAAACTTCCGTCTCCTTGCAGTTCCACAGGGAAGCAATAAAGGGATCGGAGAAACCCATCTTTTTGGCAGCGCGCAGAACTTCGAGATCAAAGGGATGCTGCGCCAGTTCCTTTTCCTTATCTGTGATCTTTTTCAAGCTCTCCAGGAAAAGCTTCGTGATCATCGTGACCTCGTGGAGCTTGTCGAGGCCTTCCCCTCTCCGGATCAGCTCGGTGACCGCGAAGATCGTATCTGATTTGAATTCGTTAATATATGCATAAATCTCTTCGGTGCTCATTTCCGTAAACTTCGGAAGCAGGAGATGATTGCAGCCGATCTCCAGCGAACGGACCGATTTCAGCATGCATTCTTCCAGATTGGAACCGATCCCCATGACTTCGCCTGTCGCTTTCATCTGCGTGCCCAGAACATTGGGCACAGTCGTGAATTTATCGAATGGGAAACGCGGGAACTTGCCGACGATATAGTCGAGCGAAGGCTCGATCGCCGCTGTGCCGCCCGCCACTTCGATCTCGTCAAGGTTCATGCCCATCGCCACTTTGGCGGTGACGCGGGCGATCGGATAACCGCTGGCTTTTGAGGCCAGGGCGCTGGAACGGGAGACGCGGGGATTTACCTCGATCAGATAATACTCGCTGCTGTTGGGATTTAAGGCAAACTGGACATTGCAGCCGCCCTCGATCTTCAGTTCGCGAATGATCTTGATGGCGCTGTTGTTGAGCATTTTCAGATCGTGTTCATTAAGGGAAAGGATCGGCGCGACAACGACGGAATCACCGGTATGAACGCCGACAGGATCGATGTTCTCCATACCGCAGATCGTGATCGCGCGGTCCGAGGCATCTCTCATGACCTCAAACTCGATCTCCTTATAGCCTTTGACACTCTTCTCGATCAGGACCTGATGGACAGGCGAAAGCTCAAAAGCATTGACCGCCAGCTCTTTCAGCTGGGTTTCGTCGTACGCAAAGCCACCGCCGGTGCCGCCCAGCGTGAAAGCCGGACGGAGGACGACCGGATAACCGATATGTCTGGCTGCTTCGATGGCTTCTTCCACACTGTAGGTGATCTCGGAAGGGATCGTGGGTTCGCCGATCGACTCACACATTTCTTTGAAAAGCTGTCTGTCTTCCGCTCTTTCGATGCTTTCTCTCGAAGTACCGAGCAGTTTGACGCCGCATTCCTGCAGAACGCCTTTCTTATCCAGCTGGATCGCCAGGTTCAGACCCGTCTGTCCGCCGATGCCGGGCACGATCGCATCCGGGCGCTCATAGCGCAGGATCTTCGCTACATACTCCAGAGTCAGCGGCTCCATATAGACCTTATCCGCCAGCGCCGTATCCGTCATGATAGTCGCCGGATTGCAGTTGCAGAGGATCACTTCATAGCCTTCCTCTTTCAGGGCCAGGATCGCCTGTGTGCCGGCATAGTCGAATTCTGCCGCCTGTCCGATCACGATCGGGCCGGAGCCGATGATCAGTACTTTCTGAATGTCTGTTCTTTTCGCCATATTTCCCTCCTGAAACTGTGCTTCCGCCGGTTGGCGGGTGTTGCGGATATGAAAAAACCGGCTGACAGGGTCACGACCTGTACAACCGGGAAATAAAGAAGACGGTGTCACTTTCGTGACTGCAACGATCACTGTATCTGGACTCTGCGGTTCTTATCCTCATATGCTTCTCCTGATAAAAAAGTCCTGTCGACCGACAAGACCCGTTTTCGTTATTCCACTTCCAACCCTCTTGCCGATCTCTCTGTATCGTTTAAAGATTTGTTGCCTTGCATAATTTACCATGCAGGGTACTGTCTGTCAATTCCCTGCATCTGAAATATGACAAAGCATCTGCGTTTGTATCGCTATTACGCCACGCATTGAATACGGGGCATTGTTCAAAGACTCAGCTCGCCGCAGAGATCTGTTTCCATCAGTTCCTTGATTTTTGAAATATCCTTGCAGACACTGAACAGATAGTAAAGCTTGGTGACTGCGGCTTCGGAAGTCATGTCTCTTCCGGACAGCGCGCCGGCTTTTTTCAAAGCGCTTCCTGCTTCATAGGCATTCATATCGACACTTGCCTGCGGACACTGGGAACAGACAACGAATACAACGTCGTTTTTCTCCGCTTTTTCCAGCATCGGGATCAGGAAGCCGTTATCATCCGGGATGTTTCCCGACCCGAATGTCTCAACGACTACGCCTTTCAGTTTTTCTGTCAGCATCGATTCAAACAGGTCGAAACGGAAACCCGGGAAGATCTTGACCACGCCGATCGGCACATCGTTGAACGGACGGAAGACGAACGGTTCGCCGGTATCTTTCAGGAAGGCAGCCTCGTTGTACTGAATGGAGATCCCCGCAGTCGCCAGCTCCGGATAATTCGGACTCTTGAATGCCCGCATGCCCAGTGCAGAGTACTTCGTGGTCCTGTTTCCCCTGAGCAGCAGTCCGCCGAAATAGATGCAGACTTCCTTCACTCTGGCTTCTCCGGCGATCAGCATGGAGGCGATCAGGTTCTCTCGGCCGTCGCTTCTGACTTCGCATACCGGGATCTGGGATCCGGTCAGGATCACCGGCTTGCGCAGTCCTTTCAGCATGAACGACAGAGCGGAAGCGGTATAGGCCATCGTATCGGTTCCGTGCAGGATCACGAATCCACCGTATTTTTCGTTATTCTCGGCAATGATCCGGGCGACATTGTTCCACTCGCGCACACCCATTCTGGAGGAATCGAGCAGCGGGAGCACTTCGACAAAATCCCAGTCCGGCATCGTTTCGGCTTTCAGGTCTTCCATATGAAAGATCAGATTCTTGAAGTACTCGCCATCCGGCTTATAGCCGTCTGCCGTCTTGGTCATACCGATGGTTCCGCCTGTATGGATGATAAGGATCTTTGACATAAACGATCTACCTCTCTGCACTTCCATTATATGATAGTTGTTCATAAACAAAAGACGGAACGATCCGTTCCGTCCTGATTGATCCTTTTATCGGTAGTTCCCTGAAGAACTGATCCTCAATTCCATTCACCGCTCGCAACGATGAAACAGTTCCCGCCGACCTCGATCGTCCATTTCCCGCCGATCAGAGAAGTGTGTATGCGAAGAACAGACGGTCTTCCCATATCTTCTCCCTGATGAACGGTGTATTTGACATCGTTTGTTCCGAAATAATTGTGATGGATCATATACCCTGCCAGATCGCCGTTGGCGCTTCCTGTAGCCGGGTCTTCAAGAAAGTCCTCCATCAGACAGCGGGCCGCCAGCGTATTATTTCCCATATCCACAAAGAACAGATGGTTGCCGTAATTCTTCGGATGCCTCCTGATATAGGCGGTGAACTTCTCTCTGTTTGTGACCAGTCTGGACAGGGTTTCACGGTTCTTCAGGGGAATGATCACGGCTTCAAGACCGGTGCTTACCCACTGGACCGGGTAATCGTCACGGATCTCATCGGGATCGATCCCATAGACCTCAGCGATCTCTTCCTTTTTGATGATCTCGCCAAACTCCGGAGGATTCTGACTCATCATCATTCCTTCAGGTACGACCGCGACCGGGATCTGACCGACTTTCAGATTTAGCCTGACCGTTTCACTGCTGCCGTTTTCATAGCAATGACGAATGACATGCGCGGTCCCGAGAGTCGGATGACCGGCGAACGGCAGTTCCGCATAAGGCGTCCAGATGCGAACATCGTAACCGCCGTCCTCTTTTTTGTCGGACATGATAAAAGTTGTTTCCGAGAAATTGATCTCTCTGGCGATCTTGTGCTGTTCTTCCGCCGAAACAGGACGGTCGGCTTTCAGGACCAGCAGTTCGTTTCCCTGATACTTTTCTTCTGCGAAACAATCCACGATGTAAAATTTCATATGCTTGCCCTCTTTGCGGACGGTATTTCCGTGTCGCTATACTGATTCCTATTCTAACATGTCCGCACGCTTTTCGCTTTTTGCGACAGTGACCGGCAGAATCAAAAAAAGATCCTTTTATGATGCATCATGTGTCTGCCTGCCGCGCATTCAAGTTACAATAAAGATAAAGATCGATAGGAGAGTATTGATATGAAAGCATTTGCAAAACCCGGTCGTGAGAACACGCAGGAAGCAGCCGAACTCGCTGTCAGGGAAGCGAAACAGAGAGGTCTGGATCTGCTGATGGCATCCACTAGAGGACTGAGCATTCCGGTAGTTCTGGAAGAAGCGGAAAAACAGGATTATCACGGAAGGATCATAGCTGTAACGCATGCTTACGGTTACGGGGAGAAGAACACTATTGAGATCGAAGACGCATTCAGAAAGGAAATGGCGGAAAAAGGCGTCATCTTCGTTACCGGGACACACGCTCTGTCCGCCGCGGAAAGAGGCATGTCAAAAGTCTTTAAGGGCGTGTACCCGCTCGAGATCGTGGCGTATACTCTGCGCATGTTCGGACAGGGAACCAAAGTCTGCGTGGAAATGGCAATAATGGCCGCCGATCAGGGCGTTGTCAGAGAGGGAGAACCGGTCATGTGTCTGGCAGGTTCTGCCGGAGGCGAGGACACTGTTGCGATCGTAACGCCCGCCGTCTCAAACAGACTGTTTGAACTGAAAGTCAACGAAGTTCTGGCCAAGCCGTCACTATACTGATCGGAAAAAGAACCTTATCAGAATCAAAAAGGCTGATGCTGATCAGCCTTTCATTTACTTTGTGCCTTCAGGAACGCGACGATCATCAGTATGTAGCAGACCGTCTTCGGCAGCATCAGCATTCCCAGCATCGGGACGAGGCCGGCGCCGACTGCGACCGGAATGTAGAACGCAAAGGAAAGAAGGGTATAGAGCCACATCAGGCGGAAATTCTTATCCTCACTTCTTTTCCGGAAGAACAGGTGACAGATGATCGCGCCGAGTATGACGAATGGGACGTTGCGGATGACGCCCCAGGTCACGTCACTGCTGTTCTGCAGCCACCCGTTCTGAGGGAACAGACACAGGACTACCCGGATGACCGACATGCATATGATCCACTCTGTCACGGTTTTGTTTTCTTTCTCGTTATAATGGCCGAGCCATACACGATAGAGAAGATAATAGAAAGCTGTCATCGTAACGGATGTGATCAGTTTCCCGATGCCGAGATAGACCGTCATATCCGCATTCGTAAAATAATTCAGAACTCTGGGGATCAGATGAAATGCATCGCCGCACCCAAGCACCAAAGCGGCGATGCCCATATACTTCTCCGTCATCCCCTTCGCTCTTTTCAAGATGATGCATCCGCTGATGATCGCAAACAGCAGATACAGAATATCAAACGATGATTCTCCGTACTTCATAGGACTCCTTCATAAACTCAAGTGCAGCCGCTGACGGCTGTGCCAAATTCAGTATACATGGTGTGCGAATGATCTCTTCAGTAAATGCCGTTACAGATCGAACCTGAATATACATTCATGTGTATGCCCCATTTCGGAACGAAGTTCGTGGTCCTCCGGAACTTCCGCGATCTCCAGCAGTTTACCACCGAGATACTCACAGGTCCTCCGTGAAGGCAGATTATCCGGATCGCAGGTGATGATCAGGTATTCCATTCCGTGCTTTTTGGCAAGCTGAAACAAAAGCCTGCACGCTTTCGCAGCGTAATGATGTCCACGGAACCCTTCTCCAACTTCATAGCCGATGTTGCCACTGTAATAAAGCTCTTTGGTATAACCGACTTTCAGACTGCAGTTCCCGACCGTATTGCCCTTTTTATCGCAGATCAAAAAACAGTATGCCGGGACTCTCTTCCTTGCGGGTTCAGCTTCCCTGGTTCTTTCCAGTACCAGTTTGATTTCGTCGTCTTCCAAAAACGATGTATCCAGAAACTCCATATTCATCTCCTTGAATATCGTGCTATTTTATATCGATCCAGATCCCGGTGTCGTGCATGGAAGCATCCTCGACGCCTTTGTAGAAGCTCTGCGCTTCTTCGTTATTCGCCATCAGCGCGATCAGCACGCTGATGCCCAGTTTTTTACACTCATCCCTTATCGCCTTCAATAATGCCTGCGCGACTTTGTTGTGTCTTTCGTTTTTGAGCACGCATATCCAGTCGAGGTACGCGCTGCAGCAGGAAGCATCGCTTCGGCTGCTGATCACGGAGCCGTCGATCCGGCCGATGACCGCATCGTCCTTGACTGCGATAAATGAGATCGCTGTATTGAAACGCGGGTCATCAAAACTCGTCTCCAGCTGTTTTGCGTAAGTTTCATCCGGCTCCCAATAATACGTATCCGGTTCCTGTCTTCTCAATTCCCGTTCAAACTCGATCACTTTCTGAACGTCTTCTTTCTCAAGTCTTTTTATCTCAAACATACAGTTCTGCCCTCATGTTTGCTATTCACATAATCACTTCTTTTTCTCTGCCCTTTTCAGCCTTTGCCAGTTGACGTTGGCGATCAGGATATACATCCATCTGGGAAACAGATACGCATCGGCATAAATCGTTTCCGTCTCCTCATCCGCAGCGATTGCCGCCGCCAGACGCGAAAGGCCCGACAGCACATTATGCGCCGGCCAGAGAACATGCCTGCTGCCGCGCATGAGCGTTCCCATCACCTCGCCTGCGCCGATGGCAAGCGATCCGCAGTACAGAAGACCTGCATCAGCACACCAGTCCCGGATCATGCTGAGAAGATTCACGTTCTGCCTGCTTTCGTAAAGCCCATTGTTCACGACCGCGTACAATCTGCACCGGTCGCATGCCCCGAATTTTTTTATAGTCTCCATCAGGCGCAGGACCGGAGCCGGTAAACCGTCCACATAAAGAGGAACGCCCAAAACGACCGTCTCTGCCCTGCTGACAGCTTCCGCCACTTTTTTCGGATCAGAACATGACGACAGACTGATTAGATCTGCAGATCCCTTCAGATCTGACTGCAGCTGTTTCAGAAACACATTTGTGTTTGGCCTTTTCCCGCGTAGACTACCGTCCACCAAAAGTATCCCGGAACGCTCCGGCGTTGCAATCGAAGATGATTCAGCCTCTTTTTCAGCAGCCGATTCTTCGAATATCACTTCTTTTACCCTGCCGCGAAGGTTTCTGCAGACTGCAGCCACATATTTCCTGGCTTTTTCTTTGTCTTCCTCAGTGAGACCGGCACCTCGGAAACAGAATGTGACCGGTTTCTCCTCGGGAAAACGTCTTTTATGGTGCATCTCGCCATATGCCGTTTCAAATTCCGGAAGAACATAGCCGATGCACCGGTCGAACACGTTTTTCACAAAACTGCTGAAACCGCCGTAGGTATAACGACTCACTACGACCATCTCCTCCGCATCATGGATCAGCGAACACATATTCTCGTATCCGTCTTTAAATACGCACTTTCCTGTTCCGCTTGTCCAGCACCGGAAACAGCCGATGCACGGACGGATGTTTCCTGTATCTGATATGATCGCCCAGCCTTTGTATCTGGCAGCGATCGCCGCCTGCTCTTCCGGCGGATAATCATGTATCAGCAATTTCATAGCAGCTCCTCCTCGATTCCGAAAAATATGATGTCTTGAGCACGCTTCCGTATTCAAAGCCGGCAGGAAAAGAAAGCTATATCTTTCTGTTTTCATTATACAGAGTAACGAATCTCTGCGCCGTATCAGCAAGAAAGAAAAGAGGCATAAAACCTCTTTCTTGTTGTTTCATGTTATCTTTGACTGTTCAGATTTTTACAGACGCAGCAGTCTCTCAGATCGCGAGCAGGTCACTGTAAACAGCCAGAGCGCCGTCAGTATCGTGAGCGAGTACCTTCTTCGCAAGAACTTTACCAAGCTGTACGCCTTCCTGATCGAAACTGTTCAGATTCCATACAAAGCCCTGGAACATGACCTTGTTTTCAAAGTGGGCAAGCAGTCCGCCAAGGGAACGCGGTGTCAGCTGATCGCCGATAATGATGCTGGACGGACGTCCACCTTCAAACTTCTTATTGAGATTCGTGTCATCCTTGCCACAGGCAAACGCGATGATCTGTGCGGCAACGTTTGCACAGAGTTTCTGCTGGCTTGTGCTGCCCTGAATATCAACGTCGCTGCCGATCTGGGACTGTCTGAATCCGACGAACTGCATCGGAATGATATTTGTGCCCTGGTGGAGCAGCTGATAGAAGGAATGCTGTCCGTTGGTGCCGGGTTCACCAAAGATGACCGGTCCGGTCAGATAGGAAACCGGCTCGCCGAAACGGTTGACTGATTTACCATTGGATTCCATATCCAGCTGCTGCAGATGTGCCGGGAAACGGCTCAATGCCTGGGAATAAGGCAGAACAGCGGTGGTTTCGTATCCGAGTACGTTTCTCTCATAAACGCCGATCAGCGCGTCCAGCATCGCTGCATTCTTCAGCACATCCGGTTCTTTGGCGAGCTTGTCTGCTTCGGCTGCGCCATCCAGGAATTCGGCGAATACTTCCGGTCCAAACGCCAGAGAGAGCACTGCGCCGCCAACTGCGGACGAAGAAGAATAACGGCCGCCGATGTAATCATCCATGAAGAATGCATCCAGATATCCTTCGTTGCCTGCCAGCGGAGATGTCTCACTGGTAACGGCGATCATATGTTTTGCCGGATCCAATCCTGCCTCGACCAGCGCGTTCTTGACGAAGGACTCATTTGTCAGAGTTTCCAGAGTCGTACCGGACTTGGATACCAGAACAAAGATGGAATGCGCAACATCGACATTGCCGAGCACACCTGCTGCATCATCCGGGTCGACGTTGGAAATGAACGCAGCCTTCATTTTCAGTGTGTTATTTTTCTTTGCCCAGTTTTCCAGAGCAATGTACATTGCACGGGGACCGAGGTCGCTTCCTCCGATACCGATCTGGACGACTGTAGTGAATTTTTCACCGGCAGCGTTCGTGATTTCGCCGTTATGGACCTTCTTTGCGAATTCAGCGATTCTTTCCTGCTGCTTTACATAGAATTCACGCTTGTTGACACCATCCGCAATAACGTCATTTCCGAGCTGTCCTCTGCACAGCTGATGCAGGACCAGACGCTTTTCGCCGGTGTTGATCACTTCGCCGTTGTACAGAGCGGCATATTTTTCCTGCAGCTGGGCTTCTTCAGCCAGTTTTTTTAGGCCTTCCAGAACCGTTTCGTCAACAGCTTTAGCTGCGTAATTATATGCCATACCGTCTGCCATCGGAGCGCAATATGTTTTCACACGTCGCGCGCCGTTCTCTCCGCTCATTACTTCGGGAAGGTATACACGTTCGGCAGCTTTGAGTTCACTAAATGCAGAAAGTTCATTTAGATTTTTCCATTCAACCATTCTATTCCTCCTGTATCTGACACAATAGTCTTCTGAACCATCAGATTCTCTCTTTTATTATTATATCGTAATCTACAGGAAAAAACGGATAACGCAGATGGAAAACCTAAGCTTTATGAACTTACTCTCATATCTCATATCAAACTGATCTGTCGGATTCAATCGGTTTTACAAATCTGATCTTTCCGGATTGCCAGAGGAAAGAAAAAAGAGACTTCAATTTGAAGTCTCTTTTCTGTATTCTCAATGATGCATGCCTGACCTGTTCAGGTTTCTGCCGGCAATTCACTCCCACTCGATCGTGGAAACAGGTTTGTTGGAGATATCCCAAAGGACTCTGTTAACACCAGGAACCGTTTCAATGATCCGGTCTCTGATCCTGCATAACATATCAAACGGGATCTCGACGCTCTTAGCTGTAACTGCGTCAACAGTCGTGATCGCACGGATGATGACCGGCCAGCCCATGTAACGTTTGGAATCCTTGATACCGGTGGACTGGATATCCGGAACGACAGCAAAGTACTGCCACGGTACCGGATTCAATGTGCCGACTTCTTCTCTTACGATCGCATCTGCTTCTCTGAGAGCTTCCAGTCTGTCTCTGGTAATCGCGCCGGTGCAGCGTACGCCCAGACCCGGACCCGGGAACGGCTGACGATAGACCATGCTGTCCGGAAGACCGAGTGCCTTGCCGACAACACGGACCTCATCCTTATATAAAAACTTAACGGGTTCGACCAGTTCAAACTGCAGATCATCCGGAAGACCGCCGACATTATGATGTGCTTTTACACCGTCGGATTCCAGAATATCGGGATAGATGGTTCCCTGCGCAAGGAATTCGATTCCTTCCTGTTTGCGGGCTTCTTCCTCAAACACGCGGATGAATTCTCCGCCGATGATCTTTCTCTTTGTTTCCGGATCGGTAACACCGGCGAGCTTATCGAGAAAACGGTCCACTGCGTCAACATACACGAGATTCGCATTCATCTGATTGCGGAAGACTTCGACGACCTGCTCCGGTTCGCCTTTTCTTAACAATCCGTGATTTACATGGACACAAACGAGATTCTGGCCGATCGCCTTGATCAACAGAGCGGCACATACGGAAGAGTCTACCCCGCCCGAAAGTGCCAACAAGACTTTTTTATTTCCGACCTGGTTTCTGATCGCTTCGATCTGTTCAGCGATAAAGGCATCAGCTGCTTCGGTTGTTTCAATACGCTTTAATGTTTCCGGTCTTAATTCGCCCATAAGTTTTCTCCTTTTTTACTCGAATATTATATAACAAACAAGAAATAAAAAGCAGTCAATTTAATCACTGACTGCCCAGGAAGGTATTTCTTTCCCTCGTTTCATTACAACAGTTTTCTGAAAATCTGTCTGATTGAGGAAATCAAGGATCTTTTCCTCTTCCTTTTCGCTGACCCCGATCAAGACTTTGACCTCAAGGTCCTTCTGCAGGATGTCGGCACAGATCACGACACCGACCGGCTGTGAACCCTCTGATCCAACGAAAGCATGAAACATTTTTTCTTCATCCCGTTCGGATAATGCAAAGTATCCGTAACGGCAGGGATAGATCAGATTCGGATAGGAAGGATGCACTTCGCCTTTCTTTCTGGTCTCTATAAAATCTCCCGACAGGCATAAAGTATCGAGCTTCTGCCAGAAGTAGGCATTGTTCTGGAATTCCTTCATCTAAAACCTCCGAGTAAAAAAATAACTAAACACCAATGTAACATGCCTGCACAAAAATGTAAAGTTTTCAAAGTATGAAAAAACTAAACATTTGACTTTTTCTTTTTGTCTTTTGCGTATTGGCTCAGGATCGTCTCGATCCGTGCTTTCCCGAAGCAGGAGACACGGATCGTTTCTCCGTTTTCCAGTTCAAAGATCAGATAATCATTATGAGCCTTGCGGACATATTGATAAGATACGATCTCGTCATAATAGATCAGCTCGCATTCCTGCTGATTTACCCGGTGATAAACAACGACATATTCATCTGAAAACTCCAGCAGCACCCTGCTGGGAAGAAACGCCAGCGCGAATATGCTGATCGCGACCATTGTCACGCCGACGTAGACATAACCAGGGTAAAAGGCAAGTGCTGTTCCGGCAGCCAGCAAAAGACCCAGCGTGATAAAAGGTTTTGCATTTATCCTGTATGTTACCTCGCGGTTTTCCGGCAGATTATCGGTTTTCAGAGCCTTGCTTTTCATTGAAGCAATTATACCATAGTCTGTGATATGATTAGAAAGCCATGGAAAAAGAATTCAAGTACAAACTGATTAAAAAAGATATACGGACGAATGCGCGTCTGGGCGAGCTCAACGTTTTCGGCAGAGTCGTAAAAACACCGATGTTCATGCCGGTCGGCACACAAGCCACAGTCAAATTCGTCTCTCCGGAAGAACTTAAGGAGATCGGCGCGCAGGTCATTTTAGCCAATACCTACCATCTCTGGCTGCGCCCGGGAGAAGATGTTCTGGAAGAAGCCGGAGGCATTCATGAGTTCATGCAGTATGACGGACCGATCCTGACGGATTCCGGCGGTTTCCAGGTCTTTTCGCTGGCGGACAGCCGTTCCATCCGTGAAGACGGTGTCGAATTCAAATCACATCTCGACGGAACTAAACTGTTCCTTTCGCCGGAGAAGAGCATCGAGATCCAGGAGAAGATCGGGAGCGATATCGCGATGTCATTCGATGAGTGCATCCCCTATCCGAGTTCCTATAAATATACAAAGGCATCCGTAGAGCGTACTCTGCGCTGGGCGAAGCGCGGAAAGGATGCGCATACGAAAAAAGATCAGGCGTTGTTCGGCATCGTTCAGGGCAGCAAGTTTGCCGGTCTGCGCCGCTACTGCGCGGAAGAGCTCGTGAAAATGGATTTCGACGGATATTCGATCGGCGGCACCTCCGTCGGAGAAGACAAGGAGACCCATTACCGGATGCTGGACTATACTCTTCCTTTCCTGCCGGAGGACAAACCGCGTTATGAAATGGGGATCGGTGCGATCAACGACCTTCTGGAAGCGGTCGAAAGAGGCGTCGATATGTTCGACTGCGTTCTGCCGACACGCATCGCCAGACACGGCACGCTCATGACTTCCCAGGGCAGGATCAACATCAAGAAGAGTATATACAAACACGACTTCACCCCGCTCGATCCGGAATGTGACTGTGTTTGCTGCCGGAAATATACAAAAGCCTATCTGAACCATCTTTTCCGCTGCAACGAAGGATACGGCAGCCGTCTGCTGTCGATCCACAATCTTCGTTTCCTGCTGAAATTCATGGAAGATATGCGTCAGGCGATCGCCGAAGACCGTTTCCTCGAATTCAAACAGGAAACACTGAGCCATTACGGCTTCGATGAAAGAGGATTCTGATGAGACTCAGTGATTTTGATTATGAGCTGCCGGAGGAGCTGATCGCGCAGCATCCAAGCGAAAAAAGAGACGAGTCAAGACTGCTCGTCCTGCATAAAAACAGCGGTCTGATCGACCACCGTCATTTCTACGATCTCCCGGAGTATCTGCATCCGGGGGATGTTTTGGTGCGCAATAACTCCAAAGTCATCCCTGCCCGTCTGAAAGGTATCAAACGCGAGACTGGCGCACTGGTGGAACTGCTCATCCTGAAACGCGACGGCGATATCTGTGAGTGTCTATGCGGAAACGCCAAAGTCATCAAGTTGGGAACAGTCATCGAATTCGGTGATCTGCTTCAGGCTGAGTGCCTGGAAGTGCGCGATGAGGGTATCCGGATCTTCCGGATGCATTATCAGGGTCTCTTCCTGGAAGTCCTCGAACAGCTTGGGACGATGCCCCTTCCGCCCTACATCCACGAAAAACTGGAAGATCCTTCCCGTTATCAGACCTGCTACGCCGAGATCCCCGGATCGGCAGCCTGCCCGACAGCCGGACTACATTTTACGCCCGAGCTCGATCAGATCATCCGGGATATGGGTGTTGAGATAGCAGAGGTCACCCTTCACGTTGGTCTGGGCACATTCCGGCCGGTCAAGACCGATATCGTGGAAGAGCATAAGATGCACAGCGAATACTACCAGATGTCGCAGGAGACAGCTGACCAGCTGAATAAAGCGAAAGCCGAAGGCAGACGGATCATTGCCGTCGGCACAACATCCACGCGGACGCTCGAAACTGTAATGAACCGTTTCGGCCGGTTCGAAGCCTGCGAAGGCGACACGTCGATCTTCATCTATCCGCCATACACGTTCAAGGCGATCGATGCCCAGATCACGAACTTCCATCTTCCGAAATCTACCCTGATCATGATGATCTCCGCCTTTGCCGGCAGGGATCTGATCCTGGATACCTATAGAAAAGCCGTCGCTGAAAGATACCGTTTCTTCTCCTTCGGCGACTCGATGTTTATCGATAATGAGTAAATGAGCAGCTATATCGCTTTATTTGAAGACGAGATCCGTAACCTCAGCCACCGCCCGCGGCTGCTTTTTCACGCGTGCTGCGGTGTTTGCTGCGTTTATCCCCTTTTGCTGCTGGATGATTACTTTGACGTAACGATCTATTACACTAATGACAACATCTATCCCGAGGAAGAATACGATCTCCGTCTCCGTGAGCTGGAGAGATATCTTTCTATCATCTCTTACAGAAACATCGGCCTCATTGTTCCCGAGCGCAACAGCCCTGCGTTTCTGCGGAAACTGGAACCCATGGCGGCAGAAAAGGAAGGCGGCAGACGCTGCTTCAGCTGCTATGAGATGCGCATCGAAGAAAGCTTCCGTTATGCGTATGAAGAAGGATATGAGTACTGCGGGACGGTCATGTCCGTTTCCGGAAGAAAGAACGCCGATTATATCAACCGGATCGGCAGCGAGTGCGCCGCCAAATACGCGCCGGTCAAGTTCCTGACAGCGGATTTCAAGAAAAAAGGCGGACAGGCACTGAATGAAAAACTGAATAAAGAGCTGGATCTGTACCATCAGGTCTATTGTGGCTGCCCTTTTTCGCTGAGATGAGGAAAAATCCCGAAAATAGGCATTAAATCCGCATTTTTCCGCTGTATTCTATTGACACATGCCGTGTTTTTCACTATTATAATAAGGCTTGTCTATCTAGATCCTTTGGGATCTATATATTAATCGACAGGTTGGCACACTTGGAAGTGTGTGCACAAATTAGAGTTTTACTACGAGAGAAGAAAGGAGAAAGAAATGCCAACAATTAACCAATTGGTACGTAAAGGACGTCAGGACAAGACTTACAAATCCAAGTCTCCGGCTATGAACCGTGGCTTCAATACATTAAAGAGCCGCCCGATCAAACTGAGTTCTCCGCAGAAGCGTGGTGTCTGCACCCGTGTCGGTACGATGACTCCGAAAAAGCCGAACTCCGCTTTACGTAAATACGCCCGTGTTCGTTTAAGCAACGGTATGGAAGTTACAGCTTACATTCCGGGTATCGGACACAACCTCCAGGAACACAGCGTTGTTCTGATCCGTGGCGGTCGTGTTAAGGACCTTCCGGGTGTACGTTACCATGTTATCCGCGGTACATTAGACTGTGCCGGCGTAAACAACCGCAAACAAGGCCGTTCCCTTTACGGAACAAAGAAGCCTAAGTAATAAGAAAGGAGATTATTATGGCAAGAAAAGGACATATCGCAAAACGTGACGTACTGGTCGACCCAATTTATAACTCCAAGCTTGTTACTAGATTGGTCAACAAAATCATGTTAGACGGTAAAAAAGGCGTTGCTCAGAGCATCCTCTACAATGCATTCGCAATCGTAGAAGAAAAGACTGGACAGCAGCCGATGGAAGTCTTTGAAAAAGCTCTTGACAATGTCATGCCTGAACTCGAACTGAAGATGCGTCGTGTTGGTGGTGCGAACTATCAGGTACCGGTTGAGGTTTCCGATGAAAGAAGATTAACTCTTGGTCTTCGTTGGATCGTTAACTACAGCCGCCTGCGTTCTGAAAGAACGATGGAACTCCGCCTCGCTAACGAGATCATCGATGCAGCGAATGGTCAGGGTGCTTCTGTTAAGAAGAAGGACGACACACACAGAATGGCCGAAGCCAACAAAGCTTTCGCTCATTACCGCTGGTAATAGAAAGGATACGCTATGGCTCGCGAATACAGCTTAACAAACACTCGTAATATCGGTATCATGGCTCACATCGATGCCGGTAAAACGACCTGTACAGAACGTATCCTGTTCTACACCGGTAAAACACATAAGATCGGTGAGACCCACGACGGTTCTGCTCAGATGGACTGGATGGAAGAGGAACAGGAGCGCGGTATCACGATTACCAGTGCTGCGACTACAACTTTCTGGGAAGGTTCCAAAAAACAGTTTCCCAAAACCAGATTCAACATTATCGACACCCCCGGTCACGTTGACTTCACTGTTGAAGTAGAACGTTCCCTGCGTGTACTTGACGGCGCCGTTACCGTACTCGACTCCAAAGCAGGTGTTGAGCCGCAGACAGAAACTGTCTGGCGTCAGGCAACGACCTACAAAGTTCCGCGTATCGTATTCTGCAACAAGATGGATGCGACCGGTGCTGACTTCATGATGTCTGTCCGTACCATTGGAGACCGTTTAGCCGCCAAGGCAGCTGCGATCCAGATGCCGATCGGCGCCGAGAACACCTTCCGTGGCGTCATCGACCTGATCGAAAGAAGACAGTACATCTACAACGATGAAAAAGGTCTTGATATCACAGAGAGCGACATCGACGATCAGTTCAAGGAACAGGCAGAACTCCTGCGCCAGGAGCTCATCGAAAAGGTCGCTGACTACGATGAAGACCTGATGATGAAGGTCCTTGAAGGCGAAGAGCCGACCGTTGAAGAGATCAAAGGTGCCATCCGTAAGGGTGTCATCGAATCCGACTTCTTCCCGGTACTCTGCGGCAGTGCCTACAAGAACAAAGGCGTTCAGCTCCTGCTGGATGCAGTCATCGATTACCTGCCTTCCCCGCTTGATATCCCGGCTATCCGCGGTGTCACTCCGGACGGTGAGGAAAAAGTCTGCGAAGCAGACGATAAAGAACCCTTCGCGGCTCTCGCATTCAAAGTCGCGACTGACCCGTTTGTCGGTCGTCTGACTTACTTCCGCGTTTATTCCGGTACCCTGCAGTCAGGATCCTATGTATTAAACGCAACCAAGGACGTTAAAGAACGCTTCTCTCGTATTCTGCAGATGCATGCGAACCGCCGTGAAGAGATCACTGAAGTCAATGCAGGCGATATTGCCGCAGTCGTCGGTCTGAAGAACACCACGACAGGTGATACGCTGTGTGACGAAAAGCATCCGGTCATTCTCGAATCCATGGTCTTCCCGGAACCGGTCATCCAGATGTCCGTTGAACCGAAGACCAAGGCCGACTCTGACAAGATGGGCAACGCCCTCTCCAAGCTGGCTGAGGAAGACCCGACATTCCGTACATTCACAGATGAAGAAACTGGTCAGACGATCATTGCCGGTATGGGTGAATTACACCTCGATATCATCATTGAGCGTATGCGCCGTGAATTCAAAGTCGAATGCAACGTCGGTGCTCCGCAGGTTGCTTACCGTGAAACCATCCGTCAGACGGCGGATTGTGAAGGTAAGTTCGTCCGTCAGTCCGGTGGTCGTGGTCAGTATGGTCATGTATGGATCAAGTTTGAACCGAACGAAGAAGGCAAGGGCTTCGAATTCATCGATGCCGTTGTCGGCGGTACGGTTCCGAGAGAATACATCAAGCCGACTCAGGAAGGTCTCGTCGCCGCACTGAACAACGGTCTCGTCGCCGGTTACCCGGTCGTCGATATCAAAGCTACTCTGTTCGATGGTTCCAGCCATGAAGTCGACTCTTCGGAAATGGCCTTCAAAATGGCTGCCAGCCTGGCATTAAGAGAAGCTGCTAAGAAATGTCATCCGGTCATCCTTGAACCGATCATGGACGTCGAAGTCATCGCGCCTGCCGAGTACCTCGGTGCTGTCATGGGCGATGTCACCAAGCGCCGCGGCCAGATCCGCGAACAGGAAGAAAGAGGCAACGCAATCGCAGTTAGATGTTATGTTCCGCTTTCCGAAATGTTCGGTTACGCAACGGACCTCCGTTCCTTCACACAGGGCAGAGGAAACTACGTAATGCAGATGGATCATTACTCCGAAGTACCGAAGAGTATCGCCGAGAAGATCGCCGAGAAAAACCGCAAAGATTAATTGATTTTAGAAAATGCTTATCGTAAAATTATAAAAGACATACAGGAGGAATTTTAAGATGGCAAAAGAAAAATTTGACCGTTCGAAGGCCCATGTTAACATCGGTACGATCGGTCACGTAGACCACGGTAAAACAACCTTAACAGCCGCTATCACAAAGCGTCTTGCTGAAAAGGGTGCTGCTAAGTACGTTGCATACGATCAGATTGACGGTGCTCCGGAAGAAAAAGCTCGTGGTATCACGATCAACACAGCTCACGTTGAGTACAAGACTGCCAAGAGACACTATGCCCATGTTGACTGCCCGGGACACGCTGACTATATCAAGAACATGATT
>JAFWII010000030.1 GCA_017533785.1 Erysipelotrichaceae bacterium | reverse complement strand
TCGTTTGTTCAACACCATCATAAGGAGGTTCTTATCGTTGAAGAGAGTGACCCACACAGAAGTTCAACCTGTGGTAAAGAAAACACCCACACGGTAGTTCAACCTGTAGGCGTAAATCCACGGTAGTACATATAACCCAAATATTCAAAGACCGCCAGTCTCGTCTCGGCGGTCTTTTTTTACGATCAGTTGTCTGTTGTGGCAAAGCGTGACGCGAAAAACAAAAAAGGCACGACTCCCGCGGAATACAGGGATACATGCCCTGACAGTGTGATCCGGGCTGTTTTGATTCGTCGTTCCGTTTTTCCGGATGACCCTCAGGCTTTCAGCTGAAGCAGTCCTTGATCCAGATACCGATTACCAGAATGCCAGCCACGAGAAAAAGGGCTGCAAAAAACATGGTAAAACTCTCTGCCGGCCGGACGATGACCACAGTAAGGAGCACTCCACCGACTGCCATCAGCACCCCTCCCGCCAGCAGACCTCCGCCGATCAGTAGAGAAACCAGTAGTCTTTCGGATAAAATCCGGTCTTTCCGTTTTTCGTACTCTATCCTTATTCAAACGTTTTATCGAACTGTTTTCATTCTATGCTTCGCCGAGAACGACGGCAAGCGCACCGCGGGCTGCGTATTTACCGGTTCTGCGGGGCTTCTGTTTTCAGGATCCCGGGCAGAGCCAGCAGCAGCCACGCCGTCAGCACGACGCCTTTGATCATGGCCGTCAGTGAACAAGCCCACCAGACGCCGTTGATGCCGATCCTTTTAGACAGGAAAGCCGCGATCGGGATACGCGATGCCGTAAAGCTCATTCCGACGAGCGAAGGCGGCAGCGTGTGACCGAGACCGTTGAAAACTCCGGCAGAAGCCATCTCGATCAGACAGAAGATCTCCGAATAGCTCTGGATCCGCAGATAATTCGAGCCTTCCGCGATCACGGCGGGATCACGGATGAACCAGGAGATGATCGTTTCCGAACAGGTCAGAAGAAGCAGCGTGCAAAACAGGCCCCACAGAAGAGAGATCGTTTCCACGGTCCGCATCCCTTTCCGGACACGGTCGTATTGTTTTGCCCCGTAATTCTGCGCGGTAAAGGCATTGCCCGCGCTGGAAAAACCTTCCGCCATCATCCAGGCGACTGATTCGATCTGAACGCCGATCCTCTGGGCGGCGATCTCAGCGTCGCCGAACGCGGTGACCTGACGCGACAAAAACATCGAGATGATCGAAAAGATCACGGACTCCATGCCGGTCGGTAAGCCGATCCGGGTGATCGTGGCATAAAGACGCATGGGATGTCTGTCCAGCAGTTTTGTTTCCATGAAGAACGGCACTTGGAAGAAATTCCGGGCGTGCAGCGCCGAAGCAAGTCCCTGGGCGATGATCGTGCCCAAAGCGGCTCCGAAGACGCCCATGCCTTTGACCGGTCCGAAGCCGAAGATCAGAAGCGGATCGAGGACGATGTTGGTGATCAGCGCGCAGACATTGATGCGGAACGGTGTTTTTGAATCACCGCGTGCGGTATTGATGCCGGAGGACATCATGTTCCAGAACTGGAAGATCCCAAAAAGGCTCGTGATAAACAGATAACTGCAGGCATCTTCGAACATCGACGGTGTCTGCATGCGGAAAAATCCGATCAACTGACGCGTGAACAGAACTCCGATCAGCGAGAAGAGCGCCCCCTCGAACAGAGTGAGCCGGTAGCCTGCGGAAGCGTAATCGCGCGCTTCCTTTTCTTCTCCGGCGCCGATCAGCTGTCCGACTTTGATCTGGGTGCCGATCTGGTTGACCAGCGCAAACCCGGAAGAAAGCCACAGGAACATGCCGGCAAGGCCGGCTGCCGAAACGGAATTGGCGGAGAGCTTTCCCAGCCAGATCATATCTGTCAGGTTGTACGCCATATTCATAATGCCGGTCGCCATGATCGGACCGGCAAGTCTTGCCAGAGAGCTGAGGATCGGACCGTTCAGAAGGTCCACTTCGCGTCTTTTCATATTGGGATGATTATAGCATTCCCGGACATCCGTTCTCAACCTCCGCCTGCTTTCCGCTTTGCGGTCGTACGGAAAAATTCTTCTTTTCTTCATTTCCGGTTCAGTTTGAATTCACATTCCTCTTATATGATAGTGTCACAAAGGAGGCAACAACTATGGAAACGTTCGAAAGACGGGAAAAGAAATTCCTGCTGACAAAGTCACAGTATGACGGATTCATGAGTAAAGCGCAGGCATATCTGCAGCCCTGCGAATACTTCGAATCCGTGATCCAGTCTGTCTATTTCGACACAGACAGCGACACCCTGATCCGCCGGTCCATGGAGAAACCTCTGTATAAGGAAAAACTGCGGGTCCGGAAATATCTCGGCACCGAGAAGGATTCGCTGGTCTATATCGAGCTGAAGAAGAAATTCAAGGGGATCGGATACAAGCGCCGGACGCTGGCGGACTGGCACGACATCCTCCGCAGCGGCCTACAGGACTGCGCCTACGAATCGGAGCAGATCGGAAAAGAGATCCGTGTCTTCGATTCCATGTATCCCGGCCTGCATCCGCGCATGAAGATCAAGACGACAAGACATTCTTATTTAGATAAGGAAGATCCGCGGATCCGCATCACCTTCGACTTCAACGTCAGCTATTCCCCGGAGGATCTCGACATCCTTGAATTCAAAGACGGGGAGCCGCTGCTCTCTCCCGGATCCGCGATCCTCGAGATCAAGGCTCCCGGCAATCTGCCGCTGAGATATACAGAGATCCTGACTTCAGAAAAGATCTACCGCCGTCCCTTCTCAAAATACGCGACGGCATACATGAAACAGAAAGAAAGCGAGGCAATCAAATGAACCTGTTCGGAAGCATTTTCTCAACATCCACGACTGTCATCCAGTTCGCTGCGGCGCTGGCTGCATCCATGGCGATGGGCCTGGTCGTGTCCTTCTTCTATATGTATAAAAACCAGAGCTCCAAGAGCTTTGCGACTACGCTCGTCATCCTGCCGGCTGCCGTCACGATGGTGATCATGCTGGTAAACGGCAATATCGGCGCCGGACTCGGCGTCGCCGGATCCTTCTCCTTAATGAAGTTCCGTAGCGCCAAGGGCGACGCCAGAGATCTGATCTGCATCTTCCTCGATGTCGCGGTCGGCTTATGCTGCGGCATGGGCTATCTGACCATCGCGGCGATCTTCCTGGCGATCGTGCTGCTCGCCGCTTTCCTTCTCTCCGTCGTCAACTTCGGCGAAGACAAAACGGAACGCATCCTGAAGATCACGATCCCGGAAGACCTCAACTATGACGACGCGTTCGATGACGTGCTCGCAAAATATACCACCCGTCACGAACTGATCTCGATCAAGACCAGCAATCTCGGCTCTCTCTACAAGTGCGAATACGCGCTTACTCTGAAGGATTCCGGCAAACAGAAGGAATTCCTGGATGAGATCCGCACCCGCAACGGAAATCTCGAAGTCGCCTTAGGCAAGTACACCCAGGCAAAGGAGGTACTGTAATGAAAAAATTCTTAGCTGTCTGTCTCTCGCTCTTGCTGCTCACAGGACTGTGTGCCTGCAATACCGAGATCGACTCTTCTGATAGCAGCAGCGGAAGCAGCGCTTCCACCGCGACTGAAACATCCTATCTCGTGATCGACCAGCCGACAGAGATAGAGCTGGGAAACGAAGACATCAAGATCACCAACGGAGGCAGCTACACTCTGAGTGGAGAACTCAATGGCTCCGTGATCATTGAAACCTCCGACAAAGAGGCTGTCGAACTCATTCTTAACAACGTGACGATCGATTCCGGCGATTTCGCCGCGATCTATGTCATCGAAGCCGACGAGGTCGTCATCACACTGGCGGACGGCAGCGTCAACACGCTTTCCGACAGCGGAAACGAGTATACCCTGATCGACTCCAACAACGTCGACGGCCTGATCTATTCCAAAGCGGACCTGCGCTTCGAGGGCAATGGAACGCTCGTTCTCAACGCCGGCTACAAACACGCTGTCGTCTCCAAGGACGATCTCATCATCAACGGCGGCAGCTATACCGTGAACGCGAAGAACCATGCCTTTGAAGGCAAGGACTGCGTCGAGATCAGCGGCGGAACCTTCGATCTGACGACCGGCACTGACGCGATCTCTTCCGACAACGAGGAAGACGATGCAAAAGGCTATGTCGTGATCAGCGGCGGTACCTTTAAGATCGATTCTCAGAGCGACGGGATCTATGCCTTCAACTATCTGACGATCAAAGACGGAAACTTCGATCTGACTACAGCCGGCAAAGCCGTCAAATCCGACGGAGACATCACGATCGGCGGCGGTAAACTGACGATCAAAGCGGCTGACGACGGAATCCATTCCAATTCAAATGTTACGATCGATGGCGGGACCATCACGGTCGATTCCGAGGATGACGCGATCCACGCAGACAACACCCTGACGATCAACGGCGGTACTCTTGAACTCAATGCGCATGAGGCGCTGGAAGCGACCGTCATTACGATCAATGACGGCAAGATCGATATCAATGCGACCGATGACGCGATCAACGCAGCGCAGAAAGTCGACGGCATCACTCCGACCGTTGAGATCAACGGCGGTGAACTGACCATCGATATGGGCCAGGGCGATACCGATGCGATCGACTCCAACGGCAACCTCTTCATCAACGGCGGTACGATCAGTATCACCGCGCAATTTCCCTTTGACTATGACGGGACCGGCGAACTCAACGGCGGGACCGTAACAGTCAACGGTACACAGATCACCGCTCTCACCAATCAGTTCGGCGGCGGTATGGGAGGCTTCGGCGGACAGATGCCGGGCGGCGAAGGAAGCTTCGCACCCGGCGAAATGCCGCAGGGCGGTCCTTCGGGATCCCAGGGACAGATGCCTTTCGGTCAGCAGGGCGGTCCGCGACCCGGCGGACACGGCGGATTCCCCGATCAGGGAAACCGGCAGTAAAGAATAAAGGCCGCTGCAGATGAACGGCCTTCAAATATAAAAGATGCCTGCACAGGCATCTTTTTTGTTCGGTGTTATCGCTGCCTTCCCGGCTCCGTTACTCCCACTCGACAGGACCTAACTGATTCCGTTTAGGAAATGTTGTTTGTCCTCTTCGTAGTCCCTTTGATTATTTGATATATCCATATTATCCAGCCTATCACCCCTCCTGTTATCATACTGTTATCAGCGTTGATAACAGAGGCGGGGAATTGCAATGGATAATAGCAGTGATATTATAACAGAAAAGCGAGCAGTTTCAAGATGCCTCGGAGCAGAAGGTTCATTAAATCTGTTTGTATTTGACCCGCTATTTCATTCCAACGAAAGAATGGGCAATCCCCAAGGACAGGTCAGGGATGGGACAGCAAGATGAATATCTACATGTGGCTTAAAAAATCAATATCTCTTGTCTGCTCATACTCAATCGCATCTAAGTGTTTATAAATCTTAGTATCATCAGTGCCGGCTTCTTTTAGCTCGATGGAAGCGTGCCACCACAAAGGACGGATACATTTATAAAGCAGAGGTGCGGCTTTCTTTTCCAGATCTGAGAATGAATATACCTTCTTTGCGATATCCAAAGCGTGAAGCACGCGCTTAAGAAAAGTATCATCTTCTTCCAATCTTTCGTAGGTTTCGGCAGTAGAAACATAAGGAGCCTGGCGGACTATATAGTTGATGTAAACTTCTCTTCCGCCTATATTGAAATCATAAACTCCCTTGAAATTACCGTCTTCATCCAGCAAAACATTTGTATCGTTTATATCAGCCTGGAACACCGATGTCGGTAACTTGTGATATATCTTTTCAAGTTCTTTTCTCGCCTCAAGCCAGTTGTTCCATATTCTATCAACCTGTACAGAAAAGCTCTCCGGTAGTGTTTTTGCTATTGTATGCCACTTCTCTGCATCTTCTGTCGTTTCATCACATTTGTCACTAGGATCAAACACATCAAACATGCAATAAGCAGACGGCAGATCCGTATAATTAAAATGACATGCTGCCACTTTAGCATCCATGATCATAGCGTCTTCCAAAAACATATACCATCCGTCTTTGACAAGCTTAGTTTCTGAAAACTTGTCATTAATCACTTCTTCCGCAGATCTGTATTTTGAAAACTCCTCGCCCCAAGCTATACAATTTCGACCTTTATACAAAACGGTCGGAAATGTTCCATCCAAAGCGCGAATATACTGTGGGCAGTAATAACCAAGGCTCCGGTACTCCTTTGCAATTCTTTCCCAAAGGATAAGATGTTTTTCGTCAGTAAAACCATTTGAGGAAAGCTTGATCACAATCTTTTCATTTCCGAAATCCACGAATAAGGCTTCTCTGAAGTCATCGTCTCCATGACTGGTGTTTTTAATCTCAATATTCTTTGGGATTCTTTTAGAGAATAATCCCACTACATAATTTACATCCATTTCTTTTGCTCCACGTAGCTCCATTCTATAATACTGTCAGTTCATCATTCTCTGGCCTACTCATTATCATCTTCTCGCTTTCGGCTGGCCGTATTCCCGCTTCATAGCCTCCGTGGAAATAACCCACTGCTTGCCATATTTACAAGCGTCCACACCGTTGACAAGCTTGCCGTAGGCAATCGCCTTACGCAGGGTACTTTCGTTCAGCCCCCAAAGCTGAGTGGCGTCGGTAAAGGCCATGAGCCCGTCAAAGGGCGTCTTGACCGTCTCGCCGTTTTCAAACAACTCATCGCAGGACAGGTCAAGATCATCGTTCCATATGATCCCGTAGCCGCCTGTATCAACCTCTACGCTGGAAAACAGCTCCGGCGCATTTTCCAAAGCCTTGAACGGCGCCCACTTCGCAAACAGAGGCTTTACATCATAGATTTTTGTCACGCCCTCAGCAAACTGAACGCTCAAGCGATAGTCTGGCAGAGCGTTGACCGCTTTCACCTTATGGAACATCGTATCAACTCCTTACTCAAGGGGAGAAAGTGCCTTGAACTCCTGCGTCTCCCACATATGCAGAAGATCGTCTTTGTGGATTGCCGCCCATTCCCGTACCATGGCAAGCGCCTTCGGCGGCAGATGGCCCTCCAGCACCTCGCCTGTCTGAATATCAATGGCGGCCATATCTTCGCCGTAAAGCGCATGGATGTGCGGCGGATTATGCTCCGCCTGCTGGAAATACATACGAATGATGATCCCGTAGAATCTGGACAATACCGGCATAGATGAAACCTCCCACTTGTGGCCACCTATATTATATCACGAAACCGTGAAAAATCAACTGCTTCCCAAAATATATTTTGACTGGATATAAAAGGGGGCAGGGATTGGTCCCCACGCAAATCGTCATCAAATTGTTATCAGCACTGATAACATAAATACAGCAGGCAATTCAAAGAATGCCTGCTGTTTCAAGCCATTTAGGATAATTCAGCACATTTTGTGTCAAAAAGTGCATTATTCCCACTCGACAGAACTTAACTGATTCCGTTTAGGAAATGTTGTTTGTCCTCTTCGTAGTCCCTTTGATTATTTGATATATCCATATTATCCAGCCTATCACCCCTCCTGTTATCAAATCGTTATCAGCCTTGATAACAGCCGGGATGAAAGCCGCCGTGGATTTTCGTGGAAAAAATTGCCTGTGTCAACTAAACCAGATCGATATGACGATGAGTGTCAATGCTTCCTCATTGCGAATCTTTTTGCCTCTTCATCGTCCAGTCCGGACGGAGGAATGGCAAAGGCATAGCTGCCCTTTTCCTCTCCCTCTTTCGGCGGGGTCTTTCTCCATGCCCACAACAGACTGCGGATCTCGACCATACCGGTCTCCTCATCTGTCTGAACGCTGTACGGGATCAGCGATACCAGAAATGCCCCTAAAGCCATTCCGCGAAAGAATCCCTTTTTCATGAAAGAGCCTTCTGTTTTGTGTCTGCCCGATGGATTGCCGGCGTCTCAACGCGCTTCGCCAGATACAGGCTGTAAGCCCCGCCGATCACGACGGTGGCGCCGATATAGAGCCAGCTGCCCCAGGTGGTTTCCGCGGAAACCACCGAGAGTACGTCAACAACGGCGTGGATCAGAATGCACAGCAGCAGGCTGCCGGATTTGTAGTAGACCATGGTGAAAACGAACCCCCAGGCGACGGCGAAAACGACCATCATCAGGTTTTCTGCAGTGGGGATACCCGCCAGGAGATTCACGATGTGGCCGATCCCGAAGGTCACGGCTGATACGATGACAGCGACCCTGGGGCCGTCCTTCCTCAACAGAGCGCGGAACAGGAAGGCCCGGAAGATCATCTCCTCCACAAAGCCGACCAGCGCCATGGAACCGATCGCATACCAAAGGGCGGCACCGTTGTAATGCATGCCAAAGCCGTCCCAGACGTTTCCGGTAGCAAGGAGGATCATGGGTAGGAAGCACAGACACAGGCGGACGTTCTGCGGTTTGGCAGCGACTCCGAGCCTTTTCCAGAGAGGGATCAGACTGCTGACAACGGCAATGGCTGCGGCAACTGCGCTCAGGCCGAGCAGAGATTGGATGCTGCCGTCTCCGTACTCTCCCCGGATGGGGATGGTCACTGCGCAGTACAGTACGATAAACAGTACCGCAAAAAGTACCGGTTTCTTTTCATACAGTTTCCTCATGTTCATTTTCCTCCTGTTTAGCCGCGAGAAAAGCGCCGTTCCAGGCCCGTTCCAGGTGCTCCGCGACCAGTTTTTCATTATATTCCAGACCGTTGTTGGCAATGATGCTGGCATAGCCGTGTGCAAACAGCGCCACGGTCAGAAATACCTGCTTGGTTTTTTCCATGCTCAATCCGGCACCCTCCTGCATGGCGGCCAGGACCGGGATCAGTTCTTCGGAATCGATCATCTCCAACAGGCTGTGCTCCGCTGCATATCCGGACTGAAACAGAAAGCGGAACAACTGCGGCTCCTCCACGGCGAAACGGATATAGTTCAAGCCGATCCCAAGGACCGGATCCTGTTCCGGCATGACCGTCATCATATACTCTGAATGCAGATGATCGACCTGCGCGTAAGCAGCCCGTTTCATGGCGTCAATGGTTGAAAAATGATACATCACCGGCTGCGTGGAACAGTGGAGCTGCTCGGAGACCGTCCTGGCGTTGATGCTCTCATATCCGCTTTGTTTTGCAATCTCAATGGCTGCATTTATGATCATGTCTTTCGTAATTCTTGTTTTGGGCGGCATGCGCGTCTTCCCTCCCTGCCGAAAAAATAATCATCGTTACATAACGATGATTATAATATAGGTTTTCCTGCGTTTTGTCAATACAAAACAGCAGGCAATCCGAAAGATGCCTGCTGTTTCAAGCCATTTAGGATAATTCAGCACATTTTGTGTCAAAAAGTGCATTATTCCCACTCTATGCTTGCCGGGGGCTTCGGTGTAACGTCAAGCACGACCCGGTTGACACCTGGAACTTCGCTGACGATCCTTCCTGAGACATGGGTGATCAGTTCATAGGGCAGCTTCGCCCAGTCAGCAGTCATGAAATCGTCAGTCGTAACTGCCCGCAATGCAACCGTATAGTCGTATGTCCGTTCGTCACCCATCACACCAACGCTTTTCACGTCGGTCAGCACCGTAAAATACTGACTCAGATCCTTCTGAAGTCCGGCTTTTGCGATCTCCTCGCGAAAGACCGCGTCGCTTTCCCGTACGATCCGCACTTTTTCCGGTGTTACTTCCCCGATCACCCGGATCGCCAGCCCCGGTCCGGGGAACGGCTGACGTCTGACAAGCTCTGCCGGCAGACCAAGCGTTTCCCCCAGGGCACGCACTTCGTCTTTGAACAACATCCGCAGCGGTTCGATCAGTTCACGGAAGCCGAGCTCCGCCGGAAGACCGCCGACATTGTGATGACTTTTGATGACGGAGGCGTTGGTACTTTGCCCGCTTTCGATCACATCCGGATAGATCGTGCCCTGGGCAAAGGCATCAAACTTCCCGAGTTTTTCCGCCTCTTCGCGGAAAACTTCGATAAAATCCCGGCCGATGATGTGCCGTTTCTGTTCCGGATCGCTGACACCTTTCAGGTCGCGGAAAAATCTTTCCGCGGCGTCCACCCGGACAAAACTGACCGGAAACAGTTCACTGAACACACTGCAGACCTGTTCGCTCTCGCCTTTCCGGAGAAGTCCGTGATCCACGAAGACACAGGTCAGCCGGTCACCGACGGCTTCCCGGATCAGCGACGCCGCCACAGCGGAATCAACACCGCCAGACAGGGCGAGCAGAATCCTGCCGGTCTCGCCGGCTGCCTGCCGTATTTGTCTTACCGCTGTTCCGATATAATCTTCCATCGTCCAGTCTGCTTTACAGCCACAGATCCGGAACAGGAAATTCTCCAGCAGAGTCTCTCCCTCCTCGGTGTGCGTCACTTCCGGATGGAACTGGACTCCATAGAGCCGTTTGCCCTCGTTTTCCATAGCGGCGATCCGGCAGTTTCTGCTTTCCGCCGTCCTTCGGAAAGAAGGGGGACATTCTGTTACCTGCCAGGTATGGCTCATCCAGCAGACAGATTCACTCCAGATGTTTTCCAGCAGTTTGGAAAGAGCCGTTCTGCGGACGGTGACGGGACCGTATTCCCGTTCTTCCGCTTTCGCTACATTGCCTCCCAGCAAAGATGCGAGCAGCTGCATTCCGTAACAGATACCCAGCACCGGGACGCCGAGTTCAAAGATTTCCCGGTCGCAGAAAGGCGCATCCTCATCTTTGACGGAAGAAGGTCCTCCGGACAGTATGATCCCGGCAGGCAGATCGTTCCTCACCGTTTCGGCGGGTATATTCCAGGGGACGATCTCTGAGTAGACATGCAGTTCCCGCACCCGGCGGGCGATCAGCTGTGTATACTGACCGCCGAAGTCGAGTATCAGGATCTTTTCATGCGCGTTTTCCATCAGTCTCCCCCGAAAAGAAGTTCTCTGTAAGTCGGGATCGGCCAGAGTTCGCGGTCGCAGATCAGTTCCAGCTCGTCCGCGTCTTTTCTGAGTCCGCTCATCCGCGGCAGGATCTCATCCCGGAACCAGAAAGCGAGTTCTCCCGCGTCTTTCGGGCGTTCTCCGCTGAGCGTTTTCCCGAGTTCCGTACATCCAGCCGATAATGAACCGAGCAGTTCCCGTACACGCTTCAGCGTATTCAGCGCATATTCGTTTTCACCGGTCAGACCAAGCTCCTTTTCTGCTCTCAGGGTCTGCATCAGCCGGTCTTCCTGTTTCAGGGCAGCCGGCATCATATCTTTCTTCAGCATATCCAGCATGGTCTTTGCTTCGATATTGATCGTCTTCCAGTATTTCTCCAGATAGATCTCATAACGGGACTGCAGTTCTTTTTCGCTCAGAACCCCGTTGTCAGTGAAGACTTTGATGTTTTCCGGATCAAGATAGTGCGCCAGCGCTTCCGGTGTGGAAGCGTAGTTGCTGAGACCGCGGCGCGCCGCTTCGCTGATCCAGGAGGCATCATAGCCGTTGCCGTTGAAGATGATGCGCTTATGCTGCTGGATGGTCCTCTTTATCAGGGCATGAATCGCCTCGCTGCGGCCTGGCGCGTCCTCCAGTTCGTCCGCGAACTTCTTCAGTTCTTCCGCGATCACGGTATTCAGTACGGTATTCGGCGTCGCGACTGAGGCGCTCGAACCCGGCATCCGGAATTCGAATTTGTTTCCGGTAAAGGCGAACGGCGATGTCCGGTTGCGGTCGGTATTGTCTTTCGGGAAGGCCGGGATCGTGCTGATGTTGACCCGGAAAGGCGTTCTTCCGTGACTGACTGTCACTTCGTCATTCTCGATGTTCTCCAGGATCTCCGTCAGCTCTTTGCCCAGGAAAACAGAAACGATGGCCGGCGGCGCTTCGGAAGCACCGAGACGGTGGTCGTTCCCGGCGGAAGCGATCGAGATCCGGATCAGGTCCTGATATTCATCCACCGCTTTGATCACCGCGACCAGGAACAGCAGAAACTGCGCGTTCTCCGAAGGGGTGTCGCCCGGTTCGAGCAGATTGACACCGGTGTCTGTTTTCATTGACCAGTTGTTGTGCTTGCCGCTGCCGTTCACCCCGGCATAGGGCTTCTCGTGCAGCAGACATTCGAAACCGTGTTTCTTCGCAGTCTTTTTCATGACCTCCATCGTCAGGTTGTTCTGGTCGACGGAGACGTTCGTCGTCAGGAAGTTGTTTGCCAGCTCATGCTGGGAAGGCGCGACCTCGTTGTGCTCGGTCTTTGCCTGGATCCCCAGCGCCCACAGCTCCTCGTTCAGGTCTTTCATGAAACCGGAGACCCGGGTCTTGATCGAGCCGTAGTAGTGGTCGTGCATCTCCTGTCCCTTGGGCGGCATCGCCCCGAACAGCGTGCGTCCGGTCAGCCGCAGGTCTTCCCGCAGATCGTAATACTTTTTATCGATCAGGAAGTATTCCTGCTCGGCACCGACCGTTGTTTTTACATGATCGACGTTCTCGTTTCCGAAAAGATGCAGGATCCGCATCGCCTGCGTATTCAGCGCGTTCATGGAACGCAGCAAAGGAGTCTTATGATCCAGTGCTTCGCCACTGTAAGAGGCAAAGACCGTCGGCAGACAGAGGATCCCGTCCTTGATGAACGCATAGGAGGTCGGGTCCCAGGCGGTATAGCCGCGGGCTTCAAAGGTGTCACGCAGACCGCCCGACGGGAAGGAGGAAGCGTCCGCTTCGCCCTTTACCAGGTTTCCGGGAGAGAATTCCAGCTTGATCTTGCCGCCGCCGGCAGTCGAAACGAAGCTTTCGTGCTTTTCGGCAGTCGCGCCGCTCAGCGGATGGAACCAGTGCGTGAAATGGGTCGCCCCGTTATCGATCGCCCACTGTTTCATTGCCTCCGCGATCTCCGCTGCGGTCTTGGGGTTCAGGCTCGTGCCGTTTTTCAGTGTCTTGTGAAGTTCGTTGTAGGTGCTGTCGGACAGCCTTTCCTTCATCACCTTGTCGTTGAAGACTTTGCTGCCGAATGTTTTCATGATATCTGTCATCAGGATCTTCCTCCCTTTCTTTCCAATGAATTGCGTATCAGGCCTTTGAATAACGGGTGCGGACGGTCCGGCCGCGACTTGAATTCCGGATGGAACTGGACACCGACGAAATAGCCTTTGCCGGTCTCGACCGTTTCCACGATATAGCCGTCCGGCGAAGTCCCGCTGAGCACAAGGCCGTGCTGCTGCAGGATCTCCCGGTAATCATTGTTGAATTCATAGCGGTGGCGGTGTCTCTCCGCGATCTCGGGACAGCCGTACTCCCCGCGGATGACGGTGCCTTCCGCCAGCCGGCAGGGATAGGAGCCCAGACGCAGCGTGCCGCCTTTGTCCTTTTCCTCGTTCTGTCCCGGCAGGAAATCGATCACCTTGTCCGGCGAAGCCGGATCGAACTCCCCGGAGTTTGCGTTTTTCAGACCGCAGACATTGCGGGCGAACTCGATCACCGCGACCTGCATACCGAGACAGATCCCGAGATAGGGAACGCTCTTTTTGCGGCAGTAGCGCGCCGTTTCGATCATTCCTTCCACACCGCGGCTCCCGAAGCCGCCCGGAACGACGATGCCGTCGCAGCCGGCGAGTTTTTCTTCGGCGTTCTTTGCACTGATCTTCTCGCTGTCGATCCATTTGATCTTCACTTTGGTCTTGTAGAAGCAGCCGGCGTGGGTCAGCGCTTCCGCGACCGAAAGATAAGCGTCATGCAGGGAAACGTATTTTCCGACCAGTCCGATCGTCACATGTTTTTTCGACTGCTTGCAGTTTCGGACCATCTCTTTCCATTCCTGCAGGTCCGGTTCCCCGGCCGGCAGGCTGAGTTTCCGGCAGACGACGTCGTCGAGATGCTGCTTCTTCAGCATCAGCGGCACTTCGTAAAGGACCGGGATGGTCCGGTTCTCGATCACACAGTCGCGTTCGAGATTGCAGAACAGGGCGATCTTATCGAAGATATCTTTTTCCAATGATTTTTCACAGCGCAGGACCACGATATCCGGGCTGATGCCCAGTCCCTGCAGCTCCTTGACCGAGTGCTGGGTAGGCTTGCTTTTGTGCTCCTTGCTGCAGGCGAGATAGGGGACCAGGGTCACGTGAATGTAAAGCACGTTCTCCCTTCCCTTTTCGATGCCGATCTGTCTGGCTGCCTCCAGGAACGGCTGGCTTTCGATATCGCCGACGGTTCCGCCGATCTCGCAGATCAGCACATCCGGATCGTCATGTTCAAGAGCCAGATAAATGAAGCGCTTGATCTCGTTGGTGATATGGGGGATCACCTGGATGGTCTTCCCGAGATATTCGCCTTTCCGCTCCTTCTGCAGAACGCTCCAGTAGACTTTGCCGGTCGTCAGATTGGAATAACGGTTCAGGTCTTCGTCGGTGAAGCGTTCATAGTGACCGAGATCCAGATCGGTCTCGGCACCGTCTTCCGTCACATATACTTCACCGTGCTGGAGCGGCGACATCGTGCCGGGGTCGACGTTGATATAGGGATCGAGCTTCTGCGAGACGACTTTCAGACCTCTGGCCTTCAGCAGTCTTCCCAGCGAAGCAGCGGTGATCCCCTTGCCCAGACCGGACACCACACCTCCTGTTACAAAAATGATCTTTGCCATATACTGACCTCCAGAAAAAATAAAAAGAACATCTTCCGATGTCGTTTCTAAAGCGGGTTTTTAAACCGCCTCATGCAATCTTCCACATGAGCATTTTTATTATTCTGTACGGCCGTACATCAATACTCTTTCATACTACAACTGCGGATTTTTTCTTGTCAATCACTATTTTCAGTTTTTTTCTGAAAATGATTTTCATTTCTTTTTTTGGCCTTTTTCTTTATCGGATCTGCGATTGATTTTCACAAAGTACGGCAGATGTCTGCTATAATACGGGAAAAGAAAAAGGGGGACAGGCAGATGAATTTTGATCTTTCCAAAAAACACTGTTACTACTTCAACGAGATCTCCAAGATCCCGCGCGGAAGCCGCAACGAAAAAGGCATCAGCGATTACATCGTCAACTTCGCCAAGGAACATGGCTTTACCTATAGACAGGACGAAGTTTGGAACGTTATCGTAAACAAACCGGCAGCCAAAGGCTATGAAAAAGCGGAACCGGTCATCCTGCAGGCGCATATCGACATGGTCTGCGAGAAAAACAAGAACGTGGAACACGATTTCGAAAAAGATCCGCTTGAACTCTATGTGGATGAAGAAGGCTGGCTGCACGCCAAAGGCACGACGCTCGGCGCGGACGACGGTCACGGCGTTGCCTATATGCTGGCGATCCTGGACGAACCGGAGCTTCCGGCCCCGGCATTGCAGTGCGTCTTTACCGCCATGGAAGAGATCGGCTTGCTCGGCGCGATCGCTCTTGACGCATCTGACCTGCACGCGAAGCGCTATATCAACCTGGATGCCGGCGGCGAGAACCAGACCTGTGTCAGCTGCTCCGGCGGCGCCAGAGCGGTCATGACCAAAAAACTGAACTTCAAAGAGACAGACGCGCCGGCATATCAGCTTCAGGTACGCGGTCTGAAAGGCGGTCATTCCGGCGGACTGATCCATCTCGAAAGAGGCAATGCGATCCTGCTGGCGGCGCGTATCCTCGAGGAAATGGCCGACACCGTAAAGGATCTCCGCATCGCGGATTTTAACGGTGGTCTGAAATTCAACGCGATCCCGCGCGAAGCGGACATCACCTTTGTCACTATGACGTCTGTCGGCGATCTGAACGAACTGCTTAAGAAGTCCGCAGACAAGATCAAAGCGGAACTGCAGTTCTCAGACGAAGGCTTCTTTGCCGAACTGGTCGAGATCGACCCGGTCACCGAAGCGATCGGCAAAAAGAAGACCAGAGAGATTCTGGACTTCCTGACAGTGATCCCCAACGGTCTGCAGCACCGCTCAATGGCGATCGAGGGACTGACCACTTCTTCCCTGAACGCCGGTGTTGCCTATGTCAAGGACGGCGTATTCTATATCGACGATCTGATCCGTTCCGCAGCGGCTTCCCACAGCGATACGACGATCCGTCAGCTGGAGATCCTCTGCCCGCTCTTCGGTTTCGAGTTCACGCTCAACGACCGCTACTACGGCTGGGAATACGAACCGAAATCCAAGCTCCGCGAGATTCTGCGCAAGGTACTCAAGGAAAAAGGGATCGAGATGAAGGAAAAGACCACCCACGGCGGTCTTGAATGCGGTGTCTTCCGGGGCAAGATCCCGGGACTCGATATCGTTACTTACGGACCGATCTCGACCGGTGAACATACACCGGACGAGAAAATGGATCTTGCATCCTTTGACCGTGCCTACGAGAATCTCGTGGAAGTCCTGAAGAGATGTAAATAAAGGAAGATCCAGAACTCTCAAGGAATCAAAAAACGTCCAGCGTAAACTGGACGTTTTTAATTATAGTACGCTATTATATACTGCCGCCGACACCGGCTCCGCTGTTGAAGCCGAAGACCGCAACACAGATCAGGTCCGCGATAAACAGGGCGACCAGGACCGAACAGATCAGGATCTGTTTTTTGCGCGGGAGAGATCGGATCATTTCCCGGATCTTCGGACCCGCGATGTAGATACCGAACATGCCGCCGATACCGAACAGCAGCAGTCCGGCGAAACAGATCCTTCCGTTGAGGTTCAGGAACATCTCCTTATAATCCCAGTACGAGGCATTATAGATGAAATCCAGGATCAGACTGGCCGCGTATTCCAACACGCCGCATAAGCCGACCGTCATCAGGAACAGACGGGTCGGATTGTTTTTAAAGCGGTTGAGGAAGAAGATGATCGCAACTCCCCCGCAGCCGTAGATCGGCAGCCAGGGGCCGTAGAGCGTGCCCCGGTTGACGATCTCGTGATGCTGCATGAGATGCAGAAGTACTTCCCAGCACCAGCCGGCAAAGCAGAAAGCGAAGAAGACCGCGATCAGGTCGGTCAGACCGTACTCGCTGTCAATCACGAGATCGTCGACCAGATCGTCCAGCAGATACAGTGGCTCTCCTTCTCTGTTGTCTTCCACATAAGGAAGACCGTCGAAAGCCGGTTCGATGAAATAGCGTTTTTCCAGCGATCTTTCGCGGAGAACGAAATAGAATTCCGTATCCAGCTGGTATTCCAGCGGAAGCGCGACCAGCAGACCGAGCACCGGGATCAGTTTCAGGACAAAGATATAAATGTAGGACAGCTGTGTCAGGAACATATTCCACTTATAGCCATTCGTCATATCAGCGGAGAGTTTTTTTGCCTCCCGCCAGGTGATCTGCGGGTTCTCTGCCTGCAGGTAAGGCACCATCGCATACTGATAGGCTTTATAGACACCGCCGACGACCGTCATAGACCATAATAAGATTGTGATTCGGTGACAGAAGCCGACCCATACCAGACGAAGCAGGTACTTCCGGTGATACGGGGCCAGGGTCCGGCGGATCCGTACGTTTTTCTGCATCCGGTTCTCCATCAGGAAGCGTTCGCGGCCGATCAGCGAAGCGTTCAGTACAAAGAAGCGCAGCAGGACGCTGAGCAGCGCTGTGGCGATCAGGATCCAGATGACTTCACCGGGATTGCGATTAAAGTAGGCGGCATTGGCGCCAAACAGCTGAATGACCCAGGCATAGCTTTTTGTGAGCGCGTCGATCAGGTTCAGCGCGTTCTCGGTGCTCAGGAACGGAAAGCGTGCAAATACAGGAAGGTTCAGCACATGATTCTTCAGGATCTCTACGTTACTGACAGAAACCGTACTTTCCAGACCGAGAAACTGGTCAAGGATCCGGATGCCGGCGGTCTGGTTGGCGTTGGCCGCACCGATAAAGGAAAAGACCGCGCCGACAACGACGAGCGTCCACCAGGAGCCGAGTCCCTTTTTGAAAGCTGTATCCCAGCTTCTTCTCCGTATTTCTTTATAATCCCAGTTTTCCATTTTTCTATCCAAAGATCTTATCGATCATTCTTTCAATATCATCGCGCTTGCTGAGCTTCTCCTGCAGTTCCTGTGCCTGGAACACGTTATCTGTGATGATGCCGTCAGCTTCGCTCAGCAGGAAATGCTTCTGTTTATTCTCTTCGTTCGGAGTCCAAACCAGTGCCCTTTTCCCCTGTTTATGGATCTGCTCGATCGTCGAATCTGTCGCGGACTCCTCTTCGAGACCGATGAAATCGCAGTTCAGCCTGGCTGTATCGCCGAATGTCAGAAAAGTTAAGAAGCCGGTCTGCATCTGCGGATATTCTGTTTCCGCATAATCGATCAGATCATATTGCAGAGAGATGAGCACGCACTGATCGCGCATGCCTCTTTCCTCGATCATTTTGACAGCGTCATCAACCATCTTCCGGTCGGCGCTTTCGCCTTTCAGTTCGACGAACAGGATCAGCCGGCCGTTTGCCGCATCCAGCATTTCCTCAAATGTCGCAACTATTTCCGGACTATCCGGGTGTTTTGGATCCTGAATAACAAGTTTCCGGATCTCCTCAAGGGTCATCTCACCCGGTTTTTTATTGACGCCTGTCAGGCGGGCAAAGGTAGCATCGTGATTCACGACATAATAACCGTCTGCAGTCCTCTGAATATCGATCTCGCTTCCGTACACGCCGGTCCCGGCGACGACGTCGATTCCGGCAACTGTATTCTCCGGACCCTCGCTTCCGCCGCCGCGGTGCGCGATCAGTCTGACATCGGTGGCTGCCGGAAACAGGGCATCAAAGTTTTCTGAAGACGCTTTCGCAAGACCGATGAGAGCCGCAACCGCAAGGATGATGACCGCAAAAGCAACGAAACGGGTGTATGGTCTTTTCGCCGGGATCTCGCCGGTCTGTTTTCCGGTATACCGGTAATACAGCTGAGTCGTGCGCAAAAGATAAAAAGGTGTTGTGAATTCGTTGAAATAGAATATGACGGACGTACTCAGAAAGGCAACGAGGAGCAGCCAGAAACGGCCCTCCGTCCCTGTCGGACGCGCCAGGATGAAAACCACAACAGCCAGAATAACGCACATCACGACCAGCAGCACGTTGACCAGAAAGAACAATACCGAAAACAACAGCGTGTTTTTCAGATAGTCTTTCCAGTTTTTACGCATCAGTTCCCTGGAACGGCGTATCGCCTCGGAAACACTGAGCTTATCAATAACGACGCCGTGAATGCAAAAAATATTCAGGATCCCGATGAACGCAAATACCAGCAGCGCAAGAGTATACAAAGCGTTATACAGCGGGGTCGTCTCAATGACGGAAGTGATAAAAGTCGGAATATAAAGGTTTTCGGTCAGCGCGATCGAAGCCCCGACGCCGACCACCGGCGCCAAAAGCGCGATATACAAAACGATTCCGAGACCCCGCAGACAGAAGAACGAGCGGATCGATAATAAGCCTTCACGGATATTGCTGAACATCCTGCCCGGCTCCCCTTCCAGCAGCTTGTCTGCATAAATGATCTTTGTATTGATATCAAAAGCCACATAAACAAAAAGCACTGCCAGACCGAAAAGGATCAGCGCAATGCCCTGCCAGCTTGTAAACAAAAACATATAATCCCCGCTGCTGACGGCGACCCTTCCGATCGACTGCAGCATCAGGTTGGATAAAAAGCGCAGCACAAACAGAATGCACCCCAGCAAAAGAGTAGCAACGATCTGATAGCGGAAAAGATCCGGCCTCGACCGCCAGTACAGTTTCCAGGTTTGTCTGCTTTCTTTTTCTTTCTCCATGCTTAAGATTTTATCATATCCGCCGAAGGACGCTTCTCTGTTTTCATGGCTGAACGTGCATGCACCACACGAACGCTTTTGCACAGCGTTTATCCGGGTCTTTAAAATGATTTCCCTCGTTCATTTCGAGAACGCAATCGCTGACAGTTTCGTCTTTCTGCAGCAGTTCCAGCTGACGGCGGATGCAGCTGCCGACCTGTGCCATTACAGGGTTCCTGGTTTTTTCTTCCTTGTCACCCAGACTCAGATAGATCTTTCTGACGAGCGGTGAATGTGTCTCTGCGTATCCAATCCATTCCGGAAACCAGACCGAAGGCGAGACTGCTGCGACAGCCGCAAAGCGGTTTGTCTGATAAGCGGTCCACAGTGCAAACAGACCGGCCAGGGAATAGCCTCCCAGAATGACAGGCAGATCAGCAGCCCGGTCTGCAGATACTTTATTGATTATCTCAGTCAAAAGCGTGAGCGTATTGCCCGCACCGTTCCCGAAGTCTTCTCTGCCGAATACCGGAGGTGCTTCCCAGGGGGAAAGGTCTTTATTCCAGTCGTTTACGGCAACAGCCAGATAAAGAAAAGGTCTGTCCCCCAGGGAACAGATCGTTTCGAAGGCAGTATCCTCCTGCAGATCGCGCCGATCGACCGGCTGCACCAGCAGAAACTGCGGATCTTTTTGCAGATAAAGGACACAGGTATATCCGTTGTATTCGAATTTCTCTTTTCTCACGACTGTTTTACGAATTTCTCAGCCCATCTGCCGGCAGCATTGCCGATGATCAGCGGCGGAATGAATGTCGCTACCCATGCAAACGGGACATTGGATAAGAAGGTCGGCAGGATCGTGGATGCCGGCTGACCGTTGCAGAAGCAGTTGACGAACCATGTCATCGTCGGCAGGATGAAGATCGTGTTGACTGTGTTCAGGATCGCGCAGACCGCTACGTCAAATCCGAACGTGCCCTCTTTTGCGCCGATCGCTTTTGCGAAGGCGACGCCGGCTTTCTCACCCGGGATAAAGGTCGTGATCAGGTTGATCACACAGTAGGAGAACAGGTAGCTGACGATGTTGGCGGACAGCGGCGGAAAACTTCCCCCGCGGACGACGTTCAGCGTGCCTAATGTCAGGGTCATCATCAGGCAGTTTACTGCATTTATAACAAAATTCTTAAAGATTCCGATTGCTTTCATATATAAGTACCTCTCAGTCTTACATATTCTATCGGCTTGGGAATACAGAAACAACGGAGTTCCGGCCAAAAGTCTGATGCCTTTTCCGTGTTATTTTGTAAAAACGAACAGAAGACCGCACTGTTTCAGTAAGCATTACTCACTTTCTTCGTTTTCTTCAGCCTGCGGCTCTCCGGCAGCTTCCGGCAGTTCGCTCTCTTCATCCGTTTCAATGACATGTTCGCGGGCGATCTGCATCAGTTCTCTTTCTCCCGGGATCTCGCTGGGATAGGGATATGTAAGAGCACACTTCTCGAACCTCTTTTCGATCTTCTCTGCTTTTTCTGCATCGCATTCTGCCAGCAGGGCATATGCAAATTCGGTACGCAGAACGGAGGGGGTCTCTGTCATGGCTTTCATCAGTTCTTTCTGTTCATCTGTCAGCATGGCGTCCAATACTTCCTTGTGGTTCTGCCCGATCAGTTCCAGATAGATCCGGTCGCAGGTCATTAGACTGCGGTGGAGATCCGTCATTCCGCTTTTGATCGAAAGAAGATGTCCCATCAGCGCATCCGCTACAGCGAAGCGGTGCTGGTCCATCAGCCGGCTGCTGGCAAGCACGCCGACCGCCGCCATGATGCCGCTGTTCATTTCTTCGTCTTCCGGTACGGTAAACCATTCCTCCGGCATATCTCTCAGACGGGTTCCGTTTGCGACCAGCTCATTGACTTTCATCTGCAGCCAGAAAGCGGGGATCGCTTTTTTGTTCCGCATCAGTGTCATAGCGTTGCAGCCGTCGTTCTCGACCGGGGCAATGTGCAGCGGGATGCCGTTCATCAGGCCTATGCCGACACCGAACAGGGCCAGCTGCTGGAGGAACAGCTTGAGGACAGAGGTCGGAGCGAGCGGGAGCGCAAGCAAAAAGAAGACCGCGGCGGTAAGCAGGTTCATGATCGCGCCGCCGAAGTTATAAAGCAGCACCGGGATCTTTCCGTCCTTCAGGTCCGGAGGAGCCATCAGACACTGTCCTCCCGTACCGGGGATGGATAATCTGGTAAGACGGAGTTTTCCGTCCTCCAGTATCCACATCCAGTTGTGGATGCGGAACGAACTGAAACGGTAGCCGGTCGCCAGGCCGAAAACAAGATGGCCCGATTCATGAATAACGATCTGCAGGAACATGGCTACATAGACCAGCAGCAGAAGCAGGAAAAACAGCAGCATCCTCGCCCAGACAGGCAGATGCATATACTTGAAAATGAGCCGCATGTTCAAAATAGCAGCAAGACCGCCGAGGATCATATAGAGTACGATCCCAAGCCAGCTTATGCCGGCACGTTTGCTTTTTTTCTCTTTATCCATATTGATCCTCCATCAGCTGAGATCCGGAAGGCATTCAAAGATGTCCACGCAGTCTCATTATAGCGCGGAAAGTCCGCTATAATGAAAGTAAGCAACAGAAGCAGACCGCCCTGCGGAAAGGAATCATCATGAACAGTGCAACCGAAGTCATGCATGCCAAAAACATCTCGCTGTCCGATGACCGTTCAAAGGTCGTGATCATCGATCAGACGCAGCTGCCTAATCGTTTGGTCTATGTCGAGGTCGATAAATTGGAAGACTGTTGGAAAGCGATCCAGACACTGCAGGTGCGCGGAGCGCCGGCGATCGGGATCTTTGCCGGCTATGCGTTGTATGTATTGTCCAGAAAGTATCAGGATCTTCCTTATGAAGCTTTCAGGGAACGCTTCAACAAAGACGCGGACTATCTAAACACTTCCCGCCCGACAGCTGTCAATCTCTCCTGGGCAATCACCAGAATGAAGAAGCTGGTCGCTGAAAGCTCCGGGCTTCCGGTAAGCGAGATCGTGGAGAAGGTCTATCAGGAAGCTCTGAAGATCCATCAGGAAGACATTGACATGTGTCTGAAGATTTCCGAATTCGGTCTCTCTTTGTTAAAGGAGGGAGACGGAGTACTTACCCACTGCAATGCCGGCCCGCTGGCGACCAGCCGCTACGGCACCGCGATCGGTCCGATGCTCCTGGCAAAGGAAAGAGGGATGAACGTCCGTGTCTATTCCGACGAGACCCGTCCGCTTCTGCAGGGCGCCAGGCTGACTTCCTACGAACTGCAGAGAGCCGGTGTTGACGTCACTCTGATCTGTGACAACATGGCTTCTATCGTTATGAAAAACGGCTGGATCGACAAGGTGTTCCTGGGCTGTGACCGCATCGCCGCCAACGGCGACTTTGCCAATAAGATCGGTACCAGCGGCGTTGCGATCCTTGCCAAATACTATGGTATTCCGTTTTATTCGCTCGGTCCCTCCAGCACGATCGACTTCGACTGTCCGACCGGAAAGGACATCAAGATCGAACTTCGTGACCCGGATGAGATCAAAAACAAATGGTATGCCGAGCCGATGGCGCTTCCGGAAGTCAAATGTTACAACCCGGCTTTCGATGTGACAGATCACGAACTGCTGACCGGCATCATTACCGAGCGCGGTATCGTCTATCCGCCGTTCGAAGAGAATCTGAAGAAGCTCTTCAATAAGTAAACCATGGTCTGTTTGTGGCATATTTGCGTTATTGCCTGAAAGTCAGAAAAACCGAAATAAAATAACGGTGCGATTTGAAGATCGCACCGTTATTTTTTCTGCAGATAGTTTTCGATCTGCTGTAGACTCCTCACGCCCCCGGTCGCGCCGGAAGCGGCGACACTGAGAGCGGCGCAGGCCGAAGCGAACGCCATGCAGACAGGAACCGGCTCCTTATTCAGGTACGCGTGAATGAAACCGGCAGCATAATTGTCTCCTGCTCCGGTCGTATCGACGACTTCTGCGGCAAATGCCGGATGATGGAAGCGCCGCTTCCCGTCAAAATACCAGGAACCCTGTTCTCCCGTTTTGATCACAACGGCTTTTACACCTCTTTTCAGGAAAACATCCGCCATGGTTGCGAGATCTTCTTCTTTGTCCCCGAAGATCCCGGAATAATAGGCGGCTTCCGTCTCATTAGGAAAGATCAGATCTATATAAGGAAGAACTTCCGCATAATCCTCAAGCGTCAACTTCTTGTACACAGGCAGTTTTGTATCTGCAAAGACATATGCGCCTTCAGATTTTGCCTTTACGACCAGTTCCAGGACTTTCTTCGGATCGTCCAGCGGCGCTCGGAACAGCGAGGCAAGACTCAGGGCATCAATATCCCGGATGTTTTCTGCAGACAGACTTTTCCCGCCGAGTTTTACGGCGTTTGAATTCAGGGAACGGCGGCTGCCGTCTTCCTCCGCAAAAATGTCCGCGATCACGGTATCGATCTCTTCGGTCTGCACGAACGAAGTATCAACGCCGTTTTCTTTCAGCGCGTTCAGGATGATCATTCCCGCTAGGTCGTCGCCGATCAGACAGGCGGTTTGGACTTCGTGTCCGAGACGCGAAAGGATCACCGACTCGTTAAGGGCGTCGCCGCCCACATTGAGACGGATCGATTCCGCTCGGGCAGAGCGGTTCTTCAGGCTTTCTTTATCGATATTCCGGGTAATGCAGTCAACGACCGCCTGCCCGGCGCAAAGGATCTTCATGCCTCCATTGTAGCGCAAAAAAGGATGGTCCCGGGACCATCCTTTCTGTTTGTGTTTCGTTCTTCGGATTAGCGCTTGTTTTCGAGTTCGCCCTGGATCTCGGTAAGACGCTTGCTGAGTTCGATCTCCATCTTGCGCAGTTCAAGCTGAGCAGCAGCTCTCTTTTCGCGGCCGTCCTTCTGGATCTGAGCAACTTCTTCAAGAGTCTGGATCAGCTTCTTGTTGGTCTCGGTCAGAGTTTCGAGATCAACGATGCCTCTTTCGCTTGCTTCGGCTGTTTCAACAGTCGCGATATGCAGGTTTTCAGCATTCTCTCTCAGCATCTGGTTGGTCATCTCAGTGACAGCGTTCTCAGCCTTGATAGCTTCCTGAGAATGATGCAGACCAAGAGCGATCAGCATCTGGGACTTCCAGAGCGGGATCGTGTTGACCAGGACAGACTGGATCTTCTCTGTCATCAGGGTATCGTTGTTCTGAACGAGACGGATCTGCGGAGCCATCTGCAGAGAGACCATTCTCGTCAGTTCAAGGTCATGCAGTTTCTTTTCAAAACGGTTGATCGCGTTGTTCAGGTCGTTGACAGCCTGTGCGTCTTCCGGAAGACCGGTAGCCTTGGCTTTTTCCTGCAGAGCGACCAGATCCTTGGTCTTGACTTCTTCGAGCTTCTTCTGACCAGCCAGGATGTACATGCTGATCTCCTTGAAGTTGACCAGGTTCTTTTCGTACAACTGATCAAGCAGCGCGATGTCTTTCAGAAGGGTGATCTGATGGCCTTCGAGGACCTTGGCGATCTTTTCGACGTTCTTTTCAGCGTCATCGTATTTCGCCTTCATCGCAGTTGCTTTATTTGCGCCTTTTTTGAACAGTTTCTCGAAAAAGTTATCTTCTTTATTGACCTCAAAACCTTTCAGCTGACCGACGAGGTCTGTCATAAGACCGCCGATATCTCCCAGATCCTGAGTCTTGACGTTCTTCAGTGCATTTTCGGAGAAGTCCGCGACTTTTGTCTGGGCATTGGCACCGTACTGGAGGATCGTTGTCGTATCGGTGATGTCGATCTTCTTGGAGAATTCATCGACCATCTTCTTTTCGGATTCAGTCAGGGAACTCTCGTCATACTTGACCTGTTTCAGTTCTTCTTCAGTGATCTCCGGGTTAACTTCCTGCTCTTCGTCTTTTTTCATCATTTCCGCAGCAGCGCCGACCGGATCAAGTGTCAGAGAGATCTCTTCATCGGTGGATTCGAGCTCTAATGTCTGTTTGGCTTCTTTTTCGCTCATTTTTCTTTACCTATCCTTCTTTTCTATATTAACAAAATTTTATATTGCGGTAGCATCAATTACTCATGTAGTGACTGGTCGAGACCGGACATTTTTTCCAGGATCCGGTTAAGGTCCTCATCGCTATTGTAGTAGATGACCATTTTGTTTTTCTTTACTTCGACGCCGGTGCCGAACTGCTTCTCCAGACGGCTGCGGACATCTTCGTAATAGGGGTTGCGGCGGACTTCCTTCTTTTTCTTTTCCGCCGGTTTCTCACTGACGAGTTTTTCCAGGTCACGGACGGATAAACCTTCGCGGACCGCTCTCTCAGCAAGCTCGTGCATCTTTTCCTCGTCCTCCGCCGCGAGCAGCGTTCTGGCCTGGCCATAGGAGAGCTTTCCGCTGCGGACTTTTTCCTTGATGTCATCCGGAAGACGCAGCAGCCTCAGCATGTTGGTGATATGCGTGCGGGACTTGCCGATGTGCTTCGCCAGTTCTTCCTGGGTATACCCGATCTTTTCGATCAGCTGGGAGTAGGCAGCCGCTTCCTCGACGGCATTCAGATCTTCACGCTGGATATTCTCGAGCAGCGAGATCTCCATCATCTCCTGATCGCTGAACTCGACAACGATCGCCGGGATATCTTCCTTTCCCGCTAGTTTTGACGCGCGCAGACGGCGCTCGCCCGCGATCAGTTCGTATCCGTCGATCGCCTTGCGGACAATGATCGGCTGGAAGACGCCGTGCTCGCGGATCGATTCCGCCAGTTCCTTCAGTTTGTCCTGATCGAAGTTCTTTCGCGGCTGGTAGGGGTTTGGGCGGATTTCGCTGATCGGCAGGATATTCTTATCCCGGTCGCCGGAGGCGATCTCTTCGATCAGGTCATCGACATTGCTGCCGAAGAGCTCCGTCAGACCTCTTCCTAGTCTGTTTTCAGCCATGGGTTACCTCCTTATTGTTGTCAATGATCTCTTTTGTCAGCGCGACATAGGCTTTGGCGCCTTCGCTGCGGATCGCGTAGTCGAAGATCGATTTTCCGCGGGACGGCGCTTCGCTCAGCTTGATGTTGCGCGGGATGGTGGTACGGTAGGTCTTTTCCTTGAAGTGACGGCGGACTTCCTGCTGGACTTCCACCGACAGTTTGGTGCGGGCGTCGAACATCGTCAGCAGTACGCCCTCGATGCGCAGATCGCGGTTAAAGAGGCGCTGTACCAGACGGATCGTCTGCAGGAGCTGAGTCACGCCTTCCAGCGCATAGTATTCACACTGGACCGGGATCAGGATCGAATCAGCGGCAGTCAGCGCGTTTGTATTCAGCAGTCCCAGAGACGGCGGACAGTCGATCATGATGAAATCGTACTGGTCGCGGAGCGGTTCAAGCGTTTCCTTTAAACGGCGCTCTCTTCCCTTATCCAGTTTGACCAGCTCCAGATCGGCGCCGGCCAGATTGATATTGGCCGGAAGCACGTCGATCGGCGGGTTGGCGATATGTTTGATGGTGCTGGCCGCGTCATACCGGTTGACGATGCAGTCGTAGACGGTCGGGTCCTTGACATTCAGCGTTACTCCGATGCCCTGGGTGGCGTTGCCCTGCGGGTCGATGTCGACCATCAGGACTTTCTTATTCAGATATGCCAGACCGGCTGTGATATTTACACAGGTCGTCGTCTTGCCGACGCCGCCCTTCTGATTTGCTACTGCTATGATCTTCCCCATGTGTTGTCTCCTCTATTTCTTGAACCGGACCACGATCTTGACTTCGCCGGCATATTCCGTTTCGCTGTAGGAAGCATCGAGGCCGCTCTGGCGGCACAGCTCATATGCCTTCTTCATAGTATTCATGCCTATCCGGATATTATTGCTGACGCCTCTCTCTTTGCGGGAGTGATAGTTCGTCAGGTTTTCGATATAGTCCTCCGCCTCTTTGACGGTATAGTTCTTCTCGATGATCGTCTTTGCGACCCGTTCCTGAAATTCGCTGCTCACTTTCAGAAGGGCACGGGCGTGGCGCTCTGACAGCGCTCCCCGGGCAATATCTTCCTGCAGTTCCGGTGCGAGTCTCAGCAGACGAAGTTTGTTGGCAACCGTTGACTGACGGTAACCAAGTTGCTTCGCGAGTTCTGCCTGCGTCAGGTTTCTGGTCTCCAGGATATGCTGCATCGCTCTGGCTTCCTCGATCGCGGAAAGGTCTTCGCGCTGCATGTTTTCGATCAGCGCAAGGTCCGCGCTTTCGTCATCGTTCTTTTCCAGGACGATCGCTTCGATGGTCGGATATCCAAGCAGTTCGTGCGCGCGGTATCTTCTCTCCCCGGCGATCAGCTCATAACCATCGCCGCTTCTGCGGACGACGATCGGCTGCAGCAGACCGTTCTCCCTGATGGAATCGGCGAGTTCCTGAAGAGGCTTCTCGTAAAAAGCCAGACGCGGCTGCGAGCGGTTGGGCCTTATCAGTTTCAGATCAATCGTTTCGACGTTTTTCATACTCTTTCTTTATTTCCCCGAAGCGTCTCGGGTAACGCTTCTCTGTTTTCTTCTTTTTACGGTAGAAGGCAATGATGCGGGTGTTGTCCTCATAGACTTCCTTGCGTACGCTTTCCAGTTCCAGCCCCAGGCGGGCTGCTGCATATTCCGCCTCTTCGATCTCTTCGTGGCCTTTTGAACCCCGCAGGGCAACAAAGCACCCGCCGGTCTTTACGGCTGCGGCACAGATCTCCAGCAGGATAGGAAGGGGTGCAACGGCACGGGCAGTCACCCAATCGTATTCCTCTCTGTGCTGTGCGGTAAATTCTTCCCCGCGTGCATTTACGACCTCCGTATTCTCAAGCTCAAGCCGTCTTGAGAGTTCCTCGAGAAAGCGGCAGCGTTTTCCCAGGGAATCAAGTAATGTGAGCCGGATCTCTGGATAAGCGATCTTCAGAACGACGCCAGGAAAGCCAGCACCGGTGCCGACGTCCAGTACACCGCCCTGAAAATCAATATCGTATGTAAATATCAGCGAATCATAGTAGTGTTTGAGATAGATCTCTTCTTCTTCAGTGATCGCTGTCAGGTTCATTTTTTCGTTCTCAGCCACTAGAAATGAGGTATATTTGCGAAATTTGGCGAGCTGTTCGCTGTCCAGTTCCAATCCTCTCTGTCTGCAGCTTTCCTGAAATTCTGTTTCTGTCATCTTTTCCATTATACCCCATTTGAATATTTCCCTGAAAATATTTTTCGTTTTCTGTGGTAAAAACAGGCTTTGGCAGCAGTTCTGCCGAAGCCTGTATTCTTACTGATCTGTATGTGTTCTGTGTGCTTTACTTCTGTATCTTCACACCGGAGGACTCGATCGCGCCGCGCGGACATACCTGGATGCAGAGGTGGCAGCCTACGCATTTCTGCGGATCCATGACCGGCTTCCGGTCTTTGAACACGATCGCCTGATGACCGGCATCGAGACACGAAATGTAGCATCTTCCGCAGCCGGCGCATTTATTCCGCAGGAAGCGCGGATAGATCACGTAGGAGCGGTCCAGGTCTTCCGTCGGAACGATTCCTTCGATCGTTGTTCCCTCGATCTGCTTAATAGAGGTGAAGCCGTGCTCCATCAGATAAAGAGCCATGCCGGACTTCAGATCTTCGATGATCCGGTAGCCGTACAGCATGACGGCAGTGGTGATCTGTACGGTGTCCGCTCCGAGAACGATGAATTCAAGTGCGTCACGCCAGGTCTCGATCCCGCCCATGGAGCTGATATGTGCGCCTTTTAGTTTGGGGTCCTGCGCAAGTTCAGCAGTAAAACGCAGCGAGATCGGTTTGACTGCCTTGCCGGAATAGCCGCCGATCGAGGCGCGGTAGATCCCGTCGTTTGGATTGATGTCCACTTCGATCAGACTCTTGATCGTATTGATCGCTGCGACACCATCCGCACTGCCCCGGATCGCCGCTTCCGCGCTGTCTTCGATGTGAGCAACATTCGGTGTCAGCTTGGCGATGAAGGGGAGTTTGGTGTGCTGTCTTACTACGCGGCAGTATTCCTCGACGAGTTCCGGGATCTGGCCGACATCGCTGCCGGTATGTTCGACCGTCATGTTCGGACACGAAAAATTCAACTCCAGCGCGTCAGCGCCGCTGTTATCCATCTTTTCGGCAAGATATGCCCATTCCTCTGCGTCTCTTCCCATGATCGAGACGAGCAGGAATTTGTTCGGATAATCATTCTTCAGTTTCCGGAAGATCTCGAGATTATCGATCAGTGCATGATCGGAAAGCTGTTCAATATTCTTGAAACCGATGACCCGCTGGTCTCCGCCCTTAAGGGAAGAGTATCGAGGGGAAGCTTCTTTGATCTCCATCAGGCAGACGGTCTTGAAAGCGGCGCCCGCCCAGCCCGCTTCAAAGGCGCGGGCGCACATATCGTATGTGGAGGAAACGCAGGAAGAAGAAAGAAGGAAAGGATTCTCCAGCGGGATCCCGCAGAAGTCCGTTCGCAGAACGCTCTCGTCGATCTGCACCGGCGCGGCGTTTTCTTTCCCGACGGAAGTCAGGATCCTGCGGATCTGCACGTTTTCAGGGCAAACCTTCTCGCAGCGTCCGTCACAGTCCAGGCAGGGCAAGGTTTCAGGCAGTGTGTTTCTGACTACATGCTCATTGTCGAAATACAGGCTGCGTAAAACACGTCCGGGGTCTAACTGACCGCACGCCTCTGTGCACCTGGGCTCTGTGCATAACAGGCAGTTATCGGTTTTGATCATGATCTTATCTCCATAAACTTCATCTAAAGTATAGCATCCGGACTGCCGCTTTCACATTCTGTAAAAACACAAAAGAAAACTCTCTTTCCACTGAAAGAGAGCGTTCCCGATAGTTTCTGTTATTTACTGCTGGGCAGCTTTTCCGGTGATCATCTCTGCTTCCGGAAGTGTCTCGATCCATTCACAGAACAGGCGCCATTCCGGCAGGCGATGGGTGCGGCGCTGCTGGTAGATCGTCTTCAGCTGGCGGTAATTCGTTGTCATCTTGGCGGTGAGACGGAAGCCGGCCGGATTGGAATACAGGATCTCAAGATACTTTTCCTTCAGCCCCGGCGCCTGCGGGTCTTCTGCCTGAAGCCGGTTATACTCCGCAACTTTCTCCTTCATGATGGCAATGATCCGCGGGTCAGTATATTCAATATATGCTTTATCGAGATCGAATTTAGTGATCCGGTGCATCGTGGACTGACTGGAGATAAAATCCAGAAAGTGATAGCGCTCGGCTTCGACCCAGGCTTTGTTGGTAAAGGTAAGGTCAAACTGAACGAGCACACCGTTCAGGAAGTTATCGTGTCCCTGACCGGTCGGGGACTGCGCCAGGCGGACAGCGGTCGGGGTGATGTCGCCGGTCACTTTGGAAAGATCGACAGCCATCGGGTATTTGCTGCCCTTGATCGCGTTTTCGAGTCCGTATACATGCACATCGCTGACAATGTCTTTATAATTCATTCTTAAAGTCTCCTCTTTTCAGATAGACCGCCAGGACCTGCAGGTCGCTGGGGTTGATGCCGGAGATCCTGGCCGCCTGGCCAAGGGTAGCCGGTCTGATCTGGTTAAGCTTCTGCCGCGCCTCAAGGCGGAGATTATCCACCTGCAGATAATCGATATTCTGCGGCAGGCGTTTCTTTTCAAGACGGACCATGCGGTCCGCAGCGCGTTTCGCCTTATCGATATACCCATCATATTTCAGTGAGATCTCGACTTCATCGACGATAATCTTTTCTTTCCGGATCCCGCTTTTTTCCAGCAGCCACGCCAGCGAGACTTTCGGTCTTTTGGCGAGCTCATAGAGGGAATATGTCCCTTTATTATCATCGTAACCGAGTTCACTGAGATACGCGGTCAGTTCTTCATCGTTTTTGATCTTCATTTCCGGAAGCGACGTTCTCAGATCTTCGATCTCTTTCTGCTGCGCCAGATAGCGCTCATAGCGTTCTTTGGAAACGGTGCCGTACTGATAACCGTAGGCAAGCAGACGCTCTTCGGCGTTGTCGTGACGCAGGAGCAGACGGTATTCCGCCCTGGAAGTCAGGAGCCTGTACGGTTCTTTTGTGCCTTTTGTGATCAGATCGTCGATCATGACACCGATATAAGCTTCATCGCGGCGGAGCACGAAGGGTTCGCGTCCCTCCAGCTTGCACTGGGCGTTGATGCCGGCCATTATTCCTAGACCGGCAGCCTCTTCATAACCGGAAGTTCCGAGGATCTGTCCGGCAATGAATAGGTTTTCGATCTTTTTGGATTCGAGATTGAGTTTGAATTCCAAAGGGTCGATCGCGTCGTATTCGATCGCGTACGCATATTTTACGATCTCCGCATTTTCGAGACCGATCAGAGAGTGGACCATTTTTTCCTGTACATCTCTCGGCATCGAAGAGGAGAATCCCTGGATATAAGTCGTATCCAGCGACAGGCTTTCCGGTTCCAGGAACAGCTGGTGACGCGGCTTATCACTGAAGCGGACGACTTTATCTTCGATCGAAGGGCAGTAACGGGGGCCGACACCCTTGACAACGCCGCTGTACATAGAAGAACGGTTCAGATTCTGATGGATGATCTCAAGAGTTTCCGGGGTCGTGTAGGTCAGATAACAGGGAACCTGTTCCTCATACGGACGGATCTTCTTCGTTTCATGGGAGAAGCTTACAAAATCTTTTGTTCCGAGTTCAAGTTTCGTTCTGGAAAAATCGATCGTAGCGGTGCGTATACGCGGCGGTGTGCCTGTTTTCAGACGGAAAAGGGGAAGTCCGAGTTTGCGCAGAGATTCCGACAGATTACGTGTCGTATGATCTCCGTCCGGTCCCTCGCTGCGCACTTCACTTGAGATCATAACGGTGGAATCCATATAGGTTCCGGTCGTAAGGATCAGGACCCGGCTCAGATAGATATCTCCGGAAAGCAGGCGTACGCCTTTTGCCCGTCCGTCTTCGACAAGCACTTCCTCGACCGTATCTTCAACTGTATCGAGGTTCGGTGTCGAAAGGCAGATCTCCTTCATCCGCGCGCTGTATGCAAGTTTGTCGCTTTGAACGCGCAGACACTGCACGCCGGGGCCTTTGGCGGTGTTCAGCATTTTGAACTGCAATGCTGTTTCATCCGCAACTTTCGGCATAATGCCTCCAAGCGCGTCGATCTCACGAACTACAACTCCTTTCGCCGGGCCGCCGACCGAAGGGTTGCAGGGCATTTTGGCGATATGATCGATATTGATCGTCAAAAGGGCCGTTTTATATCCGACCTTCGCAAGATGATAGGCAGCTTCCACGCCGGCATGTCCGGCGCCGACCACTATAGCATCGTAGTTCTTTTCCATCTCAACTATTATATTACATTCGATTTCCATGCAGTTGAAAAAAGTCCCTAAGGGGACTTAAAACCGTATTTTCTGTTTTTAGTCCAGAGACTTGCGGATCGTTGTCAGGATCTTGGTAAACTTCTTGATCTCTTTTTTATCAAGGTCCTTAAGGAGTTCGTCTTCAACTCTCTCAAGCTGATCCTCGGCGTATTTCGCAAGACTTTCGCCCTTAGCCGTCAGAGCAACGTGGCGGACTTTCTTGTTTGTCTCGTCGCCGAAGGTATTCACAAGCTCCTTCTGTCCAAGTCTTTTAATGATGCCAACGACCGTCGGCTGTGCAACATGGAGCTCCTTTTCGATCTCTTTCATCGTCATCTCTTTGCGTTTGGATTTCGCGATCAGGTTCAGCACATTGATCTGAGTAAAAGTTAAACCTTCCGCTTTCACAGTGTTATTGCAATACTTTTCGAGTCCGTCGTTGATCTGTTTCAACAGACTCATGCAGCTGTCATCTTTCATCTAATATACCCCCCATATGGATAGCATAATATCATTATTGACACAGGCAATACAAGTAACTTTCTTGTGAATTTGTACTGTAAAATGACAAAATATGCGTTTTGTATAACAATAGCCGGCAATTCTTTTTCATAATCCATGCGCTGAATACATTTTTCAGTATTTTGTGAGCATATGATCAAGTTTAACAAATCAGATTCTAAACGATAGAATACAGATATGGAAACAGCGGAGAAGAACCGGTCTGGGATCCGGATCCCGGACTATACGCTTGGTGAAGAACTCTTCAACTCGATATCGCACGGAGTTGCTGCCGCGCTTTCGGTCGCTGGTCTGGTGTTGATGATCATCCGGGCAAAAGGCGGTATGGCAGTCACCTCGGTGACGCTTTTTGGTGCTGCGGCGATCGTTACTTATACGATCTCCTGTATCTATCACGCGCTTTCACCCAACTTATTCGGAAAGAAGGTGCTGCGAGTGATCGACCACTGCAACGTCTATCTGCTTGTCACCTGCACATATATCCCGGCGGCATTGCTGGGAGTCGGCGGCTGGCTCGGATGGGTGCTGTTTGGACTCGTCTGTGCTGTGTCTGTGATCGGGATCACACTGACCGCTATTGATATCGATCGTTTCACAGTCTCTGCCGTCCTTTGCCACCTTCTGAATGGATGGTCGATCCTGTTTGGTCTGCGGCGGCTGTTTGTAACGTGCGGAAAAAACGGGACTCTGATCCTGTTCTTCGGCGGCGTCGCATATTCTCTGGGTGCGGCCATCTACGGGATCGGAAGAAAAAGACGCTATATGCACAGCGTCTTCCACATCTTCTGTATGCTTGGCACCTTTCTTCATTTCTGGGGAATATACAACTACCTCCTATAAGAAAAAAGAGCTTCGGCTCTTTTTATTTCAGGAAATCCTCCGAAAGGGCGTCGTGGATCGCCTTCATTGTTTCGTAGCGTTCACCGAGGTACCGGTATTCCTCTTCAAGAAGATCCTGATAGATCTCAAGCAGCGCTTCATAAAGCGGGAAGAGTTTCAGATCGCCGGCCAGAATGTACAGGCCTTTTAATGCGTCTTTTGCCATTTCGAAGTCGTTGTTGTCGAGGAATCCTTTCAGTTCGTTGAAAAAATCATCCTGCAGATAAAATCGGAGAGCCTCCTCATATGCCTCGATCGTATGGAAATCATTCAGCACCAGTCCGGTGTTGATCTTATTTTTTGTATACTTATCCATTTTTCTTCTTCTCTCAGTCAAGCAGGAATCCGGCGTGTGCGGTCTTTACCCTGCGTATCGTTCTGCCATGAAGTTCCAATGATTCCCCGCTGTGCTTTCCTTCCAGGACTTCAATAGCTTCTGCTTTTAATGGCTGCAGGATCTCCGGTCCAAGCGGACACTCGCCATGGCAGGGGAAGATCCTGTCAAACTCATCCTTCCGCTTCTCCAGGCGCTCTATGCTCTTTACATATGCCTGCATATTGCGGTACGGACCGAACATATAGATATCTCCATTCTGCACCGGATCGCCGCTGAACAGAAAACGGTATTTCCTGTCGAGTACAGCAATGCTGCCGCAGGTATGCCCTGGTGTATGGATAATCTCGATCTCGCGGCCTCCGAGGTCAAAGACCTCACCGTCCCACAACGCTTCTGCATTCTGCAAAGGCATCTGGTGATAGTACTGCGCAAAATCCGAAGGGTGCATGTAAAACACAGAAAAATCCTTATTTCCGGCTATATGGTCACGGTCAGCGTGTGTGTTGATCACTTTCAACGGCAGATCTGTGATCCTTTCCGCTGTTTCACGGGCGTTGCCGATCACGCCGGTATCGATCAGAACGGCTTCCTTCTCACCGCAGAGCAGAAACCAGCGGACAAAATCCTCATCGATCTGCCAGGTATCGTTATTGATACGGATCACATTCGTCATAATTCTTCACATTCCTTATCATATACGCGGTATTCCGGTTCAAAATCCAGCTTCTCCTGGTACAGAGCACGCTGTCCAAGCCAGAAGCGCCGGTCGATGCGGCGGTCTTTCGGAAACAGGATCTCCGTCTTTTGGTCAATTGAGCAGAGAATCGTGTGCTGCGGATCAAGAAACAGGTAATCAGGATGCTGCTTCTGGAAACTTTTGGCTCTGCGCTGTAAAAGCTGCAGCTCATTTGCCGGAAGGGGCAGGTCGCCAGCGTCTTCCGCAGCCTGTTTCAGAATGATGCGGCGGATCTCTTTTTCGATCACTTTATCCGCATCCTCATGGCTGCTCCAGAAATCAAGGCGGTCCTTTGCGTACTTCAGGATCTTAAGCGGTACCTCTTTATCAAGATAAATATAGCTTTCCGTACGCGGTGAGATATTCATGCCGCATTCCGACAGATAGATCGGCATTTGCAGGAATAGAACATCTTCAAGATAGATCGCCGATATCCTTTCCGGAAGCATTCGATCTTTCTGCGAGCGCTTCAGCGCGCTGAAAAACTCCTCTTTGCTGGAGTATCCATTCTCTTCTTTATATACACGCCACATATGCTGGGGGCTGGCCACCTTAAAACCGGCACAACGGCCGAATCCAATGATGCCTTTTTCGCCTTTTTTCAAATATTCTCTGTCTTTGCTGAGAAAAAATAGGAGATCTCCGATATCAAAATCGGAAAAATTGATATTTGTGGACAATCTCCAGAAATTCAGGCGCGGATGGCGCTCGATCCTGGTCTTTTTCAGCATCTGGGCGTCTGTGATATAGGCAATGCTCATGGCCGGATCTCCTCATATTCAAATTTACCGAGAGCTGCATCAAGCAGCGCATCAACAGCGCGGTCCTCTTTCATAAGACTGCGGTCGATGACCGCGATGCCAAGTTCTCTGGCTTTGGTATAGATACTTGGGTTCCGGCGGTCCAGTTCTTCTGCGGTGCATACTGCAGAAGTTGATAACTGGTTGCCGAACAGGGTACTGTGCAGTTTTACCTCATATAATGCGGAACTGTCGACTTTGTTGGATTTACAACTAATAAAGATCAGACGATTATCGCGCAGCGCAAGCAGATCGAGCTCACACGTGACCGGATACGGAGTTCTGCGGCGTGATGAAAAATCGATCACAACGCTCATCATAACGTCATCAAACAGCTCGCTTTCTTTCATTTTTATATACAAATAGGACTCAAGCCAGGATCCGGCGACTTCAAACAGCTGTTTTACCTCTCTCGAGCGGTAAGAAAAGGCGTTCCCGTTGATCGTAAAGAGGCGAAGTTCCTTCATTGTGCGCGTCAATTCATAATTCTTTATCTTTTTGACCGCCTCATCGCTGATTTCCGTCGTTTCGCCGTCAAATTTTCCCACCATCGAATGCACCGAGTTCACATAACTGACAAAACGGTCATACTGCTCGATGTTCATCTCAACTGCACGTCGTATCAGTTCGCAATGTTTTTTGTTATTTAGATTTGGTGCATTGTGAATGTGTTTCTGGATAGTTCCTCCACCCAGATAAACGATATCTTCTATCGTTAAAAGTGGGTATGGATAAGACATCGATTTACGAGCACGATAGTTTTTAATAGTATTTTCTTCACTATCAAAATAAAATATTGGATTTTGATATTGATTGGCGAGTTCGAAAAGTCGTAAAAGGATATAGCGTGCGCCGGTCATATCGACGATTGCAGAAGGATATCTCCTGAACCAGTATTCCAGGTCATAATCCTCATCCATAAAAAGAAAAGAACAGCCTGCTTCGTTGCGTTTAAGGAATTCGCGGCAGATATTCATTGATTTCTCGCTGTGATCCACATGAGAAAAGTAGAATACATGATCTGCACCCATAGCAATCGGAACGATCACGTTATCCAGCATCTTGTCATCTTCGAATACTTTAAATACAACGGTCTGTTCTTCAGTCATTTGTCATGCCTTTACGGTTATTCAATGCGTTTGTCAGTGTCCAGTCGTCCGCATAATCAAGGGAAGCGCCCATGGGTAGACCCTGTGCAAGGCGGGTAACCAGAACGCCCTTGTCTTTTAGAACACGGTCAAGATACATCGCTGTCATTTCGCCTTCGACGGTAAACGGGGTCGCGATAATGACTTCGCGGACGCCGTCCAACCGCTTAAACAGTGTATCCAGGTTGAGATCTTCCGGATAAACGCCTTTTGTAGACGAAATCACGCCTTTTAGTATGTGGTATAAGCCGTGATAGCTGTCTGTGCGCTCCACTGCGACTGCATCCTGATCATAAGAAACGACCATGATTCTGGTTCTGTCTCGTTCTTCCGAGTTACAGAACAGGCATTTCTCTTCTGCAGTAAGGAATCCGCAGCAGCTGCATGCATGCAAGTCATTCAGTCCGCGCAGCGCTTCCGCCAGCGTGTTCCGTTCCTCATCACTCATCTTCATCAGGGTAAAAACATAGCGTTGAGCTGTTTTTGCGCCGACTCCAGGAAGGACTTCAAGCAGTTTTGCGGTCTTTTCAAAGCTTTCAGGAAACATGATCAGCCCTTAAGTACAGAACCAAAGACATCTTTCCGTTCTTTGTCGATCTGGGTGATTGCGTCATTGATCGCGATCACGATCAGATCTTCCAGCATTTCTTTGTCATCAACAGAGATTACGGAAGGATCGATCTCCGCCTGTACTGCGTTATTCTCGCCTGTAAGAGTGATCTTGACCAATCCGCCGGAAGCTTTACCTGTATAAGTCTTAGCGGCGATCTCGGATCCGAGTTTTTCCATTTGCGCCTGCATTTCCTGCGCTTTTTTCATGATTTCATTAATATCCATGTGTTAGTCCTCAACTTTTACTTTGATCTCGAGCATTTTTTCGAGAAATTCAACAGGATCCATTTCCCTGGGTGCAGCCGCTGCTTCTTTTTCCTGCTGATAGCGTTCTACTTTGATGTCAGCAGCTTCCGGATAGTTTTCCTTCGTCCTGTACATTTCGATCAGTTTTTTTGTTTCGGCAGGGCCGATCGCCGCACACATCTTATCAACTTGGCATCTGTCTTTCAGGAAGAAATACAGCTCGCGGTTAAATGCCGGGTCATTGATCTCGGATTTTGTGATCTCATCTGTGCTGAAGAGGATGAAATCCGCGGAAGAACCGAGGATTTTTGCGTCTTTAAGAGCAAGATAGAACTTTCGATTCTTCTCTTCATAAGCGCAATCCGGCAACTGCGGGAAGATCTTTTCTTCTGTGACCGTCTTTTCGGCTTTCTGCGCCTTCAAAAGAACTCCAAGGAAGAAAACGAGGTCATATTTCAGCTCTTGCGGTTCTTTCTTGGTTTTTTCAACCGGGATCTCTTCCTGATGTTCTGGTTCTTCCGGCTGCGAAACATCATTTTCAGACACTTCGGCTGCTGTTTCTTGAGCAGCAACGCTCTTCACTTCTTCCATTTTAAGCGGCGGCAGCGGCGGTTTGCCTACAAGCACCGGCTCTTCTTCTGGCGGAGCGGCTTTTACCGGTTGTTTAACCGGGGTGTCGCCTGTATCAGCGCGCATTTTCAGCAACGCCAATTCGAGGCAGGACAGCGCCTCAACGCTGTAGCGCGTCTTTTCCAGAGCTTCAAAGAGGTGATCGGACATTTTCAGCAGCTCTTTCCGGTTTCCGAGGGAAAGAAGGGCGCCTGCATGCGGTTCATCCAGCCGCTTCAAAAGATCCAGGCGCGCTTTATCGCTGTAGATCAGTGTTTCTTTCAGATCATCGATCAGATCTTCGCATAAACGGCGGATATCAATGCCGCTTTGATACATTTCACGGACGCGGCGGATCGCTTCACCGCTGTCTGTACGGGCGGCACGAAGGATCGCGATCTGTTCGTCAACTGTCGAAAGGCCGTAGATCGCTTTGACATCTGCCTCTTTCAGGGATTCATTACTGAACGCCAGGCACTGTTCAAGGATCGAAAGAGCGTCGCGCATGCCGCCTTCTGCGAGGGAAGCGATCAGCGCAAGCGCATTTTCCTCATATTGAATGCCTTCCTCTTTGAGAATGGCTTCCATTTTCTTCTGGATCACGTATGGTTCGATTTTTCCAAAGTCATAACGCTGGCAGCGGGACTGGATCGTCGGCAGAACTTTCTGCGGATCTGTAGTCGCTAGAATAAAGATCACATGTGCCGGAGGCTCCTCCAGTGTTTTTAAAAGTGCGCTGGCTGCGCTGTTAGACAACATATGCACTTCATCAATGATATAGACCTTATAACGTCCCAAACTGGGGGTAAATCCGATATTTGCAAGAACTTCACGGATACTTTCAACACGGCTATAGCTGGCAGCGTCAAATTCTATGATATCCGGATGGTTTCCCTGCTGGGAAGCACGACAGTTTTCACAGTTCTCACAAGGTTCCCCGCTAAAATGCGTGCAGTTGACTGCACTGGCGAAGATCTTGGCAACACTGGTCTTGCCGGTTCCGCGCGGGCCACAGAAAAGATACGCATTCGCGATCTTATCCTGTTTGATTGCATTCTGTAATGTACGAACGATCACGTCCTGCCCGACAACATCAGCAAAACGATGCGGGCGGTAGATCCGATATAATACTCTGTAAGCCATAAATCCTCTATATTATATCATCTGCCTATGCCTTATTCCGCTTTTTCCTGAAGAATTCTTTGAGCAGGGCGGAGGCTTCTTCCTGATGGTCTCCTTCTTCGATCTTTGGATAATGATTCAATCCGCGGACCTCTTCGATACGCAGATTGGAATAAAAAGCGCCTCCCTTTGGATCGCGTGTCGCAAAGACAACTTTCCTGACCCGGCTCTGTATGATCGCGCCGGTACACATCAGACACGGTTCAAGCGTTACATAGAGGTCGCATTCATCCAGATGCCAGTTTCCCAGTTTCTTTTCCGCTTTGCGGATCGCTTCGATCTCCGCATGACAAGTCGCATCCTGGCGGGTTACTTTCCGGTTGAAAGCACGGGAAAGGACTGCTCCGTCTTTTACGATCACGCAGCCAATCGGAACTTCATCATATTTTAATGCTTTTCGCGCTTCTTTCAGCGCTTCCGCCATAAAATCCATTCTTTATCCCCAGATATAAATAAAGGTACACACAGTAGAGGTTCGTATGGCTGCTTCATTCCTGACCTGACCAAATTAGAGCATATCTGTTGTACCGTTATTATTTTAGCGTATTCGTCTTTTTCTTTCAATGTTTCACGTGAAACAATTCGGGCGTGAGATAGTAGGTGACCGTATCCCAGTATTTCTCGTGCCAGTAAAGTTGTTCACGCTGAAGACCTTCATAGACCATTCCGCATTTTTCCATAACCCGTATGCTGGCGGCATTCTCGGTTATCGCAGAACAGGTGATCTTATGGATCCCTTTGGCAAAGAAGAACTGGATCGCGGCATATAAAGCTTCGCTGGTGTATCCCTGATTCCAGTATTTTCTGCCGATCGCATAGCCAAGCTCAACATTGTGCATATAAACGTTCGGGGCGCTGCACTGATTCAGCATGCCGATCACTTCTTTCGTTTCTTTCAGCAGGATCGCAAAGGCATAGCGCCCGGTCCTTTCGCAAAAATCGACCGTCGAATCTACGGATGCATCTTCTTCTTTCTCAATATAAGGCGCCAGATAATACTTCAGGACTTCTTTATCGTGGTTGATATTATGGAAGATCGCGGCAGCATCTGTCTTCTGCAAAATACAGAGGAAGAGCCGGTCTGTCTCGATCACAGCGTAGGGATCATAGAATCTGTTGCTCATAACTTCTCCTTACAAAAATCGATGTTTCACGTGAAACATCGATCTTGAATCATTATTTCTTCGGAACGATCTTTTCGATGCCGCCCATATACGGCCGTAAGACTGCCGGGATATCAACGCTTCCGTCTTCATTGTAGTTATTCTCGATGAAAGCGATCAGTCCGCGCGGTGTTGCCACAACGGTATTGTTCAGAGTATGAACGAATTCGTTTTTCTTTTCGCCTTTATAACGGATCTGCAGACGGCGTGCCTGCGCGTCACCGAGGGTGGAGCATGAACCGACCTCGAAGAACTTCTCCTGGCGCGGAGACCACGCTTCGACATCGCAGGATTTTACCTTCAGATCTGCCAGATCGCCGGAGCAGCATTCCAGTGTACGGACCGGGATATCCAGACTGCGGAAGTACTCAACGGTGTAAGACCACATTTTGTTGTACCAGTCCATGGATTCTTCCGGCTTGCAGAGGACGACCATTTCCTGTTTTTCGAACTGGTGCACACGGTAAAGACCGCGTTCTTCCAGACCGTGGCTGCCGCCTTCCTTGCGGAAACACGGAGAGTAGGCAGTCAGTGCCAGCGGAAGGTCTTTTTCGTTCAGCATCTGTCCTTTGAAACGACCGATCATGGAATGCTCGGAGGTTCCGATCAGGAACAGATCCTCGCCTTCGATCTTATACATCATGGCATCCATTTCCTCAAAGGACATGACACCATCGACGACATCATGACGGATCATGAACGGCGGGATGAAATAAGTAAATCCCTTGGAGATCATGAAATCACGGGCATATGCAAGCATGGCTTCGTGCAAACGGGCGATGTCACCTTTCAGATAATAGAAGCCTTCTCCGCTGGTGCGTCCTGCAGATTCCTTATCCAGACCATCAAGCGCGTCCAGAATATCTGCATGGTGCGGGACTTCGTAATTTCGCTCGCGCGGTTCACCGAAACGTTCGATCTCAACGTTGTGTGTGTCGTCTTCGCCGATCGGAACGGAATCGTCGATAATGTTCGGGATCTTCAGCATGATGCCGCGGATCTCATCTTCCAGTTCCTTTTCACGGTTTGTCAGCGCTTCGAGCTCGGCGCCGATGCGGCCAACTTCCTTCTTGGCTTCTTCAGCTTCTTCGCGTTTTCCCTGGCCCATCAACATGCCGATCTCTTTGGATTTGGTGTTGCGGAACGCGCGCAGGTCGTCTCCTTTTTTCTTGGCGGCGCGGTATTCTTCATCAAGAGCCGCGACCTTGTCAACGAGTTCCAGTTTATGGTCCTGGAACTTCTTTTTGATATTCTCTTTTACCAGTTCTGGATTCTCCCGGATCAGCCGGATATCGATCATAACAATTCTCCTTTATATAGGTTATTTAGCTTCTTTTCATTTTATCATGTTTTACAGCACAATTCCGCAAAACTGGGCCTTTCGCTGTACCCGCCGGTTTATCTTTTCCGATAGAAAACCAGCGATCTCAATGAATGCGAAAAATGCGGTACAGCATTCGTTTTCTAATGCTTTTGCTGCAACGTAAAAGAATCACATATAATATCAATGGATATAACGTGTATTAATAGCATACTATTTTGGAGGTGTATATATGGCCAAAAAGATCGTCGTCGTTAATGCAGGGCCGAGAAAAGGACACAATACCGACACTTTGCTCTGTGAAGCAGCGAAGGGGGCCGAGGAAGCCGGGGCGCAGATCCGGCGGTTCGACCTGTTCCGGCTTGAGAAATACACCGGTTGTATATCCTGTTTCGGATGCAAAAGGGAGAGATCCAAAGGACACTGCATCTGTCGCGACGGTCTGACTCCTGTCCTGGACGCTATCCGCGAAGCGGACGGTCTGATCATCGGCTCACCAAACTATCTCAGCGATCTGACAGCTTCCTTCCACGCGTTTTACGAACGTCTGATCTTCCAGAATCTGACTTACAACAAAGAAACTCCATGCTGCAATGAACACCCGATCCCGGTGCTGCTGATCATGACCAGCAATGCGCCGGATACGATGTACACAAAACTTTTGGAAGGGTACAGGCAGACGCTGGACAGATTTGTAGGTCCTGCAGAGGTATTCGTGAGCGGCGACACGCTTCAGCTGGATGATTATTCAAAGACCGACTGGGAATGGTCGATGTTCGATCCGGAAGCGAAGAAACTTCGCCACGAAACGGTCTTCCCGGAAGAATGCCGGGCTGCGTTTAAGAAAGGCAAGGAACTTGCGCAAGGATAAAGAATCTGTATATTTCAGATCCGTATCCTTATATATAAATACCGGATATATTAGTACGCTTGAAAAATGTAAATTTATTTCTGAAAGAAAGCTGTTGACAAGCGAATTTTTTCGTGATTACAATGAATCCAACAAACCAGTGATGAAGAGGAGTAACTGATTTGAATCCTCCAGAGAGTTCTTCAGATGGTGGAAGAAGAACAGGGCTAGGATCAGTGAATGGACTTCAGAGGGCGGACCGAAAAGCGTTGCTGAGTAGGAACGACGGGATTCTTACCCGTTATCAATAAGATGCGTATGATGGTACGCAAAGCGAGTGGGTGTCGGTAAAAAGACATCAATTTGGGTGGTATCGCAGAAGTTACAGCTTTTGTCCCATAGGGCAGAAGCTTTTTATTTTTAAACCCCTTGGCAAGGTTTAGGATCATCTGCCACCTTTTACGGAAACAGGAGGATGTTGAAATGAAAAAGTTCCGTTTAATCTTCGTGGTTGCTCTTATTCTCTGCCTTTTCGGCTGCAATTCCGCACCGGCACCATCAAACAATGACAAAAAAACAACTTACCGTATCGAAGTCATAAAACAGCTTGATCACGCTTCTCTGAATGAGATCGCAGATGCGATCGTCGGAAAGCTCCAGGATCTGGATGCAGCAAACGACGACATCACGATCGAGATCTTTGTAGACAGCGGTCAGAACGACCCGACAGTTCTGAAACAGATCGCTGACCAGGCAGTCGCGGATAAAGTTGACGCGATCATCCCGATCGCAACGCTCGCTGCTCAGGTATCAACCGTATCTGCAGAAGGTTCCGGTATTCCGGTCATCTTTGCGGCGATCTCCGATCCGGAAGGTTCTGAACTTACCGGTATCGACTATGTCAGCGGCACGAGCGACGCACTAAATACTGCATACATCATCGACATGATGCTGACGCAGAACCCGAACCTTCAGAAGGTCGGTCTGCTTTACTCGCTTTCCGAATCCAACAGCACAAAGCCGATCAATGATGCAAAGGCGATCCTGGACCAGAAGGGCATTGCATATGTCGAAGCAGTCGGCAACAGCAATGATGAGATCCTTTCTTCCGCAAGTGTTCTGATCTCCGAAAACGTCGAAGCGATCTTCACACCGACAGACAACGTCGTCATGGCTTCCGAGCTTGCGATCGCCCCGCTCTTTGCAGAAGCAGGCATCCCGCACTATGCAGGCGCCGACTCCTTCGTTCGCAACGGCGGCTTTGCCACCTGTGGTGTTAACTACACCGATCTCGGCAAGCAGACTGCGCAGCTTGCTTACGATGCGATCTTTAACGGCATCAGCACACTTGAAGACTACTATCTGGTCGACGGCGGAATCATCACCGTTAACAGTGAGACCGCTGAAAAGCTCGGCATCGACACATCGATCTTTGCTTCGATGGGCGAACTTGTTGAAGTAACGACTACTGAGGAGTAATTATGTACTATATCGCTCAGACCGCTCTACAGCTTGGATTCATTTACGGACTCGTTTCCCTGGCTTTGTTCCTGAGTTTCCGGGTCCTGGATATTGCCGACCTCAGCACGGATGGTACTTTCGTGCTGGGAATGGCGGTATCGGTCGCGATCGCCGCGAAGGGTCATCCCTTTCTGGCGCTGTTGCTGGCAATGATCAGCGGCATGCTTTCCGGTACCGTTACGGCAGTGTTGCAGACGCGTCTGGGCATCCCTTCGATCCTGGCCGGAATCATCACCAACACCGGTCTATACACCATTAACCTTGCAGTTATGGGTTTTTCCAGTAATATTGCGCTGATGAAGCAGTCCACGGTCTTCTCTGTGCTTCAGCAGCTTGGAATACCTGCTGTTACAGTTCTGCTGCCGCTCGTTCTGTTCACGCTGGCAGCTTTTCTGCTGAAGAATTTCCTGAACACCCGGCTCGGACTTTCGATCCGGGCGACCGGCGACAACCGGGATATGGTCAGCGCTTCTTCGATCGATCCGCGTTTCACGATCACGGTCGGACTTGCCTATGCCAATATAATGACGGCTCTTGCAGGTGCGCTGGTCGGCCAGCTGCAGCGCTCGGCAGATATCAACTCCGGCACCGGCGTTGTTGTGGTCGGACTTGCCTGTCTGATCATCGGCGAAACGATCGTCGGCAGAAAGACCATTGGCCGGAATATCCTGGCTGTTCTTGTCGGCAGCATCCTGTACCGTTTCCTGTACGCGATCATTCTGAAGACGAGGCTCTTCCCGATCGAATGCCTGAAACTCGTTACTGCCGTGATCATCGCTCTGGCGATCGCCATGCCGAACATCAAGGCGTCCTATGACCTGCGAAAGGAGAGAAGCCATGCTGGAAATGCGTAATGTCTGCAAATCCTTTTACCGCGGAACCATAAACGAGCGTAAAGCTCTGAATAATATCGACCTGAAAGTTGAAAAGGGTGATTTTATCACGATCATCGGTTCCAATGGCGCCGGCAAGAGCACACTGTTCAATTGCATCTCAGGAAACATCCTGCCCGACAGTGGAAAAGTGCTGCTGGCAGGAAAGGACGTCACCTATGAAAAGGAATACGTGCGCGCTAAAGAGATCGGGCGTCTGTTCCAGGATCCGCTGAAAGGGACTGCTCCGCATATGACGATCGAGGAAAACCTCGCACTGGCCTATCTGCGTGCAGATTTCGGCAAACGGACATTCAGCCGTATTTCAAAGGCAGACCGTGAGTTCTTCTATGAAAAGATCAAGACTCTGGATCTTGGGCTTGAAGAACGTCTCGATCAGCAGGTAGGGTCACTGTCCGGCGGCCAGCGCCAGGCGCTGACGCTGCTGATGGCAACGATCGTTCCGCCGAAACTTCTGCTTCTTGATGAACACACGGCAGCACTGGATCCGGCAACCGCCGAGAAGATCATGACCCTGACAGAAAAGATCGTGAAAGAACAGGAGACGACCTGCCTGATGATCACTCATAACCTTTCCCAGGCAATTTCTGTCGGTAATCGTACCTTGATGATGGAACACGGGCGGATCGCTTTGGATCTGGATGAGAAAGTCCGGAAAGATCTTACCGTTGAAGAATTGCTGCGTATGTTCAAGGAAAAGACCGGACGCTTCCTGGACAACGACAGAATGCTGCTGGAAGAGTGATTAACACTTTATAAACGATTTTGTTAAAATGAAATCGTGCAGGAGGTATGCATAATGGAAAATGATGTAATCAATATCGAAAAGGCGAAACAGATCCTGGATGGCGGACTTGAAAAAGCCAACGAGATCATCAAAAACAACGAACAGATCAACAAACTGATGGAAGACGTTCAGGCGAAAGTTGATAAGATCCCGCTTCTCCGCGATGCCATCAAAGATCTGCCGGTCATGGCTTCCATGGTCAAGAGCTATGTTAAAAAGGAATACACGGCTGTATCTCCGAAAGTCATCGCCACCGTCGTCAGTGCCTTTATCTATCTGGTGAAGAGGAAGGATCTGATTTCAGATTCCATCCCGATCCTCGGTCAGCTGGATGACATTGCCGTTATCGCACTGGCTCTGAAATTCGTCGAGCCGGAACTGAAGGAATTCCTGAACTGGAAGAACACCGCTGCCGCAAAGAACGAAACGACAGAAGCCTGATCTTTCAAAACACAAATCAAACAAATGACCTGCGGGTCATTTGTTTTTTTCTATTTCTTACAATTAGCCGACAGCAGGAACTTCCGTTATACTATAGGAGAGGTAAATGAAAATGAAATTGAATAAATACTTTGATCATACGCTTTTAAAGGCAGATGCCCGCAAAGAGGCTGTCGTTAAACTATGCGGAGAAGCAAAAAGATATGATTTTGCTTCTGTCTGTGTCAATCCTGATTTTGTTGCTCTGTGCGCGAAAGAGCTAAAAGACAGTGATGTTAAAGTCTGCACTGTTGTCGGATTCCCGCTGGGGTCCATGATCAGCGAAGCAAAGGCCTTCGAGGCGGCAAAAGCCATCGAGCAGGGTGCGGAAGAAGTGGATATGGTCATCAATATCTCCGCTCTGAAAGACGGCGATCTTGATTATGTTACAAAAGATATCCGCACCGTTAAGGAAGCGTGTGGTTCAACACTTCTGAAAGTTATCATTGAAACCTGTTTACTGACAGATGAAGAAAAAGTCCAAGCCTGTGAATGCGCATTGAAAGCCGGAGCGGATTATGTCAAAACTTCCACCGGTTTCTCTAAAGCAGGCGCGACGCCGGGAGACGTCAAACTCATGAAAGACACCGTTGGAAACAACGCAAAAGTCAAAGCCGCCGGCGGGATCCACACTCTGGCGGAAGCGAACGCAATGATCGCTGCCGGAGCAGACCGTTTGGGATGCAGTGCTTCTGTTGCGATCATGGAAGAGTATCAGAAAGCATAACGGTATTCAATCAGTAATAACCAAAAAAGAAAATGCGGAAATGCATTTTCTTTTTTCTCTCAACAAACGATAGAACGAACTGTGCTACCATTAAATTGAGCTAGAGCATATGCTCAGGAGGAAAACATAATGTTACATGAGGTGAAGTTTCAGTCCTTCAACGAACGCGACCAGGTTTATGGCTGGATCTATGTTCCGGCATGCAGACCAAAGGGCATCATTCAACTGATTCACGGCTTCGGCGAGCATTCCCGCCGTTACCTCCACATGATCACGACCTTCATGGAAAATGGCTATATCGTAGCTGCGGATGACCATGTCGGTCATGGCAAAACAGCAGTAGAAAACGACAAATGGGGCGATTGGGGAGACAAAGGCTATACAACAATGGTCGAGGATGAAAAGAAACTCCATGATCTGGTGGTGGAAAAGTATCCAAGACTGCCGTATTTCATGTTCGGTCACAGCATGGGATCCTTCATTACCAGAATGTATATGGCCAGATATGGCGAAGATCTTATGGGTGCAACGATCTGCGGCACTACCGGCGAATGGCCGAACCTCGACGCAAATATTGAACTGCTGAAAAAGATCATTGATGAGCAGGGCGGCGAAGCAGCAGATCCGACTCTTGGAGCTCAGTTCATGGGATGGATGTTCAGCCGCTGCACAGAAGGTGTTAAGTTAGGAAACGAATGGATCTGTGATGATGAATGTGTTCAGATCGACCATGCACAGGACCCGTTCGATGCCTTCACAAAACCGACAACGAACCGCGCATGGCTCTACTTCCAGGAAATGATGAAAGATATCACCGGAACAGAGTGGGCAAAGAAAGTCCCGACAGATCTGCCGATCTATAATATCGCCGGCGATCAGGATCCGGTCGGCCAGTTCGGTACTGGCGTTTATCAGACAGCCAACTGGCTGATCGATACAGGTCACGATGTAACGACAGAACTCTATACCGGATACCGTCACGAGATCCACAACTACGCAGATATCAAAGAACTCGTTGAAGAAGGGATCGTCGATTTCTTCGATCTCTGCCTTGAATACGAAGAAGATGAAGGTGAATGATCTTCTGAACAGATCATAGATTTACATAACAAATCACAGTTGATGAGCGCGCGGACAATTCGCGCGCTCATTGTATGAAAACACATAGTTTTTCCTGAATTCTATAAAGAAACTGACCATTTATACGAAACGTACTGTATCGGTAAATTGCCTTTCGGACGGTGTTTTTTTCAATGTTATACTGATGCCAGAGGTAATTTGTACTATGGTAAACAATAAATTTAAGATCTTCGCGATGAATTTTGGTTCGACATCGACTAAGGTTGCGATCTTCGAAGACAGAGATCGAATTTTTGAGGGTAAAGTTGAACACGATCCGGCTGTGATCAAAGGTTTCCCTTCAATCATTGATCAAAGAGGCTTCCGTATAGAAGGAATTAATAAACTATTGAAGGAATCCGGTCAGTCACTTGAAGACTGCGATGCGATCGTAGCCCGCTGCGGCGGTACCGGTCCGATCCAGGGAGGAACGTACGAAGTCAATGACGTTCTGGTCCGCCGACTTCTTGATCCGACTCTTCATCATCATTTCGCGGATCTTGGCGGAGTTATGGCACAAGAACTGGCGAAAGAATATCATTGTCGCGCCTTCTTTGTAGATTCACCGGAAACCGATGAGCTGCAGCCTCTGGCGAGAATCACCGGCTTTAAAGACTATTATAAAGAAGCTTCAGCCCACACCTTAAATCAAAAAGCGGTCTGCCGTTACTATGCCGAAAAGATCGGCAAAGCGTATTCTGATCTGAATCTGGTTGTTACTCATATCGGTGGCGGTGTTTCTGTTTCCGCTCACCGCAAGGGAAAGATCATAGATTCCACAAACCTGATTCGTGGGGATGGTCCGATGGCTCCTACCAGAAGCGGGGAGATCCAAGCGATCCATATTCTTGATATGGCTTATTCCGGAAACTGGACGAAGAAGGAACTGGAAGGACGTATCAACATGGGCGGCGGTTTAATGGATCATCTTGGAACAGCGGATGTTAAAGAGATCAAAAAACGTATCGAAAACGGGGATACATATGCCCGTTATGTCTATGACGGCATGATCTACCAGATTGGAAAATACATCGGTATGATGGGAGCTGTGCTTGAAGGGAATGTTGATGCGATCCTTCTTACCGGCGGTATCACACGAGACACCTACCTTACAGATAAGCTGACAAAAATGTGCGGTTATCTTGCCCCGGTCGAAGTCATCGCCGGTGAATTTGAGATGGACGCTCTTGGTGCCGGTGCTTACAGAGTCCTGAGCGGTCAGGAAGAAGCAAAGGAATACAAAGAGGATTTCTCCTATACCAGCCTTGAAACAATCCTGAAAAACTACTGATCCAGGATCGACTACCACTAAAAAAGGGGCTGTTAAGAAACCCTCCGGTACAATGAGTACCCGAAGGACTTAACAGTCCTTTTTTCTATTCAGTATTTATATTCCTTCGCCTTTTCATTTACAGACTTCTTCCTGATCTTTAAAGCTTTATTTGATAAACG
>JAFWII010000029.1 GCA_017533785.1 Erysipelotrichaceae bacterium | reverse complement strand
TCCATTACTACAATCACGAACGGATCCAGGAAAAGACAAAATGGATGCCCCCTGCTATGTACAGGGAAGCATCCATTCGCGGATCTGACGTGATATAGTCGAGTTAATCAATATGTCCAGGATTCTGGGTACATATCACTGGTGAACTGCTGTTTGATTTTTAATGTCTGCGGATTAAAGGTCTTTTCTTCTCTTGGCGATCGCTTTGTTGTTGAAGAAGTAGATCGCCAGCAGCATCGAGAACAGGCAGACGCCGATCGAGATGAGGAAGGTCATCCGGTAGCCGATCTCCGCAGTCGCGGAAGCGTCGATCAGGGCGCCGAAACCGGCGGACGCGAACAGGATGCCGAAGTCCATCATGAAGTAGAAGGTGGCATTCGCAGTAGCGGATCTCTTAGCCGGTGTATCGAGAACAGCACAGGTGTTCAGCGCCGGCGTAGTGATCGCCTGGCCGACACCGTAGCAGGCGCCGGCAGCCAGGAAGGCGATATAGCTCTGTTTTGCGAAGAGTGCAAGCAGCAGCAGGCCGGTCATGATGATCAGATGGCCGGGAACGATCAGATAGAGCGGACCGTATTTGTCGCCGACTTTCGCAGTCAGAAGACGGACCGCCAGCATCGCGACAGCCGCAACGGTGTAGAAGAGGCCGATCTGGGTGGAAGTCAGACCGAGGATCTCCTGCGCGTAGACTGTCAGGAAGACGAGGATCGCGGCATAGGAGCCGAAGAAGATGGTATTGTTCAGGGAAGCCGGAATCGCTTCTTTGGCGATCAGTTTCCAGACACCTTTGTATTCATCATCGCTTTCAGCGGCGGTCTCTTTGACGACCGGTTTTTCCTGTTTGTCTTCGTAACGGATGAAATGGGCGAAGACGGCGCCGACGGCATAGGAGATCGCACAGACGATGAACATCAGCTTATAGCCGCCGCGGTCGACGAGCGCCAGACCGAGCATCGGACCGAATGCGAAGGAAGCAGTGGAACCGAGGTTGAACATGCCCATTCCCTCGTTCATTCTTTCACGCGGGGTGATATCCGATACGATGGAAGCGAGAGCAACGGTGACGACACCCTTGGCGATACCCTGGATCAGACGTGCGCCGAGAGCGACGCCCGGAACCTGGATCAGCGCCATGATGACGGTCGGGATCGCGAACAGGATACAGAATGCCATCAGCATCTTTCTTCTGCCGCGCATATCTACGAGACGGCCGGCGAAGAATGCCATCAGGATGGAACCGATATTGAAGAAACTCGTCAGCTGACCGCCCAGGGACTTGGAAGCCCAGGTGTAGTTCGCGAAGGACGCGAGGTTGGAGTCGAGCATGCGCATGCAGATATTCGTTGCCAGACCGGCAAGACAGATCAAGATAAAGTCTTTGGTCCAGATCGTTTTGTTTTTGTTGGACATGAGAAAAACCTCCTGAAATCTTTCCTATATTAACAAGAAAAGGGGAGCGGTGTAATCGTTCCCCTTAATGAAGTTTTTTATCAGTCGTTCTGAATCGTTGTACTTTTGCACAATTACGCCTTGTTCTTCTGCATGGCGCGGAAGACAAGGTTCAGAACGATACCGGCGACAGACAGAGCTGCCGCAGCCAGGAACGCCATCCGGTATTCGCCTGTGGAAGCATGCAGGCTGTTCATGATCGACGGACCGAAGTAGCCGGCAAGAGCGAAACCGACGAACATGATGCCGTAGTTGACGCTGTTGAATTTGCTGCCGAACTGGGAAGCGGTGAAGCCCGGGTAGATGCCCATCAGCGAGCCGAAGCAGAAACCGATCAGGGCAAGACCGACATAGAACAGGGCGACCGTTCCGTTCGAGATGTAGACAGCCAGCTGGCCGACGAGAGCCAGGACGAAAGAGATCAGGATGGTGTTCGGAGCGCCGAGCTTATCGGAAAGCGAACCGGCAGCGATACGTCCGAAAGTGTTGAACAGAGCAACCATAGAGACGATGATCGCAGCCTGCTCTGCGGAGATCGACAGCATCTCTCTGCTGACAGCCGATGCGGAAGAAGTGACCATCAGTCCGGAGAAGGCGCCGCATAAGAGCATTAAGATCATGACATAGAAGACAGGGGAGGACAGCATACCTTTCCAGTCCTTGTCTCCGGCACCCTTTTTCTGGGTGACCGGCGGAACGTAGCCATCCGGCAGGAAGCCATCCGGGCATTTATCGATAAAGAAGGCGGATACGCAGATGATGACCATCATGACGGCACCCAGGATCAGGAAGCCCTTGGTGATGCCGGCCGCATTCAGCAGGCGGACAGCGATCGGAGGCATGATGATCGAGGACATACCGTAGAAAGCAGTGGTCAGACCGCCGGCGAGACCCTTCTTGTCCGGGAAGAACTTGACGGAGTTCGATACGGTCGCGCCGTAGACGAGGCCGATACCGAGACCGACGAGAAGACCGTAGGTGACGATCAGCATGCTTAAGGAGTTGACTCTTCCGGAGAGGATCATGCCCAGACCGAACATGATGCCGCCGAGGAAGATGACCCATTTCGCGCCGATGCGGTCATTGATGAAGCCGCCGCCGATCATGGTGATCGGACCGACAGCGTTGGCGATCGTGAAGACGATCGAAAGGGATGTGAGGTTGGCGCCGAGGCCATTGAGCTTTTCAAGCAGCGGTCCGGCGAAGACTGACCAGGCGTAGAGCGAGCCGATGCAGAGGTTGATCAGGCAGCAGGCGGTCAGAATGATCCATCTTCTTTTTGTGTAGTTCATAAAATGTGATTCTCCTTATTTGTTTATTTCCAAAAGGCCAAGCAGCATGGCCGCAAATTCAAAGGGCAGATCCCTGGCGCCGTTGTGGCCGCCCGGGACGTAATAGAGGGAAGTGCCGAGATCGTCGGCAAGCGCAGTCGCCGCTCTGGCGCAGTAGCTTCCGTTGCTGGAATCACCGACCAGTACGGTGATCCTCTGTTTGTCTTCGAGAGAGGCGTAGTTGATCATCTGGTTCGTTTCGTCGAATTCCTCCGGGAATTCCTTCTCCACGAAGATCTTGCCGTTGTCGAGCTGTCTTTGCATGACCTCCGGAGGCAGCGGTCTTACCCGCGGATCTTCCGCGTTGCTTGCCATGCCCATGATGAAGGTCAGGACAGCGCGGCTGATCTTTTTCCGGTTCACCTGATCACGGATCTCGTCCAGCCAGGTCCGGATCTCATCGGTCACGATGCCGTCGTAGGTGACGATCGGCGGTTCGTGCACGAACAGACGGTCGACTTTTTCAGGAAAGAGTTCCTTCAGTTTCAAAGCGGTCAGCGCGCCGGCGCTGCAGCCGACGACGATCGCTTTCTCGTCTGTCAGAGCATTCAGGATGAATTCCGCATCCCTTGCCTGTCTTTCAAGACAGTAGTCCTCGCCCTGCGCGCTGCGTGAGTAGCCGCGGCGGTCATAGGTGATGACCATATAGTTTCCAGAAAGCAATTCCTGAACCTCGTTGTAGAAATCAGCGTCGACCATTGCCCCATGGATCAGCAGGAGCGGTCTCCCGCTTCCTTTGACCCGGCAGAACAATCGGACGCCGTCGTCTGTTTTGATGTATTGCTCACTCATTGTACAGATCTCCTTTTGCGGGCTTTACGGTTCAGAGTCGTCACTGCCAGCAGCAGGGAGAAGACGCAGATGCCCGCGGAACAGAGGTAGGTGATCAGATAGCCGGCAGCCGGAGTTGCCGCTTTGTCGATGACCTGACCGAATACACTGGAAGAAAAGAGGATACCGAAGTCCATCATGAAGTAGAAGGTCGCGTTTGCGATACTGCTTCTTTCCGCCGGCGAATCGACGATCGCGATCGCGTTCATCGAGGGCTGGACGCAGGCGGAGCCGACACCGTAGAGACCGCCACACAGAATGAACAGCGGGAAGGTGAGCGGACCCGGTTCCTTGCAGAAAAAGCTCAGGATCATAAGCAGCGCGAAGATCGCGATATGACCCGGGATAATGATCGCCAGCTCGCCGATGGTATCGGCGATCTTACCGGCGAAAGTACGGACGATCAGCATGGTCACGGCAGCAGCCGTGTAGAACAGACTGATCTGGGATGAGGACAGCTGAAGCATTTCCTGCGCGTAGACTGTAACGAAGACGAGCACGCATGCATAGCTGGCAAAGAAGATCGTATGGTTGATGGCGGGAAGCAGAGCTTTCTTTTCGATCAGCTTCCAGACACCGGAATACTCTTTTTCATCGGTCACCGTTTCCTGTTTCGAAGCTTTCGGGGTGTAACGGATACCGGCAGCGAAGGCTGCTCCCAGAGCAGCGATGACAGCACAGCCGGCGAACATCGCCGGATAGTTGTTGTTGGGACCGACAAGATTCAGCGCAAGCATCGGGCCGAAGGCCATTGCCGCGGTGGAACCGAGCCCGAAGATCCCCATGCCCTGATTCATCTGCTCATCGGGAGTGACTTCCGCGACGACAGAGGCGCAGGCGACAGTGATCACGCCTTTGGCGATACCCTGCAGGACCCTGGCTCCCATGGAGACCGTTTCGGTCGGCATGAGGATGAAAAGGACCGTCGCGCCTGCGTAGAGCAGAGCGAAGACGATGATGCTTAACTTCTTGCCGATCTTCTGGATCAGCGGTCCGGACAGGAACGCCATGACGATCGATCCGATATTGAAGAAGGAAGTCAGAAGACCGCCCAGGGTCTTGGAATTCCACATATAGCTCGCGAACGGTGAGAGTGTTACGTTCAGCATTTGGGTCGCCAGATTCTGGCACAGCATGGAGAGGCTTACCAGGATAAAAGCGACGCTGAGAAAAGTAGTTTTTTTGGTCATATGCCACCTGCTTCTGATCTTTATTGAAATAATAGAAGAAACAAAGCACTAAATCATTATGTAAAAAACCAAAGATTTTTTGGAAATAAGCATGAAAAGTGTGCCAAAACATCAACCGCTGTCCTGAGACGGAAAAGAAAAAGCCCACGTCGTTTTCGCGGGCTTGCAGATCGTGTTCTTTGAACGGAGTCAGCGGCCGAGCCTGCGGCAGATCTCCGCGATCAGCAGGTCGTTGTCCTGTACCTGTTTTTCGCGCAGCGCTTCCGCTTTCGCGCGCATCTCTTCTTCCTCGACCGAAAGATCGATGCCAAAGACGTAGCGCAGAGTCGCCAGATTGTCGAAACCGTTATTCTTCAGACGGAACTCCATCCGTTCTGCCACATCGGCAAAAGCAAAGGGCGGGGCTCCCTGTGACAGGATCATACAGGAGCGGATGCCGGGGTGGCGGGGCACGTACTTCGGCTGCGGACCGCCAAGCATCGGATACAGGCGGTCATACATCAGCTTGAACGGTCCGGTCACGTCGAGGCAGTAGACCGGGGAACTGAAGATGACGAAATCCGAACTGACGATATCCTTATAGATGTTTTCCATATCATCGCCTTTCCGTGAGCAGACCTCCTGCTTTCGGCAGGCGAGACAGCCTGCGCAGGGCAGGATATGCTGTTCGGCCAGATAGTATTCTCTGATTTCATCTTCCTCACGGCGGACGGCATTCAGAACTTTTTTTGCTGCAGAGGAACTGACGCCATTCTTTCTGGCGCTTCCGTATAATACTGTGATTCTCATAATTACTCTCCTTTATAAACTGATTGCAGGCAACATCTAGACAGTTTCTTTCTCTTTCCAGCGTCCGGAAAGATAGAAGACAAGTCCGATCAGGAACGGCATAAAGCCGGCTAGAGCGTCACCCATCCAGAATCCGTAGCAGTCCAGATGAAAAGCAAAGCCCAGCAGCGCTGCCAGACCGATGCGGGCGAGCATGCCGTCTATAATGGCAACAGCCAGATTCAATGCCGGTTTTCCGGAACCGTTGATCAATGAGAAACTGACGCTGCGGGTCGCGGCTCCGTAAAAACACAGGATCAGCGGCAGTGTCAGCACTCCGGCGGCTGACAGTACGTCAAGGTCACCGGTAAAGATCGCATAGACTGCATCCGGATCCTTGAGCAGCAGGGTACCTGCCAGGGAAAGCAACGCTCCGATGAGCAGGATCGTCAGAAGTGTCTTGTTTACACGCCGGTATTTCCTTGCCGCCAGATTCTGCCCGACCATGGTCGCGCCGGCAGTGGTGAATGCCTGCGTGATCACGTTGTACATCACATTGACTTTATTGAAGATTCCCGCAAGCGCCGAATAGGTCACGTCGAAAATATTGATCCAGGCCATCAGCACGATCTTGGAGATGTTGATGGCTGCGGACTGGATCGCCATCGGGATGCCGAGCGCAAGCAGCCGTCGGAAAGAATCCGGATCGATACGGAAGCTGGGGAGACGGAAGTCGAATCCGAAGCTCTCTTTGCGGCGGTAGAGATAGATCAGCGAGACGAGGAAGCTGACTCCCTGACCGATCACAGTCGCCAGCGCAGCGCCGAAGACCTCCATATTGAAGTATTTGACAAACAGAACGTCAAGAACCATGTTGAGGATCGCGGCGATCGCGATGAACAGAAACGGCCGGCGGCTGTCGCCCATTCCGCGCAGGATGGCACTGATGAGGTTATAACCGTAGATAAAGATCAGACCAACGATGCAGGTGACGGTGTAATCCATCGTATAGGAGTATGATGCAGCCGGTGTGTTGAGCAGTTCCAGGATCTGGGAACGCAATGCATGGCAGACAATCGAGATCACCACTGAGATGCTCAGCAGAAAGGTGAACATCGTGCCGATCATCTTCCTGATCTCGTCTTTTCTTCCGGCACCGACTTCACGGGCAATGATGATCTGTCCGGCGGAGGAAAAACCCATTGCCACAAACGTCAGTAAATGCAGGATATCGCCGCCGATCGATACGGCGGACATGCCGGCTTTGCCGATATAGTTTCCAACGACGACCATATCGACGATGTTGTAGATCGCCTGCAGCGCGTTCGAGATGAACAGCGGCATCGCAAAACGCAGAAGCAGCGGGATAACCGGTCCTTCCGTCATGTCACGGATCATTGTTTTCTGGGTATTCTGACTCATAATTCTCCCTCCCGGTCAGCAAGGCCGGAATCACAGATGCGGTAAGGCTGATGGAGCAAAAGAAAACCGGGATACCGGTTTTCTTTTTTTCAATAGGTTTTTTCTGAGATTACTCAGCGTCGTCGAGGTTGATACGACCGACACATGTCAGGTCTGTCTTCCAGATAACCAGAGCTGCGATAACGACTGTGCAGGCAACGCCGATATAAGCGCCGGTGTAACCGATCTTACCAGCAACGATGGAAACTAAGACGATGAAGGAAGAGCTGATGACCTTGGTGATGACGGAAATAACGGACCAGGCGTTGTTGAAGTCGAAACGACCGAACTTCGTACCTGTAACGGACATGGTCAGGTTGTTACCACCGGACATAGCGCCCATGAAGCAGCCTCCGCCTAATGCAAGAGCGATACCGTTGTGGCCGAGCAGACCAGCAACCAGAGCACCGAAGATCTCCATTGCACAGACAGTCAGAGAAGCAGCTTTTGTTCCCCACTTTGTATCAACGTAGCCGATGAACCAGGAGAAGAAGATGCCGACCGGGAACATAACTGTTAAGAGCATGATCGGGTAGGACATCGGATGACCCCAGGAGATACCAGCTGCGACGAACTGGGAGATGATGCCGCCGGCGCCACCCATCAGGAAGCCCCAGCCGATAGCGATCATCCAGGTTTCCTTGAAGGAAAGAACCTTCTTGGTTGTCCACGGAGAAGATGCCTTGATAGCTTCAGCCTTAGCAGCGATCTCAGCAGCCTTTTCCTTGGTCATTGTCTGGTCGTTATCCGGGAAAGCACCAGCTTCTTCCGGGTTGTTCTTGACGAAGACAACAGTCAGGATGATAGCGATGATAGCAACAACGATGAAGAAGTATGCGATGTTTTCGAACGGCATGACTTCCATCATCTTGCTCATCATGAGGTTGACGGAAGCAGCAGCGATCGGGATACCGAATGTTGCGATACCCATGTACATACCCTTCTTGGTCGGGAACCAGTTAGCACCTAACTGACCTGTACCTACCATAGCGAAACCGACTAAGGTCGCACAAGCGATCGTAACGGCAACCTGGTACATACCGACTGTGGAAGCGTTGAAGATGAAGTATGTGCAGACTGCGAAGATTGCCAGTGCAGCGATGATGACGTTCTTGATACCGGTCTTCTTGGAAACAGCTGTGAATACCGGGATCGTCAGGACTGTCAGCCAGCCGCCCAGTGTCTGACCTAATGTCAGCGGAGCGAGGGACTGCAGGCCGAGTTTCTGCTGCATGACTGCGTTGATGGTGTTGGCACCGTCGGATGTGACCGCTGTGCTCAAGTAGAAGTAAACAATAGAAACCAGGACGATGATCCAACCCTTCGGGCCGAAATCACTAGCGCCACTGTGTTTCTTAGCGTTGTTAGACATAAATTCTTCCTCCCCTCTTGTGTTTTTGCACACTTAAAATGTTGAAGTATGTCTTTGCATAACTAAAGTTTATTTGTTTGGCAGAAATCGGGCAATGTTTAATTCTCCAAAAAAAGATAGCATTTCCCAATAATTTTGGTTTTTTACACAAAAACAAAATCCAACTCCGTCAAAAAACGGACAGACAGCAGCCAGCGTCTGCCCGTATGCTGAATTAAATAATTAGGCGTTGAAATCAAAACCGGTAAAGATCGGCTTGCCGGTGTATTCCTTGACCGCTTCCTCGCCCGTGAGAGCGCGGATCGCGCCGGAGGCAAGAGCTTCCATCTCGAAGTCACCGCCGTAGGATTTGACAGGTGCGATCCAGGCACAGCGCTTTTCGATCTCGCTGCAGAAGTATTTGGATTTGGAAACGCCGCCGGTCAGAACGATGCCGTCGACTTTACCTTCAGCGACGGTCGCGTAGCCGCCGATCTCCTTGCAGAGCTGGTAAGCCATCGCATCCAGAACGAGCTTGGCATAGTGGGAACCGTTTGCGATCATTTCCTCGATCTTCAGGGTATTGTCCGTGCCGAGATGGGAGATCAGACCACCGGTCTTGCCGATCAGGTTCTTCATATCCTTTTCGGTGTATTTTCCGGAGAAGCACATCTTGACGATCGGCATGGCCGGAACTGTGCCGGTACGGTTCGGAGCCATCGGACCGGAGCCGTTCAGAACGTCGTTTCCGTCAACGATACGGCCGTTCTTGTGCAGGGCAACAGACAGGCCGCCGCCGATATGGGCTACGATGATGTTGGCTTCTTCGTATTTCTTGCCGATCTCTTTGGCATAACGGATCGCGCATTCTTTCTGGTTCAGGACATGGACACGGCATTCACGGTAAACGCCCTTGATGCCGGTAAAGCGGGCCAGATCTTCGAATTCATCGGAATCCGGAGGATTGACCAGGTAGCACGGTTTTCCGTAAGGGGCGGCAAGTTCCCTGATCAGGGAAGAACCGAGGATCGCCGGATGGTTGATCTTTCCGCTGAGAGAGTCTTCGATGATCTTGTCATTGACCGGATAGATACCGCCTTCTGCAGGTTCGAGACCGCCGGAATAAGCGGAGTAGGCGTCAACGTCTTTCAGATCGATGCCGGCTTTTGCCAGTTCGGTCAGGATCGTCTCCTTGCGGTAGGGCATCTGATCCTTGATCTCTTTGAAGCTCTTCAGGACTTCCGGATCATGCATGACGTTTGTCTTGAAGATCTGCTGATCATCTTTGAAAACGGCAAGCTTGGTGGAAGTGGATCCCGGGCTTAAGGTAAAAATGGTATAGCTCATGATCAAATTTCTCCTTTTTTATCTTTTTAATTATAAAAAATGCCGCCTGCATTCTCATCGTGCAAACCACCAAGATTGGTCTGAAATGCGACAGCAAAATTGTGAAATCGGTCATGCGGCCCGTGAAGGCCGGGAAAGAGCCGGGACAGGATCACCCTTGCAAATGACGATATAAATTAATATGGATAGGATAATGGCAAATGAAAAGCGCAACCATCTTTTCAAAAATGCCCCAAAGGCTTAAAATTAATGTAATAAATCTACAAAATAATCGTATATCTGCAATCATCGATTTTGTATCTGGAAGAGGGGGGAGATACATATGCAAAAAGGATTATATAAAGCAGGTTATACACAAAACCGTGAATTGTCATGGCTGCGTTTCAATGAGCGCTGTCTGGAGGAGGCGAACGATCCGGACGTTCCTCTTTTGGAACGGCTGACTTTCATCGCGATCTTCTCGTCAAATCTGGATGAGTTTTTCTCTGTGCGTGTCGGCGCGCTGCTTGGTATGAACGCCGTCAAGCCGGACGGAGTCGACAATAAGACCGGCTGGACTGCCGCTCAGCAGCTCAAACGCATCTATGCGGAAGCCGATGAGCTCTGCCAGAGAAGGGAACAGGTCTATAAGAGCCTGAAAAAAGCGCTGAAGCGCGAAGGGATCTACGACCTCAGTTATGCCGACTGCACCAAAGAGGAGCAGGAATGGCTTCATACCTACTTCACCCAGAATATCCAGCCTGTCCTCGGCGCACAGATCATCGATCCCGGCCATCCGCTGCCGCCGCTTCAGTCCGGCGTCGTTTATATCGCAGCTCTGATGAAACACCGCGGCAACGAGGTCCTCGCGATCGCGCCGGTCCCAGCCGGCCTGCCGGCGATCATCCGTCTGCCCGATAAGAAGACAGTACGCTTCGTTCACATCGGCGAAGTCATCCTGGCAAATATCGACGTCGTTTTCAGCGGTGCGGAGATCAAGGAACGTCTGAAATTTACGATCACCCGCAACTCGGCGATCGACATTTCCAGTATGACCGATACCGAAGACTACCGTGTCAAGATGATCCAGATGCTGAAAAAGCGCAAAAACATGGATCTCGTCCGCATGGAGATCTCCGGAACGCCAAGCCCGCAGTTCGCGAAATATCTCAGTAAAGACCTGAAGATGGACAGCAGCGTCACCTATGTGACTGAGATGCCGCTCGACCACGGTTATCTTTGGGGCGTCGGAAGCCTGCTCGATCCGGAACACGCAAAAAGACTGAAATACGAACCGTATACACCGAAACTTTCACCGGCGTTCAAGTACAGCCGGTCTCTGTTCACACAGATCCAGAAAAAGGACGTGCTGCTTTCCTATCCGTTCGAATCCATGGAACCGTTCCTGCTTCTGATCAAGGAAGCCGCAACGGATCCGGATGTCCTTTCGATCCGCATCACGATCTACCGTCTGGCGAAGCGCGCGCGTCTGGTCGATTACCTCTGCCTGGCTGCGGAAAACGGCAAGGACGTTACAGTCCTGATCGAACTGAAAGCACGCTTTGACGAACAGCATAATATCGATTACGCGGAAAAGCTTGCCGAATCCGGCTGTACCGTCATGTACGGCTTCGAGGATTACAAAGTTCATTCCAAGATCTGCCTGATCACCCGCAAGAACGGCAGGAAGCTTCAGCACGCCGCCCTTATCGCGACAGGCAACTTCAACGAAAGCACCGCCAAACTGTACACCGACGTTGCCTATATGACGGCTGATCCCGAGATCATCACTGACTGCATCAGTTTCTTCCAGAACATGATGGCCGGTATCCTGAACGGGAAATACAAACGCCTGATCGTTTCGCCTGTTTCCCTGAAGCAGACGATCATCCGGCTGATCGAGCGCGAGACCCGCAAGGGCAAGAACGGCCGGATCTTATGCAAGATGAATGCGATCACCGACGAGGAGATCATCATGAAGCTTCAGGAAGCCAGCGCTGCCGGGGTGCAGATCAACCTGATCGTCCGCAGCATCAGCTGTATCCTTCCGGAAGTCCCGGGCAAAACAGACAATATCCATATCCGTTCGATCGTCGGACGTTACCTGGAACACAGCCGCATCTTTGTTTTCGGCACCGGCCGCTATGAAAAGATGTATATCGCTTCCGCGGATTTCATGACCCGGAATACCGAGCGCCGTGTCGAGATCGGCGTCCCGATCCTGGATGCGGATATCCGTCAGAGGCTGCACGATTATCTTGATCTCTGCCTGCGCGACAACACCAAGGCTAGAATCATGAATTCAAAGGGCGAGCTCTGCAGGATCTACGATGACGAAGAGGAGCTTTCCGTACAGAACGAGATGATGAAACGGACCATCGCCTCCAAGGAAGTTCTGCCGAGCGTCGCACCGCATCCGGTCACGGCAGCGCACAAGGGAATCGTTTTCAAAACGAAGTACGAACCGCGCAGACGCGCGCCGCGTAAACCGAAACCGCAGGAGACCGGCCAGCCGGCTCCGGAAACTCCCGCACCGGCTGAGGAGAAAAACAAATAACCCCCCATCATCCGCCGTACCCCGGCGGATGATTTTTGTCCGGGCAAGAAAAAAGCATTTCCTTTCCGGGAAATGCTTTTTGTTTCAGTGATTCAGACTTATCTGGTCTTCGCGGGTGTCTTGGCGGTCTTTTTTTCCGGAGCTTTCTTTTCAGCCGGCTTTGTTTCTGCTTTGACTTCCGCTTTGGCTTCTTTCTTGACTTCCGGCTGTGCGGTCTTCTTTACTTCTGCAGCCTTGGTCTCAACAGCTTTTTCAAAGTCTTTTTCCTGCTTGACTGCCTGTTCGACCGCCATTTCCTTCTTTTCTTCCTTGGCGGATTCGAGGGCTTCCTGCGCTTTGGCGATCTTCTTTTTGCCCTTGTTGAAGGCCTTGTTGGCTTTTTCAACGGCTCTCTGCAGATCGCGGACTTTCTTTCTGGTGTTCTTTTCCTGCTTCTTCTTGGCTTCGACTTCCTCGCTGATCTTTCTGGCAGCGCGCATCTTGGCCTTTGCGGAAGCTTCCTGTGCTTTTTCTTCCGGCAGTTCGGCGAGGATCGCCTCTCTCAGCTGCTGGAACTCGGCACGACGCTGTTCGGTGACTTCCGGATACTTCGGATTCATCTCTCTCAGGGTGGAAAGGATGATCTCGCTGACGACATAGCGCATGTACCACTTATGGTCAGCCGGTACGACGTACCACGGAGCGATCTTGGTGGATGTCTTGTTGATGCAGTCTTCGAATGCCTGCTGGTAAGCGTCCCAGTAGCTGCGCTCGTTCCAGTCGTTCTCGGAGAACTTCCAGTTCTTTTCCGGTTCCTCGATACGGGACAGGAAGCGGGCAGCCTGTTCTTCCTTGGAGACGTTCAGGAAGATCTTGACGACGCGCACGTTGTTGTGCCAGAGGTAGGTCTCCCAGTTTTTGATGTCTTCGTAACGGTACTCGATGATCTTGCTGCGGTCGATGCGTTCCGCATAGTCCTGCTTCATGTACAGCTCCTTGACTTTACCGATCAGGACATCTTCGTAATGAGAACGGTTGAAGATCGCGATCTCGCCCTTCATCGGAACTTCGGACTCGATACGCCATAAGAAGTCGTGTGCCAGGTCAGTGGAGTTCGGAGCCTTGAAGGCGGACTCGTGAACGCCATGGGGGCTGAGACACTGTAAGACAGCCCGGATCGTGCCGTCTTTGCCGGCGGCATCCATTGCCTGGAAGAGGATGATCAGACCTTCTTTTTTATCGGCATAGAGCTTTGATTGCAGGCTATCGATCTCAACGTTGTTGGCCTGCATTCTGGCTGCAGCTTCCTCGCGGTCGCTGCACAACTTCTTGTCGCTGGTGGGTGCTTTGGTGATATCAAATTTCTTTGTACCATCGTATACATAGTGGTTGTACATTCAAAATCCCCCTTTATGATTCTCCTTATTTTACAATAATTTTCTGTATGTTGTGAAAGAGTTGAAAAAACTGCAGAAAGCGGAGGTTCTGCTGTTTTCTGATCGTGCCGGTGTTTCTAACGCCGGCTGTCCGGCCGCCTTCTCCGATCAGCCGAAACAGGACTCCGAAAACTTCCTGCGGGAACGATTTCCGCACATATGTTCCAATTTATGAAATCGCTTTCAGTATTCATGCACCAAATCCCGAAATGCCTTATACTGTAGGTGGTTTATACGAAATCATTAGGAGGCAATACTCATGCAATTCAAAAAAATCCATCTGGACGACATCGTCCGCTGCTACTGCACCAGCCATATCGACATCGGTGATGACGTTTATGCATTCTTCGCATCCGAGAATCCGGAGAGCGAATGCTACTCCTACACCGGTGAAAACTTCGAGAAGAAGGAAGTCGTCTGGCAGGGAAACAGAGGCGGATGCATGTCCATCATTCCGTTCAAGACAAGAACAGGCGAATTTCTGGCTGTCAACGAATTCTATCTGAAGATCTCCCCGTCCGCATCCAAGCTGGTCTGGGGCAGGAAGACCGAAGAAGGCTGGGAAGTGAAGGATGTCTTCAACCTTCCGTATCTGCACCGTTTCGATATCTATCATGTCGACGGCAAGGATTATGTCATCTGCGCGACGATCGCCAGAGACAAACGCGATAAAGGTGACTGGACAAGACCGGGTCAGATCTATGTCGGCGAAGTTCCGGCAGATCTTGATAATGAAAATGTCGTTCTGCGCCAGATCGGCGACGGCTACTTCCGCAACCACGGCTATACCCGCGGTGAATATGACGGACGCGTCTGCGGATACTTCGGTTCCGACTACGGCATCGTCCGCGTGACTCCGCCGCATGACGGCGAGGACTGGAAAGTCGAAAAGATCCTCGACGGCAACATCTCCGAGATCGCGGTCGCGGATATCGACGGTGACGGTCAGGAAGAGATCATGACGATCGAACCGTTCCACGGAAATACGATCCATGTTTACAAACTGAAAGACGGCAAATACGAAGTCGATTACACTTATCCGAATGAGATCGACTTTGCTCATGCACTGGTCAGTACGACCCTGACCGGCAAGACCTGCTTTGTCGCCGGCATCCGCCGTATCGACTGCGAGTGCTTCGTCCTGACATACGAAAACGGCGAATATAAGGTCCACACTGTCGATCAGGGCGGCGGTCCGGCCAACCTGGACGTCATCCATCACAACGGCAAGGAATACATCCTGGCCTCCAACCACACCAGAAACGAAGCTGCGATCTACGAAGTGACAGAATAGGAGAACCAACATGTTAGAGAAACTGAAAGAAGAAGTCTGCCGCGCCAATCTTTTACTGCCGAAATACCACATGGTCACCTTCACATGGGGCAATGTCAGCGCCATCGACCGTGAGAGCGGACTGTTCGTCATCAAGCCGTCCGGCGTCGAATATGACAATATGAAACCGGAAGACATGGTCGTCGTCGACCTTGAAGGCAACGTCGTCGAGGGACACTACAAGCCGAGCAGTGACACTCCGACCCATCTTGTCTTCTACCGCAATTTCCCGAACATCGGCGGCGTTGTTCATACTCACAGCACCTTTGCCGTAGGCTGGGCGCAGGCCGGGAAGGATATACCGGCGCTGGGCACCACTCAGGGTGACTATTTCTACGGAGACATTCCGTGCACCAGAAAGATGACACCGGAAGAGATCGCCGGCGAATATGAGCTTGAGACCGGCAACGTCATCGTTGAGGAATTCAAGAAGAGAGGTATCGATCCCGATCAGATGCCGGGCGTACTGGTCCATTCCCATGGCCCGTTCACCTGGGGCACTGACGCGGAGAATGCCGTTCATAACGCAGTCGTCCTCGAAGAAGTCGCCAAGATGGCGTTCCTGTCGAAGACGATCAACCCGGCTGCGGACAGAATGCAGCAGGAACTGCTGGACAAGCACTATCTGCGCAAACACGGCCCGGGAGCTTACTATGGCCAGAACTAGAAAATATCTGCTCGGCATGTACGAAAAGTCCATGCCGATGGACCTTACCTGGGAGGAAAAGCTCAATGCCTGCAAAAAGGCCGGTTTTGACTGGATCGAGATCTCGATCGACGAGACCGACGAGAAGATCAGCCGCCTTTACTGGACCAAGGAGCAGAAGGATGAACTGGTCGCGCTGATGAAGAAGACCGGCACACCGATCTATACGATGTGCTTCAGCGCCCAGCGCAAATACTCCCTGGGTTCCCTCGGAAAGGAAAAGCACGAGAAGGCGATGGAGATCATGGAGAAGGCGATCGATTTCGCTGCCGATATCGGCATCCGTATCATCCAGCTCGCCGGCTATGACTGCTATTATGAGGAGGCCAACGAAGAGACAAAAGCGGAATTCATCAAGAACCTGAAGATCGCGGCTGAGATGGCTGCCCGCAGAGGCGTCCTGATGGGTTTCGAGACGATGATGGACCGCGACTTTATCGACACCGTCGAAAAAGGCATGACCTATGTCAATCTGGTCAACAGCCCGTATCTCGGCGTCTATCCGGATATCGGCAACCTGGCCGGCGCCCGTCATGACTTCGGTTATGAAAAGACTGTCAATGACGATCTGCGCACCGGCGCCGGACATATCCTGGCCTGCCATCTGAAAGAGACGAAACCGAAGACCGACCGCAGCGTTCCGTGGGGGACCGGCATCACCGACTACATCTCCAATCTGGAAGTACTGAAGGAACTCGGCGTCCGCATGTTCAACGGCGAATTCTGGAACGATCATCCGGAATGCTGGGAGGAAAACCTGAAGTATTCCTGCAATTTCCTGCGTGAGCGTCTTGACAAAGTATTCGAAGACTAAATGACAAAAGGACCGGTAACGGTCCTTTTTGATGTGAAAAGAAAAACGGCTGCCCGGCAGCCGTTTTGACTAGTCTTCCTTTTTGATCTGACTCGGATATTTCCACTTTTGGAAATCTTCGGGCGTGAACAGTTTGCAGTCCTGTCCGTTGTTCAGAGTCAGGATCGTGTAGTAGATCTTCGCCAGTTCCTCGATGTAGTCGGCGTTTTCATACGCCTCGCTCAGATCTTTGCCGACGGCGATCGTGCCGTGGCGTTCCATCAGAACGAGGTCGGAGCGTTTTACAGTGAGGGCGACGTTCCTGGCGAGTTCCGTCGTGCCCGGAAGGGCATAGGGAGCGACCGGGATAACGCCGTTGTCGAGATGGAAGACGAAGAGTTCAAAGATGAAGGACGGGATCGGCCGGTTCAGGCAGGCAAAAGCGGATGCCATGGCGGAATGCGTATGGACGATCGCCCGGATATCTTCTCTTTCCTTGTAACACTCTACATGCATCAGCGTCTCGCTTGACGGTTTGCCGCCCTCGATGACATTTAGCTCCTTATCGATGACGCACACCTGATCCGGAGTCAGATAATCGCGGTCGACACCGGAAGGGGTGATGCAGATGTAACCGGTCTCGGGATCGAGAACGGAAACGTTGCCGGCTTTGTGCTTGCACAGACCGGCATTCTGTGCCTTTTTGGCGATGCGGACGACTTCCGCTTTCAGTTCTTCTAACATGGTTTAGCCTTTCTTGAACAGTTCTTCGTTCTTCTTGAGGACTCTCGTGGCGGTGTTGATATCCGTGATCAGAACGTTCGGGATGTGGCCGCGCAATGCGCCGAGAATGGACATGGTCTTATAGTCGCCGCAGGCAACGCTGATGGTCATCGGATTCTTTTTTACTCCCTCGATCGGCATACAGATGCACTTGTCGTTCCATTCACAGTCAACGCGTTCACCGTTGATGTCGTAATACATCATGCATACACAGCCGACTGCTCCCTTTTCCTGCAGCTCCTTTGCCTGTTTATCCGTCTGGTATTCACGAATGATCTCCGCCGTTTTGAGGCGGCTGACGTCGATACCGCCGAGGCCGGTAAGGATGATATCGCAGTCCTTGAACTTGTCTGTAACGCGACGCACGTTCGGGTCGTTCAGCAGTTCCTGACGGGCGATATCGTTCTCCATATAGATCGGCGCGTTCAGCGCATAGTTGTTGCCGTGGAAGATCGCGGCGAGATGGTTGCTGATCTCGCGTGCTTCTACTGCCTGCTGCGCATTGGAGACGGTGCCTACGAGCTGGATCACGTCAAGCTGACATTCGTGGATCGGACGGATCTTGCGGTTGGTGCGGTCTGCGGCGTTACCGCTGCATACGCCAAGATGGATCTTTCCGTTCAGCAGGTTGGAGACATAGATCGAGGCGAAGTCGGTGACGGCATCGAGCGTCCGATCGTAGCTGTCTCCTTCGAAGCTGGAGATAATGACGGCATCTTTCAGCCCGAATGTCTTGCGGAAGACTTCCTCAAGTGCCGTGACGCGGTCGCGGACGTGCTTGACCTTGATATCGACGATCCCGACTTCCCTTGCCCTGGTGAGCAGACGGGATACTTTGGAGCGTGAGAAATAGAGCTGGCTCGCGATATCTGCCTGCATCATATTCTGGTTGTAATACATATCGGCTACCTGCGAAAGGAAGGCGTATTCCTGCAGGGCTTTCTTATTCTTGGACAGGGAAGCCGATTCCAGCATGTCCAGAGTGTTATTTGCGGGTGTCATTTTAAACTCTTATATACTTCTTCGGTGTCCCGGATGACATCCTGATAGAAGGCATGCATCTCCGGGTCGGGTTCAAAGGTGAAGGTCTTGGCGCCTTCTCTGGCTTTCGCGAATGCGGTCTCGTAATCCGGGTACAGTTTCAGGGTGACTGCCGCCGAGATAAAGGCACCGATCGCAGTCGCCTGGGCGTCATCGTAACGGACCAGCGGCTTGCCCAGCATGTCACAGAGGATCTGGTCGAAGAGATCGCTCTTGGTCAGACCGCCGCCGACATAGATACGGGAAACATTCTGGCTCTTTTCCGGGAATCCGCGGACACTCTTGACGATCTCTGCGGCAATTCCTTCGAGCATCGCTCTGCCAAGGTCGTTGCGGGTGTTGCCGAGCGAGATATGGGTGAATCCGGCACGTGCGTCGAGGTTCCAGTCACGGGAGCCGCAGCCCTGGAACAGCGGGACGATGCGTACTCCGTTGGCACCGGGCGCGGATTTGCCGACCAGTTCGTGGAAACGTTTGAAATCCGGATGGCCGTCGTTCCACAGTTCCGGGAAGAGTTCCTTCAGCATCCAGTTCAGGGCAGCTGCGGAAGCGAGCACGTTCGATTCGAGGACATATTTTCCCGGTACGGCGGACGCGTTGCAGATCATCGCCTCATTCTCGAGATAAGGCTGATCGACCAGCGAGATGATGAAGCCGCCGGTTCCGCAGTTGATGACCAGAGAGGATTCATCCAGTTCGCCCAGACCGAGAGCGGAGTTCTGCTGGTCGCCGCCGGAGGAGATGACCGGGGTGCCGGTTTTGACACCGGTCGCTTTTTCGAATTCTTCGGTCGTATAGCCGACGACCGAGCCGACATCGACCAGTTCCGGGAGCTTCTCGAGATCGAGATTATACAGATCGACCATCTCTTTGTCGTAGTCACAGCTGAAGATGTTCATGATCCCGGTGCGGCTGCCGTAGGTCTTGTCGCTTGTGAAGGCACCTGTCATCGTGTTGATCAGATAATCCGGCACGACCAGGGCTTTATAAGCTTTCTGATAGGCTTCGTTCAGGTGCTCCTTGAACCAGGTGACCTTGGAAGCGGTGAAGACGGCGTTCACTTTTGCGCCGACCTTCTGATAGATCTCTTTATTTCTGGGGGCGATGCGCTCACAGATCTCCTTGTTGCGGGTATCCTGCCACATGATGAAGTTGCTCAGCGGTCTGCCTTCTTTATCGAAAAGGGCAGGTGCGGAGCGGAAAGCGGTCACGACAATCGCATCAACTGAATTGGCTTCAGCTGTCTCACGGACGATCTCAAAAAGCTTGTCCTTCAGGACCAGCGCGTCCTGTTCAATGAAATTATCGATAAAAATAAGAGGAGTCAAACGGCTGACGAGAGAGAGTTCCTTTCCCTTGGCGCTGTAGAGGATGCCGCGCATGCTGGTGGTGCCGACATCGACAGATAGAATGTTCATAGTGTTTCCCCCTGAATCTGTTACTTCCATAGTAGCATATTCATTCATCGACTGAAATTAATTTCATTTTTGCTCTGAGCAAAAACTTCAATATACTAAAATGTGCAGATAGAAGCGGATACATTTTCTTTATGGATGAAAATATGTGCAAAGTGATAAACATGATATGATTTTGAAAGCTGAATACGATTTTGAGAAATTCTGCAGCTGAATCAATTACTTCAATGGCAGGAAAGTCGATATCTGTTTTGATCGGCATGTCAGTCAGGGCTATATGATTGGGAATATATATATATATCAGTTTCGCAGAACAAAACAGATAATTGTAAAAGGTTTGGAAAAAAGAGGGAGTCTTTACGTCCTATTTGTTAATCCTTCGGCAAAAAACATGAAATATGAAAAATGAAATTAATTTCATTCTTGTATGAAAGATTTGTGAAAATGTGACATTTTCGGCTTTTTGTAAGCGAATTCATGGAAAAAAAGATGAAATTATGTGCAAAAAACAGAAAAGCATTGACGGTCTGTTTGCGTAATCGGTAGTATATAGGCAGGGAATATGTAAGCGCATTCAACAGCGCTTGCCCGGAAAGGAAAAACAGATGAAAAAATTAGCTGCAATTCTGGTTAGCCTTCTGCTCGTAGTCTCTCTGGCTGCTTGTGGATCCGCTAACGCTGCAAACGACACAAAACCGGCTAACAACGACACACCGGCTGCTGACACAAACACAAACACAGACAACAACACCGCAACAACTGGTGGTCTCGGCTTTGTTGAAAGAACAAAGAATCCTTACGAAGACGAGATGAAGTTCGCTTGGGTTCCGACTCGTGCTTCCGAAGCTAACGCTACTGCATGGGGCAACGGTATCCGTGAAGAATTAAGCTACTGGTCCAACACAACATTAAACGTCTTCGATCCGGAAGGCGATGCTGAACAGGAAGCTAAGATCATCTCCGACTTAGTTGCTCAGGGTTATGACGGAATCTTCTTACAGACAATCAACCCGGATGTCCTCTCCGCTTCTGTACGTGAAGCTGAAGAAGCTGGTATCCCGGTCGTCTGCATCAACATGGGTACAACTGAACCGCATGCTGCATTAGTTTCCATGACCGACTTCGAAGCTGGCCAGGTCATCGCTCGTCGTATCGGTGATGCTCTTGGTGGAGAAGGCAAGATCGTCATCATCGAGGCTACAGTCGGCGCTGCTCGTGGCGTTAAGCTGCAGGACGGCTTCATGTCCGTACTTCAGTCCGAATACCCGAACATCGAAGTTCTGGATTCCCAGCCGGCTGACTGGAACATGGAAAAGGCTCAGAACCTGATGAACGACTACCTCACAAAGTATGGTGATGAAATCGACGCTGTCTTCGCTCATAACGATCAGATGGCTGAAGGTGCCGGTATGGCAGTTCAGAACGCTGGTAAGAGCGGCGACATCATCATCTGGGGCGCTAACGGTGAAACAAAGGCTCTGGAATACATCGAACAGGGTATCATCACAGGTACTGTCTACACCAACTGTAAGGAACAGGGTAAGACAGCTGCTCGTATCATGATGCTGTACCTGAACAGTAACATCGACACAAGCACATTCACAAAGACTCCGGTCACAAAGATGCCTCCGATCACGGTTGATGCAAGCAACGTCAGCTCCATCACACCGGATATGCGTTGGTAATTCCGTTTAGTCTAAAGATTTTGCGAATCGACTGGGTGGGATAAACCCAGTCGATTTTCATAAAAAAACGTAGTAAATAAGGAGTCTAATTTATGAAACAAATGAGACAGGAAACGCTGCGTCGAATCATTTCACTTGTTCTGTTGATAGTGTTGACCGTTGTCTTTACGCTGACGACCGACACTTTCCTCTCATGGGACAACATTACTTCGATGCTGCGTGAAGCGGCCTTCATCGGCCTTATTGCTATAGGTGTCACGACATGTATCATCACCGGCGGTAACAACCTTTCCGGAGGTCTGGCTGTCGGTATGTGCTGCATGATCTTTGCACACCTCTACCACTACACCGCTATGTCACTGATCGCGATCGTTCTGCTCAGCCTGCTGGGCGGTCTGCTCTCCGGTCTGTTCAACGGCTTCGTCGTCGCTATCCTTCAGGTTCCGGACTTTGTCGCCACACTTTCGACAGGTATGATCTTCCAGGGAATCACCTATGTCCTGGCTGTCCGTAACCAGTATGGTTCGATCACTTCTGAAATGATCAAGAACCCGACGATGGCTGCCCTCGGCGGCAGACTGCCGAACGGTATCTATTATGTTACGATCGTATGGCTGATCCTGACAGTGGTCATGCAGATCTTCCTGAAGAAAACCAAGATGGGTACATATATCTACGCGATGGGCGCAAACCGCAAATCTGCAGAGTATTCCGGTATCAGCTTCATCAAGGTCAAGATGGTTGCCTTCACTATCGCAGGATTCATGTCCTTCGTAGCTGCCATGTTCACCCTGGGCCGTAACGGCACCTGTGACGTTAATACCGGTACTGCTCTGAACCTGCAGGCGATCTCTGCTGCTGTTATCGGCGGCGCAGCTTTCTCCGGCGGCCGCGGTGACATGATCGGTACTCTGATCGGTGTCCTGTTCATGCAGGTATTGCGTAACGGTGTCCTGAAGTTCAACATGACGACCGCACAGCAGTCCATCATCAGTGGTACTATCATCGTTTTGATGCTCGTATTCGACGCTTACTACAACGAATTCATGCAGAAGCGTACAACAAGAGCTGCTGCTCTGGCACGTGAAAAGGAAAATGCAGGTAAATAACCATGAGTGAAAAGAACGAATTATTGTTTGAGATGAAGAATATCGAAAAGATATTCGCTCATGTCCATGCGCTTGACCATGTCAACTTCGATGTTCGCAAGGGCGAAGTCCATGCGCTGTTAGGAGAAAACGGTGCAGGTAAATCGACCCTGATCAAGATCCTGACCGGCGTTTATTCCAAAGACGGCGGACAGATCTTTATGGATGGCAAAGAGATCGAGATCAACAGCCGTGAAGACGCAGCTGAGGCTGGTATCGCGGTCATCTTCCAGGAATTATCCTTAGTTCCGACCCTTTCCGTTTATCAAAACATCCTTCTCGGTAAGGAAACCAGCAAATTCGGTTTCATTTCCGACGCTTCCGAAAAGAAACAGATCCAGGAACTGATCGATCGCTACGGCTTCCCGGTAAAGGCGACTGACATCGTCGAAACACTGTCCGTTGCCCAGAAACAGATGGTCGAAATCCTGAAAGCCCTTGCTACCGAAGCAAAACTGATCATCATGGACGAGCCGACCGCTTCTCTGTCCTCCAGAGAATCCGAACTGCTCTACAAGATCATCAACCAGCTCCGCGACAGAGGCGTTTCCATTATCTATATCTCTCACCGTCTGGAAGAAGTATTCAACCTCTCCGACCGCATCACGATCCTGCGCGATGGTAAGAATGCCGGTGTTATCGAAAAGGAAAACATCGTTCCGTCCGAAGTCGTCAAGATGATGATCGGTAAGGAGATCTCCGAATCCACCGCTTCCCGTGCACTGCACACCAGTGATGCCGAAACGGAACTCGAAGTCAAGAATCTGACACATCTCGGTTACTACTACGATGTCAGCTTCCAGGTCAAAAAAGGCGAAGTTCTCGTTCTGACCGGTCTGGTCGGTTCCGGACGTACCGAAGTCGTCCGTTCGATCTACGGTGCGGATCCGTTTGATAAGGGCGAGATCATCTTCGAAGGCAAGCCCATCAAACCGACGATCAAGAAATCCGTTGCGAACGGTTTCGGTCTGATCCCGGAAGACCGTCGTACTCAGGGCTTCTCCCCGCTGCTTACCGTAACAGGCAACGTCGCGCTGACAAGCTATGACAAGATCGCAAAGGGCGGTTTCGTCAATAAGAAAGATGAAGACGCGCTTGGCCGCAAAGCCGTTGAGCTGACAGACCTCCGTCCGGCTAACCCGAATGTCCAGGTCGGTAACCTCTCCGGTGGTAACCAGCAGAAAGCCGTCTTAGGTAAATGGCTTACCCGTGATCTGAAAGTCGTTCTGATCGACGAACCGACTGTCGGTATCGATATCGGCGCGAAAGACGAGATCTACAACATTATCGAAGATCTGGCAAGCAAGGGTGTTGCCGTACTGATGGTATCTTCGGATATCGCGGAAGTCCTGCGTGTTGCTCACCGCATCATCGTTATGCGTGAAGGCAGAATCATCAAGGAATTCAATAACGGCGTCGCTACTCAGGAAGACATCCTGCTCGCAAGCTCCGGTTTTGTAAACGAGACAAAGGAGGCTGCGTAATATGAGCAACAGCGTTAAGAACAATCCGGTCGTAAAGGCGATCCTCGGCAGCAGCCGTATCCTCGTTCTGCTGATCCTGGCTGTCTTCTTCACGATCGCGACAAAAGGTACCTTCTTCAGCTATAAGAACCTTGTCAATATTCTTTACTCCGTATCCCTGATCGGTATCATGATCTGCGGTGCCTGCTTCGCAGTCCTGCTTGGCGGCATCGACCGTACCGTATCCGGTAACGCGGCATTATCCGGCGCGATCGTCGCTATGACGATCCTCAACAAGGGTGTCGGCGGCAGCAACGTCGCACTGGCGATCTTCTTAGGTCTCGGCGCAGGCGTCCTGAGCGGTCTGATCCATGGTCTGATCCTCTCGAGATTCAACATCCCGGCCTTCCTGCTGACCCTGGCTACCAACGAAGTCCTCTACGGTTTCGTTCAGCTGGTCACCAGCAACACCCTGATCTATGTCAACGGCTGTACGCTGATGGACTACATCGGACAGGTCCGCTGGCTCGGTATCCCGATCCCGGTCTACATCATGCTGGCATGCATTCTGTTTGCCTACATCATTCTGAACCATACTGTTTACGGCCGTCAGGTCTACTCCGTCGGCGGCAACCGTCAGTCTTCCGAACTGTCCGGTGTCCCGGCTCGTAAAGTCATCCTGATCGCCTACATCATCTCCGGTTTCATGGGCGCTTTAGCCGGTTTCGTTCTTTCCAGTATGAACCAGCAGGCTTCCGCGGGACAGGCGAAGAACTACGAAAACAACGTCCTGGCTGCCATCGTCGTCGGCGGTGTCTCCATGCGTGGTGGTTCCGGTTCCATCCAGAACGCAATCCTCGGTGCCTTCCTGATCGGTGTCATCGAAAACGGTATGAACCTGATGGGCGTTCCGTCTATCTATAAGGATATGGCGAAGGGTATCATCATCATCGTAGCGGTAGCTATGGATATGGCGAATCAGCCCGGCACCCCGCTCAACAACTTAAAGAGACGTCTTTCAAAGAAGGCGGCTTAGTAAATCAAAAAAGGAGAAAGAACTATGAGCTTAATCGACGAAATCACCAGAGAATCGTGGATCAAGAAGACCTTCCCGGAATGGGGAACATGGCTTGTTGAAGAGATCGAAGAAAAGGAAGTTCCGGCAGGAAACGTTTCCATGTGGTGGCTCGGCTGTGTCGGCATCTGGATGAAGACCCCGGCCAACACCAACATCACGATCGACCTCTGGACCGGTAACGGCAAACGCACACACGGCAACGGCAAGATGGCTGTCGGACATCAGATGGCCAACATGAGCGGTGCCCGCAAGATGCAGCCGAACCTCCGCAACGTACCGTTCGTTATCGATCCGTTCGCTTTCAAACATGTCGACGCAGTTCTGGCTACTCACTACCATCACGATCATATGAGCGAAGAATGGGCTGCTCATGTCATCAAATCCGGTATGACCACGACTGATGAAAACGGCAACGAGATCCCGGTACCGTTCATCGGACCGCTGAAATCCTGTGAATTATGGCAGAAATGGGGTGTTCCGGCTGACCGCTGCAGAGTTGTCAAGCCTGGCGATTCCTTCAAGTTCAAGGACCTCGAGATCGTATGTCTCGAAGCCTTCGACCGTACCTGCCTCGTCACGACCGATTCCACAGGACCGGACAGAGAAGAACTTGCCGGCAAGAACCTGCTCACCGATATGGATGAAAAGGCCGTCAACTTCCTGATCAAGACTCCGGGCGGAAACATCTATCATTCCGGTGACTCCCACTTCTCCATCGGCTTCGCGAAGCACGGCAAGGAACATGACATCGATGTCGCGTTCGGCGCCTTCGGTGAAAACCCGATCGGTATCCAGGATAAGATGACTTCCGTCGATATCCTGAGAATGGCTGAGTCTCTCCGCTGCAAGGTCGTTATCCCGATCCATCATGATATCTGGAGCAACTTCCAGGCAGATACCGAAGAGATCCGTCTGGTCTATGACTTCAAGAAACCGCGCAACAACTACCAGTTCCATCCGTTCTTCTGGCAGGTCGGCGGTCAGTACACCTATCCGCAGGATAAGGACATCATGTACTACCACCATCCGCGCGGATTCGAAGACTGCTTCGAGAACCCGAGAAACGTACCGTTCGATTCCGTCTTATAAGGAGAAGTCCTTATGGCACTGATCGACGTTAAGTTATTCTCGACGACGTTGTTTACAAATACGGACATCCGGGTCGTCTTACCGACCCCGGATGAGCCGTTCAAACCGGATGCCAAGCCTTATTACAAGGGAAAGAAGTATCAGGTCCTCTATCTGCTTCATGGAATGCACGGTGACTGCACGGTCTGGACGAGAAACACCGGCATCGAACGCTATGCGCAGGAGAAATCCCTCTGTGTCGTCAGCGCTTCGGTGACCAACAGCTGCTACGTGGATATGGTCCACGGCGGCAAGTTCATGACCTATATGCTTGAAGAACTTCCGGCATTCATCAACAATACTTTCCCGGTCTCGACCAGAAGAGAAGATACCTTCATCGCCGGTCTTTCGATGGGCGGCTACGGCACCTTCCGTCTGATGGGCGAGAAGCCGGAGATGTTCGGCGCGGCTGCCAGCCTTTCCGGCGGTCTCGACATGACGGCAAGAAGCAAAGACGGCACCTTCAAGGGCGGCCCGACTTCCAGAATGCCGATCGAAGACATCTTCGGCGACAGAGAGATCAAGGGAAGCGATGACGACCTCTTCGCCCTTCTGCCGAAACGTCAGAAGGAGGGAAGACTTCCGAAACTGTATCAGTGCTGCGGCACCGAAGACTTCTTATATGAAGCCAATCTGCGTTTCCGTGACGCCATGCTGGCAGAAGGCATCGACCTGACGTACGAGGAATCCCCGGGTATCCATAACTGGGATTACTGGGATCCTGCGATCCGCCGCGTCCTTGAATGGCTGCCGCTGGCCGGAACACTTGTAGACTGATCATCTAAGTTAAGGCCGCGGTTTTCCCTGCGGCCTTATTTATCTGTTTTGAAAGGAATTATTATGAGCTCCACCGAATTTGTTAAAGCGAAGAACGATTTCCTCGAAGCAGCGAAGCGGACTTATGAATCCGGTATCCAGACCGGGACCGGCGGCAATCTCAGCACCCGTATCCCCGGAACGGAGCTGATGATCGTAAAGCCGAGCGGCTTTACCTATGGCAGCTGCACCGAAGACAATCTCTGCATCACGGATTTCGACGGCAACCTCGTTGACGGGAAATTCAAACCCACCCGTGAGTGCACGCTTCACGGCAATCTTTACAAGAGATATCCGGAGATCGGCGGCATCGTTCATACGCACAGCGTATACTCGATCCTCGTCTCCATGTATTTCGACCAGCTCGACCTCGTCACGCTGCATACGGAACTGAAATTCAAAGTGCCGATGCCGGTCGTTGACGTCACTACCCAGTCCGTTACGCCGGAAGAACTTCCGAAGGTCTTCGCGGCGATCGACGCGAATCCGGGCGTCATGGGCTTCCTGCTCAAACGCCATGGACTCGTCGCGATGGATAAAACGGCTGTCAAAGCCGGTCAGACAGCGGAACTGATCGAAGAAACCGCACAGATCCTCTGGGAAAAACGCAAGATGGATCTGCTACTCGGGAAATAAGCAGGAGGAAACAAAAATGCAGGAATACACAGTCACAACTCTGAACACCGGTATCGTTACCGCCAGTAAGAAAAACTATCTCTACCACAATACAACACACAAGTATTATCTCCAGCCGGGCGAAGATGACACCGCCTATCTGCCGGTAGCCTGCTTCTATATCGAAGGCAACGGCAAGAAGATCATGGTCGACACAGGCATGTCTTCCACTGAGATCGCCAACAAGTATCATCATCCGGGTTCCACCCAGAGCGAAGACCAGATCGTCACAAACCAGCTGAAGGCGATCGGCGTTGATCCGGCAGAGATCACAGACATCATCTTCACACACCTGCACTGGGACCATGTCTACTACCTCAGCGAATTCCCGAACGCAAAGCTCTACGTACAGCGCAAGGAATATGAATATGCCAAGAACCCGATCCCGCTCTACTACAAGAGCTATGAAGATCCGCGTCTGAACATCGAACCGCGCATCCATCCGCAGTGGGAAGGCCGTGAATTCGTCCTGCTCGACGGCGAATGCGAGATCTTCGACGGCATCAGCGTATACCCGACGCCGGGTCATTCCGTCGGTCATCAGAACGTTGTCGTTCATACCAAGAAGGGCGACTACCATTTAGCCGGCGACCTGATCTTCACGCTGGACAACCTGAAGGCTGTTCCGGAGATCGGTTATGAGATCACTCCGCCGTCCCGTTTCGTCAACATCAATGAGACCTGGAACAGTATCGTTGAACTGAAACACCGCGCAGCCGGTCCGGAATTCGTCCTCTGTGCACATGCACCGGAAATGCTCGAACTGGTCGGCAAGAAACTCGGCGAATAAAAATGAAGACAGTTGCGATTTTAGAATCTCTGGACACCAAACTGGAAGAATCTCTTTTCGCAGCGGAAATGATCAATAAGCAGGGTCTCAATACCCTGCTTATTGATAACAGCACCTGGAACCTTGACGTAGGAAAGGGTGACATCCAGCCGCTCGAAGTACTGAGTTACGCTTCCCTGGACCGGGATTCTTTCCTGAAACTGAACAAACCGGAAAAGATCGCAGCGATGACTTCCGGTCTTGTCGAACTGATAAGCAAACTGTATAAGGAAGGAAAGATCGATGGCATCATGTCCGTTGGCGGCGGCCAGAACGGCGCCATGGCGGCGCCGGTCATGAAGGCTCTGCCGTTCGGCTTCCCGAAAGTCCTTTCCTCGGCACTTGCCTGCGGCAGCCGTGAGATGGAGCAGTTCGTCGGTGAAAAAGACATCTTCGTCGTCCCGACCGTGGCTGATATCGCCGGCCTCAATCCGATCACCAAGACCCTGATCCGTTCCGTCTGCGCAGCGACAGCCGGCCTCGTCAAATACGGGGAAGTCTATCATCAGACCGGCGGTCATAAGATCATCGCCGCGACGATGCTGGGCGAAACGACCAAGGGCACGATGGAAGCTCTCCGCCTGATCACTGAAGGCACCGATTATGAGACGGTCGTCTTCCATGCCAACGGCGTCGGCGGACGCTGTATGGAATCTCTGATCGAAGAGGGGCAGATCAATGCCGTGCTTGATTACACGCTTCACGAGATCGTCTGCGAACTCTTCGGCGGCTACTGTTCCGGTGCCAAGAACCGTCTGCTGAAATCCCTCGAGTACGGTCTTCCGACTTTGGTCGTCCCGGGCGGGCTCGACATGAACGATTACTACAACGAAGAGACCGGCACGTTCCTGCCGGCGGACTTCAGGGAGAGAAAGTCGATCCTGCATAACCAGAACATCTGGCATTCCAAGGTCGTTCCTTCCGAAGCAGTCAAACTTGTCGATACCGTCTGTGAGCGTCTCGCCACCGCGAAAAAACCGGTAACACTGGTCGTTCCGACGAAGGGAGGATGTCAGACGACATCGCCGGGAGGTCCGATCGCAGATCCGGCGATCGATGAGATGATGGTCGAAAGATTCAGGGAGAGAGTTTCTCCGAATACAAAACTCGTTATCGTCGACGCAGCCGTAAATGATCCGGAATTTGCCAAAGTGGTAGCAGATGAGTTTAAAATACTATTGAAAGCCTATGGCTGGGAATAGAGGTTTGGATTATGGATGAAAAAGGATTCATGCTGCCTGAGACAGCAAAAAAGGCCGATGTCGTCATCGCCAGCTATTACATCGAACTTCCCGCGGAAGTCGATATCATCAAAAAAGCGGAATCGCTGGCAGTAGGCCAGACGATCGGCACCTGGGTCCCGATCCCGGGCATCACCGAGGAGATCCGCGAAAAATACATGGGCAAGGTCGTCAATATCTTCGAAGTCCCGCCGACAGACCTCGCGGTCTACGAAGGGGAGAAGATGGGCTATCTGATCCAGATCGCGTATCCGACGGTCAACTTCGGAAGCGATTTCCCGCTGATGATCACCTCCCTGCTGGGCAACGACGCTTCGACCAGCGCCCAGGTCAAACTGATGGACATCGAGTTCAGCGAAGCTTTCCTGAACCGTTTCGAAGGTCCGCGCTTCGGCATCGAGGGCGTCCAGAAACTGTTCGGCGTCACGGAGCGTCCGCTTCTGCTGAACATGGTCAAGCCCTGCACCGGCATCTCTCAGGAAGCCGGCGCCAATATCTTCTACGAAGCCGCTTTAGGCGGAGTCGACATCATCAAGGACGACGAGCTCTTCGGGAATCCGGTCTACTCGAAACCCGAGCAACGCGTCAAAGCCTACAAGGAAGCAGCCCGCAAGGCCGCGGAAAAGACCGGCAAGGAAACGAAATACTTCGTCAACGTCACCGGCGGTGTCTCTGAACTGCTCGACAGCATCCGCAAGGTCGAGGAGGCCGGCGCGGACGGCCTGATGGTCAACTTTTCCGTGCTCGGCTACAGCACTCTGAAATTCATCGCGGAGAACACGAAACTGCCGATCCTCGGTCACTCGGCCGGTGCCGGCATGTTCTGTGAAGCGAGCCTGAGCGGTATGGCGACCCCGCTGGCAGTCGGCAAACTGGCCCGTATCGCAGGCGCCGACATCGTCATGCTGAATACGCCGTACGGCGGCTATCCGCTGAGAAAGCAGAAATACCTGCAGATCCTCCAGCAGCTGACGCTGCCTCTTGGGAACATCAAGCCGACGATGCCCAGCATCGGCGGCGGTGTCCACCCGGGCATCCTCGAACGCTACGTCAGAGAAGCCGGTAAGAATATCGTGCTTGCAGCCGGCGGCTCGATCCAGGGCCATCCGATGGGAACGACAGCCGGTGCCAGAGCGATGCAGCAGGCGATCGATATCGTCTGCAAGGGCGGTGATTTCTGCGAACAGGCAAAGGCCTATCCGGAACTCCAGGCGTCGCTTGACAAATGGGGATATGTGAAATAAGACTATTTTTGTTCAATTGCCTGATGAAGAGGACCTGACAACGCGAATATAATAGCGTTGTCAGGTTTTTAAAGGGGAAGACTATGAAAAACAAACTGAATACGACCGATCTGTTAAAACGCAGTTTCCTGCTGGTGGCAGGACTGTTCATCCTTTCCTGCGGTATCGCGCTTTCCGCCCGTTCGGGACTTGGTGTTTCGCCTTCCGCTTCGCTCGCCTATGTGCTGAGCCAGATCTTTCCGCTTTCCATGGGCAATTTCAATACGCTGATCAATGTCGTATTCGTTATCATCCAGATCGTGCTGCTGGGGAAAGCCTTCCGGCCGACCCGTTTCCTGCAGCTCGTCGCTGTTGTGATCTTCGGCTTCTTCATCGACTTCGCCAACAGACTGTTCGCCGGGGTGACCCCCGCGAACTATGTCATCGCCGTCGCGATGGCAGTATTTGCCTGCGCTCTTGACGGTATCGGCGTTTTCCTGGAGGTCAAGGCAAACCTTTTAACGATGGCTTCCGAAGGCGCGATCTCCGTCATCTCCCAGAAGATCGGAAAAGAATTCGGCAAGGTCAAGATCATGGTCGACTTCACGATGATCGCCATGACGACGATCATCTCCCTGGTCGTCTTCCACAAACTGGAAGCGGTCCGTGAAGGCACGATCCTGGCGGCCGTTCTCGTCGGTTTCTTTGTCGGTGTCTTCTCCCGTCTGCTCAACAAGACTGTCGACCGATTCCTGGGCGTTGCTCCGGTCAAGACCGTTCATACCGCCGAAGAGATCAGCGGCTTCCCGCATGTCATTACAGTCGAACGCGAGCTCGGTTCCGGCGGCCACCGTATCGGCGAGATCCTGGCCGAGAAACTCGGTTATGCCTTTTATGACTACGCTCTGCTGACTGAGACAGCCGCCAAGATGGGCCTGACTGTCGACGAAGTCAGCAAGGTCGAGGAAAGAAACACCAACTCTCTGCTGTACTCTCTCTATCAGCAGTCCTATGTCTATTCCCAGAACCCGTCGAGACAGCAGCAGGTCTTCGACGCGCAGTCGCAGATCATCCGCGACGTCGCATCCAAAGAGAACTGTGTCATCGTCGGCCGTCTGGGCGCCTATGTTCTGAAAGACCGTCCGCACACCTTCGACCTCTTTGTCAGCGCGAAACTTGAGGCAAGAGCAAAACGCTTTGCGGAGATGAACGGCATGAGCGTTGAAGAAGCGACCGAATACGTCCGCCACGAGGATGAATTCCGTAAGAACTATTCGCTGCAGATCACCGGTCAGACCTGGGGCATGGCGGAACACTATGACCTCTGCGTCCGTTCCGATGAGATCGGCATCGACGAAGCTGCCGAGATGGCGCTGAAGATGATCCGCGACGTCCTGGAAAAACGTTCTGCTTAATTATCGGCAACACATCAATGTGATATTCTATAAAAACAGAAATACAACATATTTCTGTTTTTTGTTATACCCGGTAAAGCATTCAAAAAAAGCAATGCTATCTCCAAAATGATTATGATGTAGAATATGTATTGCGAAACGATATACAAAATGCTATATTTCTATTGTATGATATTCGGAGGTGAAGAACATGGCTACCAAAACAGCTAATGTGGTCGCGAGAGTTCGCCCAGAGATTAAAGAACAGGCGGAAGCTATTCTGGAAAGAATCGGAATACCAGTCTCTGTTTTGATCGATACCTTATACAGGCAGATCATCATGACTGGCGGAATCCCTTATTCGTTGTCTGTGCCGAAATCTCCTGTTCTCGAGGACATGACCAAAGAACAATTCGATGAGATGATGCAAAAGGGATACGAAGAGGCTTTGTCCGGGAACGGACTTTCCGTTGATCAGGCTTTTGAAAAGATCCTCAAGACTATTTGAGTATGCGTTATTCGGTAGAATTAACTCCTCAAGCAGTCGGTCAGATTCAAGATATCGTTTCGTATATTTCAAAGGAACTTTTGGTTCCCGATACCGCTAAAGCGTGGGCAGACCATCTAAAGAGTGAGATGTCCAATCTTGATTCTTTGCCTGAAAGATATCCGGTTGTTGATATGGAGCCCTGGCGTTCTCGCGGATATCATGTTATGCGGGTGAAGAATTATCTCGTATATTACTATATTGATAATGATCGCAATATAGTTTGGGTAACCGCTGTCATCTATGGAAGACGCGAACAGCTAAACGCACTTAAAGAAGGGTTATAGCTGTTCTTGCAGCTGACATAAAAGGCGCTATTAGATATTAAGAATACGCAAATAAGTCGCAACACAAACCAAGCCCCTGAAAAAAGGGCTTTTTTGTGCTTTGTTACAATGTCAAAAAAAGCACAATGAGATATCATAGTATTGAAGTTGTCGACAAGTTGACAAAGAAAGAAAACGGAGGTTAAAACATCATGATTCTCCCGGAGAAATACCAATTGCTGAGAAAGAATTTCCGCAATTTCGCCGAGAACGAATTCACTGACGAGCTGCAGAAAAAGCTCGATACGGAAGGCGGATATGAAGCGGAAATGTACCACAAGATGGCCCGTTACGGCTTTACGGGGGTCAAGATCCCGGTCGAATACGGCGGACAGGGAGGGGACTCTCTGGCTTACGTGCTGATGATCGAGGAATTTGCCCGCGTCTGCCCGGTACTGGCGATCTATGCCAATACCCCGAACTCCCTCGGCGGAGGACCGCTGGTCATGTGCGGGAATGAGGAACAGAAGAAGAAATACCTGCCTGATATCGCGTCCGGCAAGAAGCACATCGTCTTCGCGCTGACCGAACCGGGTGCCGGTTCCGATGCCGGCGGCACGCTTTCCACCGCTGTCGCGGACGGAGATGATTTCATCCTGAACGGACGCAAATGCTTCGTTTCCGGCGCTCCGATCGCCGACTACGCGATCATCTACGCCAAGACGGATCCGGCCGCAAAGGGAAGCCGCGGTATCTCGATGTTCATCGTCGACCTGAAACTGCCGGGCATCACGATCGGCAAGGCGGAAGCCAAGATGGGCATCAACGGCTATCCGACATCCGATATCACGATGGACAATGTCCGCGTTTCCAAGGCTGATCTTCTGGGACCGCTGAACGACGGTTTCCGGATGGCCATGAAGACACTGGACAACGGCCGTCTGGGCATCTCCGCGCAGGCGCTCGGCCTGGCGCAGGGCTGTCTTGAAGAAGCGGTCCGCTATGCAAAAGAGCGCAAACAGTTCGGCAAGCCGATCGCGGCCAACCAGGGCGTCAGCTTCATGATCGCCGATATGGCGACCGAGATCGAAGCAGCCAGAGAACTGATCTATTCCACCGCGATCGCCAAGGACGCCAATACGGCGGACGCCTCCACAAGATGCGCGATGTCCAAGTACTTCGCCTCTGAAATGGCGAACCGCGTCGCCTACAAGGCTGTCCAGATCTTCGGCGGTTACGGTTATATCAAGGACTACAAAGTCGAACGTCTTTACCGCGATGCGCGGATCATGAGCATCTACGAAGGTACTTCCCAGATCCAGCAGCTGGTCATCGCCAATTCGCTCTTGCGCTAGGAGGAAGCTATGAAGATCTATGTATGTGTAAAACAGGTTCCGGACACATCCGGGAAAGTCGCTGTTAAAGAGAACGGTGTCCTCGACCGGGCTTCGATGAAAACGATCATCAACCCCGACGACCTCAATGCCGTTGAGGCTGCCCTGCAGATCAAGGACCAGGAAGGCTGTGAAGTCATCGCCGTCACCATGGGTCCGCCGGCTGCCGAAAGCATGCTTCGCGAACTCTATGCGATGGGCATCGACAAGGCTGTCCTGATCTCCGGCCGTGAATTCGGCGGTTCCGATACCTTTGCGACCTCCCAGGTCATCGCCGGAGGCATCCATCACCTCGGTCTTGAGAAGGACGACATCATTTTCTGCGGCAGACAGGCGATCGACGGCGATACCGCTCAGGTCGGCCCGCAGATCGCGGAAAAACTGAACATCCCCCAGGTCACCTACGCCGGGGAAGTGAAATACGAAAACGGCAAAGTCTTCGTCAAACGCATGACTGAAGACGGCTATATGAAAGTCGAGGTCGAGACGCCGGTCCTGATCACCTGCATCAAGGAACTCAATGAACCCCGCTACATGACGGTCCGCGGCATCCTGGAATGCTTCGACAGACCGATCACCGTGCTCGATTACCCGACACTGGAAAATGAACCGCTGATCGATAAGACTACGATCGGTCTGGCCGGTTCTCCGACGACGATCTTCCAGTCCTTTACCCCGCCGGTCGCCAAGGGCGGCGAGATGCTGGAAGGAACGACACAGGAAAAGACCGATGCGCTGGCGGCAAAGCTCGCCAAAGCGCAGCTGATCTAGGAGGCTCCCATGGAATACAACAGTGCAAAGATCGAAGATTTCCGCGATATCTGGGTCTTCTGTGAACAGCGCCGCGGCAAACTGATGGAAACGGATTTCGAACTCGTTTCCGAAGGCCGCAAGCTGGCGGATGAGCGTCATTCCCAACTTGTCGGCGTTCTGCTCGGCTATAACGTCAAAGACCTCGCCAACGAGATTGGCGGCTACGGCGCCGACAAGGTCTACGTGATCGAGGATCCGGCTCTGAAGGATTACTCCTCCGAGACCTATGCAGACGCGCTCTGCCAGATCGTCATGGACAAGAAACCGGAAGTCCTGCTGATCGGGGCATCCACGATCGGCCGTGACCTGGCGCCGCGCTGCGCGGCAAGACTGCATACCGGCCTGACCGCGGACTGCACCCATCTCGACATCGATATGAACAAATACCTCGACTTCCTGAAGGAAGCTTCCTCGATCGATCTCTCGACGAGAAAGTTCAAAATGGAAGACACCAACCTCAAGATGACACGTCCGGCTTTCGGCGGTCATATGATGGCTACGATCACCTGCCCGCGTTTCCGTCCCTGCATGTCGACGGTCCGCCCGGGCGTCATGAAGAAGGGCGAATTCGACGAAACCAAGGCGAAGAATGTCCTCGTGGAAGACTACTCCGTCACCCTGAAGGATCCGCTCGTCAAGGTCGTGGAGATCGTCACCGAAGAAAAGAAGGGCGTCGATCTGACCGGTGCGGAGATCGTCGTCGCTGTCGGCGCCGGCATCTCCAAAGACGTCGAAAAAGGCATGGCGCTCGCACAGGAGCTCGCCGATGTCCTGGGAAACGGCGTCGTTGCCGGTTCCCGTCCGGCAGTCGAAGCCGGCTGGCTGGACCACGAACTGCAGATCGGACAGACCGGCAAGACCGTCCGTCCGAAGATCTATGTCGCGCTGGGCATCTCCGGTGCGATCCAGCACAAAGCGGGCATGCAGGATTCCGAGACCGTCATCGCGGTCAACACCAATCCTTCCGCCCCGATTTTTGAAGCAGCTACCTACGGCATCGCCGGTGACCTGTTTGAAGTCGTTCCAAAAATGATCGCTTCGATCAAAGCGGCAAAAGCGGCGAAATGAGCTGTTACACAATGGGGATCGATATCGGTTCGACGACCTCCAAAGGCGTCATCCTGAAGGATGGCAGCGAAGTCGTATCGACCTATCTGATCCACGCCGGGACCGGCACCAAAGGTCCCGGGACCGTCAGGGAGGAGCTTCTGAAGAGTTCCGGTCTGACAAATGAGGAGATCGCCTATACCGTTGTCACCGGGTACGGGCGAAAAACCTACGAAGAGGCGGATGCGCAGCTTTCCGAGCTCAGCTGTCACGCCAAGGGCAGTCACTTCCTGTTCCCGGAAGTACGGACTGTCATCGATATCGGCGGACAGGACGCCAAGGTCATGAAGCTCGACGAGGAAGGGCGGATGACCGGCTTCCTGATGAACGATAAGTGCGCTGCCGGCACCGGCCGCTTCCTGGAAGTCATGGCCAATATCCTGCAGCTCGACGTCTCTCAGCTGGAAGAAGAGGCAGCCAGGGCGGAGGAGGCGCTGAAGATCTCGAGCACCTGCACGGTGTTCGCGGAATCCGAAGTCATCTCCCAGCTTGCCAACGGCGCCGACATCCCGGCGCTCGTCAAGGGTATCTGCAGATCCGTCGCCAGCCGCGTCGGCGCGCTGGCCAAACGGACAGGTATCGAGGAAAAAGTCTGCATGAGCGGTGGTGTCGCCATCAACGGCGGCGTCCGCGAGGCGCTTGCGGAAGAACTCGGAACAGAGATCGAATACTCGCCGCTGGCGCAGCTGACAGGCGCGCTCGGAGCGGCGATCCACGCGTATGAACGCGCTACTGCAAAGGAGAGAAAAGATGGCTGAAGAAATCAAGAAACAGAGACCGCCTCTGGATCCGAATTCTGCGAAATACAAGCTCAACATGATCGCCAAGAAGGCGTATGATGACGCGTTCGCAGCCAAGGAAAGGGGAGAGCTCGTCGGCTGGTGCTCCAGCAACTTCCCGGTCGAGATCCCGGAGACGCTCGGTCTGTATGTCTGCTACCCGGAAAACCAGGCAGCCGGCATTGCCGCCCGCGGCGGCGGTGAAAGGATGTGCTCGGTCGCGGAAGGACAGGGCTATTCCAACGATATCTGCGCTTACGCGCGCATCTCGCTGGCGTACGCATCCGGCGCCCAGGCTGATGAACAGCCGGTGCCGATGCCGGACTACGTCTTATGCTGCAACAACATCTGCAACTGCATGATCAAATGGTATGAGAACCTCTCAAGAGAACTCAATATCCCGATGATCATGATCGATATCCCGTTCAATCCCGACTATGAAGTCTCCGACTCCGAAGTCGCGTATATCAAAAACCAGTTCCTGGACGCGATCAGACAGCTGGAGGAGATCACCGGGAAGAAATGGAGCTGGGACCGCTACCGTGAGGTCATGGAGATCTCCGGACGCACCAGCCGCGCCTGGCTTGAAGCGACGGCTACCGCGAAATACACGCCGTCTCCGTTCAACGGCTTTGACCTGCTGAATCACATGGCTGTCATGGTCACCGCCAGAGGCAAGCTCGAAGCGGCGGAAGCGATGGAGACCTTATTGAAGGAATATAAGGAAAACCACGAGAAGGGCGTCAGCACCTACCGCGGCGAAGAGAAATACCGCATCATGTTCGAAGGCATCGCCTGCTGGCCGTGGCTGCGGGTCACTGCGCACGGTCTGCGCGACCGTGGCATCAACATGGTCACCACGATCTATGCCGACGCATTCGGTTTCATCTACAAGGACTTCGACGACATGTGCCGCACTTATGCGAAAGTGCCGAACGCGATCAACCTCGAATACGCAAGAGACAAGCGGATCAAGCTCTGCAAGGACAACAGCGTGGAGGGCCTGCTGGTCCATACCAACCGTTCCTGCAAACTGTGGAGCGGCTTCATGTACGAGATGAGCCGCCAGATCGGGAAGGAATGCGATATCCCGGTCGTCAGTTTCGACGGCGACCAGGCGGATCCGCGCAACTTCTCCGAGGCCCAGTACGATACCCGTGTCCAGGGACTGACTGAGATCATGCAGTCCAACAAGGAGGCTTAAGATGCTTGACGATATCCTGAAGAAATTCCAAGAGGCAGCCGAACATCCGGAAGCCCTGAAAGAACGCTATCTGGCGGAAGGCAAGCAGATCGTGCTGGTCGCGCCGGTCTATACGCCGGAAGAGATCGTCCACTCCATGGGTCTTGTCCCGATGGGCGCCTGGGGCGGCGATCTGCAGCTGAACCAGTCCAAACGCTATTTCCCGGCCTTCATCTGTTCGATCGTGCAGTCGATCCTGGAACTGGGCATGAAAGGCGCTTACGAAGGCGTCAGCGCCCTAATCGTTCCCTCTCTCTGCGACTCTCTGAAAGTCCTGGGCGAGAACTGGAAATACGCCGTTCCGTCGATCCCCTTTATCCCGATGACCTATCCGCAGAACCGCAAGCCGGAGTATGCGCTCGAGTATACGCTGCACAGTTATGAGAGAGTCATCGCCGACCTGCAGAAGGCGACCGGCAAGGTCTTCTCCGAAAAACTGCTGCGCGTCTCTTTGGAGATCTACAACGAACATAACGCGCTGATGCGCGAGACCGTAAAGGAACTGGCTGCTCATCCGGAGATCAGCGCCCAGCAGCGCAGCTGGATCTTCAAGAGCGCGACCTTCTTACGCAAAGAGGAGCACTCCGCCCTGCTGAAACAGTTCCTGAAGGAGCTGAAAGAACAGAAAGCAGAAGGAAAGAAACTGCGCATCGTTACGACCGGCATCCTGGCCGACGCACCGTCGCTGCTGCAGATCCTCGATGAAAACGGACTGCAGATCGTGGCGGATGATATCGCCGCCGAAAGCCGTCAGTACAAGACAGATATCGAAGCAGGCAACGACGGACTGGTCGCGCTGGCGAAGAAACACGCCAGCAGGGACAACTGCTCCGTGCTCTATGATCCGCTGAAGCGCCGTGTCGAGACCCTGGTCGAGACCGCCAAGGCCGTCGAAGCCGACGGTGTGCTGATGATCCTGACGAAGTTCTGCGACCCCGAAGAATTCGATTATCCGCTGATCCGCAACGCCTGCAAGGCAGCCGGACTGCCGATCGTGGAGGTCGAGGTCGACCGCCAGATGGAGAATTACGAACAGGCTGCGACGATCATCGAATCGTTCAAGGAAATGATGGAGAGTAAATAATGACCGAATACAATACCCGCCCGTTAGAGGGCATCAAGATCGTTGAGCTGGCGACTTTCATCGCTGCTCCCTGCTGCGCCCGTTACCTCGCGGACCTGGGCGCCGACGTCATCAAGGTCGAACGTCCGAAAGGCGACGACCTGCGCTACACCGCGGTCAACGAAGGCCGTCCGTTCGGTGATCCGGAAGATACGAGCTTTACCCTGGAGAATACCGGCAAGCGCTGTGTCACCCTCGACACCAAGAGCGCAGCCGGCCGTGAGGCTCTTGAAAAACTGATCGCGAACGCCGATATCTTTCTGACCAACTGGCGTCAGCCTGCGCTCGAGAGAGCCGGCCTCGACTACGATACTCTGAAAGTCAAATACCCGAAACTCGTTTACGGCATCGTCTCCGGTTACGGTGAGAAGGGTCCCGACAAGGATCTGCCGGGTTTCGACTTCACCGCTTACTTCGCACATTCCGGCGTCATGGGAACGCTTTATGACAAAGGCAGCGAGCCGATGATGCCGCTGGCCGGCTTCGGTGACCATCAGGTCGCGATGAGCCTGGCTTCCGGTGTTCTGGCAGCTTTATACCGCGCGGAAAAGACCGGCCGCGGCGACAAGGTCGTCGTCAGCCTCTATCACAGCGGTGTCAGGGATGTCTCCCTGTACCTGATCGCCAGCCAGTACGGCGATAAGTCCACCCAGTATCCGATCCGCAAGGCGGAACTGACCAACCCGCTGAACTCCGCCAGAAGAACTTCGGACGACCGCTGGTTCATGTTCTCGGTACCGGCGTACGACCGTCTCTTCAACAAGTTCGTCGGCGAAGCGCTGAACCGTCCGGACCTCGTCAACGATCCGCGTTTCTATCCGCAGACCAATCTGGTCAACCATCTCGAGGAATGGGATGCGCTGTTCAACGAGGAAGTCGCCAAGCACGACGTCAAATACTGGGTCAGCCAGATGAAGAAGGCCGACCTGCCGTTCGCGGTCTGCCAGACCTGGGACGAGATCCTGAAGGACGAGCAGGCGTTCGCCAGCGACATCCTGACGGAAGTCACTTTCCCCAACGGCAACAAACGGACGATGGTCCGCACCCCGGTTATGTTCCAGGATACGGAACTGCCGGAATACAAACCCGCTCATTTCTTAGGCCAGGATACCCGTGAAGTGCTCGCGGAACTGGGCTACACCAGGGAACAGATCGATGCGATGATCGCTGCCGGCGAAGCGACGGATACGGTCCGCATCGGCTAGAAAACAAAAGGATAATCTATGGAACTCGAAAGACGCACATTGACAGAATACCTGCAGGATACGGTCAGAAGATCGCCCGGAAAGACAGCCGTGATCTTTCACGGAAAGGCTTTCACATGGTCTGAGATCGACCGCAGCAGCAGCTGTTTCGCGGTGCGTCTTTTGAATTCCGGGATAAAGCACGGCGATCATCTTGGGATCTGGTGCGCCAATTCCTATAACTGGATCGTCGCTTTTCTCGCTGCCGTCAAGCTCGACTGCCTGCCGGTCGCGGTAAACACCTCTTTCAAGGGATCCGAGGTCCGCGGGATCATCCGCTACGCGGAACTGAAAGCCCTGCTTTACGGAGACGGCCATAAGGATGTGAAATTCCTGCCGATCGTTTCCGCTCTGCAGGAGGAATTCCCTGATCTGCTGGCGGTGCCGGTCGGCGGCAGTGTCGGCGACCTTACCGAAGAGAAGTTTACCGGAACCGAAAAGCAGACAGAACTGCCTGCGCCTGAAGCGGGTCCGGACGATGTGCTGGCGATGCTGTTGACTTCCGGCACGACCGGACAGCCGAAAGGCGTCATGCTGAGCCATTACAACCTGACCAATACCGCCCGCGCCACGATCGAAGCGATGGGCTGGACCGCGGAGGACCGGATGTTCATCGGCGTCTCCCTGTTCCACTGCTTCGGACTGACTTCCAGTCTGATCTCCTCGATCATCCTGGGCTGCACGATGTGCCCGGTGACTTCTTTCCGGACGAGACCGACGCTCGAATGCATCGAAGAGAACCGCTGCACGATCCTGAACGGCGTGCCGGCGATGTTCCTGGCGATGCTGCGCAATCCGCATTTCAGAGACTACGATCTTTCTTCGCTGCGCTGCGGCATCATAGCCGGCAGCGGCATTTCGCCTTCGGAATATATGGATGTCTGCCGCGGTTTCCCGACCCTGAGGCTCGTGCCTTCCTACGGGCAGACTGAAACTTCCCCGGCGGTATCGTTCTCTCCGCTGACGGATCCGGACGAAAAGAATGCCCGCAATGCCGGCAAGATCCTTCCCAACATGGAAACGCGGATCGTTTCCCTGGATGACAGACGCGTTCTGCCCTGCGGTGAGGAAGGGGAGCTGGAAGTGCGCGGCTACAACGTCATGCAGGGCTATTACCATATGCCGGAGCTGACGAAGGAGACGATCGATGAGGATGGCTGGCTGAAGACCGGCGATATCGCCTGTTTCGATGAGGACGGCTATCTGTATATCAAGGGACGCTGCAAGGATCTGATCATCCGCGGCGGCGAAAACATCTCTCCGCAGGAGATCGAGAACGTCATGCTGGAACAGTGCCCGTGGCTTTCCGATGTCTGCGTCGTATCCATCCCCGCAGAGGTGATCCAGGAACGGATCGCCGCCTGCGTCATCCTCAAAGAAGGGGAGAGCCTGCAGGAAAACGAGATCCGTTTACGCCTGAAGAAGGAGCTTGCGGACTACAAGGTCCCGGATGCTTATATCCCCTTTGACCGCTTTCCGGTCACGGCGAGCGGAAAAGTCAAACGGCAGGAACTGGCACAGAAACTGTACGCCGGTCCCGACGGCAGGATCCTGAAGAAGGAGGAACAGGCAGATGAATAAACTCCAGGAACACTCCATGATCAGCAGCGAGGAGATCTACGATGACCTGCTGAAAAAGATCGTCAACTGCGAGTATCTGCCGGGAGACGCGATCAGCGAGAATGAGCTCTGCGCGGTCTACGGCTGCACCCGCCACATGGTGCGCGGCGCTTTTGCCAAGCTCCGCGAAAAGGGACTGCTGGAAGTCTATCCGCAGCGCGGCAGTTTCGTTTCCCTGATCGACCTGAACAAGATCGCGGATATCCTTTTTCTCCGCGAAGCCAGCGAGACCGCGGTGGTCATGCAGATCATCGAAGCGAACGATGGCATCGAGGAACTGACGGTCTTACTGCAGAAAATGATCAACGAACAGAAGAGAGCCTATGCCAAGGGCAACGGCTATCTTCAGGAATACTTTTATACCGACGACTTATTTCACCAGGTGCTGCTCGACAAGGCAGGCCGCGGCGGGATCCAGACGATCCTGGACGACGCCTACCTGCACCTGCGCCGCTGGCGGAATCTGGAAGTCCGCACGACGGGAAGAGTCCCCGGTCTGATCGAGGAGCATCAGGCGATCTGTGATGCCGTGAAACAGCGCGATACGCAGAAAGCGGTCCGCCTGCTGCACGAGCATTTCGACACGGTCAAGTATGCCGCTTCGGTCGACGAAGGCAGGGACACTTCCTATTTCTACCGCTGATGTTTACAATCGTTCTGCTGATCAGGAAGGAGGGTTATTTCAATGTCTGAAAAGAAAGAACGTGAAATCATCTATATCAAGCGAACTTTTGACGGCGTCGAGTACGACGTCCCCTTCATCAAGGGCAATCCGGGCAAGACCAGAGAAGAGATGGATGCCATGCGGGCTGCCGGCATTCCGACCGGAATGGGCTTCTGCTACTGCGGCAAACTCAATCCGCGCACCTATGAAGCCGGTCCGGGCGTCAAATGCATGCAGGACCAGAGCATCTATATGCGCGATGGCACGAGGATCTACGCCGACGTCTATCTTCCGAGCGACAGTACCGAAAAGGTCCCGGCGATCCTCTGCTGGGGTCCGTTCGGTAAGCGTCCGGCTGAGGGCATGGATGACTGGAAACTGATGGGCGTTCCGCCGAAGACCGTTTCCGAAATGGCGAAGTTCGAAGCCGCTGACCCGGGCTACTGGTGCCGCAACGGCTACGCGATCGTCAACGCCGACCCGACCGGCATCGGCAACTCCGAAGGCAACGTCAATCTCTGGGGCACCGACGACGCGAAGAACGGCTACGATACCGTTGAATGGATCGCCAAGCAGGAATGGTGCAACGGCAAAGTCACCCTGTTCGGCAACTCCGGCGTCTGTATGTCCCACTGGAAGATCGCTGCGGAACAGCCGCCGCATCTGGCCTGTATCGCTGCCTGGGAAGGCATCGGCGATCTGTACCGCGAGTCCTTCTTCTGCGGCGGCGTACCGAACCCGGACTATGAATCCGGCATCATCAACACCTGTGCCAACAAGACCTACATGGAGAACACCATCGAGATGATCCACAAGTATCCGCTGATGAACGAATACTGGGAAGACAAGATCGTCAAATGGGAGAAGATCCGTATCCCGGCTTATGTCACCTGCGGCTGGGTCCACCATCATTTAAGAGGCTCTGTCGAAGGCTTCCGCCGTATCCGTTCCCCGAAAAAATGGCTGCGTGCGCACCGTGAATTCGAATGGCCGGACAGCTACAACCCGGAGAACCTCGAAGACCTCAAACGCTTCTATGACCGCTACTGCAAAGACGTCAACAACGGCTGGGAATTCACACCGAAAGTCCGTCTCCAGGTCATGGACGCCTACGATTATGACTACACCGGCTACGGCTACCGCCGTGAGAATGAATTCCCGCTGAAGCGCACCGAATACCGCAAGATCTATCTGGACGCTTCCACGATGGGCGCTTCCTATGAGCCGATCGAAAAAGAAGCGGAAGTCTGCTATGATCCGAAGACTGAAACGACGGAATTCAAGTTCCTCGTTCCGGAAGAGACCGAAGTCACCGGCTTCATGAAGCTGCATCTGAACATTGAATGCCGCGGTCATGACAACATGGATCTCTTCCCGTGGGTCCTGAAGTACGGAGAAGACGGAAAATACGTCCCGCTCCGCTGCATGGGCGCGGAATACCGCGGCGCCTGGGGCTTTGCGAGAGGCTCTCACCGTGAACTTGATCCGAAATACTCCTCAGACTTCCAGCCGGTCGCCGCTCACCGCAAGAACGAGCCGATGGAGCAGGGCAAGGTCTATCCGATCGACATCGAGATGTACCCGCACAGCCGTGTATGGCACAAGGGCGAATACATCGTCGTCCGTCTGGCCGGCAAGTTCATCAAGACCGAATGGTTCCACGACAACAACATGAACCACCAGGTCGACAACGGCGACGGCATCCATGTCATCCACACCGGCGGACAGTACGATTCCTATCTGCAGATCCCGGTCATCCCGCCGAAATGGAAGACCAGCACCTATACATATAATTACTGATCGATCTTCCGACCCCCCAGGCTGTCACAAAAGTGACAGCCTTTTTATATGCTTTTACAGGTCTTTTGCCGCTTTTCTGACGGAAAAAGCAAGAAAAAAGCAGGGAAAACGACCCAAAATAAAAAAATATTGAATATTGGATACAATATCCTTGACAAGCGGTTTGCTTGCGTATATAGTGAATTTGACGTTGGAAGCGCTTCCATATATAGAGCTGCCAACGCAGAAGGAGGAAGAGTAAATGAAACTCTCTAAGCTTATCATCGCTACCATGCTGGTTGCCCTGATCGTACTGGCAGGATGCAACAGCGGCTCCAACCAGCCGGCTCCTACACCGGAAGCTACAGCCGAGACCGAAACAACACCGGCCCCGACACCGACTCCGGCAAGCAGCGGCCTTTCCAAAGCAACTGTTCTTGATGCAAGCGAACTTCCGATCACCGGTATCGGCACAACTGTCGCAACAGACATCAAGGCAGCAAAACCGTACAAGATCGGTTACATCGCTAAGAACACAACGAACCCGTATATGAACGCACAGTCTGCAGGTGTCGCAAAAGCCGGTGAAGATATGGGCTTTGAAGCGATCTGCCAGGCTCCTTCCACAGGTGACTCTGTTGAAGAACAGGTCCGTATCATGGAAAACATGGTCCAGCAGGGCTGTGATGCCATCATCGTTCACTGTGCTGACTCCAACGGCATCATGCCTGGTGTCCGCGCTGCTCAGGATGAAGGCGTTATCGTTCTGACGATCGGTACTCCGGCTGCTGAGGATACTTTCCTCCGTACCGGTGTCGACTACTATGAAACAGGCTACACCATCGCTACCGAAATGGCGGAAGCATTAAACGGCGAAGGCAACATCATCATCCTCGAAGGTCCGCCGGGAGCTGCCAATGCGATCGAACGTCTCAACGGCATCAACGATGCATTCGCAAAATACCCGAACATCAAGATCGTTGCTTCCCAGACTGCTAACTTCAAGAGAACCGAAGGTATGTCCGTTACTGAGAACCTGCTCCAGGGCAACAGCGACATCCAGGGCATCATCGGTGCTAACGACGAAAGCGCATTAGGTGCTGTCCAGGCTCTGAAGGGCGCCGGCATCGAAGGCGTTCTGGTCTCCGGCTTTGACGGTTCCGTCGACGCTGCAAACGCTGTCCTGAACGGTGACATGTTCGAATCCTACAACACAGACCCGTACGGATCCGGCTACATCGCTGCCGCTTACGCTGTTCAGTATCTGAACGACGGTACTGAGCCGGTCGGCCGCTTCATCCCGTTCCCGACTGCCAACAACGATCCGCTGATCAATGCTGAAACAGTTGAAGGCTACATCAACGGCAACGCCTGGTTCAACGCTTTACAGTAATCACACAGTAGTTTTAATCAGCCTATAGAATGCCCTCTTCCCCGGAAGCGGGCATTCTATCTAAAAAGATGGAGTGATATATGGGAAAAACAATTTTAGAAGCAAAACATATCACCAAGCTGTTCCCCGGCATGAAGGCGCTCGACGACGTCGATTTCGATCTTCAGGAAGGGGAAGTCCATATTCTGGTCGGTGAAAACGGCGCCGGAAAAAGCACGCTGTCAAAGGTGCTGCTCGGCGCATACAAGGCCGAACAAGGCGAGATCTTTCTGGACGGCCAGCCGCTGAAACTGACCGGCACGAAAGACGCCATTGATAAAGGGATCGTCGCTGTGTATCAGGAGAACTCCCTGGTTCCCTATCTGAATGCAGCACAGAATATATTTCTGAACCGTGAGCCGAAGACGGCACTCGGACTTCTCGATCTGAAAAAGATGAATGAAGACGCAAAGGCTCTGCTGAAAACTCTGAATTGCGAGTATATCGACGTCACCAGAGCCGTCAGCAGCCTGAGCGTTGCCGAGCAGCAGATGGTAGAGATCGCGAAAGCCTTGTCCTTTTCGCCGAGGATCATCGTTTTCGATGAACCCACCTCCACCCTCTCCGAAAGAGAAGTCGAATCGCTGTTCGTCCAGATCCGCAAGCTGAAAAGCGAAGGACTCGGCATCATCTATGTATCGCACCGCATGCAGGAATTCCCGCAGATCGGCGACCGCATCACGGTCCTGCGTGACGGCAAGAAGATCGGCTGTGTCGGCATCAATGAATGTTCCGATGCCGAACTCGTAAAAATGATGGTCGGCCGCGATGTATCGCAGGTCTATGTCCGCAACAAAAACGATTTCAATGAAGAAGCGCTGCGTGTCGAAGGTCTCTGCGACCAGGGCGGCCGTGTCAAAGGCGTCAGCTTCAACGTCCGCAAGGGCGAGATCGTCGGTCTTGCCGGACTTGTCGGCGCCGGCCGTACCGAAACAGCAGAGATGATCTACGGCATCCGTCCGATCGCTTCCGGCAAAATGACGGTCTTCGGGAAAGAAGCGATGCCGAAGACTCCGACCAGCGCTGTCAAGATGGGGATCGGCCTGATCTCCGAAGACCGCAAGCGCCAGGGCCTGGCGCTCAATGAATCGATCGCTCAGAACAACGTCGCCGTATCCCTGCTGAAGATCTTCCCGAACTTCTTCGTCAACAACGGAAAGATCAACCAGATCGCGGAAGAATTCAAGGAAAAACTGCGCATCATGACGACCAGTGTCGGCAAGAAGACGCGTTTCCTCTCCGGCGGCAATCAGCAGAAAGTCGTCCTGGCAAAATGGCTTTCCCAGGATCCGGAGATCCTGATCTTCGACGAGCCGACCCGCGGTATCGACGTCGGCGCCAAGATGGAGATCTACAATCTGATGGACCAGATGGCTTCCCAGGGCAAGGCGATCATCATGATCTCCTCTGAACTGCCGGAGATCATCGGTATGAGTGACCGCATCTACATCATGAAAGAAGGAGAGATCACCGGTGAAGTCAAACGGGAAGACCCGGACTTCAATCAGGAAAAGATCGGTGAGCTGATGATGCTGGGAGGTGCTGAATAATGAAAAACAAGTCATTTAAGGATATCGTCAGGAGCATCCCGCCGGTCGTCTACATGCTGGTCGCGATGATCGTGATCTTCTCGCTCATCGAACCTCTTTACCTGTCGACCAGAAACTTCCGGAACATCCTGCTGCAGTGTGTACCGCTGATGATCATGGCTTTTGCCCAGACGATCGTCATCCTCACTGAAGGTATCGACATGTCTCTCAACGCAGTCGTCAATATCGTTACCGTACTGACTGTCTGGCTGGCGATCAAGGGCGTACCGCTTCCGGTCGGCATGGCGATCAGCGTGCTGGTCGCGATCCTGATCGGCGTAGTCAAGGGCTTCTTCGTATCGAAGTTCTCCCTGCCTCCGTTCATCGTTTCCTACGGTATGCAGAACATCGTGAACTCGATCGCGCTCCTGCTTACCGGCGGCGCCTCGATCTACTTCGCCAGCGAGCTTTACCGGACATTCACCAAAACGGTGCTCCTTGTTCCGAATAACGTATGGGTCGCGGCTGTGATGTTCCTGTTGACCTATACTATGCTGAAGCGCACGAAGCTCGGTGCCAACATCCGCGCTTTGGGCGGCAACCCGGAATCCCTGACGCTTGCCGGCGTCAACCCCGGAAGATCTTTGATCAAGGCCTACGCCTTTGCCGGTTTCCTGACCGGTATTGCCGGACTGATGATGCTGTGCCGTGTCGAATCCGGACAGCCGATCGTCGCCAACGGCCTGGAATTCCAGTCTGTCGCGGCAACTGTCCTGGGCGGAACTTCCCTGCGTCACGGCAAGGGCAATGTCGCCGGCACCATCCTGGGCGTCCTTCTGATCCAGGTCATCCAGAACGGCCTGAATATCTGCGGCGTTCCGGCGATCTATCAGAGCGTGTCCACAGGCGGCATCGTCCTCGCGGCGATCATCGTCAACGCGCTGATCACCAGCCGCAAGGCGAAAGCGTAGAAAGGGGAAAGATCATGGAAAAATTTAAACAGTCACTGAAAGAATCGACCGCCTTCTACAGCCTGATCGGACTTGTCGTCCTGATCATCCTGTCCTCGATCATCGCCCCGAATTTCCGCACCGTCAAAAACATGATCACGATCTTCCGTCAGGCTTCACTGCTGCTGATCCTCTCATCGGGTCTTACAGCGGTCCTGCTGACGGGCACGATGGATCTTTCCGTCGGCGCGACCGCAGGTCTTGTCGGCTGCGTCGTCGCCCAGCTCATCAAGAGCAGCGTATCGGTACCGGTCGCCGCTCTGATCGGTGTTCTGATCGGTGTCGTCATCGGTCTGATCAACGGCACGCTTGCCGGTATCCTGCCCGGATTCATCGCCACTTACGGCACGAACTGGGTCATCGCCGGTCTCGGCATCGCGATCATGCGCGGCCAGGTCATCTATGATCTCCCGCAGTCCTTCACCTGGTTCGGCACAGGCTACGTCGGTCCGATCCCGGTCCTGGTGATATTTGCCCTGATCGTCGTCGCCATATTGTATGTGCTTCTGACCAAGACGACGCTCGGACGCCGGATCTATCAGTACGGTTCCAACCCGGTCGCAGCGGAATACGCCGCTGTTCCGACCCGCCGGATCGTTCTGTCCGCCTTCGTTATCTGCTCGATCTGCGCGGCTTTCGCCGGCATGCTGATGACAGCGCGGCTGAACGCTGCCGACGCGGCGATGGGTGATACCTACGGCCTGCAGACCGTTGCTGCCGCTGTAATCGGCGGAACTTCCCAGAAAGGCGGCGAAGGCGGCGTGCTCGGCACGATCGCCGGCGCACTGATCCTTACCATCGTCGTTAACGTCATGAACCTGACCGGGATCCCGGCGCAGGCACAGGGTTTAGTTATCGGCGCCGTCATCATTATCATGGTCCTGATCGATACTGTTACCAGAAAACGTCAGGAAAACAAGATCGATTAAACATATCTAAAAAAGGAGGAACACTCATGAATTTCAAGATCACACCACTGAACACTGGCTTTATCCCGACCAAACCGCTGGAATATCATTATCATTTTTCCTGCAAGCCGTACCTGAAAGACGTCAAGGACGAACCGGTACCGCTTCCGGATTTCACTTTCCTGCTTGAAGGCGAAGACGGAACGCTGGTCATGGTCGACACCGGCATGGCCTGGACAGAACGCGCCAACAAATACCATCACAAAGGCTCCTGGCAGAGAGAAGGCATCGATGATATCGAATCCATGCTGAAGAAAGTCGGCCATACACCGGCTGAGATCGATATGGTCGTCTTCACTCACCTGCACTGGGACCATGTCTTCTATCTTGAAAAATTCACCAAGGCGCGTCTGATCGTCAACAAGAAGGAATGGGAATATGCCCATAACCCGGTTCCGCTCCATTTCAAGAGCTATGAAAGACCGATCATCGCCAAGGACGGCGACGTCGTTATCGCTCCGTTCGATCAGGAAGGCGTTAAGGAACGCTTCGAATTCGTAGAAGGCGAAACTGAGATCCTTCCGGGACTCAGCGTCTATGAAAGCTTCGGTCACTGCCCGGGCCATCAGACGATCGTCGCGCAGACAAAGAACGGCCCGTACTACTGCGTAGGCGACTCCGTATTCGTTATGGGCAACATCGACACCACTCCGGAAGTCGAAGCAAACCTGCATTACGACATTCTCCCGCCGGGACGCTATGTTGATATCGTCGCATCCTGGAATACCATCCGCGATACGCTCAGACGCTGCAAGGAAGCAGGCGTCGATCCGCACAAGCATCTTCTGCTCGCGCACGATTATCTGCTGTCCGACTACGTTGAAGCGTACGAGAAAGAAAACGGCCGTCTGCCGGTCTTCGGTGAATAATTCCGTCTTGTCCCATATACACAGCTGTAAAGACCCTTTCGGGGGTCTTTACAGCGCTCTGCTCGGAGGCACAATATGAAAACAATCGCAATCATAGAAAGCTGCGACACGAAATACAGAGAGGCGCAGTATATCCGTGAACTGGTCGAAAAGGAAGGCATGAAAGGTCTGGTCATCGACGTCGCGACCGGCCCGTATCCATCGTATAATTATGATGTATCCCGTGAGGACATCGTTCAGGTCATGGGCGTTCACTGGCAGGATCTCGAACCCCGCAGCAAAGGCGAAAAGATCGACTTCATGCGGGGCGCGGTGACCAAATACGTCAGAAAACTGTATGATGACGGACAGATCGACGGCGTCGTATCGATCGGCGGTCTGCAGAATACGGTCATGGCGACATCCGCGATGCGCTCGCTGCCTATCGGCTTTCCGAAAGTCATGGCAACGACCATTGCCTGCGGGCGCAAGACCTTCGATCCGGTCGTCGGCGAAAAGGATATCGTTGTCATTCCTGCGATCTGTGACTTCACCGGCCTGAATCTGGTCACCCGGCAGGTCATCGCCAATGCGACCGCCTGCTGTATCGGCATGGTCAAAACAGCCGGTCATGTGTTGAAAAAGGGCGACAGGCCTGTCATCGGCGTGACCCTGATGGGCATCACCAATACCGGCTGCTGTGCCGCGATCGATGAACTGGAACGCTGCGGTTTCGAAACTCTCGGTTTCCATGCGACCGGCGTCGGCGGACCGACGATGGAGCAGATGGCGGAGGAAGGCCTGATCGACGGTATCCTGGATATGACGGTCCATGAGATCACCGAAGAGTATTTCGGCGGCGGCTTCTCCTATGGCGAGAACGCCTGCACCCGGCTGCGCAAGAGCGTGAAGGCCAGAGTCCCGCTCGTCGTCAGTGTCGGCGGCATCGATTTCATCGATTTCGCTCCGTCGGAATTCCCGCCGCGGACCGAAGAGCGCAAGGTCATGTACCACAACGCGACGATGGCCCACATCAAGCTGCTTCCGGACGAGGCGGCGGATGCTACTGCCAGTTTCCGCGAACGCCTGGCTGCGATCGATTATCCGGTCAAGGTCCTGCTTCCGACTGACGGCATGCGTCACAATACCCGGAAGGGCGAGGAACTCTACTGGCCGGAAGTCGATGAGATCATCATCGATGAGATCCGCAAGATCGACAACCCGAACCTGGAATTCATCACGATCCCCGGCAATCTGGATACGAAGGAATGGGGGATCCAGGCTGCCCATCACATGATCGACGAAATGGTCGAGCGGGGCGTGATCCGCAAGGAAGATCACAATTATTAGGAGGAAACAGACAATGGACGAGAAACTTATACCCATCTGCGAACAGCTCGTGGAAGCATGCAAGAGAGCGTATGCCCGCGGCATTCAGATGAACAGCGGCGGCAATGTCAGCGCACGTGTCCCCGGCCAGGATCTGATGATCGTCAAGGCCAGCGGCAGCTCTTTCGCAGATGCGACTGTCGACGGCTTCGTCATCACTGACTTTGACGGTAACAAAGTCAGCGGCGAAGGCAAACCCACCAGAGAAGCGCTGCTTCACGGCCTGATCTACCGTCTGTGCCCGAACGTCAATGCGGTCGTGCATACGCATGCTCCCTGGAGCATCGCATATTCTTCTTCGAAGAAACCGCTGAAACGCATCACCTGGCACTCCCAGCTGAAGATGAACGCCGATCTGCCGACTCTGGACGTTCCGGCGCCGATGGTAAAACCGGAATATTTCTATATGGTCGAGGAGATCCTGAAAGAGAATCCGGAGCTTCCGGGCTTCCTGCTTGTCGACCACGGTCTGGTCGCCATGGGCAAGGACGCGATCAACGCCGAGCATACGGCGCAGCTGATCGAAGAGACCGCGGAAGTCAGCATTCTCCGTGCGGCCGTTGCCAGGCTGGATTTATAATTCAGCACTCTATTGCATAGGAAAATAGGCTAAAATATAAGTGACATGACGCGTATCACGATGCAGGAAAATTCAGGCAGTCTGTTTCAGAAAAACGCCCTCTCCGAACAGGTCATCGACATCCTGATGGAATGGATCATGGAAGGGAAACTTCTGATGGGAGACCGACTGAACGCAAACGAAATCGCCAAACAGCTTGGCGTCAGCCGCATGCCGGTCCGGGAGGCGCTGTTTGATCTGGAGAAAAGAGGTCTGGCGGAGTCGATCCCCTATGTCGGGATGCGGCTCGTGAAACTGTCCGAGGACGATATCAAGCAGATCTATATGGCCAGAAGAGCGCTGGAACCGATCGCTGCGCAGTTTGCCTGCAGAAATCTTACGGATGCGGATATCGAAGAACTGGAGATGCTGCAGAAAGAGTACGAACGGATCGTTATGGATTCGGATTCCAAACCGATCGAGAGTTACCGGCAGAACCGGAGATTCCATTTCACGATCTACAGGATCAGCCGGATGGAACGGATCTGCGCGATGATCGAACAGTTATGGGACAATCTCGCTTTCTTCAAGCTGATCTACGGTCACAGTCTGCTGGATACCGAAGAATCCAGAAAGCAGATCGTCCAGACGCACTATGACTATCTGGACGCGCTGAAAGAGCGAAATGAAGAAAAGGTCTTCCGTCTTTTCAGCGAGAATCTGAGCCGCCGTCTGACCGATCTGCCGTACTACGTGGATGCCTACGCGCACGACAAGAAAATCATTGAACCAACCGAAGAAGAAGCTCTTGCCCTGCGCTGATGTTCATCACAGCGCATGGAAAAGGGCTTTTCCGACTAAGACCGCAGGGTCTGCCAGAACGAGGAATCATTTAGGAGGAGATAATCATGAAAATCGCTATCGGATGTGATCCAAACGCCGAAGAGGCAAAACAACAGGTAATCGAATTCATCAACAAGAAAGGGCTTGGCGAAGTAACGGACTTCGGTTCTGAAGACGTGATCTACCAGCACACAGCCGCTGCTGTCGCGGAAGCTGTCGCCAGAGGCGATTATGACCGCGGTATTCTTTTATGCGGTACCGGCATCGGTGTTTCGATCGCTGCCAACAAGGTCAAAGGCGCATACGCCGCGCTGATCTCCGATATCTATTCCGCCAAGAGAGCCCGCCTCAGCAACGACGCCAACATCGCCTGCCTGGGCGCTTTCACCACCGGCTACAAGCTTAGAGAAGAGCTGGTCGAAGCTTTCCTGACTAACGAATTCGTACCCGGCTGCTCTTCCCAGCCGAAAGTCGACGCTTTCGTCGAATACGACATGAACCGTAAATAAAATGACAAAGAAACTCTTTTTCGGCAGCAACCTTAAGATGTATAAGAACACTGCCGACACAGTTGCCTACCTGAAAGAGCTCGAGAAGAAGACCAAGGATATCCCGGATATCACGATGTTCATCATCCCGTCCTTTACGACGCTGGAGCGCGCTTCGCAGGCAGTCGATCACCGCAACATCATGATCGGCGCCCAGAACATGAACTGGGAAGACCAGGGTCAGTTCACCGGCGAGATCTCGCCGCTGATGCTGAAGGAACTCGGCATCGACCTCGTCATGATCGGTCATTCCGAGAGAAGACACGTCTTCAATGAGACAGACGTTGAGGAAAACAAGAAAGTCCTTGCTTCCCTGAAGCATGGCTTCACGACCCTCTTATGCATCGGTGAGACAGCGGAAGAGAAAGATTTCGGCATCAGTGCCGAAGTCCTGCGCACCCAGCTGAAAGTCGGTCTTCACGGCGTGAAGGAAGAAGATCTCGACAGAGTCTGGGTCGCTTACGAGCCTGTTTGGTCGATCGGTGTCAACGGCACTCCGGCCAGGGCTGACTATGCGGAAGAGATGCACAAGGAGATCAAGAAATGTCTCAAGGAACTCTTCGGCAAGAAGGGCAAGGAGATCCCGGTCCTCTACGGCGGCAGTGTCAATCCGACCAACGCTGACGAGCTGATCGTGCAGAAACATATCGATGGTCTGTTCACCGGCAGAGCTGCCTGGGATGCGACGAAATTTGACCTGCTGATCCGGCAGGCGCTGAAAGCCTACAAACGCAAAGACGACTGAAAAACAGTCGTCTTTTTTGCTATGCAAAACTATATCGACACATTTCCTGCGAGGAGGCACAATCAGACTGTATCATCTCTCTTTTGTGGCTCTTCCAAAAAAGAATCTTGAAAATAAGTCGTTATTTAATTGCACGTGACCTAAGTGACAAATTTGAGTATACTTGTTTTGTGACTTCCTACAAATATGGCTTAAGCCTGTTCGCTTGCCTGTATTTTATTGATTATATCTTCGGGATGGTATCCTTCGGCCAAATCGAACTGATCGCAGTCGCGAGGATGCTGGCGGTGTCTTTCGCGCTGGCCATTATCCTCTCTTTTGCGCTGAAAAAGGCATCTCCGAAAGTATCGCTGATCCTGGGCTTCCTGGTCCTGCTGCTCTTTGGTGCTTACGCTTTCCTGGAGTTGCAGTTCAAGAACTTCCTGAACGGCTACTACAGTTTCCAGCAGTACGCTGTCGGTGGCTTCCGGGTCGGCGTTTTTGCCTGGTATTTCATCAAGACTGCCAAACCGCAGTACTGGCTGACACTGCTGCCAGCTTTCGCGTTCCTGCTGATCAATCTGAAAAACAAAGCGGAGAATAAAGTCTCGCTGCGCACTTTCCTGCTCTCGCTGGTGATCTTTGCGGTGGTCATGTTTACGCTGCCTTACGGCTCTTTGAACTACCGCAACGCCTACGAGAATCAGGACAACTTTGACTTCATCGTGAGGGAGACCGGTGTCAACACCTTCTTCTTTGAAGATATCGCAGCCGTCCTGAATAAAAAGGAAGACCGTCTGATCATTGAGGATACGACAGCGCCGGACGCGACGGCGGAAACGTCGCCGGAACCAACAGAGACTCCGGAAGTGATCGAAAAGGATCCGCTGGTCCGGGAATTCGACGACATCCGCTGGATCGCGGATATGGAAAAGGAAACCGATGAGACCGTAAAGTCGATCGATCAGTTCCTGCTGAACCGGAAAGTTGAACAGAAGAACGAGAAGACAGGGATCTATGAAGGCTATAACTTCATCTATTTCCTGGTCGAATCGCTGGACTATGTAGGCATCGATCCGGAACTGACCCCGACGATCTATAAAATGATGACTGAAGGCTATCAGTTTCCGAACCACTACACCCCGGTCTTCAGCTGCGGCACCGGCGACTCTGAACTCGTATCCATGACTTCGATGATGCCCTACGGTTCTGCCTGCACGGTCTATACCGCTACCCCCAACGATCTGAACAACTCCATGGCTGCTTTATTCAAGCGTGCCGGGTACGATACCTTCTCCTTCCACAACTGGGATGACCAGTTCTATGACCGCACCGAACTGCACCATTCCTACGGGATCGATGTCTATAAGGATATCGATGACCTCGATATCCCGATCGTCCAGGGCTGGCAGTCGGACAACGTACTGATGGAGCAGGCGCTTCCGGATTTCATCCATTCTGACAAGTTCTTCACCTTCATCGTCACTTCGACCATGCACTGGCCGTATGACGAGTATTCCTATTACGGAAACCATTATCTCGAAGAGATCAATAAAGTCCATCCCGAATACCCGATCGAACTCAAACGCTTTATCTCCAAGACTATGGAATTCGACAAGTCTTTGGAGACGCTCCTGAACGCGCTTGAGGAAGAAGGAAAACTCGACAATACTGTCATCTGTTTCTGGCCGGATCACCATCCGTTCAATCTGGACACCCAGGTGATCCGCAAATACACCCAGTATGCCGACCGCTACGGGACCCACGGCTTCTACAAGTCGCCGCTGATCCTCTATTGCGCAAGCACTCCGACAGAGACAGTCGAGGACGTCTGCTCGACCTTTGACCACGTTCCGACGATCGCCAACCTGTTCGGGCTGAACTACGATCCGCGTCTGTACATGGGAACAGACATCTTCAACGGGGATACGAGAGTGATGTTCGCGAACGGCGACTGGATCACTAACGAAGGCATCTACACTGTCTACGACGGAGAATTCAATCCCTTCGAAGGCAAGTCGCTGAGTGAAAACGAAGTCGAACGGATCTCGGCGGAAGTCCGCAACCTCATCAAGGTCGGCCGGGCGATCGTGGACACCGACTACTTCCATCTGCGCGACTACATCACCGATCCGGTCGAAAAAGAATAGCAGAAAAGCGCTGGGACAGACTCCGGACAGCCTCTGAAGAAAACAAAAACCATCTCTCAGGAGACGGTTTTTTGGCAAAAACAGAAGAAGTGTCTGCTTTCGCATAGTAAAACCCGCCGGGCAGACAGCGCTTCCGGTATCGGCACCGCCTGCGTCAGCGGGTCTTTATTATTCTATGCAGTTTCTGTCTGACTCAGACAAAGAATCGCTGCGGCCGCGTGCTCAGCCGGGATTCTTCCCATCCGGCGGTATTTGCCGGGGTCATACAGCGGTACGAGAGACAGGGCTGCGTCGTATCCCGTGCCGTCGCTGCAGATCGTGTAATGCGAACCGGTGATCGCGTATTCCGGACGGACATAACCGAGCGCTGTGCTGTGGTCTGTTCCGGGGGTCAGCGATCCGCTTGTCACATAACCGATCTCTTTTTCACCGCTGAAGATCGGATCGCCGGTCTTTGCTTCGACGATCCCGTCAACTCTGAACCAGACCAGCGTCTTCGTGACGCCGTTCCTGATGATCTCCTTAAGTGCCTGCTGTCCGTTGAAATCATTGGTCTTTCCGAGTTTTACCGTCCAGCCGATGCTTGCCCCGAACGGGTTGATGGTCTTGTTGTGCTCGTTGCCCACGAGGATCATTCCGGCTTCCTGGCGCAGGCTTTCAAGCGCGAGCTGCCCGCAGGGAACGATGCCTTCTTCTTTGCCGGCAGCCATGACCTTTTCCCACATCTCGGTCCCGAGTTCGGAACTGAAATGGATCTCATAGCCGAATTCGCCGGTGAAGCCGATCCTGGCAATCGTGCAGTCGACCCCTCCGACCTTTCCTTTTTTGAAGGTATAGAACTTGAATCCGAGGTCGACGTCCGTCAGTTTCTCCAGGATCTTCCGTGAGAGAGGTCCCTGCAGGGCGAGGGTCGTCCACTGGTCCGTGATGTTGGTCAGTTCGATGTCGAAACCTTCCGCATTCTTCTCGAGCCAGGCATAGTCGGATTCGTCTCCGCTGATGAACATGTACTCGTTCTCACCGGTATGCCAGCAGGTACCGTCATCTACCATGTTGCCCTGTTCGTTGGGGATCGCAGTGTAGCGGATGCCTCCGATACCGAGGGTGGTGAAGTCGTTCGTGAATACTTTCTGGATGTAGGCAAACGCGTCCGGTCCCTTGATCGTCGCGACTGCCATGTAATCGAGATCACACAGACTGGCTCTCGTTCTGGTGCCGATATACTCTTCTGCGTGTCCGGTGGCGTACTCTGCAGGAAGCCAGTATCCGAATAATTCGGCCATCTTGGCTCCATACTTGACTCCGACATCATAAAACGGTGTCTTCTTTGATATGATGATATCCTCCATATGCTCGTCTGTTCATTGTATGCAATGAATCAGATTCAATTTCATCTTATTGAGCCATAAAATCCAAGTCAACGAAAGTGAGACCGATCAGAGTATAAGTATAAAAAAGACTATATTCGTCCTAATAATTGACAAAAAGGGCGGAATCATAAACTTTTTTACTATTTCGCCTCCATTGGCAGGTTATTAGCACCGCTGCCGCGTTCTGCCGCGGCATCTCAGACAAAAACAGTCTCTGTTCATTGCCCTTTTCCGGTTTCCGGCAGGTCAAACCGTCCGCTGGACGTCTTTTTCTTCATGGGAAACGTGTCTATAATGGACTCATGGATAATAAAATCGGACGAAGCGCGGAAGCGCTGTGGAAGGAATCCGGTCTGACCGGAGAATATGACGTCTGGTCATTCGGCGACGCGCCGGATGAGCTCGCTTTTCTGGTGCTGACCGGCATCAAGACTGCGACCAGTTCCGCTTATGATTGTTATCAGTACGACGAAGAGGAAGAGCTGCCGGTGACCGGCGGCTACAGCGTGATCACCGATTCAAAAGGGAATGCCGTGTGCATCATTCGCGAAGGGAGGATCCGTACCGTTCCCTACCGGGACATCGATGCCGAGCACGCGTACAAGGAAGGGGAAGGCGACCGCAGCCTGGAATATTACCGTTCTGTCCATGATCCGTTTTTCCGCAGAGAGCTGGCGGAATGCGGAGAAGAATTCAGCGAGTACAGCCTCATCGTTCTGGAGGAATTCGAACTCGTTTATCCGCGTCTGTTTCTGAAGGCGACCTGCCCCGAAGACGCGGAGGAAGAATACCGGATCTGGCAGAAGATCCCGGCAGAAAACGGTTTTGAGAACAACCATCTCGGCGAAGGGTTCGAGACCTTCCGTGATGTGACCATCCCGAAGATGATCAACTATGCGAAAGGGATCGGTCTGAAGCCGGAACACGTGCCGCAGACCTGCTATATGCTATGGAGAGAGAAGGAGATCGTCGGGATCTTCAAGGTCCGCCATTATCTCAACGATATCCTGCGGAATGGTTCCGGACATATCGGCTATGCCATCGCGCCGGAATACCGCGGCCGCGGCTATGGCCGGCTGGGTCTCCGTCTGGCAGTGGAAGCGCTGCAGAAACTTCCGGATTTCGCGGAAGATGAGATCTATATGAGCTGCTATAAAGAGAACACCGCTTCTCTGAACGTCATGCTGAAGAACGGAGCCTATATCCACCACGAGGATGAAAGACGCTGCTTTACGCGCATCCCGCTCAATAAAACAGAAGGAAGATAACTATGGAATTCAGAGAGATCGTACGCAAAAAACAGGCATTGAGCAAAGAGGAATGCATCGCCATCCTGAAGAAAGAGGTCCGCGGCGTGCTGTCGGTTAACGGCCTAGAGGGCTATCCTTACGGAATGCCGATCAACCATTATTATGACGAGGAATCCGGCTGTATTTATTTCCATGGCGGGAAGACCGGTCATAAGATCGATGCCCTGAAAGCCGATGACAGGGCTTCCTTCTGCGTCTATGACGAAGGTTACCGCAGAGAAGGTGAATGGGCGCTGAATATCAAAAGCGTGATCGTCTTCGGTCATATCGAATTCGTCGACAGCCTTGAGGAGACCGAAAAGATCTCGAGAGCGCTTTGTTACAAGTTCACGGATGACGAAGAGTATATCCAGCACGAGATCGGCAAGTCACTGAAAGGAACATTGTGTTTTAAACTGATTCCGGAACATATCTCCGGGAAACTTGTTAACGAAGCTTAGAAAACCATTCATTTGTCTTGAGCGATAATCCTTAGCGGGAGTAGAACTGTTGCAACGAGTTGATTCTTAGTCTGAGCATAGGATATAAATCCGCCATATTTCTCGGCTACCTGTTCAATTGTCTTGACTCCATATCCATGTTCTTCTTCTTTGTGCGTTTTAATAAACTCATGACCATTGTTTAACGAAGTAAAATGGATTGAGCTTGAACGAGTCAAAGTCCAGATCGTTATGGATTGTGCAAAAAACGATACAAGCGTCAGGCTGCTTTTCATATATCAAATATGCAGCTTGAAATCCGTTTGTTTCAGGTAAATCAATATCCCAATATATAAAGGTCCGACAATCTTTTATTTGCGTAGCTAATAAATGCCTTTTTAACACCATTCATATCGTAATGATAAAATGCCTTTTTTCGTACATAGCCGATTAAGATATATTTGGATCAAATAATGTGAAATTTGGCTTTATCACAATTAACCCCCCCCGATTCATCAAATAAATAGATTTATTGGTTGCAATTGGATAAATTGAAACCATAGACAGGAGGAAAGGGGAAATGCAATCCATTCTTGAAGTAATATGTGAGTTACTTAAAAAACTTGCAATTTCATCTATTTCAAACACATCAACTAGAGGCAATTATCAAAAAGATGTAAGAAAACTTAAGGAGAATCTGAAACTTGTTAGAGTATCACGATTAAAGGGAGATTAATCATAAAATGAAAGTGAATAATCTTGCGATTAATAATCTGTATTCATATGGCAACTAGAATAAGAGGTGGATGTTGTGAAGAAAATACTTGTTGTGTTGTTGATGATAATGACTGTTTCGTGCGCTTCTGCTTCTGTCGAAACCAAATGGAATAACTGCTTAGATAAGGGTCAGGTGAACACGATAAGAAAAGCCGCAATGAAACTTGAGGGCAATGAAACAATTCTGTCCATCGATGAATCTTCTGATAGAGCGCCGGTTTTTGAAGAGGATATAGGATTATGCGTTATCGCGAAGATCAATTCGATTGATGGATATGATAATTATTGGAGCGATGCGAATGTATATGGAGGAATCTATACATACGGACAACTGGAAATAGTTAGAGTGTTTATTGGGGACATCGAAGAAGGCGAATGCGTTGGCTTCGCGATCGCTGGTGGCACCTTGCCGTTTGACAGATATGCAAAAGGACAAGATCCAGTATCTCTGGAAAAACAAATTAGAACAATCAAAGAAAACGGATACGACCTCCCTGCGTATGTAACCAGGAGAATCGAAGGCACACAGATCGAAGAGGGAAACGTATACTATTTAGTGACCGGAAAAAGAAGAGAAGCTCGTGGAGGAATCTATCAAATTCTCCCGTATCCGGACACATTTATGCTTATAGACGAATCGACGTTGGAAGACGATGCAATACTTGGCTACAGGACAGATGCGAAAGTTTGGCAAGATGTGACAAAGATCCGATTTCCAAAAGACGCAGATGAATTTATACAAATGAAACAAAATCTTGGTGCTTCGAAATGATTGGCTCACAATTATCCTCGGAGGTTGATAGAGTGTGTAAACGCTGCATCTGTTTCATCTTGCTGCTTATTGCATCATCGTTCATAGTGTCTTGTTCTTTCTTAAAAGAGCAGTATCCAATAACGAAAATCAGCGGATATAGAGTAGACATGAGCGCTTATAAAGGAATGAACTCGGTCGATCATTGTTTTGTTGGAATCACACCAGAAGAAGCACTGGAACTGATCAATGATAAAGGCTCGGCTGTCTTTTACCTCGGTTCTGCAAGTTGTCCCAACTGTCAGGAAGCAGTTAAACTCATCAATGAAGCAGCAGAAGATACAGATATAACTATTTACTACTTAGATTGTTATAGCGATGTATATCCGTTAACCCCGTACCTTGATCGTTTTGAATCGGCCATGGGTTCTGTTCTCCCCGAGAGAAACGGAGAAAAAGGAGTTTATATGCCCTGGCTTTTTACAATAAAAGCCGGAACTCCTTCTGAGAATTACTGCGGCGTAATAAATGGATATGACGGCAGTAAAGAATCCGATCGTAAGATGATCGAGATTTATAAAGGCATCATGGAAGGGTTCATCAAATAGATCGCTTGTTTTCGAAAGCCAAAGATTATTAGTGGAAGTTCAATCAACAAATAAAGATCTCCGAAACTGCCAATCAGCAGAATCGGAGATCTTTTTGCGTTATTCGAATTTAAGCGAGGACTATTTTTTCTTATTGGTATCTTCGAAAGGCACTTCCTCGACCTGGTCGACAGACGCTGTGAGCGGGTCGACGATATCGTCCGGGCTGCTCATCTTGCCGCCGTTGACGACAAGGTTGGTCAGGATGCCGGCGATCAGTGCGGTCGCTAAGGCAGTGATGGTGAGCAGAGGTCCGCCGGTAGCCGGGTTCGTACCGAAGGTCAGGGACAGACCGCCGATGCCGACGACCAAGATCGCGGAGACAACGAACAGGTTCTTATTGTTACCGAGATCGACATGTTTGATCATCTGCAGACCGGAGACAGCGATGAAACCGTACAGAGCGACACAGGCGCCGCCCATGACGCATTTCGGGATCGTGTTGATGACTGCAACGAACGGTGTGAAGAAGCTCAGCAGCATGCAGCCGATCGCGGCTGTGAAGATCGTGGATGTGGCAGCGTTGCCGGTGATGGCGACACAGCCGATGGATTCACCGTAGGTCGTGTTCGCGGCACCGCCAAAGAAGCCGCCAACGATGGAACCTAAACCGTCGCCCATCAGAGTGTTGTCGAGACCCGGATCGGTGATCAGGTCACGGTTGATGATGTTGCCGAGGTTCTTATGGTCAGCGATATGCTGGGCCAGTTCAACGACTGCGATCGGGACGAAGGTCAGGGCGATATTGCCGAGAGCTGCGCCGTCGATCGGCAGGACGTTGGCCGGCGTTTCATTGATCGCTCTCATGAAGACAAATTTCGGAAGATCGATGATCGATCTGAGGCTGAAAGGTACGAAAGCGTCTGTAAAGGGCTGGAAGCTCATGATCTGCAGACCTTCGATACCGGCTGCTCTGCCGATGAGGGTCAGGATCAGGGCGATGATGTAGCCGACGCCGACGCCGACGATGAAGGGGATGAGCTTGACGCTCTTGCTGCCGTGAACGGAAGCATAAACGATCGCCAGGAAGGTGATGAAGCCGATCAGGATCGTGAGCAGGCTGTAGACTGCGCCGCCGTTCGTGGCCATCCATCCGGTCGCTGTGCCGGAGAGGGAAAGACCGATAAGGGTAACGATCGGGCCGATGATGACAGTGGGCATCAGTTTGTTTACCCAGTCGCTGCCGACCGCCTTGATGACGAAGGCGATGACGACGTAGACGAGACCGGCGAACAGGATGCCGAGGACGACGCCCCAGTAACCGTAGTTCATGCCGATGATCGCCTGATAAGCACCTAAGAAGGTGAAGGACGAACCTAAGAAGACCGGGCTCTTTCTCTTGGAGCAGAAGAGGTAGACGATCGTGCCGATACCGGCGCCGAACAGGGCTGCTGCCGGATCGAAGTTCAGAGTGGAACCATCGCTCATGGCATAGCTGCTCATCAGCATCGGTACGAGCAGGGTAGCCGCCATGATGGCGATCATCTGCTGGAAGGCGAAGACCAGGTTCTGTGAGAACGAAGGTTTGTCGTTGATGTCATAGATCAGTTTCATACATTTCCTCCTGTTGCCCCGGTAAATAAAAACCTTGTCCGGAGACAAGGCAAGCATGCGAAGGAATGACCGAATACAGTCTATAGCCGCGCATCTTACCAATATCTCGTATTGGCTTTAAAGATAGCCGTGCAACTATGTAAAGTCTATCGGTTGGACCCGTCTTTGTCAATAAGCGCAGACTCTAAAAGGTCGATTTCTTCTTCGTTAAAAACGATGTAACCCTTTTCAAGAAAAAGGGAAGCGGTCTTCCCGTTTCCGGGAATCAGTTTCTCGCTGAAACTGCCGTCATAGATCCTGCCTTTGCCGCAGGAAGGGCTTTTGGCCTTGAGCAGTACGAAGTCCGCCTGATTCAGTTCAGCGACATCCAAAGCGATCTGCGCGCCGCGCAGATACTGTTCGCTTACATCAGTCCCGACCTTATTGATCACTTTTCCGTCGATGATCTCAGCCGGCGGGCGGGGCGTAGACAGGCCGCCGTTCTGTTCCGGGCATACCGGGATCAGGGTATGCTTTTCAGCGAGCTTCAGAACTCTTTCGTTGGGACAGGATTTCCCGTCGTAACGGCAGGGAATACCCAGCAGACAGGCACTGACGATGATCTTGCTCATGATTCTTTCTCCCGGATCTCGACATTGGTCATGCCGTCGACAGAATCAAAATGGACACTTATCACTTCATTATGGGAGGTCGGCACATTCTTGCCGACATAATCCGGACGGATCGGCAGTTCGCGGTGACCGCGGTCGACCAGCACAGCCAGCGAGACTTTGGACGGACGTCCGAGATCGAACAGGGCGTCGATCGCGGCTCTCACAGTCCTGCCGGTGTAAAGGACATCGTCCACGAGGATGATGTGTCTGCCATCAACGGAAAAAGGCAGATCCGCTTTCCTGAGTTCGGGATTATCCGCGATCTTTTCGAGGTCATCCCGGTAGTATTTGATATTGATGGAGCCGAGCGGCAGCTCGATGCCGGTGTTCTTGCGGATGTTATTGCGTAAGATCTCCGCCATCGGATATCCGCGGGTCTCGATGCCGACCAGCGCGACATTCGCGGTGTCGGGGTTCTTCTCGATGATCTCGTAGGACAGGCGCATAAGCGTTCTGTTTACGGTCGCTTCGTCCATCAGCCGGACCTTTGTCTTTAAAGTGATCTTGTCTGTCATGCCTTCATTTTACATGAAAGTGCAATACCGTCAACGGAAAGAAACATGGTAAGATTAAAAAAGAAAAGAGGTCATTGACATATGGAAGATTTTGCCAAAAATGTAGTCAGTTTCGAAGACCATCCGTTAGTTGCACATAAGATCACGAAGCTTCGTGACATCAATACCGGGTCCAAGGAATTCAGCGAGATCATCACCGAGTTGACGATCCTGATGGGCTATGAAGCCCTGAAAGATCTGAAGACGAAGGAGATCGAAGTCGAGGCTCCGCTGACAACGATGAAATCCCCGGTCCTCGCCGAGACCTTTACGATCGTTCCGATCCTGCGTGCAGGTCTCGGCATGGTCGAAGGCTTGAAGACTCTGCTTCCGACAGCGAGAGTCGGTTATGTCGGCCTGTACCGTGATCAGCAGACCTTGCAGCCGGTAACATATTACTTCAAGATGCCGGTCGATGCGGAAGATGATCCGGCGATCATCGTCGATCCGGCGCTGGCGACCGGCGGCAGCATCGCCACTACGATCAAATATCTGAAGGAAGCCGGCTATAAGAAGATCAAAGTCATGTCGATCTTTGCATCCGATGTCGGCGTCAAGCTGATCTACGAACAGTATCCGGACGTCAAGATCTACACCGCGATGTATATTCCGGGCGGCCTGAACGACGACGGCTTCATCGTTACCGCAGCCGGCGACATCGGCGACCGTCTGAACGGCACCTATGGCTACAAGAACGCCAAGCCGGCGAAGCCGTGATGAAGATCTGGCTGAAACGGATCGCTGCCCTGCTTATCGTCATATTCATGATCCTGATGATGATCCCGTGGAGGAGATAAGATGAAGATCCTTTGTTACGAAAAATGCGGCACCTGCAAAAAGGCGCTGAAATGGCTGAAGGAAAACGGGATCGAGATCCCGGTCCGGCCGATCAAGGAAGAGAATCCTTCAAAGGAAGAACTCCGTCAGTGGCAGAAACTGAGCGGTCTTCCTCTGAACAAATTCTTCAATACCAGCGGCAGATTGTACCGCGAATATGAACTCAGCAGAAAACTGCCGTTCATGAGCGACGAGGAGATGCTCGATCTGCTTGCGAGCGACGGCATGCTGGTGAAGCGCCCGATCCTGGTGAAGGAGGATGCTGTTCTGGTCGGATTCAAAGAGAGTGAATACGCCGAAGAGTTTCTTCCACGTATCTGATGCGGCTCAATAAGACCGAAAAGCAATGATCCGGGAAGTTGCCGGCGTTCCGCGAGCGAACGCTGTTAACTTCCTTTTTCTTTTCCTGTACAATAGTAGCGATGAAAAAGAATGTAAACGAACCAAAACCGATCGCATATACCCATCAGTGGAAAGTCGCCAGAAGCGCTGCACTTTTGGAATACCTGTTGGGCAAACTCGATCTTTCGCGCAACAGCGTAAAAAACCTTTTGGGCGGCCATAAAGTCCTGGTAAATGGATCGGTCGTCACGAAATTCGATTATCCGCTGGCAAAAGACGATGAAGTCAAGATCGCAAAGAATCCTGTCCGTGACGATCTGAAAAAGGATAAAGCCGCCGGTCCCAAGACACCTGAACGCTCGCCCTTCAAGAAATGGATCATCTACGAGGATGACGAATTCCTGGCCATCAACAAACCTTCCGGCCTTTTGTCGGTCGAATCGGATAAAAACCGCGAGTCCGCCTACAGTTATGCGTCAGCCTATCTGAAGGCGAAAGACCCCAAGGCAAGACCGTATATCCTGCACCGTATCGATAAGGATACTTCCGGTGTCCTGGTCTTCGCCAAGGATATCAAGTTGCATTCCATGCTGAAGATGCACTGGAATGAGGATATCAAACTGCGTAAATACATCGCGGTCGTCTCCGGGAAAATGTCGCAGAAGGAAGGCCGGATCGTCTCCTTCCTGAAAGAAAACATCAACAACCTCGTCTATGTCTCGGAAGACAGAGGCGGTAAAAAAGCGATCACCAATTACAAAGTGCTGAAGGAGAATCCGCGTTATTCGATGCTGGATGTGGTGATCGAGACCGGCAGAAAGAACCAGATCCGTGTGCAGCTTGAAAACCTCGGTCATCCGGTGATCGGTGATGAGAAATACGGGGACGGGGAAGATCCCATCAACCGTCTCGGACTGCACGCATCCGAACTGATCTTCATCCATCCGGTGACGAAGCAGAAGATCTCGCTGATCGCACCGGTTCCCAAGGAATTCAACAAACTGTTCTGACCGCAAACCGCGGTCTTTCTTTCGGTCATTCCGCTTGCAAAGAACCACACTGCAAGTATGATTGATAGAGTAGAAAAGGAGAAAGAATGATCTCAAGTGATACCTGGAAATTATTAGCGGATTCCTTCTGGAAGATCCTGCTGCCCGGTTTAAAGATGACAATCCCGCTGACGATCCTTTCGTTTACGCTGGCGCTGGTGATCTCGATCCTGGTGGCGCTGATCCAGTTCGCGAATGTTCCGGTGCTCAAACAGATCTCCCGTTTCTATATCTGGATCATTCGCGGCACACCGCTGCTGGTCCAGCTGTACGTTGTATTCTTCGGTCTTCCCAGTGTCGGGGTCATGATCGAAGCCTTTCCGGCAGCAGTTCTGGTCCTGGGCATCAACGAAGGCGCTTATTGTGCCGAGACGATGCGCTCCGCTCTGGAGGCAGTCCCGTCCGGACAGATGGAAGCAGGCTATTGTTCCGGCCTGAATTACGTGCAGATCATGCGGCATATCGTACTGCCGCAGGCGTTCCGCACAGCGGTCCCGCCGCTGTTCAATTCCCTGATCTCCATGATCAAGAACACTTCCCTGGCAGCCAATATCACAGTCGTCGAGATGTTCATGGCAACACAGCGTATCGTTGGCCGGACATACCGGGCGATGCCGCTGTATCTCGAAGTCGCTTTCATCTATTTGATCTTCTCGACGGTGCTGACCTGGCTGCAGCGCTACTTTGAAAAACGCCTTAACGCGTACGGAGGGCTCCGCTGATGGCAATGCTGGAGATCAAAGGGATCCGCAAGACATTCGGGGATCTCGAAGTTTTGAAGGACATCAGTTTCCGGGTCGATAAGGGAGACGTCATCTCCGTGCTCGGTCCGAGCGGATCCGGCAAGACAACGCTTCTGCGTTGCATGAATTTCCTGGAAACAGCAGACGACGGCATCATGGTCTTTGACGGAGAGGAGTTCAAACTGAACGGCATCTCCAAAGCTGACCAGGCGCGTATCCGCCGCAAGACCGGCTTTGTGTTCCAGAACTATAACCTGTTCCTGAACAAGACCGCTTTGGAGAATGTCACTCTCGGTCTGACAGCGGGAAGAAAGATCCCGAAGGAACAGGCGGAAAAGAAAGGCCTGGAAATGCTGGAAAGAGTCGGCATGCTGGATCGTGCCGGTTATTATCCCAATCAGCTTTCCGGCGGACAGCAGCAGCGTGTGGCGATCGCCCGCGCCCTGGCCTCCGATCCGGAGATCATCTATTTTGACGAACCGACGTCCGCGCTCGATCCGGAACTGATCGGCGAAGTCTTGAACGTCATGCGCGATCTGGCAAACGACGGCATGACGATGGTCGTCGTAACACATGAAATGGGCTTTGCCCGCAATGTGTCTTCACGTGTCGTTCTGATGGAGAACGGCGTGATCGTTGAAGAAAACAGCGCGAAAGAATTCTTTGAGAATCCGAAAGAGGAAAGGACAAAGGAATTCCTTCGCTTGAAAGAAAACAGAGAATAGGAGAACGAAGATGAAAAAACTGTTATCCGCATTACTGGCGCTGCTTCTGGTCGCATCCCTGGCAGCCTGCACATCCGGCACTCCAAGCAACAACAACGCTCCGGAAAACACCGAAGCTGCGGAAAAGGATCATCTTGCCCGCATTCAGGAAGCCGGCAAACTGGTCGTTGCCATGGAAGGCAACTGGAGTCCGTGGACATTCCATGATGAATCCGACAAGCTGGTCGGTTATGACGTCGAAGTCGCTGCCGCGATCGCTGAAAAACTCGGTGTCGAGGTCGAATACATCGAAGGTGCCTGGGGAGGCCTGTTCATGGGTCTCTCCAACGGCCGTTATGATCTGGTCGTCAACGGCGTCGGCATCACCGAGAGCCGTAAGGAAACTTATGACTTCTCTGAACCGTATGCCTATAACACGACTGTCCTGATCGCCCGCACCGACAACGAGGAGATCAAATCGCTCGCGGATCTGGAAGGCAAAGTCACTGCGAACTCGCTCGGTTCCACATTTGAGAGCATCGCGATCGACGCCGGTGTTGACCACGTTGAGACTGTCGACACGCTGGAAGAAACGCTCAACCTCGTTCTGAACGGCAGAGTTGACGCTACGCTGAATGCGAAAGGCTCCTTCGATGACTATATGCGTGCGCATCCGGAGGATCCGCTGTACATCGTTGAAGAAGTCAAGATCGAATACGTCGGTATCCCGGTCGTCAAGGGCGAAGACAACGCCAGACTGCTGGAAGTGATCAACGAAGTGATCAATGCCAAGAAAGCGGACGGCTCGCTCGCCGAACTGTCCAACAAGTACTTTGGCTTTGACATGTCCCACGAATAAAACGGACTTGCCCGCAGAGGAAAAATATGATCAAGATCTACGGCATGCCGACGTGTCCTTACTGTGATTATCTGGATGAGCAGATTAAGGGACGCGAAGATGAGTTTGAGTACATAAACATCGGCGAAAACATCTCCAATCTGGGCGCGTTCATCCGAATGCGCGATACAAACCCTGTCTTTGATCACCTGAAGGCGATCGGAGACGTCGGTGTTCCGGCTTTTGTGTTCGAGGACGGCAGAGTGTCGGTCGATCCGGCGGATGCCGGCCTGATCAGCTACAGCAAGCGAAACGCCTGTTCGCTAGAAGATTACAAGAGCGGAAGAAAAGGGTGCTGAACCAGACATTCTGAAACGCAAAGAAGGCTTTAACAGCCTTCTTTTTGTTTTTCCGGAAATAAAAAAGCCGATAATCGCTTATCGGCATATCTTCATTCTTTCGCAAGACCTTTCACGGCGATAAACCCGGGAAGCGTCTTCAGCACTGCGGTCGGGATCTCGATCTTGGAGCAGACTCTGCCGCCGCCGATGATCACGGTCTCCTGATCGAGGACAGTCTCTTCTGCCAGGATCTTCCAGCCTTCCGGAAGCCCGACAGGCGTGATGCTGCCGAACTCCATGCCGGTCTCACGGATGACGTATTCGAGGTCCGCAAAGACGACTTTTTTGGCATTGAGTGGCGTGCGGACAACGGAATTCATACTGGCTCTTTTGCCGCAGGGGACAAGCAGCGCGGCGTAAGTCGTTTCTTCTCCGCGGCTGCCGGCAACGACCAGGCAGTTCAGCTCTTTTTCATACGGGACACCGTATACCTGATGCAGGGACTCTCCGTCTGCGCAGGAAGGATTGATCTCAGCGACCTTTACCGTCTCTTCCGGGTCGATCGCTTTCAGGCAGCGGTAAACGTTCTCCGGAAGCAGATTTCTGCTGCTCCCGATTTTGTCAAATTTCAAGTTAATATGGGAATTCATCGTTATGCTCCTTATGTCCACAGCGTTTTTTTGTTGATTTCGCTGTGTGCTTACATTTGTATGGCAGGTAGTTTGTTGATATAATCATTCTAAATGAAAAACGGCTATATAAAGTATGCTTTTTTGGGAAAACTCATTCGGTACTACAGAGTAAAGCTAGGTTTGATACAAGAAACAATTTGTGGATCCGTCACTACAGCCAGGACACTTTATCGAATTGAATCTGGCAATTATTGCAGTATTAAAAACGTTTATTCTGAGCTTTCAAAAAGAATTGGAAAAACATTCGACGAAACAGATTGTCAATTTGAACAGGTTTATAGGTTTTCTGCCGACATCATCTTCTCTTTTAAAAACGATCACACAGTCAATCAGTTCAAAATGCTCAGAAAAAGAATTAGAGATGCAAAAAGAATTGCGGAGGGAAAACTGTACATTTATGAATTGCTTGATCTGTACGAATCGTATTTAAACTGTCATATAGAAGGGGATCATTCTAATAAGAATCTCTATTACTTAATTAAGGATTGCCTTGATTTTCTGACGGGAACGGATTATGAGATTGCGTTGTCGTTTTTAATGAATTATTCTTTGGAAATAAACAGAAGCTTTGATGACTTCTTCTATTTTGCAGAAAAATGCAGGAAGGATGGAGTATACATAAACAATTATGATCTGTTTCGTTTAGAAATGTGCAACGATATTGCGGATGTTGAGCACAGATATGAGAGGGTTTTACGAGATAAAGACAATAATCCTTGCTGGAATTCGTTTTCCTACAGGTATTGTGTTTATTCCATTCTCTCGTTTACATATAACAATCGCCTCGATCAGAAGAGATCTTTGGAATGCCTTGAGTTAATAGTGTCGGATAACGAATTTGCGTCAAAATTACCCAGGTATCTCTGTCTTCAGGTTTACAAGAGAATGGGAATCCGTTATTTTGTTTTGAATGATTATTTGAAAAGCTATGAGCTCATGTTGAATGTACATAAACACGATAAAACTGTTTTGGAAACGAATCATTTATTCTTGTTTAAAGCGATGGAGATCCTTGAAAAAAATGCAGAATTGACGAAGATTGTCGATTCGATCTGTTTAGATGATTTGGATCGTCCTCTGTCAAGAACAATTGTACGCTACTATAAAATGAAATACATCTCTAATGAAACAGAAGAGAAACTTGAAGACTATTTAGTCGAAAATCTTTTTTACCATTTGTTTGATAATGATACCTTTTTCCGAGATATTCTTTTTGAGGAGATGCACAATCTGGTCAAACATACTCATAATTATAAAAAACTATCGAAATATATTGAAAAGCAATCTTGCTAAAAGAACGCATACAGCACAACAGCAAAAACGAGCTTCTGATTTTGTCAAAAAAAGAAGTTCGTTTTAATTTTTAGCAGAAATCGGAAGGGAAGAATAATAGAATAGTTTGCATGTAAATAAAATGAAACTATAGCAGAGTTTTTGGCTCGGGGGGTGACAATAATGCTAAAGAGAATAATTCGCTTATTTGCGATACTGGTTTTCTTCTTCTCTTGTTTTGGGTATATCGCTGTATCGGCAGAAGTTAACAATGGGACGAATAATGAAAAGAACTGCTATTTTGTTATAAACGAAGAAGACGAACTTGAATGGTTTTGCGAAGAGAACCCAAACAGTACAAACGGGACCGGGTGTTGGTTTAACTGTGAGTAAGAATCTGTTTAATTTCTTGAGAATCATCCAAAGAATTTGAAACTAGACAAAACGGTCGCATAGAAAGGAAACATATTGTGAAAAAGGCTATTTCTGTTCTATTAACTTCACTGATTATAACTGTGTTATTTACCTCGAATGTTTACGCAGATGAATCATCAAGAAGAGAAGTACGAAGCGTTTATTCTGTTTCCGAGAATCTGGCTATTCAGTATATCCGTCAGAATGAACCGGGATTTGAGATCGTGTCTTCGGATCCGCTCTATGATGGAACGAATGCTGTCAAGGGCTATCTCTTTCACTTAAAAAGAAACGAAACAAGTGGATATATCACTGTATTCGCCTTACACGGAACGTTGAAGGTGACTGAAGCCTGTTTTGAAAAAGATAAACTCACAGAAGAGAACAAGATCTATTACAACGGCTTGCTGGAATATGATGTATTGCGAAACGGTGTGCTTTGCAGCGCAAGGACAAACGAAGTCATCCCAATCGCTTTTCTTTGCCGGTTTGAGGATGTCGATATCGTTTCTTCGCTTCAGAATTATCAAGCGATTGAAAATGCATACCAAAATCAGTTAAGGGACTATTCCGGAGTGATTACTTTGGATTATGCAGTGACTGCGATTGATCAGCATGATGCGTATTCCGGTGGCAATTATAAATGCATGCAGACTTCTGCTGCCATGTTGATACAGTATTACGACGAGCACTATTACAGCAACATCGCTTCCGTTAGTGGAGGCGCCTTAATCAACGTTCTATCCAGCTACATCTCTCTTGACGGAGGTACATACACTACACTTTCAACACTTAAAACGGGATTAGGCAATTATATCTATTCACGTGGTTATACCTCCATAATTCAAAGCAATTCGTGCGATTTGGGAAATGACACGCTACCGATGAATTTTGACCAGACAATGTACTCGGAGATAGCGAACGAAAGACCGATGATCATGATCATTGGATCGGAAGCGGTATTCACTTATGGATACAATCCCTGCAGCGGAAGCGGAATGCATGCAGTACTTGTCAGAGGCGTTAACATTACTTCGTCAGATACTTATATCTATGTGACAGATCCGTGGGATGCGACTCCCTCGACTATCATCTGGGATCCAGTGAACACCGCTGACAGAACATATTTTGCGGTGTATTCTGTAGTCAGAGTCCATATCAATTCCTAGCTACTAGTGTCTTCATGACCCATTTGATTATTATGGAGTATCGCAAATGGGTCATTTTATATATGAAGCCATTCATAGTTTAATCAAAAATCATATACCTACTAAAGAAAGCGTATCCGTGAAAACCATTGCTTCGTTCATCCTTCGTCGGCCGAAGAATTACAGAACAAAAATACTTTATAGACAGCGTGATATGTTTCAAAACCCGAGGAGAAAGGAACTCTAATGAAAAAGATTTTGCTAATCGTTTTATCTGTATTTGTAGTATTTGCTTTATTTCCTATCTGCTCTATTTCTGCAGAAGAATCACATATTAGAAAGATTATTTCTGATTTTAAATTAGAAGAATTGATTAATACTGATTCGTTTACAAAAAGAGAAGAGACAGAAGAAACAATAATCATAAAGAACGAAAAAGACGAAAGATTTGTTTTTGATCGCCAAGATAATTTGGTTTCATTTTCTAGAATGAATTCAATGAAAAATAACACAAATCAAGTTCTCGAAGCGAAAACGACACAATTAGATTTCGTCGAAATGATAAATGATTTGGAGAATAAAGGCTATATACCAGAAGGCTATTGTCAAACAGCAGCATATAAGTATTTTGACGATATCTGGGTCTTTAATTTCGAAAAAGAACGCAATGTATCTAATCCTTATGATTCAGTCAAATTGTGTTTTGATGCGATTGATGGCAGTGTACTTTTTTATAAGAGATTTAACGATTATACCGAGCAATTAGTTCCACAAATTAATCAAGAAGATGTAAGGTCGATTGTAAAAGAATATGGTAAACAAAACGGTTTTGATTTTGTAGACATAAAGATCTCTAATCCTATGATAGTTAGAATGTCGGATTACAAATCTGACCCAACTGAGGACTATGCACTTATTTACAAAGCTTCTGTTTTTGACGATTCAATGGAGCTTTGGATCAATGGCATAAACGGTTCTACCGAACTGGTAAGCACAGTAGAGTCTTATGACGCAAAGTGTTTCTATGTTACTGATACAGGAGTGGATGACTATACTGTGACTTACCGAAACGTTAGAGCTTCGAATTATAATGATATTCTAGACTTACTAGGGTACTCTTCAAACGTTCAATATCTTTCGAATCATAATACAGCGCGGTCTACAATGTTAAACTATATTAATGGATATGATAGCTGGGCGTTTACGTTTAGTGGTCATGGCAGCGCAACAGCTTTTGGAACAAACGACGGACAGTGTATTGTTGATACTGATGATATTGCTGGATACTGGTCTTTTGTTGTTTTAGATTGCTGTTATGCAGGGAATGCTTCGTGGGCTAATGCCTTTGATGTATATGATTATAATACACTAGGTCGATCATTTATCGGATGGTACGATGAAGAATATGCTGTAAAATGTATGGTCTTTTCTTGTTATTATAAAGATGCAATGGAAGATAATACCTCTTCTTCAGTTCTCTCTAACATTTATACAGCTTTAGCTAATATCCCGGGAGATGATTACTATCATATTCGATATATAGGCGACAGAACAACAACAGGATATAAATCATGACTTTCAGAATATTCGTTTTGACCTCAAAGCTTCTCTTCTTATTGCTTTGCATTACAGCGTGTTCTTTTTCTACGCCCCAGGAGCCTTCTCCTGCTGATACTCTTCCGACTGTCAAGGAGGAGGCAGAAACCTTGATGATCAGCATAGATTTC
>JAFWII010000028.1 GCA_017533785.1 Erysipelotrichaceae bacterium | reverse complement strand
CGGCTTGCCCAGGTAGTCTCTGTAAAGAGCCTGGATCTGGCTGTTTTCATGCGACTTGCGCAGCGGCATGATCTTGTCTTCATCATACAGAGCTTTCGCTCTCTTCTGACGGTAGGCATCCAGTCCTTCTTTGTTTTTGATGACAGAGGAGACGAAGGGCTGACCGCCGCCGTTGATACAGCCGCCCGGGCATCCCATGATCTCGATGAAGTGATACGGGGATGTTCCGTTGCGGATCTGGTCAAGCAGCGGTTTGGCATTCGCCATACCGGAGGTGACAGCGATCTTGACGTCCACACCGGCGATATTCAGAGTCGCTTCCTTGACACCCTTTAAGCCGCGGACTGCTTCGTAATCGATGTTCGGGAGATCTTTCTTCTCGAGGACATCGGCAACTGTACGCAGAGCCGCTTCCATAACGCCGCCGGTCGCGCCGAAGATAACGCCGGCACCGGTGTATTCACCGAAGAGATCCTGGTCGAACTGTTCATCTTTCAGATTGACGAAGTCGATGCCGAAGGCCTTGATCAGGTGTGCGCATTCTCTTGTCGTCAGAACGATATCAACGTCATTGAGGCCGTCCTTTTCGAGGTTTTCCGGTTTGATGATCTCTGCCTTCTTGGCGGAGCACGGCATGATCGAAACATTGACGATCTTGGACGGATCGATCTTGTTGACTTCCGCGAAGTGATGCTTGATCATTGCGCCGAGCATCATATGCGGAGATTTGCAGGTGCTCAGGTGATCAAGGATATCGCCGTATTCGAATTCCGCATAGCGGACCCAGCCCGGTGAACAGGAAGTGATCATCGGCAGGACGCCGCCGTTCTGCAGACGGTCCATGAATTCATAGCCTTCCTCCATGATGGTGAGGTCAGCACCGAAGTTCGTATCGTAGACTCTGTCAAATCCGCAGAGTTTAAGAGCAGCAGCCATTTTGCCGGTAACACGGGTGCCGATCGGCAGACCGAATTCTTCGCCTAAGGCTGCGCGGACAGCCGGAGCGGTCTGAACGACGACGAATTTCTCCGGATCATTCAGAGCATCGATGACTTTCTGGGTATCTTCTCTGACGGAGAGAGCGGCAGTCGGACAGTTGATGACACACTGACCGCACTGCATGCAGTTGACTTCCGCAAAGGCTTTTCCGTAGATCGGAGCGACAACAGTCTCGAAACCGCGCTGTTCGTAGCCCAGGATGCCTAAGCCCTGGAACTTCTTGCAGGTCTCGACACAGCGTCCGCAGAGAACACACTTGGAAGCGTCTCTTTCGATCGCGATGACGAAATCGTCGATCGTTTTCTGCTTCTTCGCGCCGGTGAACGGTACGTCACGGATACCGAGTTCCTCAGTCAGCGTCTGCAGTTCGCAGTTCTGGTTGCGGATACAGGAGAGACAGTCCTTGGAGTGGTTGGAAAGGATCAGTTCGACTGTGTTCTTTCTGGCTTCGAGGACTCTCTTGGAATGGGTAAAGACTTCCTGTCCCTCTGCGACTGGAGTGGTACAGGCGGACAGCAGGGTCCTGGCGCGCTTGACCTCGACGAGGCAGACGCGGCAGGCACCGGACTTGTTGACGTCCTTCAGATAGCAGAGAGTCGGGATATGGATGCCGGCAGCAGTCGCCGCATCCAGGATGGTATCGCCGGCATTGGCGGTTACATCGATATTATCGATTTTTAAATGTACTTCTGACATTTCTCTCTCCTCCTATCCTCTGGAAATCGCGCCGAAGCGGCAGTTGCTCATGCAGGTGCCGCACTTGATGCACTTGTCGGTGTCGATAACGTACGGGACTTTACCCGGAACGCCGGTGATGGCATTGACCGGACAGTTGCGTGCACACATCGAGCACTTCTTACATTTATCCGGATCGATCTTGTAGGTCAGCAGGGCCTTGCAGACGCCGGCCGGGCACTTCTTGTCGACGATATGGGCGATGTATTCATCGCGGAAATGAGACAGGGTGGACAGGATCGGGTTCGGAGCCGTCTGGCCAAGACCGCAGAGCGCGGTATCCTTGATCTCGTAGCAGAGTTTTTCCATCTGGTCGAGCATCTCCAGCGTGCCTTCGCCGTTGCAGATCTTTGTCAGCATCTCAAGCAGTCTCTTGGTGCCGACGCGGCACGGTGTACATTTGCCGCAGGATTCCTCGACGATGAACTCGAGATAGAAACGGGCAACGTCGACCATACAGTTGTCTTCATCCAGGACGATCATACCGCCGGAACCCATCATCGAGCCGGCTGCGACCAGGTTGTCGTAGTCGATCGGGGTATCGAGTTCCTTCTCGGTCAGACAGCCGCCGGAAGGACCGCCGGTCTGGACCGCCTTGAATTCCTTGTTGTTCGGGCAGCCGCCGCCGATCTCGTAGATGATCTCGCGCAGAGTCGTACCCATCGGGATCTCGACGAGGCCGGTATTCTTGATCTTTCCGCCTAAGGCGAAGACCTTGGTGCCCTTGGATTTTTCAGTACCGATGGAGGCATACCAGTCAGCACCCTTGTTGATGATCTGGGCAACGTTGGCCAGTGTTTCAACGTTGTTGATGCTGGTCGGTTTCTTCCAGACACCGGAAACAGCCGGGAACGGCGGTTTCGGGTTCGGCATGCCGCGCTTGCCTTCGATCGAAGAGATCAGGGCGGTCTCTTCACCGCAGACGAAGGCGCCGGCACCTAAACGCAGCTCGATATCGAAATCAAAGCCGCTGCCGAAAATATCCTTGCCTAAGAGGCCGTATTCCTTGGCCTGCTTGATCGCGATCTCCAGACGTCCGACAGCGATCGGATATTCCGCACGGATGTAGATGTAACCCTGATGGGCACCGACGGCATAGGCCATGATCGCCATGCCTTCGAGGATCGCATGCGGATCGCCCTCCAGGATGGAACGGTCCATGAATGCGCCCGGGTCACCTTCATCGGCGTTGCAGATGACGTATTTCTCGTCACCCGGCTGGTCTTTCTCGAACTGCCATTTCAGGCCGGTCGGGAAACCTGCGCCGCCGCGGCCGCGCAGACCGGATTTCTTCATCTCGTCGATGACCTGCTGCGGAGTCATTTCAGTCAGGACCTTGCCTAAAGCCTGGTAGCCGTCCATCGCGATGTATTCGGTGATATCTTCCGGATTGATCTTGCCGCAGTTGCGTAAAGCGATACGCTGCTGCTTTTCATAGAACTTGATCTTATCGATATCGTAGATCTTTTCCTTGGTTTCGAGATCTTCATCGGTCAGTTCAAGTTCCTTGACGACACGTCCCTTGTAGAGATGCTCGGAAACGATCCGGTCCGCATCTTCCGGTTTGACGTGACAGTAGAAAACTTTATCAGGGTAAACGGCGACGATCGGTCCCTTCTGACAGAGACCGAAGCAGCCGGTCTTGACGACCTTTACTTCGCCGTCGATCCCGTACTTTTTCAGCGATTCGTTCAGGTTCTCAACGATCTGCGCTGAATTGCTGGCGGAACATCCCGTTCCGGCGCAGCATAAGACATTCATGCGATACATGCTTAAGCCTCCTTCTTCGCGGCTTCGACGGTGTATTCTTCGACGATCTCACCTTTTCCGACATGCTGCTCCAGCACTTTCTCCGCTTTTGCCGGGGTCATGTGGACATAGGTGGTGTGGGAGCCGTCCTTACCGTAGACTTCGACGATCGGTTCGTAAACGCACATACCGATACAGCCGGTCTGGGTAACGACGCAGTTGTAGTTTTTAGCGGCAGTTTCCTCCACTAGACGATTGAGCACCGGGCGCGCGCCGGCTGCGATACCGCAGGTCGCCATACCGACGACGACACGGTAATCCTTGCCTTCTTCGCGCATCTCGACCTTTTTCAGTGCCGCTTCGCGCATTTTCCTCAGTTCTTCCAAACTTTTCATACTCTCAGCCCTCCTCTAAAGCTTCGATATTTTGGTTGATATATTCTTTAATCCACAGCAGGATCTCGGGTTCCTGCATGCTGACTCCGTCAAGCATTGCCCGGACCTCCGCGGATGTAAAGACAAATTTGTTTTGATCGTTTTCGTAAGAAAGCGTGTAGTTGATATTCTCGTCCGCCTGGATCGCGTACATCATCATGGCGCCGAGATCCCCGAGGGGCGGCGTGTCGATGTTGTTTTTCTGCACTTCGGCGACGACTTCCGTGCCTTTCCCCTCTTCACTGTCGATCCGGAAAGAACCGTTGCAGATCTCGCAGAGTCCTTTCATGAAGGAGACGCCCATGCCGACCTTGCGGGTCGTGCGGGTCGTGGTGAAGGGATCGGTCACCTTTTTGAGCAGCTCTTCTGACATTCCTCTGCCGTCATCCGTGAGCTGCATGCAGATGCGGTCGTTTTTTACGGAGTCCAGGATCGCGAGCGTGATGTTTTTCGCTCCGGCCTGGATCGAGTTCATCAGCAGTTCCAGGATCTGCATCGCCAGATCTTCCATCATGGCAGTTTCCTCCACATCTTCCGCATTTCGGCGGAAGGCAGCGAGTTGAATCTCTCCGACATATCGATCAGACGGTGGGCGTCCGAATCGATCAGCCAGAAGGTCTCCTCATCCTTGATCCAGGGATGGCTCTTCAGCACCTGCTGACGCTGCAGTTCGCTCTTCACCTCGAGTCCGTCGTACGGCAGTCCCTCGGGGATGAAGCCCAGCTGGTTGGTGATCGAGTTCTTGCGGTCCAGGACGTGGGCCAGGATCGCTTTCCCGCCGGTGGCGTGGATCGCTTCGATGCATTCCTCCAGGCTCTGGTCGAGCGAGATGATCAGCAGTTTCTGTTCGGTGCCGATCAGTTCGTCATTTTCGTCGCGGATCTCCTCCTTGCCGAAGAAGTGCTCGTCGTTAGGAATGAACGGAAGATGCTCATCCAGCCAGGGCTGCAGGGACAGCGCTTTTTCAAGCTCGTCATAGAGCGCCAGCACATGAACTTCCTCACTGCTTTCAAGCTCCGCTCCGTACAGCATCCGCAATCCGGCATTCTGCGCCGCTTTGGCGATGCCGGGCAGATTCTTCGTGGAGTTATGGTCCGTCACGGCGATCAGGTCAAGTTCCTTGATCAGCGCCATGTTGACGATGTTGTTGGGGGTCATCTCTTCCTCCGCGCAGGGGGAGAGACAACTGTGCATGTGCAGGTCGTAGAACATCAGACGCCTGCTTTAAACAGTCTGACAGCCGTTTCGTAGACCGGCAGGTCACTGTAAAGCAGGGTCAGACCCTCGTTCTTCGCACGTTCGATGACTTCTTCCGGAAATTCCGCGTTCTCCGCGAGCACGATGCAGGAGAATTCCCGCAGGACCGCGACCGCGATCACATTGAGATGGCTCTGGACCGTGATCCAGGCCTGTTCCGGCTGGCCGTTGCCCATGACCCAGGAGAGCAGGTCGCCGCAGTAGACGCCGTTGACTTCCCTGTCTTCTCCGGGAACCACGGTCTTGAAACCGGTCTTTTCGATCATTTCCGATACTTTCATTGGACTTTTCCTTTGCTAGCCGCCAGAACACGGCAGTCAGTGAGCTTTTTATTTCCCCGGGCGATCTCCTCCGCCATGATGCGGCAGGTCTGCATTCCGCAGGCGCTGCAGTCATAACGCGGCAGATGTTCGAGGATCTCGTTGACTTTATGGAACTCCTCGATCTTCTCTTTGAAACTGCGCGGATCGAGGTTGCGGACGACCATTTCCTTATAAAGGTCTTCGATCGGATAATCCGAAGTTGGTTCGTTCTCCTCTCCGGTAAGCGCATCGATGTTGTTGCGGTTGAGGTAGGAATTGCCCCACAGCAGATGCCCGCCGATGCAGCCGTTGAAACACGGGAAGAGATACAGCATCTTGAAGGAGTTCAGCAGATTGAATTCCTCCATCGAAAGGATCTCGTTGATCTTATCGAAACCGTCGGCGACCAGATATTCCTGTTTCTGGACGATGACGGACGGGTTGGATGCCTGCAGACCGGCACGGCAGAAACGGACTTTCTCCCGGCCTTCATTCAGGTGTTCACGGATCGCCGGGAATACATCGATGATCGCCAGCGCGTGGTCGACCTGATAGGTCACGTTCCGGTACGGCTCTTTTGCCAGCGCCAGTTTGGCTTCGCATTCACAGAGCAGGAAGATGCCGATCTTATCGCCGTTCTCGCGTTTGCGGATCTCTTTAGCCTTGACTTCACTCGCATAGTTGAGCGGGACCAGGTTCTCCATCAGCATCGGATAGTTCGTCTCGATCAGCCATTTGACTGCCGGACAGAAAGAGGCGATGCCGTTTCCGTTTTCGAGATTCTCGCAGATCCTCTGGGTCTCGTGCTTCAGCTGTCCCTGCACCGGCGAAAGGTCGATGACCTCGTCGAAGCCGAGCTGCTTGATCGCATAGAAGAGCCGTTCGGCTTCCTCGATGCTTTTGCAGACGCTGCTCAGAGCGCTGGGCACAAGACAGACGGTATATTCATAATCCTTGATCTTTTCCAGCGAACTTCCCTGCGCGACCAGGCCTTTGGAATGGCACGCCTTAATGCACTGCCCGCAGTTGATGCAGCGTTTTTCGTCGATCGAGATGCGGTTGTCTACGAGCGTGATGGCGGAAACGGGACAGGTCTTGACGCATTTCAGACATTTCACGCAGTGCGACAATGTATAACTGATGGATGTTCTTCTCATTCTCTTTCCTGGAATTTCAGATCTAGGACGGTGCCTGCCGGTGAACTCTCGATATGGAATTCATCGGCATTGCGCTTGATATTGGGCAGACCCATACCGGCTCCGAAACCAAGCTCCATCGCCTTTTTGGACGCGGTGGAGAAGCCGGGGGTCAATGCTTTCTGGATGTCGGGGATGCCCGGGCCGAGGTCACTGGCGATCAGCCGGATCGCTCCGTCGTCGCTGATCTCCAAAGTGATCGTACCGCCATAGGCATGGATGATCATATTGATCTCCGCTTCGTAAACGGCTACCGCCACCCGCCGGCTGACGGCGGAAGAAACGCCGATCGTACGCAAAGACTGCTTGATCAGAGAACTGACAAGTCCTGCGTTGGCATAATCATCCTTTTCGACATTGTAGGTTTTCTGGTAGATAACGCTCATGAAACGGACCGCATCCCTTCACGGTAAAGAATGCCGCAGGCTTCATACATCGTGAACGGCGTCGCCAGTATACTGATCCCGAGATCGCTGCCCATGCGGACCACCTCTTCGTTGAGTTCCTTGCCGCGGACGATCACGACCAACTCCAGATCGAGCATCTGGGCTGTCCGTAACGACTGGGCATTGCAAAGGCCGGTCAGAAGGACCGTTTCTTCCGGCGCCTTCTGGATCATTGCCAGGGCGTCGCTCATCAGGTCGGTCGCAAAAACCATGCTGTACTCCTTGTCCAGCGCATATTCACCGGAAAGGGACAGTTTTTTTGCCTTCAGGACCTTCGCGATATCTTCCGCTTTCATGAGATCTTACGCTTCTGCAGCCTCCGCTTGCTCGGCTGCACGGATAGCCGCGATCTCTTCCGCTACTTTCTGCGGGGTCGCGTTGCCGATCGTTCTGCCGTCGATGATGCATACCGGCGCAAGACCACATGCGCCCAGACATCTCGTTGCATCTACGGAGAACAGACCGTCGTCGCTTGTTTTGTTGATATTCGCACCGGTCAGTTCGATCGCCTTATCGACCAGTGCCTGGGAATTCTTGACATAGCAGGCGGTGCCGAGGCAGACGTTGATGACGTGCTTGCCCTTCGGCTGGGTCGTGAACTGAGTATAGAAAGTTACGACACCGTAAACTTCTGCCGGAGATACGCCGCTGGCTTCCGCGATCTTTTCCATCGCTTCGACCGGAATATAACCGAGTTCACGCTGGACGTCATGAAGCATAAGCTTGACCGGGCCGGCTTTACCGCGGTGCTTAGCTACGATCTCATCGATCTTCTGCAGAGATGCAGCATTAAGTTTTCTTTCCATGATGAAAAATCCTCTTTTCCTTAATAGACTATTTTATTATATCATTGAAAACATCGGCTTTGTTAACGATTTCGCAAAAGATAGAGTTAGAATAAGAGTATAGAAAAATCAAGGAGTTGAGTACGATGATCAAAGATTTCAACGCAGACAGCTTCCGCCTGTTCGATGACCAGTGGGCGCTGGTAACTGCCGGTCAGAAAGACCGCTTCAATACAATGACTGTCTCCTGGGGAGGTCTCGGCACCCTCTGGGGCAAACCGGTCGCGACCGTGTATGTCAAACCGGTCCGCTACACCTGGAACTTCCTGAACGATTACCGCTATTTCACGATCTCCTTCTTTGATGAGAAATACCGCAAGGATCTGCTGACGCTGGGATCTAAGTCCGGTCTGCACGGCGACAAGATCGCCCTGACCGACCTGCATCCTTTCGAATGCCGCGAATCCATGGCGTTCCAGGAAGCCAACACGATCCTCTACTGCAGAAAGATCTACTCCCAGGACCTCGACAAATCCCGCATGCCGGAAGATGTCATCGAGACCTATTACTCCAAGGAAGCGCCGCACCGCATGTTTATCGGCGAGGTCGAAGAGATCTTCCGTTATTAGTCCGGTTTAAAACAACAAAAGCGATGCTGCAACAGTGTTTCTGCCAAAGCATCACTTTTTCATTTTGATTTTTCAGATACAGAGTCAAACTTCTCTCTGTTCGCTCTCCATCAGTTCTTCCATCGTGCAGAACAAATAACTGCTTAAGCGCCGCAAAGTGACAGCCGAGGTTTTATTGATATCTCTCTGCCGCTGCTCAAACAGCTGGATCTGGCGCAGCGGCACACCGGATCTTTTTGCGAGTTCCGACTGTGAAAGACCGCAATTGGTGCGGCGTTCATACAATCTGGTTGCCGGACCTGCTTCTTTCAGCTTGCTGTCCATGTGCTCCGCAAACTGCAGGATGTCCATCTCGTGAAACACCGGATACATCCCGATAATCCCGCTCAGCGGGATGACGGACAGGATCTCGGAAAAAGGTCTTCCGCTGTACCATTGGTAAAAGGCAAGTGCCCAGCCCGCCCAGTATTCCGGGCTCTTGTCAAGATAAAGGATGTGGTCTTGTTCGTGAAAAGATGTTTTTGTCTCCGTCAGGATCTCGTCTGCCAGCTCGCATCCGTTCATTCCGACCGTGAAACGCGGGTTTCCCCGCGCAATCTGACGGGAAACATCCGAAACAGAAAAGACATCTCCAAAACGATCCGGTTCGATCTCCAGCGTTATCACCGCATAGTCCACCGCATCACCCAGCACTCTCCGGGCACCATCAAGATATTCCTCATCGTAAGCGCGGATCGTCATTTTTGATCTCCTCCCGTAAAATATCAAGAATATAAAGCTCGCTTTTGTCATCAATAGAAGTCCGCAACTGTCGGTAAGCCCGCCTGGCATCTCTGTCTCTGGCGGCTTTCTTTTCGTAGTACATCTGCGCAACTGCAGGCTCGGCTCCCAGAAAGCGGATCTGTGAGAATGCTTTTTCGCTTTTAAGTACAACTTGTTCGCCCAGTTTTCCCAGATACATCGCTTCGGTAAGTTTTCGCAGCGAGATCGTGCCGGATACAAAATCCTGGGCAAAGGAAAAGTAAGAATCATCCGCTCTGTAGCCTATCACTATGTCATATTCTTCCGGATCGACAAAAAAGTATTTCTGAAGATAGTTTTTTGTTTCTTCGGCAATACTGCCTCTTTGCCAGTAAGTCCGGTATCTTGCAAGAACGGCAAGCCAGTTGAGAATGGTGAATTGCGAAGAATTCAGATCCAGGATTTTCAGACCGTCCGGATCAAGATCATAACAATTGCAGAAACCGTCTCTGTTTCTGCTGCATGCCCATTCTTTTGCCATGTCTTTGGTTTCGGTCATATAAAATCCTCTCCCATAATCGTTGGTCTTCTTGCCATAACCATAAAGCGGCATCTCTACAATATGATCCGAACCGTGAAATAAGATCATGCAATACACCTCCTTCCATCATATTATATCGCTGTAGCGATATATTTACAAATCACCATACGATCAGAACTGTACATTTCCGACTTTACTTTATCGTAGTAAAGCGTTATAATGCTATCATAGTAAATTAAGCGAGGTGCGCTATGGCAAAATACACGAATGAATCCATTGACCGCCTGATGCAGGCGCTGACCCTGATTGAGACCCCGGAGGAAGCCCGGGCATTATTCGATGATCTCTGCACGATCAAGGAGATCCAGAATATGGCGACCCGCCTCGATACGGCGATCATGATCGCGGACGGCGTCAACTATCAGGAGATCTCCAGAAAGACCGGTGCCAGCACCGCCACCATCAGCCGTGTCAGCCGCGCCTACAATTACGGCGACGACGGTTACAAGAACATCATTTCCAAGATACGGGAAATGGAGAAATAGGATGCAGATCAGCGAAGAACTGTTCACGTTCAGCGAGAAGCTGGTGCTGGAGCTGAAACAGCTCTACCGTTCCTTCGGCTATCAGCCCTACCGCATGAGCAAGTTCGAGGAATACGACCTCTATGCGGAATACAAGGATTTCCTGGTGTCGGATACGGTCCTGACCTTTACCGATACCAACGGAAAGCTGATGGCGCTCAAGCCGGACGTCACCCTTTCGATCATCAACAGTCACAAAGACCTTCCGGAGACTGTACAGAAGGTCTTCTACAACGAGAACGTCTACCGCTCCGATTCGGGAGCCGGTGTCTTCCGCGAGATCCTGCAGACAGGCCTCGAATGCTTCGGCGATATCGCCAAAAAGGATATCGTGGAGGTGATCCTGCTGGCAGTCCGCAGCCTGCAGGCTGTTTCCGAGGACTGTGTGCTCTCCCTTTCCGATCTCAGCCTGATCGAAGAGGCTCTGGAAAACGAAGAGCTCCCGCCCAAGGTCAAAAAGGAGATCTTCGAAGCCTTTGACCAGCGCAGCCGCTCCGCGCTCAAAGAGATCGCACAGCGCTGCGGTCTTGCGGAGGAAAAAAGAGATCTGCTGCTGGCGCTGCTTGAGACCCACGGTCCCCTGAAAGACATCCTGCCGGTCCTGCAGCAGCTCTTCGCTGAAGTCAGTCTCAAAGGAAGCGACGCCTTCCTGCGGACGCTCTCCCTGCTGGAAAAGGACCCGCTGAGCAAAAAGCTGCGGATCGACTTCTCGGTCACCGGCGATATCCATTACTATAACGGCATCATCTTCAAAGGTTATGTTGGCAGCATTCCCGAAAGCATCCTCTCCGGAGGTCAGTACGACCGGCTGATGCAGCGTCTGGGACGCCGTTCCCGGGCGATCGGCTTTGCCGTCTACACCGGGCAGATCGAGGAAGCCGGCAAAAAAGAAACAAAAGAAGCGGATGCATGGCTGAACGTCGCCCTGCCCAAAGGCAGACTGGGTGAAAAAGTCTATTCCCTGTTCGCCGCTTCCGGCTACGAGTGCCCGGAAGTGCTGGAGAACAGCCGCAAGCTGATCTTCGAGAATCCCGCAAGGAAAGTCCGTTATTTCTGGGTCAAGCCCAGTGATGTAGCCGTTTATGTCGAACGCGGCGCCGCCGATATCGGCGTCGTCGGCAAGGATATCCTGCTCGAACAGGAAGCGGATGTCTACGAACTGCTGGATCTTCTGGCCGGCGTCTGCAAGCTTGCGGTCGCCGCGCCCAAAGAATACGAGGAGGATCCGGACCGCGCCGTAAAAGTCGCGACCAAATTCCCCAACGTCGCCCGGAAGTTCTACAGAACGCTGGGCAAGGATATCGACGTCATCAAACTGAACGGCTCGATCGAGATCGCGCCGCTGCTGGGACTCTCAGATGTCATCGTCGATATAGTCGAGACCGGCCGCACCCTTAAGGAAAACGGCCTTGAGATAAAAGAAACGATCGCTCCGGTCAGCGCCAGACTGATCGCCAATCCCGCGGCTTACGCATTCCGCTCGGGAACGATCGACAGACTGACAGCAGATCTGGCAAGGAAGGTGAAACAGTTATGATCAGGATCCTACGGGCAGGCGAAGTGAAGAATGAAGAGATCTTTGCCCGCAATGAGCCGACTTCCCGCGTCGAGGATATCGTCGCGGAGATCATCCGGAACGTTCGTGAGAACGGCGACCGCGCACTGAAGGAATACACGCTGAAATTCGATAAGACCGACCTCAGCAGTCTTTCCGTCAGTGAGGAAGAGATCAGAGAAGCGCTCGCCCAGGTCGAGCCTGCCTTTCTGGAGGTCGTGAAGGAAGCAGCGTCCAATATCCGCAGTTTCCACGAAAAACAGAAGCGCACGAGCTTCATCTACAACGAAAGGGAAGGTGTCGTTACCGGGCAGAAGATCATACCGCTTGAAAAAGTCGGTCTGTATGTTCCGGGCGGAACGGCCGCCTATCCTTCCACAGTCCTGATGGATGCGATCCCGGCCAAGATCGCCGGCTGTAAAGAGATCGTCATGGTCACCCCGCCGGGCAAAAACGGCAAAGTAAATCCTGCCATTCTGGCGGCTGCTTCGGTCGCCGGGATCGACAGGATCTTCAAGGTCGGCGGAGCCCAGGCGATCGCCGCCCTGGCCTACGGCACCGAGAGCGTTCCGAAAGTCGACAAGATCGTCGGGCCGGGCAACGCTTTCGTCGCGGAAGCCAAAAAACAGGTCTTCGGAAAAGTCTCGATTGACATGATCGCCGGACCGAGTGAGATCCTGGTCGTTGCCGATTCTCTCAGCGACCCCCGCTTTGTCGCGGCGGATCTTCTCTCCCAGGCGGAACACGACAAGAATGCCAGTGCCGTGCTGGTGACCGATTCGCCGAAACTGGCGGAGGAAGTGGCAAAGGAGATCGAAAAGCAGCTGAAGGAACTGCCGCGGGAAGAGATCGCCCGCGCCTCGATCGAAGACAACGGCAAGATCATCGTGACGGATGATCTGAAAGATGCGATCGCGATCGCCAACGAGATCGCGCCGGAACATCTGGAATTATGCGTCGAAGATCCCTTTGGCCTGCTTGATCAGGTCAGAAATGCCGGTTCGGTCTTCCTGGGACGCAACTGTCCGGAAGCCTTCGGCGACTATTTCGCCGGACCCAATCACACCCTGCCGACCAGCGGTACCGCCCGTTTCTCGAGCCCGCTTTCGGTCGATGACTTCGTCAAGAAGATGCAGTACAGCTACTACTCTGCCGCCGCTCTGAAACGGGATGCGGCGAAAGTCGCGCTGTTCGCGGAAAAAGAAGGCCTGCATGCGCATGCCCGCAGCGCCCTGATCCGCACGGAGGAAAAAGAATGAGCCGCTTTCTGACAGAAAAACACAACGGTCTTTCTCCCTACGTTCCGGGAGAGCAGCCGAAAGACGATCAGTACATCAAACTGAATACCAATGAACTGCCCTTCCCGCCTTCGCCGCTGGCACAGCGGCTGGCCAGGGAAGCGGCCGGAACAGTGAATCTTTACTGCGATCCGGAATGCACGGCACTGAGAAAAACAGCGGCGGAAGTCTGGAATGTCGATCCGGATGAGATCATGTTTGCGAACGGCTCGGACGATGTCCTGAACTACGCCTTCTCCGCTTTCTGCGACGAGAAGCATCCGCTTGTTTTTCCGGACGTCACCTACAGTTTCTACACGTCGATCGCGGCGCTGAATCACGTTCCCTACGAGGAGATCCCGGTCGACGAGGAATTCCGCATCCTTCCGGAAGACTATTATTCCTGCAATAAGAATGTCCTGCTGGCCAATCCCAATGCTCCGAGCGGCATCGCCCTGCCCCTGAGCGTGATCGAAAAGATCCTGCAGACCAATCCGGACAATATCGTGATGATCGATGAGGCCTATATCGACTTCGGCGGTGAGACTGCCACGAAACTGATCAACCGGTACGATAACCTGGTAGTCATCCGCACCTTCTCCAAATCCTGCGGCATGGCGGGCGCGCGCCTCGGCGCGGCGATCGCCTGCAAAGAACTGATCGAAGATATGAACCGTCTGCGCAATTCGCTGAACCCCTACTGTATCAACTCGATGACGATGCAGGCGGGGATCGGTGCTCTGCTCGACAGGAGCTATTTTGAAAGCTGCCTGAAACGGATCGGCGCGATCCGCGAGGACGCAGCGGAAAAACTGCGTGCAGCCGGGTTCACCGTTACCTCTTCCACAACGAACTTCCTGTTCGTGAAACATCCCGCCTATCCGGGAAAAGAAATCTACGAAGATCTGAAAAAGAAGAATATCCTGATCCGTCATTTCAATACGCCCCGTCTGAAAGAATGGGCCCGCATCAGCATCGGCAATGAGGAAGAGATGGAGGTGCTGCTGGAGACGCTTCTGGGACTTCTGAAGGAGAGAACCGATGCGTAAGGCGGAGATCGAAAGAAAGACAGCGGAGACCGAGATCAGGCTGACATTGGATCTCGACGGCACCGGCAAAAGCAGTATCGACAGCGGCTGCGGTTTTCTCGACCACATGCTGACGCTGTTTGCAGCCCACGGACGTTTTGATCTGACCGTTAACGGCAAAGGCGATACCTGGGTCGACTACCACCATCTCGTGGAAGACACCGGGATCGTTTTAGGGGAAGCCTTCAAAAAGGCGCTGGGTGACAAGCGCGGGATCCACCGCTACGGCGATACCGTTTTAGCAATGGACGAAGCGCTGATCCTGACGGCTGTCGACTTCTCCGGACGCACGTTCCTCGACTACCGGATGGAACTGCCGACTCAGAAAGTCGGCGACTTCGATACCGAACTCGGGGAAGAATTCTGGTACGGTTTCGCCCGCAAGGCGGAATGCGCGCTGCACTTTCAGATGCTGGCGGGAAAGAATTCCCATCACATCCTGGAAGGCTCCTTCAAATCCATGGCCCGTTCCTTAAAAGAAGCGGTTCGCATCGAAGAGGAATACCGTACGGAGATCCCTTCGACCAAGGGGATCTTATAATGATCGCGATCATTGATTACGGTGTTGGCAATCTCTTCTCTTTAAACTGTTCCTTCAAGGCGATCGGGGAAGAGGCAGTCGTCACTTCCGACCCGGAAATACTGAGAAAAGCCGACAAGATCGTGCTGCCCGGCGTCGGTGCTTTCGCCGATGCGGCAGCCAAACTCAAGGCATCCGGACTGGAAGACGTTCTGAAAGAAGAAGTCGCCAAAGGAAAACCGCTGCTGGGGATCTGCCTCGGGATGCAGCTTCTGCTCGACAGCAGCGAGGAATACGGAAACCACAAAGGGCTCGGTCTGATCAAAGGGACGAACCGTTCGATCGGGGAAGTCATCCCGGAAAACTATAAGATCCCGCATATGGGCTGGAACGAACTGCTCTATTGCGGCAGCAGGCATCCCCTTTTCCGTTATCTCGGGGAGCATGAATATGTCTATTTCGTGCATTCCTTCGCCGGTTTTGACTGTGAAGAGAACACGATCGCGATCGCGGACTACGGCGCGAAGATCACCGCCGCAGTCGCAAAGAAAAACGTCATGGGGACCCAGTTCCATCCCGAAAAAAGCGGGGACACCGGGCTGAAGATCCTGAAAGCATTCTGTGAGCTGAAGGAGGAAGACCTATGCTGATACTTCCGGCCATCGATCTCTATGAAGGACAGGCGGTCCGCCTGCTAAAAGGGGATTATGCCAAAAAGACTGTCTACAGCGATTCTCCTGTCAGTGTTGCCATGGATTTCAAAGCACAGGGTGCTTCCGCGATCCATATCGTCGACCTTGAAGGCGCGGCTTCCGGAAAGACTCCCAACCGGGAAACGATCCTGAAGATCAAAAAGGAGAGCGGTCTGTTCTGCGAAGTCGGCGGCGGCATCCGCGACATGAAGACTGTTAAAAGCTATCTCAACAGCGGGATCGACCGGGTCATCCTGGGCAGCACCGCTGTCAAAGATCCGGCATTCCTCGAGGAAGCAGTCCGTGAATACGGCGAAAAGATCGCCGTCGGCGTCGACCTCAAAGACGGGAAGATCGCGATCCACGGCTGGACAGAGACTGCCGATACCGATGTTGATTCTTTCTTCTCCCGGTTGCAGAAGATCGGCGTAAAGACCGTCATCTGCACCGATATCTCCCGGGACGGCGCAATGAAGGGAACGAACCTTGAACTCTACCGGGACCTGTCAAAACGCTATTCCCTTGACCTGATCGCCTCAGGCGGCGTGAGCAGTCTTGAGGATGTCAAAGAACTGCGGAAAATGGACATCTATGGCGCGATCATCGGCAAAGCGTATTACACAGGCGCGATCGATCTGAAAGAAGCGCTGGAGGCAGCACTATGATCACCAAACGTATCATCCCCTGTCTGGACGTCCGCAACGGACGGGTCGTCAAAGGCGTAAATTTTGAAAACCTGCGGGAAGTCGACTCGCCGGTCGATCTTGCCCGTTATTACAGTTCCTGCGGTGCGGATGAGCTTGTCTTCTATGACATCACCGCTTCCGCGGAAGACCGTGATCTGTTTACCGACATCCTGAAGGAAACGGCAGCCAATGTCTTTATCCCGCTGACCGTCGGCGGCGGTATCCGCACCCTGGATGACTTTGACCGGGTATTAAAATGCGGCGCCGACAAAGTCAGCGTCAATTCCGGCGCGATCAGAGACCCTTCTCTGATCGCCAAAGCGGCACAGCGCTATGGGGATCAGTGTGTCGTGCTTTCCGTGGACATCAAACGCGTCGACGGAAAGTTTACCGTATTTGCCAAAGGCGGCAGAGAGAATACCGGGATCGAAGCGATCCCTTGGATCAAGCACTGTGTAAAAGACGGAGCCGGCGAGATCGTTGTCAATTCGATCGATACGGACGGCGTCAAAAAAGGCTTCGACCTTGAGATGCTGGAGGCAGTGTGCGAAGCGGTAAGAGTGCCGGTGATCGCTTCGGGCGGAGCCGGATGCATCGAAGACTTCATCACTCTGTTTAAAAACGTTCCCGGCGTGGACGCCGGACTGGCAGCCTCGATCTTCCATTTCGGAGAAGTCGAGATCGCCGATCTCAAAGAAGCGATGCAGAAAGAAAATATCCCCGCAAGGATACTCGGAGGACAGCAGCAATGATCGACATCAATGAACTGAAATATGATGAAAAGGGCCTGATCCCGGCGATCGTCGTCGACGACGCCAGCGGCAAAGTGCTGATGCTGGCATATATGAACGAAGAGAGTCTGAAGATCTCTCTGGAAAAGAAACTCACCTGTTTCTGGAGCCGCTCCCGTCAGGAGCTCTGGACCAAGGGCGAGACCAGCGGCAACTACCAGCATATCGTTTCAATTACCGCGGACTGCGACCGTGATACCTTGCTGATCCGGGTCGATCCGGACGGGCCAGCCTGCCATCTCGGGACAGATACCTGTTTTGAATATCCCCTTTTTGAAAGCGAAGCAGAAAGCTTTACCTATGAAGGACTGATGAAACTTATCGAAGGCAGAAAAACCGAAAAGAAAGAAGGGTCCTATACGAGTTACCTTTTTGAGAAAGGACTCGATAAGATCCTGAAAAAGATCGGCGAGGAAAGTACCGAAGTCGTGATCGCGGCCAAAGATCAGGATAAGAAAGATACGATCTATGAGATCGCGGATCTGGCATATCATACCATGGTATTGATGGTCGAAGCTGGGATCTCCCTGGAGGATATCAAAAAGGAGCTCGCATCCCGCCATGTGATCGACAAAAAAGTCAAACAGGAGAAGATGACCTCATGAAACGCGACCTGCACAACCACACCGTCTTCAGCGACGGTGTCAATACCGCTGAAGAGATGGTGCAGGCAGCGATTGCGACCGGATTAACGGAATTCGGGATCTCCGACCACTCTTTTACGCCTTTTGATCCCGGTTACTGCATGTCACCGGATAAATATCCGGAGTATGTAGAAACGATTCGAGATCTGAAAAAGAAATATGCCGGACAGATCGATCTAAAATGCGGTCTGGAACTGGATTATTATTCCGATGATATTCCAGACGGACTCGACTATATCATTGGCTCTGTCCACTACGTTAAAAAGGGTAAAGAGTACCTGGCGCTGGATCTCAGCGCTGAACTCTTTGCAGAGATCATTGAAAAGCATTTTAACGGAGATGCATACGCATTGTGTGAAGCATATTATGAAACTGCTGCGGATCTTCATCGGAAAACCAAGGCTAATATCGTCGGACATTTCGACCTGATCACGAAATTCAATGAAGGAAATCGCTTTTTCGACGAGAAGAACGAACGTTACCGCAAAGCCTGGCAGAAAGCCATGCTGGAGGTATTGCCGGATATTCCGGTCTTCGAGATCAATTTCGGCGCTTTCAACAAAGGTTTGCGAAGCGTTCCCTATCTTTCGAAAGAGATGCAGATTTTTCTGAACGAACATGGGGGCAGAACGATCGAATCCTCTGACAGTCACAGCATCCTGACGATCGGGAAGT
>JAFWII010000027.1 GCA_017533785.1 Erysipelotrichaceae bacterium | reverse complement strand
TGTGCGTAGGCTCGGAAGTTTCGCTAGCCCCTTCCTTCATCCCGGCATTACTGCTTTCGACTTGGGGTTCACTACACTTGGCGGTAAATACCTGTGGCTGGACTTTCACCAGCTGGAGATGTGTCATGCCCGACACACAACGAAAAAGAGTGTGCGGATTCAGTTCCGCACACTCTTTTATTGTGCCTGTTTGTGGATGTTCTTTTCAAAATCGTACGAAATGCCCGGCAGATAGTACTTTTCCGGCAATTTGATCTTCTCTCCGAGTTTTCGGTTCGTTTCTGTCCAGAACCAGCGCTGAGCCCCGCTCGCCGGTGTAAATGTCAGTTCTCCGAAACGGATCTCGTCGTTTTTCAAAATATACAGATCTACTCTTACCAAGGAGAAACCGGAACTGAGTTTCTCAGCAATCTCTATCATCTCCCCAAGCCTTTCCGGTCTTTTAATCTCCTTTTCGTACATCGGATGGCCGAAGGTAAACGGCAGTTTTTTCCAGTCTCTGTCATAAACGCAGACTTCGATCTCCATTTTTTCCAAACGGTTGATAAACTGGATCAGTTCGACTTTTCCGCCGATACACGTGATTTTGTAGTCGATCCTTCCTTCTCCCTTCAGATCCAGATATTCTTCTGCGATGATCTTCCGGGGAATATCCCGATAATGCATTTCATATCCGTATACATAGGAGAAATCGGTATTCATCCATTTTTCAAACTTCTTACGTGCGTCTTCTTTATCCAGTTCCGCTTTATTCGGAACAAGCAGATTGTATCCGCAGCCATGATTTGTTTTAAGTACAAATCTGTCCGGCAGTTTATCAAAGTCGATCTCACCAAAACTGTCCCAGACACCGTAAAGCTTTGTTAAATACTTCTCGCCGATCGTGTTCGCAACATGATCTCTTACAAGATATTTATCCGCAAGCAGCGTTTTCCGGGGAGTGGAGTCATACAGTTTCATCCACTGGATCTTCTGACAATAGGTCTTCGGATTCAACAGATCGGCTTCTTCGCCGGTCTTGTCCTTGAACCAGCTGCACAGATCCGGATAGATATCGACATCTTTTGTTCCGTCGATCTGCCTTATTCTTTCTTTCCGCTGTTTTGCCCGGATCCGGATCTGCCTGTTCAGTTCATCGAATCGCTCCATATACGAGCGCGCATTTCGCCAGGGATCGCTGTAACATTCCGCAGCGTTTGCAAAGCCCGGGCACACATTTCCTTCGATCATGGTCAGTCCATCATCAGAACGGCAGACGTCCCAGCCGATCATACGAAGTCCGTAAGGTGCGATCCTGTGAGCATCAATACAGAATTGCAGGATCTTTTCATGATCCGGTATGACCGTTCCGTATAGCGGAAGTCCTACACCCGGCAATTCTTTTATATCTCTTCCTTTGTAGTCCGAACCGCTGACCATTTTGCCGGTCTTCATATCGATCTGGATGATCATTCCTCCGGAATGAGCGTTGTCCACTACGGAACCCGGTTCCCCGATCCTCAGTTCCGAGGTCACGACTTCGGGTTCGCCATCGATACGCATCGTAATGATGCGGTTCGTGTTCAGGGAAGACGGATTCAGTTCGTGGATAAAGCCGGTCTGCTGAATATACTCTTCAACGATCACATCTTCGTTCTTCTCGCGGAGCCGACGATAAACTGTTCGCAGGTCATTCGCGTCAATGATATATGTGTCTTTTCCGCCGGTTCCCTTTAGCGGTTTGATCACCAGCTTCTTAATGCCCTTGAACCGCTCGACAAACTCGTCTTCTGTGATCTTGATCTCTGATGCAAGAGCGACGCTGCGGCGCTTAAAAAAATCTCTCCACAACTCGGCGAATTCCTGCTTATTATCGACAAGATGACGCGGTCCGCGGTCATTCAGATGCTTGTTGATAAATCTGATCCGCATACTGGTCACTGCTTTTCTGCGATCGCGCCAGTTCTTTTCGTAGAGATGATAACTGAACCAGTCATTAACGTTTGCGCCAAGCAACAATGCGCAGAAGCGGAAATTCCAGACATTCCATGCCAAACGAAGACGGCTGCCGACATAATCCGGGAGAGCTTCCTGCATGCGTGCCACGAATTCTTCTTTCATTTCCGGCCACCATTTGCCGATTCTTGCACAATGCTTCCACATGGTTCTTTTGTATGCGTTTCTCCATCCGCTTTTCTCTTTTCTGCGGAAGAAAACGGCGCAGAAGCACTTTTCTGCGAAACAATAAACTCTATAAACTGCTTTTTTCATTCTTTCTGCCCTTCACCAATCTTTTTCCGAGGGCTTTGGTATTCCTCAAGAAAAGCCAGCTCCGCATATATGCAGACGGGAAATCCGTAAATGCGCGAAAAAGCATTTCTTCAGTTCTCTTCTCATAAATGTTCCGGTCACTTTTATGTTTTGCGACAGCAGAACACATTTCATCAAACAGGTCGGCTTCTCTATTCTCTTTCAGAAGCTCTTTCATTCCCTTTTTGTACTTTTTGATCAGGGTTTTGACCGTTGTTTTCCTGCTGACGGATCCGGCCGGCAGCATATCATAGATCCTCTCCCAAACACGGATTTCGTCATAACGCACTCTGCCGTATTTTCTGTGCGAAAGGGACTTTTCATAGATCACATAACAATAAAGCTCATCAGCAGTATGAAGATGCTTTCCGACATGTCGAAGCACCTGGGCAAAAAACAGCGTGTCAGTAGATACGGTATACTGCTCATCAAACGATATCCCATCTACGGCAAAACGATCGTAGATCGCTCCCCAGATCACGCGTCTTGATTCCCGGGTAGTATAGTCGATTTCGCCCCAAATACACTCTACCGGTTCGTTTTTCTCTTCGTATTCATAATCGTCCAGTTCAATATCCCTGGTGTTATGCTGCATGCATGTCGCAACATGATACCCGCTGCCGGAGATCAGTTCACAAAGACGCCCGACATAATTGCTGCTGAACAGATCGTCCACGTCGGCAAATATCAGGTATTCACCGGTATACTCCCGTAAGCCGAGATTCCGTGCCGCCGCAACTCCGCTATTCGGTATATGAAAAACTCTTATGCGGCTATCCTGATGCGCGTAATCATCGCACAGTTCTCCAGAACCGTCGGTTGAACCGTCATCGATCAGCAGGATTTCCATATTCCGATAAGTCTGTTTAAAAACGCACTTCATAAACCTCGGAAGGTATTTCCGAGCGTTATATACCGGTGCTATTAATGAAATAAGCGCTGAATCCAATCTGCCACCACTCGGGCTTGTTTATGCAAGCCGGATTTCCTTGATTCCTTAGTTTTCTGTTTCTTGATTTTCGTTATGTTCGAGGACCTCGGAAATATAGTATCTTGGCCTCTTTTTTGTCTCTATGAACGTCTTGCCGACATATTGCCCGACAACACCGATTGCCGCTAGCTGAACTCCGCCGATAAACCAGATCGAAGCAAACATCGACGTCCAACCGGTAACGGTCGCACCGGTAAAATGACGTACCAGCGCGTAGATGATGATCACAAAACTGAAGATTATTGCAGCTATCCCCAGAAAAAGGATCAGTGTCAGCGGTTTTACTGAAAAAGAAGTGATCCCGTCAAACGCAAAGGATACCATCTTCTTAAAGGGATACTTCGATTCGCCCGCTTCTCTTTCTTTGCGCGCATAGCTTACGCTAGTGCTTCTGAAACCGAGCTCAGGTGCGATCCCCCGCAGAAACAGATGGGTCTCTCCGTAGAGCGAAAGCTCGTCCAGCGTTCGTTTCGACATAAGCCGGAAATCTGCGTGGTTATATACGGTCTTGGTTCCCAAAGAATTCATAAGTTTATAGAATCCCTGCGCTGTGGTCTTCTTGAAAAAGCTGTCCTTTTCCCTGGAACTGCGTACGCCGTAAACGATGTCGTATCCCTCACCGTATTTATCTACCATCTCCTCGATGGCACTGACATCATCCTGAAGATCGGCATCGATGCTGATTGCAATATCCGCTTTTTCCCTTGCGTACATCAGGCCTGCATATAAAGCGTTCTGATGGCCTTTGTTTCCGGCCAGAGAGATTCCGCGCACATACGGATCTTCTTCGTATTTCCCGCGGATCAGTTCCCAGGTGCGGTCTTTCGATCCGTCGTTGACATAAAGAAGGAAGCTCTTCCGGGAGATCTTTTCTTTTTCTTTTAGATCATTTAGTGTCTCCAGCAGAACGTGGTTTGTTTTGTCCAGAACTTCCTGCTCGTTGTAACACGGGACGACAATCGCCAGTATATCGTTTTTCATCTCTATTAAATTATAACAAGCCTTTCCTAGTATTTAAAAACTTTGTTCAGGATTCCTACCATCCAGGAAATGAAAGGCCCCGTGCCAAACACCGCAACTATCGAACCTACGCCAACAACACCGCCCATCAGCCATCCGGCCAGCATGGCGACCGCATCGCAGCCGATCCGGACAAAGCGGTATTCCTTATGCAGCAGATCTGCGATTTTTGTCGCGAAAGCATCCATGGCGCTCATCCCGGATTTTCCCCAAATCAGAACAGCACAGCCCAGGCAGCAGGTGAACCAGCCGATCGCAAATACCAGGACACGAAACGGGATCGTTGTGCTTAAGGTAAGAAACGGCTTCAGGACAGGTTCCAGAAGATTTACGCAGAAACCAATCAGCAGAGCGTTGATGACGGTAGTCATGCCGATATATTTCCGAGCAAACAGAAAGCCGATCACAACACTGGCAACATTGTAGATGATTGCGGCATCGCCAAGCGAGATATGAAAGAACTTACTCATACCTTCTTCAAGGACCGTCAGTGAATCGCTTCCCAGAGCGGCATAGGAATAGAACAGGATGCATATGCCAAACAAAGGCGTCGCCACTGCAACAACGATCGCCATCTTTATCAGTGTATTCTTATCGAATTTCATTTTCGTTCTCCTTTTCATTCAGCCAACTGCGAAGTATTTTCATATACTCGTCCCGGCGATCTATAAAGCACATATGTCTGGCGCCTTTAAACAGAACGCGCTGTGAGCGAGGATAACTGCGTTCCATTGCTGCGGCTGTGCGAATTCCGACCAGATCGCTGTCTCCGGAAATGATCAGGACCGGGATTCGGATCTTATGCAGCCGGTCGATTATCTCGTAGTCTCTCAGGGTGCCGCTCGCGATATACTCATTGGGACCCCAGGCAATCAGGTATGCTTCACTTCCGCTTCGTTTCTGCCGCCGGAGGCATTCCGGTGCGTCTTCGGAAAAAGGTCCGGCACAGTATTTCTGCATATAATAATCGTTTGCTTCCACATATTCCCGGCCGGTGAAATCGTTGGCAGATATCGCGGCCAGGATCGGGTCGCGATATTGCTCGGGCAATAATCTGATCTTTTCCAATTGTTCTTCCGCATAAAGAGAAGCAGAACTGAGCGTGCTTGAAAGGACCATGGCTTTTACTTTTGCGGTTCCTTCCTGCAGACAGTACAACTGCTCCAGCATACCGCCCCATGACTGCCCCAGCAGGAACACCTTTTCCAGTTTAAGGTATTCCAGCAGAGCCTTCAGTTCTTCAATCCAGGTCTGTGCATGCCAGAGCTCCGGATGACCGTCGAGATAGGAGTTTCCACAGCCGATCTGGTCATAGGAAATGACCTTTCGTTCATCTGCCAGACAGTCAAAAACTTCCATATAGTTATGTGTGCTTCCCGGTCCTCCATGGAGCAGGACCAGTGGCAGCTTTTGGCTCGGCTGATCAGGTTCTGCGATTCGGTAATATGTTTTATAGCCCAGGAAGGGCATTTCTCCTTCAGTTATTTTCATTTTTCTTTCTCTTTCGTACGGGTTTAATCATATCACAACAGCATTCCACTAACAGAGCAGAATAAAAAAGAACCGCTCTTAGCGGTTCTTTCGAGATCATTTGCCAAACATCTCTTCGGCATATGTCATGATATATCCAAATCTTTCTTTATAGAACGAGTTGACTTCTTCAAGCTGCCGATAGAATCTTTCTGTATTGTCTCCGAAGCGAAGGTATTCATCTGCCAGCAAGCCGGCAAAATTGTCGGTCCACTCATTCAAAGAGTTCTCTACCCTCTCCGCCGTTAGATCAGTTGTTCCAACCTGCGCCAGCGCATACATAAACATATTCTGAAATTCGGGATTCTGGATCGCAGCGGCAAATAAGGGATGTTTATTAATTACATCCTTAATCGTATTTCTCTCCGCGCTTGTCCCGTCGGCTCCATATAACCCGGAAGAATAATCAGTATCATACATCATGAAACGCCATCTCCCGTCAGCATATGGGTTATTCTCTTCAATCGTTACAGATCTCCATAACTCATTATTCTGATACCAATCGAAATCGTCGTTACCAATATAGACTTCCGCAGCATAATATTCTGCCATTCCCTGAATGTCCACGGCCTGCTTAAACTGTTCCCATATTTCCGGATCGTTCATATCTCTTTCAGCAAACGCATTTAATTCATCAAACAAACCAAACGCTTCTTCGTTTCCGTCTTCGAATTCTCCGTCTTTCACGATCAGACAGTCTTCGATCCCGTAATGGTCCTTCAGATACCGTGCGTTATATCGGTCATTCATACAATATACGCCCCAGTATTCGCCATTCAGATATACGACCGCAGGACGTGTCTGCTGGGTATCAAACCTTCTTCCGGAAAGCAGATTCTGCTGCCAGCCGTCTTTGAAAATCAAGCCATCTTCAAGATTGCCCCCGTTGCGCAAAACTATACTTTGGTAAACTTCAGCACCGTCTCCCGGGAACAGATTGTAATCGATCGTATCTTTTCCGTATTTTTCCCGAAAGAAAAGGCGTAAAGACTTATGCGTGAACATTCTGGATGCGCCTCCGTGGATTCGGAGTCCGCATTCCTGCCGGACAGCAGCTGTGCCGGCGCCGTCAAACACTTCAACAACTGCGGGACGTTCCCAGTCCTTGCCTTTCTGCGTGTAATTGGCTTCGATTTTATACCATTTACTTGGATTATTCAGTTTTTCCTTAGCGTCATCTTCAAGCAGCCACTGGTCGAAACATTTTCCCAATACAAAGATTCCGTTTTCGTAATCAAATAGATTGTCCGGCTCCGTCACGATTGAAATAATCATGTTTGAGCCGTATTCCGATTCAATGCTTCGGTTCGGAAAATATGTTCGTGTTTCTGTCGGGCCGGCAGTTCCATCGGGAGCGAATGCTGCTGCCCGTATGATCCAGGCATCCGGAAGCTCCGGGGTTTTGTTCAGCACGTATACATTCTTAGGATGCATCAATTCGATCTTTTCCTCATCCAGCCATCCTTCGCCGCTGCCTGAAAGGATGATCTCTTCGCCGTATTCCTGTGAATCCCGGTTGGGAATAGTACAGTCAGTGGTGTAGCGTATCGTATATCCGTCCGGTGCCGACAGTTTCAAAACGATATCTTCCGGATACGCTCCGGACTCAACAGAAAAGGATACCGCCGCCGGTTCGTATGATTCCTTCCGGCAGGCAGACAACGCTGCTAACAAGACAGCCAAACTGATATAAATGATTATTTTTTTCAATCTGCTCATATTTTCTAGATTTCATTGTAACAGATGTATATGAAAATGCATACCCGAAAGCGTTCTTCCATTCGGGAACAGTATAAGCTATAATGAACAAAAATACCTTTGAATCGATATCTGGTCTTCCCGCGCTCTGTAAACGCACCTTCCGGAATCATATATTGACATGAAAAAGATCACTGACTTCGTAGAAAAAAACCGTCTCTTTCCTTTGTTTCTCTTCCTGCTGATCGTTATCAGTGGCTTTTTTATAGTCTTCACTTATTCTGCGGGAATTAACGTATATGACCCTTATGATTACGCTGAAGGCGTGTTCTGGGCAGAGGCCACTCTCAAATCTCATTCTCTTGTCAATCCGAATTATGTGTATTACTATCTGGTCCCGCTTGGCTCAAACGTGATCATGGCGCCGTTTGTCCGTCTGTTTGGGGTCAGCTACCTTGCAAATCAATGCGGAATGGCTGTGTTTTTCGTTCTTTATATTGCTCTTGTTTGTCGTCTTGCGTGCCTGCTGTATCAAAAGGCCTATCAACGTTTTCTGTTCTGCACGATCGTTTCACTGTTTGTGTTTACTTATGCCGGCGACAACCTTCTTCACCACCTGTTGAGCTACGGAATTGGACTGCTGTGCTTTTTAGGCGAGATCTGCTGCATCATCGATATCCGTAACGAAAAAGGGATCCTGCCTTACCTCTTGCTTGTCATTCCTGTTTTCTGGGCTTCTGCAAACGGCATTGCGTCGGTCGCGCTTTCCGGTGCTCCGGTATTTTTGGCTCTGCTCATCGATTCGTATCTGCGAAAATCATTGTTGGATAAGAACACCATCAAGATGTCCTGTCTTTTTGCCGTTGTGACTTTGGCCGGACTTATGTTTTACAGATACTGCGATTCGATCGCCATTTCTCTGAACATGTACAAATACAGATTCCTGCTCGCTGATTCTGATGCTCTTATCTCGCATATCACACACGACTTCTTCGCCGACTATCTTCGATTATTCCTTTACAAGCCGGAAAACACTCTTGTATTTAGCCCGCACGGTATATATGGACTGATCAAACTGTCTTTTGCCATTGCATCAGTCGTTTTCCCGATACTGCTCTGGAGGTCCAACAAAAAAGACGCTGACGGTAAGATATACAAAGATGAGAAACTTACGCTCACGATATTTGCGTGTGTGCTCCTGATCCTTGTATGTTCCGGACAGTATATTCTTTTTGATACGACAACCAACCGGTATTTCATTAATCTCGTCATTGCTGTCTTCGCCATTCTCGCGATCCTTTTCATTGATTTTGCAGAGAAACATAACGCTCTTATGGGCATAGCTATCCTGGTTTTCTTCGTTTCGGTGTTTACATTCAGAATAGTCTCCAACATTCAGCCAGCCAGAGAAGAATCCAGAACAAACCTCGAAAACATATACAACGCGCTGAAAGAAAACGGCCTGACCTACGGATATAACACTTACAGACACCACAAGTGTATTGACCTGATATCGGACGGAAGCATCAGAAGCACCGTTATCGCATACGACGAAGATCTCGGCCGTTATTATGTCGAATATGACAGGATCTTCGAGGGAGAACAATACAAGCCGGAAGGGATCGATCGGTTTTACATCATCAAGGCCGGCAAATTCGACGAAGAAACGCCCGGAGATCCTTTCTTGGAAGAATCGTGCACCAACAGGATCGATACCGGCAACTGCTCGATATGTATCTATCCGATCGAAGACTGGAACAATATCCTGACAGTAAATCCGGAGAAGTAAATTATGAAAGAAAAAGTCCTTAGTATCATCATTCCTTGTTACAACGAGCAGAACAGTATTCTGGACCTCGTCAGAAAAGTTAAGGATGCGCCGATCGAAAACAAGGAGATCATCGTTGTCGACGACTGTTCGAAGGATAATACCCGCGCCATACTCGAGAGAGACGTCCGACCTTTGGTCTCGCAGATCATCTATCACGATGTCAACAAAGGCAAAGGTGCCGCTCTGCGGACCGGTTTCGCTCATGCGACCGGCGATGCCGTCATCGTCCAGGATGCGGATCTGGAATATGATCCGAACGAGTACCCGCTGGTCGCGGGACCGATCTTCTCAGGAGAAGCTGAAGTCGTATACGGCTCGCGTTTCCTCAATCAGAAGCGGAAAGGCTATCTTGCCAATCGGCTGGCGAATGCGTTCCTGACCTCTCTTTCCAATCTGTTTACCGGCGAAAAACTGACAGATATGGAGACCTGCTACAAATGTTTTAAAAGAGAAGTGATCCAGTCAATTGCACTGGAAGAAAACCGGTTCGGTTTTGAGCCGGAAGTGACCGCGAAGATTGCAAAGAAAAATATACGTATCCTGGAAGTCCCGATCTCTTATTATCCGCGCACAAACGAGGAAGGGAAAAAGATCGGTTTCAAAGACGGATTAAGAGCGATACACTGTATTTGGAAATACCGATAAACCGCATAGAATATTAAAGAGGCAACGATCGTTGCCTCTTTTTTCTAGTGTTCGATCATTGGCCGTTATCAACCAGTTCGATTAGAAGGATATCATTCTCAAAGCTGATCTGATACAGTCCGTGGTCGTACACCGGAGCATCCGTAAGCGTATCCCAGAATTTCTCTACATAGGCATCGTCGATATGCAGCAGATACAGATAATCGTACTCCTTCAATGTTTCAACATAGTACTCCTCGGTCATCTCGAAGATCTCATCTGCCAGGATATCGTATTCCCAATCCTGATAGTATTCCAGACGGTAAAGCAGATCGTCGCGCGTATTCTGTGAATTGATGATCAGCACCCGTTTCCCTATCGGAACATCTACATCCAGCAATTCGCTGACCACGTTGTCGCCGGAAACAAACTTCTTGTCTTTGACCAGCGGATTCAGATGGTATATATCGTTGTATTCAAAGGTCAGTCCAAGGAACAGGAGAAGCGCAAGGCAGCGCGCAGTGTTCTCCTCTTCTGAAAAGACCGTATACGCAAGCAGACAGACGCCAAAGTACAGGTAGGCGATCATATAGCGGTCAAAAGATGCCAGCGGCGGTCCCTCGATCTCGCCGAAGGAAGACACATACAGCATCAGCATCATCGCCGCGTAGCCAAAACTGCCGAGAAAATAGATCACAGACAGTTCGACGTTTTTGCGTTTGACTCCCGCTAATACAAGAAGCAGGACTGCCGTGATGACAACAAACGGGAAGTAACTGATCGGGAACGGATGGACGAACAAAGGGCGGCGGAGAATCGCGTTAAGGAAATTCGTGAAAGCGGTTTTCTGCCAGGCAAGAGCTTCTCCGCCGAACAGAAGACCCTGAACAGTCTCGAATACAGCGCTGATCTTAAACTGGCTTCCTCTGGCGACGTTTTGCGAAACGATGTACATCTTCCAGCTGCGACTGATCAGGAACGGTATCAGGAGCGAGGCGGCCGCTCCGGAAACCAGTTCTTTCGCGTTAGCTCTGTTTACGAAAAGCAGCCGGTAGAAAAGATAGGCGACCGACAAGGCATAGAAAGCAATCCCGATCTGTTTCATCATCAGCAGCGATGACAGCAGAACGGTGAGCTCCAGGTTATCGAAGAGTGAGTGCTTTTCTTCTCTTGTATGAATGAAATACAAAACATACGCCGCAAAGATCGAAAGCGTCCAGTCGACATAGATCGAGTTCAGCAGATGCGCGCCGTCCGATGCGGTCGGCGTCCGGTTTACATAGATGAGCAGCAGCACAGATGACAGCAGGGCGGCGAAAGCCTTCGGGACGTTGTTTTTCCCGGTCTTTGAAAACAGCGGAAGCAATAGCATCAGCGAGAAGGTCGACAGAGAAATATAGATCATCGCCTCCGAATAGCGCAGTCTGTTGCAGCACGCCCACACCAGTTCGATCAACACGAAAAGCGGGGGATAATCTTTGTGGATCACCAGCCTTGAATCGTAGACGGAATAGAACGTGCCGAGTTTCAGACACTCGCGGTTCATGATCCCCCAGTGCCCGTATTCGTCCCAGAATTTAAAACTGCGGTTTCTCTGCAGAACATACAGAAAGACCGCGAAGAAAACAAAAACAAAAAACCCGGTCGTGAAATAATTCTTTGCGAAGACATCCAGATCCTTCCTGCGGATAAGAAAATACACCCAGAACAGGCCGCAAAGCACGACGCCGAGATAGAATCCGTAGCTCAGTCTTCCGAAAAAAGCCGTGACATACATCATAAAAGCAGTCAGAAGAACGCTCAGAAAAGAGACGTCCTCAAACCGTTTGCCTGTCACGTACACCAGCATCGCTGTAAAGGACAGAATGTAACACAAAGAAATCGGCAGAGCCATAAAAGTATTATATCATACGTCCCGAAGATAGGTTTCCCGTACGTTGAAAACAGAGCGGTCTGCAACCGCTCTGCCAAAGTGTTCAAACAGACTGTAGTGTACCGGGGTGTGTTATCGTTCCTTCCCCGGCGTCTACTGGCCGGCATCCTTTTCCGGAGCGTGCAGGTAAAAGGTCGTGATCATTTCGAGCCGGCCTTTATCCTCCATGACACTAAGCTTCGGATAATTCTTCCGGATCAGCGGGATCACATCCTGAGCATCAGATGTGACCAGCAATATCAGCTGATCAAGGTCTTCCGGATACAGGTCCGCGATCAGATCCATCTTGTCTGCGGAAATGTAGACCGCGTTGTGGTAATTCTCGATATCCAGAAAAGACGTGTACAATTGCCATTTTTCTTTATATACGCAGAGAACGTCAGCCTGCGGAAGCGATTTGTAAGAATCATGCAAAATCTGGGACTGTCTGTACAGAAAGTACCAGTCATACTTCACATAAGAGCTCGCCGTTATCACAAGCATGATCATAACCGGGATCGCGGTCTTCGCGCCGATGCTTTTCAGTAATTGGAGCAGAGGCAGCAGGAATCCGATCAGGGTCAGCGGATAGATCGGAAACAGGTACCGGTCGGATATGAACACTGCGGATATGCTGACAAACAGGGAATAAACGGCGCAGGTCATATACAGAAGAAGAAAGGCAGTCCTTTTTGTTTTGTCCGGTTCGACTGACCGTCTGTTACGCAGATAAAAGACGATCCAGCCGATGAGCGTAAACGCGACCATGATCACTCCGAAGGATCCGAACATCTCCCGGTTCACGAATCCACAAAACTTATGCAGTCTGAGAACGAACTCAGAGAAAGGAGCTTTCAGGTTATCTATGGATTCCGCCGCTCTGTAACTCAAGAAAATGTGCCTGATCATGGGATGGAAGATAAGAACCGAAACACCGCCGGCGATGGCTCCGGTTGCTGCCAGGGCAGCAGCTTTTTTATATTGTTTACGGACCAAAAGTCGCAGACCATACAGAAAAGACAACAGTACAGTAAAAACTATGCAGTAGTAATGTGTCAATGCGCCTGCGGCAGCCGCAAGACCGAGTTTGATATAAAACACGGGTTCTGTTTTCTGCCTGCCGAGATCCTCAAGGAAAATGTAGAAAACGATCGTGTCCCAGCACATTGCCATCGCGTACATCCGCAGGAATGAGCCGACCGCCAGCATTCCGGGGGTAACAGCAAAAACGAGCGACATCAGAAAAAGGATCTTCCGGTCATCCGTAAAGAGGCGGACGCAGCGACGGAAATAATACAGCGCGATCAGCGCAAAAACGATATTGATCGATCCCGCAAAATAACGGCTGAACTGTCCCGGGAACAAAGAACAGATCCCGTGCAGGATTGCATAGTACAGCGGCGGGTGAACATCCATAGCCTGGTTTTCCCAGACATTGCTCCAGTAAAAACGAAACCCCGGCTGTACTGTGATGTATTCATAGAAAGGAAGGGCGGCCGGTGTATATACTTTGCCTTCTTCGATCGATATCGTCATGTCATCGGGATGATTCGCCAGACCGTAACTGAAGATCTCGTCAACATGGAAGTTGCACTTCAGACCGATCACTACTGTCATAAGTATCGCCAGCAGAAAATACGGCAGCAAAACCGCGGCGATCTCAGATACTTTTTTCTGTTTTATGCTGTGTGTCATCTGGTGTTTCTCTGCAGGCCGGCATGCCGGCTCGGTTTACGACAACAATAGTAGCATTTTATCGCAAATAAAAACAGAGCGGATTACCCACCGCTCTGTTTAACTTGAATAGATGTTCGAACGATTACTTTTCGTTAACGATCGTAGCCTGTGCTTCTGCCAGTCTTGCCATCGGTACGAGGTACGGAGACGGGGAGACATAGTCGAAGCCAATCTTGTCGAGGAATGCGATCGTGTTCGCGTTGGAAGCCTGTTCGCCGCAGATACCGATCTTCAGATCCGGACGCTGTGCACGGCCTCTTTCCAGACCGATCTTGATCATTTCACCGACACCTTCGATATCCAGAGACTGGAACGGGTCAGCGTCGAGCAAGCCGCGGTCATAGTAGGAGTTCAGGAACTTACCGGCATCGTCACGGGAGAAGCCGAATGTCAGCTGTGTCAGGTCGTTTGTACCGTAGGAGAAGAATTCAGACTTCTCAGCGATCTCGCCGGCCTTTAAGCAGGAACGCGGAGTTTCCATACATGTACCGATCGTGTAGTGGACGCGCTCGCCGTTCTCTTCGATGACCTTTTCAGCCGTTGTCTTCATGACGTCGTAGATGAATTCGAATTCCTTCTTGAGGTTTACTAACGGTACCATCAGTTCAGCATGGACCTTATTGCCGGTCTTCTTCTGAACGTTGACAGCAGCCTGGATGATAGCGCGGGTCTGCATTTCAGCGATCTCCGGATAAGAGATGGCGAGACGGCAGCCTCTCCAGCCCATCATCGGGTTCTGTTCATGGAGTCTTGCGACGGAGTCGGCGATCTCCTGGACCGGAACACCGAGGTCATCAGCGATCTGCTGCTGCAGTTCAGCTGTCTTCGGCAGGAATTCATGGAGCGGCGGATCTAAGTAACGGATGGTTACCGGGA
>JAFWII010000026.1 GCA_017533785.1 Erysipelotrichaceae bacterium | reverse complement strand
AGGATCGACCAGGGCTGATCGATCCCTTGAACTACTATCTGAGCAGTTCGTGTTAACAATACAAATGTAGCGCCGTATACGAGACCCGTACGTGCGGTGCAACGGGAGGGGCGGGACTAACAATCCCCCTCTACCCTATTTTCTCTCTTTTTTGCCTGTCTTATCTGGAGAGGTAGGCGATCGCTTCTTCGACCGTCATCTCTTCCTTGACGTCGCTGCAGCGCTTGTTGATCTCGACGAGATTGTCCTTGGCGCCGCGGCCGACAGTAACGCGGTAGGGGATACCGATCAGTTCGGAATCGGCAAACTTGACGCCGGCGCGGACATCGCGGTCGTCCAGCAGGACTTCCACGCCGTTTTCGGTGAGCTTGTTGTAGATGCGTTCGGCAACCGCCGCCTGAGTCTCGTCCTTGCCGTTGATCAGTACGATGATGACCTTAAACGGCGCGATCGCTTCCGGCCAGAGGATGCCTTTCTTGTCGTGATTCTGTTCGACGACGGCTGCGATCGTTCTTCCCAGACCGATGCCGTAGGAACCCATCCAGACATCCTGGGTCTGGTTGTTCTGATCGAGGTAGGTCAGATCCAGCGCCTTGGAGTATTTGGTGCCGAGCTTGAAGGTATTGCCGACTTCGATGCCCTTGGCGAACTTCAGCGGCTGACCGCAGCACGGACAGTTGTCGCCTTCCTGGACTTCCTTCAGATCGATCACGGCAGCTGCCTTGAAGTCTTCCGGATTGACGTTGATCAGATGGGTATCATCCTTGTTGGCACCGACGATGAAATTCCGCATCTCAGTGACTTCCTCATCGAGGATGACCGGGATACGCAGGCCGACCGGACCGGCAAAACCGACTCTGGCGCCGGTGACCTTTTCGACGATCTCGGGTTCTGCCAGCGCGATATCATCGCTGCGCAGGAACTTTTTCAGTTTTGTTTCGCAGACCTCGCGGTTTCCGCGGACGACGACCGCGCACGGACGGCCGCTGACCATATAGATCATCGTCTTCACGAAATCGCCCGGATCCTTGCCGAGGAAGCTGCAGAGCTCTTCGATCGTGCGGACGTTCGGTGTCGGGATCTCTTCGATCGCTTTTCTTTCCTCTGTGGATGGGACACCTTTATGACGGGTCGCGATCTCGAGGTTTGAGGAATAGCCGCAGTCGCAGTAGACCAGCACGTCTTCGCCGATCTCGCTGACCGCCTGGAATTCCTCGGAGAGCAGGCCGCCCATCATGCCGGTATCGGCTCTGACGATGCGGTAATCCAGTCCGATGTCATCGAAGACCTTCTTGTAGGCATCGAACATCTTCTTGTAGGAGACATCCAGTCCGGCTTCGTCCTTGTCGAAGCTGTAGGCGTCCTTCATGACGAATTCCTTGACCCGGATCAGACCGTAGCGGGCACGCGGCTCGTCACGGTACTTGCTCTGGATCTGGTAGATATTGAAAGGCATGTCCTTATAGGAACTGATGACGGATTTGGCGGCGACGGCGAAGAGCTCTTCGTGCGTCGGACCGAGGACCATATCCTTGCCGGTACGGTCTTTCAGCTTGAACAGATCCGGACCAAAGTTTGACAGTCTGCCGGACTTTTCGTAGTAATCGGCGGCGATCAGCGCAGGCATCTTGACCTCGATCGCGCCGGTCTCGTTCATGCGTCTGCGGATGATCTCTTCGACCTTCGCCTGAACGCGGTATCCGAACGGCAGCATCATATAAACACCGCCGCTGACTTTCTTGATAAAACCTGCTTTTACCAGGAGATTTCCGCTTACGGAATCCTCATCTTTGGCGTCTTCTCTTAAAGTAAAAAAATATGCATCTTTCAGTTTCATACGCATTCACCTCTTTGTGATTATATCATACTGGTTAAACCTTGACGTTTTAAAAGTGTTATTGTATAGTCTACAAAAAGTGAGGTATAACATGGCAAAGTATTTTACTGATGTATCCAGAACATTCAACGAATATCTGCTCGTTCCCGGCTATTCTGATGCGACCTGTGTGCCGACCAATGTCGATCTCAGCACCCCGCTGTTCCGCTTCAAAAAAGGCGAGGAAAGCAGCATCACGCTGAAGATCCCGATGATCTCCGCGATCATGCAGTCTGTCTCCGACGACCGCATGGCCATCGCGCTGGCGAAAGAGGGCGGCATGAGCTTCATCTTCGGCTCCCAGTCGATCAAGGACCAGGCAGCCATGGTAAAACGGGTCAAGACGCACAAGGCCGGCTTTGTCGTATCTGATTCCAACATCCGTCCGGACCAGACGATCGGCGAACTGCTGGCACTGATCGACCGCACCGGTCATTCCACTGTCGCGGTCACTGCAGACGGAAAGCCGAACGGTCATCTGGAAGGCCTGATCACCAGCCGTGACTACCGCCTGAGCAAGGTCATCATGGAGGAGAAGGTCTCCAAATACATGACACCGCTGGAAAAACTCGTTGTCGGAAACAACGACCTCGATCTGAGCACCTGCAACGAGATCATCTGGGAACACAAACTCAATACTTTGCCTATCGTAGATAAGAAGGGCAACCTTGCCTACATGGTCTTCCGCAAGGACTATGAATCCCACAAGGACAACCCGAACGAACTCCTGGATGAACATAAGCGCTTCATGGTCGGCGCCGGCATCAACACCAGAGACTATGCCGAGAGAGTCCCGGCTCTGGTCAAGGCAGGTGTCGATGCGCTGTGCATCGACTCCAGTGAAGGCTTCACCCAGTTCCAGGCTGACACGATCGCCTGGATCAAGAAGAAATACCGCGGAAAGGTCAAGGTCGGCGCCGGCAACGTCGTCGACGCAGACGGTTTCCGCTTCCTGGCAGACGCCGGTGCGGACTTCATCAAGATCGGTATCGGCGGCGGTTCCATCTGCATCACCAGAGAGACCAAGGGCATCGGCCGCGGCCAGGCGACTGCCGTCATCGATGTCGCGAGAGCGAGAGATGAGTACTTCGAAAAGACCGGCGAATACGTTCCGATCTGCTCCGACGGCGGTATCGTTTACGACCACCACATCTCTTTGGCTCTGGCGATGGGCGCAGACTTCGTCATGCTGGGAAGATACTTCTCCCGTTTCGAGGAATCCCCGACCGCCAAGGTCATGATCAACGGCTCCTACTACAAGGAATACTGGGGAGAAGGTTCCAACCGCGCCAGAAACTGGCAGCGCTATGATATGGGAGGCGCCAAGAAGCTGTCCTTCGAAGAAGGCGTCGACGCGTACGTTCCGTATGCCGGTTCCCTCAAGGACAACGTCAATGTCACCATGCTGAAGGTCAGATCGACCATGTGTAACTGCGGCGCCCTGACACTTCCGGAATTCCGCGACAAGGCGAAACTGACTGTCGTATCCTCCACCTCCATCGTGGAAGGCGGCGCGCACGACGTCATCGTCAAGAACGCGAACCAGAACTAAGGACCGCACGTACAACTGAGTTAAAAGAAGCTTCCAGCGAAGCTTCTTTTTTTGTTGTGCCGCAAAGATCCCGCGTTCAGTTCTTTTTGCGGTAATTGAAATCGGATGCCGGATCCGCATAATCGACCAGCACCTTTTTGCAGTTCCGACACAGGAACGCCGTAACCGCCGAGCCTTTGAAATAAGAGAATCTCGAAAGGATGACCGATCCCTCATAGACGCTGGCCCGGCTGATCATGTGCTTCTTTTCGCCTTCGAGCCACGCCAGTTCCTGAGGACTCTGGATCAGTCCTTTTTCCATTTCTTTGCTGCAGTAGGGACATTTCATGTTGTTTTACGCTCCCGGTCCCGTTATTTCGGGACAAATGGCATGATCGCCGCTTCAGAAACGGCTTTTTAATGCTTTCTGCTATTGAAAAAAACCGTTGAAAAAAGCAAATCAACCGGCAAATCATGTATACTTATTATAGTTGTTTTTGAGGGAATAATATGGCGGAACATAAGATAATAAAGAAAAAAGCGAATACATATTTTTTTGCAAAGATTGTTTTCAACATATTCTTGCTCATCCTCGGTGCTGTGCTGATCGGTGTTTTCCTGAGGCAGATGCAGAGCCAGGCGGCTCTGGCCAAGCAGGAGGAAAACAGCAGTCGCGCCCTGGAAGAAGCGATCAGTATCCTGGAGACGAATCAGGAAGACGTGGATGAACTGACTCGGATCTTCCATGACGGCAACCAGGATACGGTCAAGGATCTTTATGAGCTGATGACCAGCGGTCTGTTCGATTCTCTGGGAGAAGCAGACACGCAGACACGTTCCGAGGTCCTGGCAGACGTTGTCGAGCGTTCCGGCGCGGACTATCTGTTTTTGATGGACACGGACGGCAAGATCGTCATGTCTCCGTATGTCGAAATGTACCGCAGAGACCTGGTCACCCAGGGGCTGCTCACCTACAAAAACGCGCAGCTTCTGATCCGCGGCACTGAGAACGAGGACGGAACGATCACTCCGGCAATGGAGAAAAACTCTTACGGATACTTCTATTTCTACTCTGTTCCGTGCACATTCAACGATGTAAAGTATGTTTTCGTCCTGGGCACGGAAGCTTCTGTGCTGGATGTGCAGATCGAATCCCTGAAAGACGTCTCCGTCGTGCTGAGCCGTGCGCCTGTCAGCAACGACGGCTTCATGTTCGCGGTCAATACCGAGGACAACTCCTTCATTTACTACGAGAACGGCGATGAGGTCCTGACCGGGCAGAACGCTCTGGAAAACGGATTATCGGAAGAGGCGCTGACGGACGGATATACCGGCACCCAGACGATCAACGGAAGACGTTATCATTGCGTATCGAGACAATTCGGAAACAGCACGGTCATCTGTGCGGTAGCCGCTACGGATATCATTCTGGCGAATGACCGCTATGTCCTGTTCTGGTCGATCGCTGTGTTCGTGCTCGTGATGATCATGTGCCTTGCCTACGCGGTCATCGTCCGGAACGATTTCGTCCGCAATGCGGTCGAGACGGAAAAGGTCTATTTCGGTAAAAACAAGGAAAACCCGATGATCTTTGACAAGTCCGTCTTCCGCAAGGTATTCCCGCTGATGCTGGCAGGTGTGTTCCTGATCTTCGGCATCACCTACTATACGCAGACGCTTCTGGAGATCTCCCAGGGGATCGAGAATTCCAAACTGGCTCTGGATGAAGTGACTTCCAGATACGAGGAGAGCCTTGTGAACCGTACGGTTATCCAGGACTACTACAACAATCTGTTCCTGTCCAAAGCCCGTCTGATATCGTACCTGATGGAGGAAGATCCTTCCGTCCTGAATGAGGAGACTTCCAGATTCCACTCCGTGTATGACGAAAACGGCGACCGTGTATTCCTGCTCGATGACGAAGGAAACCACCTGAGATCCGTCTCCGGCTCGGCAAGACTGCAGGAGCTATGCGACGAAAACGATATCGATTCCGTTTACATCTTCGATGAAGACGGACGTACGATCGCGACCAATACGCAAAACTGGTTTTTCACGATCAGCCATGACCCTGAGGCGCAGTCCTATGAATTCCTCGAGGTCCTGGACGGAAGAAAAGACGCTTTGATTCAGGATGCGATGAAGAGCGATGTCGGTGTGGACAGCCAGTTTGTGGGTGTCATCTTCAATTACTATACTTCCGTCGGTGAGAACGGAGAGACGGTCTACCGCTCGCGTTTTGACTATGAAACAGATGAGACAGGCACGATCCGCAAACATCGTTCACTGCTGCAGATCGGGATGAATACGGAACTGTCCGAACGTCTGCTGGCGTCCACGGATGTCCGTTCCGTGCTTTCTTCCGATATGCTGTACGGCGGATTCATCGTCCTGTTCTCCGCAGAAGAAGGCAATCCGTGTGTGTATTCGCCGGTAGAAGCCAGCATCGGCAAGACCGCGGCAGAGCTCGGCGTCTCTCCTAAGGCTTTTTCCGGTCTGGATTACTACGGCTTTACCCGTGTGAACGGCGTCCAGTATTTCCAGTACTTCCGTTATGCGAACGGTTATTACATCGGAACCGCCATTCCGCGCAGCAATATGTACCAGACGCGTACCATCGTTTCGCTGATCACGTCTCTGGTAAGCCTCTTCATGATCCTGTTCCTGTCCGGGACAGTCACTCTTACAACAAAAGAAGAAGAATACCTGTATGAAACGATGAGCGATTCCGTATCCGGAAACGGACTGGATTCCGCGATCTTCAGCATCATCCTTCCTTCTGGTCACAGAGCCTCCACAGTCAAGGCGGCGGCCCGCTGGGACAACCGTCATATCTCCTGGAGCGAGCGCAGTCCGGAACAGAAACTGCAGGTCATGCTCAGTGTGGTCGGCGGCATACTCATAGCGTATGTTCTGGTCGCAGTCTTTGGCGTCAACCGTTTCTTCAGCGACAATTCGATCATTCACTATATCCTCAGCGGCGACTGGGACAGAGGGGTGAACGTCTTTGCGTTCAGCGCCTGCGCGCTGGTCATGATCTTTACCGCTGTCGGCATTGCCGTATTCCGTATCCCGGTCCGCGTGATAACACAGCTGCTGGGGGCCAGAGGTGAAACGATCGGACATCTGATGTTGTCGATCGTCAAATACGGCGGCAGCCTCGGCGCGCTGTTCTACTGTCTGTATCTGGCAGGCATGGACTCCTTCAACCTGCTGGCCAGTGCCGGTGTCCTGTCACTCGTCATTGGTCTTGGTGCCCAGAGCCTGATCAAGGATATTCTTGCCGGTATCTTCATCGTCTTTGAAGGTGAATTCCGTGTCGGTGATATCGTAACGATCAGCGGTTTCCGCGGCACAGTCATGGATATCGGTCTGCGTACGACCAAGATCATGGCTGCCGACGGCAACATCAAGATCTTCAACAACAGCGAAATCTCCGGCGTCCTGAATATGACGAAAGAAACTTCGGTCGCGGCGGCAACGATCGCGATCGAGTACGGTCAGGATATCGACTATGTGGAAGAAGTGCTCAACCGTGAGCTTCCGCTGCTTGCAGAGAAGAATAACGCCATCATCGACGGACCGACATATCTCGGCGTTTCCGAACTCGGTGACAGCGGCATCTCACTGATCGTCATCGCACGATGCAGCGAACAGAATGTCCGCGGCGTGAACCGTTTCCTGAATAAGGAACTGCTGCAGATCTTCTACCGTAACGGCATCAACGTACCGTTCCCGAACGTCACTGTGTCTCATCTGGATATGGCAGGAAGAAAGACAATGGCCGATCTTCCGAAAGAACCGGAGAAAGAAGAAACGCCGGAACCGGAGAAATCCACTGAACCGGAGAAACCTCAGGAACCGGAAGTGATACCGGAACTCGAGGTAATGCCTGAATCCGAAGAGATCGCAGAATCTGAAGAAGGAAAAGATAACAAATAGATAACGAACTGCATTCGCTGAATGCAGTTTTCTTTTACAAAAAAACCGGCTTCTAAAGCCGGTGTGTTTATTGAGACAGGATCGTTCAGCGGCTGTTTTCCCGGAGGAAACGGTTCATCAGCTGCGGATAAGATTCCAGCGGGAAACTGTGAACAGAGTATTCCGACAGCGCCATGTCCGCCAGATGCCCATGCAGCCAGACTGCCATCGTGACTGCGGTGAAGGGATCTTTGACCAGCGTCAGCAATCCTGCCATGATGCCTGTGAGCACATCACCGCTGCCTGCCTGGGCAAGCGCCGGATTGCCGCTGTTGTTCCGCATTATGCTTCCTTCTGGACCTACAATGATCGTATGCGGACCTTTCAGGACCAGAATGACTTTGTGCTTCTGTGCAAAAGATGCTGCCGCGGGAACGCGGTCTTTAAGGATCTCTTCTGCGTCTGATCCGCTGAGACGGCTGAATTCGCCGATATGCGGTGTCAGGATGACAGGACACTGAGCGGTCTTCAAAAGCTCTTTGCTGCTGCTGAGAAGCTGCAGAGCTTCCGCGTCCAGAAGCAGGGGAACACGGCATTCGCGTAGCAGATGTTCCAGAAGCTCCTGTTTATAGGGCAGACGGTTCGTTCCACTGCCGAAAGCGACGGCAGAGATCTTATCGTTCAGCGCTTCACTTAGAACAGATTTCCAGTTGGTTTCGTCCATCGGATAAAAGACCGGTGTCAGGAAGCGCGCTGCCGCGATCGGGTAGATGCTGCTGTCCAGAGCGCAGCAGATATAGTCCGCTCCGACCGTCTGCACACCGAGGATATTCAGGCAGACCGCTCCGGCCATGCCGAAACTCCCGCCGATCAGCAGGGTGCGTCCGCTCTGCCCTTTATAGGCGTTTTCCGGTTTTTCGGGATAAAGCCGCAGGAACTGTTCTGTGTCCATACAGGAGATCTGTTTATTCATCTTTGTTCACTGCCTCTTTTATTTGCGGTAGCCGAGATAGGATTCGAACTGGATCTCGGCGTTCATGATCCGCTGGGCGTGTTTCACTTCATCGCGCAAAGCGATGCCTTTGGACCACCAGGAGCCGCCGAACTCAAAAAGAAAGAACCAGAAGAAGACCGTCAGCAGGGAACCGACCGGTCCGCTGTTCGCCAGCCTGGAATACAGAAACAGGAAGAGAATGCCGAGACAGAGCGTGACAGCGGAATAAAGATAGTTCCGTTTCAGGTTCTGCTTCGCCAGACCCAGTTTGAATTCATAATCGAGCAGGATCGTCCGGCGGATGATCTCCTGTTCATCTTTTGTGAATTCGCATCCGCAGAAACGGATGATGATTGGATGTTCAAGCGGCACGTAGAAGATATTGTCGTCGAGATATGCGGAAAGCTCGGGATTCATGTTTTCCCGGTTCTTTACGGAATAATGGCTGATGATATCATCCATCCCCCGCACTTTGCACGAGATCAGTGCCTTGCCGTCTTCAAGATAATACTCGCGGACGACTTTATCATAGTCTGCTTTGATCTTTTCCGCTGTGGGTCTGTGTCTTCCCGGAAGATTCATGGCGGTCCCTCCTTTTCCTCCTCATTATAACAAGGCAAACATTAAAAAATGTGCGGTCATGTCAATATTATTCCCTGCAAATAGGAGTATGATTAAACTATCTGCGGAAAGGAGAGAAGGGAAGATGACTGCGAAACGCGATATCGACATGACGACCGGCAGCATTCTCAATCACATCATCCTTTTCTCGCTCCCGCTTTTGATCGGGAACATTTTCCAGCAACTGTACAATATGGTGGACACCTGGGTCGTCGGCAACTTCGTTTCCAACGAAGCCTTTTCGGCTGTCGGGACCGTCGGTCCGGTCATCAATATGCTGATCGGTTTTTTCAGCGGACTGGCTAACGGCGGCGGAGTCGTTATTTCCCAGTATTACGGCGCAAAACGTTACGATGAGGTGAAACGGGCGGTCCACAGTGCGATCCTGATGACGGTCGCACTGAGCATCCTGCTGACGATGTTCGGGATCACGGTCGTGCCGCTGGTCGTGCGGATGATGAATACCCCGGCAGAGGTCATTCCGGAATCGACCCGTTATCTGTCGATCTATTTCAGCGGTCTGACCGGTCTGCTTTTCTACAATATGGGCGCCGCGATCCTGCGGGCAGTCGGCGATTCACGGAGACCGTTCTATTTCCTTACTGTTTCCGCCGTCCTAAATATCATTCTTGACCTGTATCTCGTCATCCGGGTAAAGATGGGCGTTGCCGGTGTTGCCTGGGCGACGATCATCTCTCAGGGCATTTCCGCGCTGCTGACGATGCTGGTGCTGTTCCACACGTCTTCAGTGGTCAGACTTGAATTCCGTTCTATGAAGATGGACTGGGACATCCTGAAACGGATCGTGCGGGTCGGTATTCCGTCCGCTCTGCAGATGGCGATCGTCTCGTTCTCCAATATCTTCGTACAGTCCTATATCAACTACTTCGGCACGGACGTCATGTCGGGCTGGAGCGCCTATTCCAAAGTCGACGGTCTGTTATGGCTGCCGATGCAGTCTGTCGGCATGGCCGTTACGACATTCGTCGGTCAGAATCTCGGCAGGGGACAGAGAGAAAGAGCAGTCGAAGGCGTCCGCATGGGCTTGTTTACCGGTCTTGTCATTACCGGTCTGTGTATGATCCCGATCATGATCCTTGCCCCGCAGACGGTCGCGATCTTCAACTCCAAGCCGGAAGTGGTCCAGTACGGAACGCTGTTCTTGCGGATGATCACGCCGTTCGCGATCATGGCGGTATTCAGCCAGATCTACGCCGCCGCGCTGCGCGGTTCGGGAAACTCCAAGGCGCCGATGATCATCATGATCTTCGGCTATGTCGTCAGCCGCCAGATCTATCTGTATATCTTCTCTCATTTCATCAGCAACACGATCATTCCGATCGGACTCGGTTATCCCTTCGGCTGGGTCGTCGTGGCGACGCTGATCATCATCTACTACCACAAAGTCGGGATCAAGGGAAGCATTATCTGAATCAAAACAGGTTCGCAGCAGCGAACCTGTTTTTTGTCTTCTCAGTATCGTTCTTTTGACCGAAAGCCTCAGAAGCGCAGGGAAAGACAGCTGAGTCCGCCGTCAAGCTTCCGGTATTCGGACGTGTCCACGGTGAGCGTCCTGTAGCCCATCGATTTCACCGCCTTCAGGACTTCCGGATATCCTTCCGGCACGATCACAGTATCGTTTACCCATATGCAGTTGGCAGCATAGGCTTCTTCTTCCGGGATCACGTATTTCCGGTAGGATGCGAACTCCGGTTTATCGGTGAATTCTCCGGAAACTAGCATATTGCCGTTTTCCAGATAATTGACGCCGGTCTTGAGATGAAGCACCTCCTTCAGCGGAACTTCTGAACAGGTGTATCCGTATTTTTCCAGGATAGCGGCAAACTGGCGTATGCCTTCCTCGTTGGTCCTTTCCGATCTGCCGACAAAGAAATGATCGCTGCACATCATGACGTCACCGCCTTCCAGCGTACCGGGAGATACGATATGCTCGATCCGGTCTTCCGGATAGAACTTCCTGACCGCTTCCTCGATGGAAACAGTTTCCCCGTTTCGGGATGCTGCTCCAGGATTGGTGATCACCGCGCATTTTTCCGTCAGCACGGCCGGATCCTCGACAAAGCAGGAGTCCGGGAACTGTTCGTCTGCCGGCAGGACGGTCACGTCCACGCCGCACTGTTTCAGTGCTTCGATATAGGCGTCATGCTGGAGCAGTGCCAGCTCATAGTCCGGACGGCCCGGATAGAGCCCGGAGGTGATGCCTTCCGTCATAGCCCGGCATGGTCTTTTTACGATCGTGTGTCTGAATCTTCTCATTGTCTTATCTCCTGCGTCGGATCTCTTCTTATTGTCCTCATTATAGCGCTCCGGATATGGAATCGTATACGGGATATCTGTTCTGAAAACACCGTTATAAAGGAAAAACACATTCGTTCTTTTACTGAAACCGTAAAACCTATATACTAATTTTATCTGGATCCAGGAGGTAGAGAATCATGGGCATCGTCGTATTCGGGGCGGTATTTGTGGATATCAAAGGTTATCCGCTTTCACAGTATATTCCGGGTGGAAGAAACGTCGGAAGAGTCGTGCAGACGCATGGCGGTGTCAGCCGCAACGTAGCGGAGGATATCGCGAACGTCGAACTGCGACCGACCTTCGTTTCGGTCGTCGACGACAGCGGCAGCGGCTATGATGTCATCAACAAACTGCAGAACCATAAGGTCAATACGCAGTATATCGCGCAGGCGCCGGATACGCTCGGCACCTGGCTGGCTGTATTCGACAACAATGGCGACGTCGTAGCGTCCATCTCCCGCCGTCCGGATCTTTCGAAGATCGCTGAGATACTCGACCTTTACGGCGAAAAGATCATTTCCGAATGTGACAGCGTCGTCGTCGAGATCGACATGGAGCCCGATCTGCTGAACCGGATCTTCTGGCTTGCGGAGAAATACGGAAAAGAGGTCTACGGAGTCGTTTCCAATATGTCGATCGCGATCGAACGCCGCGATCTGCTGAAAAGGACCGGCTGCTTCGTCTGCAACGAGCAGGAGGCCGGCATGTTCTTCTCGGATGACTTTACCGAAGTCGATGAAGATGTGCTCGTCGATATCCTTCCCACAAGAGTCCGCAATGCCGGACTGAAAAAAATGGTCGTGACCCAGGGCTTCAAAGGCGCTGTCTATGCAGACCGCGACGGGGATGCAGGCTTTGTGCCAGCCTGGAAAGTCGACGTGATCGATACGACCGGCGCAGGGGATGCTTTCTTTGCCGGTGTGACGATCGGCCTGACATACGGTAAAACTCTCCAGGAAGCCTGCGAGATCGGCACCCGTCTGGCGGCATCCGTCATCACGACGAAGGAGAGCGTTTGCCCGCGCTTCCAGCCGGAGGAATTCGGGATTCCGTCGCCGCAGGAATAAAAAAGACTTCCCCGTGAAGGGAAAGCCTGCTAAGTATATCGATAACGTAATACGATATTATTTGGAACTGCTTTGCTCGAGCAGTTCTTTTACTTTCTCGGTGTTTTTGAAATGGAGCTTGGCAACTTCGTTCAGACGGTTCATTCCGAACTTGCGGACGAAGTTCAGAGCGGAGAGATCTGCCTGTTCACCGCCGCCTTTATGCAGTTTTATGCCGTAAAATGCCTCCATTGCCTCCATTTCACGCAGGAAAGCGTAGCGGGCGATCATGCTGGCGCAGGCGACCGCCGGATGGCTGCTCTCAGCCTTGGTTTCGAAGATCAGGTCATGGATGACCTCTTTCTCGTTTATCAAGTAACGATAATAGAGATTCTCTTCCGCGAACTGATCGACATAGGTCGCTTTCGGGAGGGTATAACCCTTATGCAGCAGATTAACATAAGCCTGGTTATGCATCTTGGCCTTGATCTCGTTCATGTTGTTGGTCTGGGCGACTTCGTTATATTTTTTCGGTTTGAGGATCAGCAGGGAATAGGGGATCTTTTCCATCAGCTTCGGAGCCGTCTCTTTGATCTGTTCATCCTTCAGTTCCTTGGAGTCATTGATCTGCAGAGTATCGAGCCAGGTGTGCATTTCGGCAGTCACGATACAGGCACAGACGCAGACCGGTCCGAAATAATCGCCGGTACCGACTTCATCCGATCCCGCTTCATCGTGATAGCGCCGGGTCAGGTAGGCGGATGCATAGATGTTCGCGTCTTTTCCCTGGAAGACGACTTTGCCGCTGGTATAGACCGTGATCGTCACGTCCTCGTTCTGAATAAAACAGCGCACATAGGGATTCGGGTTTTCCCTGATATCGTCATGGAAAGCCTGCATTAAGCGGGCGATCGTTTCTTCATCCAGTTTCAGGCTAAGGGTATTCATACAGATATACTTTACAACCTGTTCGGCTTCTTGGCAAAAAGAATTCGGGAGGGTAGAATGATGGTATGAATATTGATAGTGTTTTAGTCGTTAACATCGCGGTCATCGTGATCTACGCATATTCGATCATCAAAGCCTATAAGAGCGGCTTTCTCTATGAAGTGCTGTATCTTTTACTGACGATCGGATCCTTCTGGCTCGCTCTGCGTCTTAACCCGATCCTCTGCAATCTGTTCCCGCTGCTGAAGCCAGAACATTTCACTGAAGTGCTTATGATCGCGCTGATCCCGCGCTTTAACCAGATCCTCTGGTTCCTGATCGTCGTGATCCTGATCCGTCTGATCGTTCTGTTCTTTCTGCCGGCCTTCAAGAAGGTCTCGGATATTCCGCTTCTGGGAAGCGTCAACAAGCTTCTCGGCGTTGCCTTAGGCATCATCAACGCCACGATCCTGGCTTTTCTGATCTCTATGTTCCTGACTCTGCCGCTGGTAAAGAACGGACCGGCGCTTCGGGAGAAGACCGTCCTGAAACCGATCAACGAACTGACGAACCAGGGAATCACCTACCTGATGTCCCGTGTTGATATCGAAGAACTCGAAGAGAACGTTAAGGATATGGACCAGAAATTCCAGCAGTGGCTGCAGGAGCAGGTCGATGCCGCTGAATAACAGCTACCACAGTCTTGAATTCGATGCGGTCCTTGACAAGATCGCCTTTTATACAGGAATGGATTCCTCGGCGGAACGCCTCCATAACGAGGAGGTTCCTTTTAATCCGCTTCTGATCGAACGGAATCTGGCGCTGACCAAAGAAGCGATGGATATCCTCGAAGAAGGGAAGGAAGTTTCTTTCGAAGGCATCAACGATGTCCGGGAGCTTCTTCAGAGAGCCTCCAAGGGAGAGACCCTGACGGCTTTTGAACTGAACCAGTGTCTGGTCTTCCACCGTCACTGTGACCGTCTGAAGAAGAGTTTTAAGGAGAACCGTTCCGAGTATCTGAACGATTATTTCCAGACTCTCGTTCTGGATAAGAATTACCGCGAGATCGAAAAGATGCTCGACCTGAACGGTAAGATCCGCAAGGACGCTTCCGAAAAACTGAGCCGTCTTTATAACGCCGGCTACGAGATCAGCAAGCGCATCAGCGAGGAAGCAAGGGAATTCATCAAGGAACACCGCAGCTCCCTGCAGGAAGAAAACAGCTTTACCCGAAATGACCGGGTGACCTTTCTGCTGAAGAACGCGGATAAAAACAAATACAAAGGCTACCGTTACGGTGAAAGCTCCAGCGGTCAGGCAGCCTATGTCGAACCGGAACAGTTCATCGAACTGAACAATGCCAGAAATGACAACACGATCGCCGTCGAGGAAGAGATCCGACGCCTTTTACGTATGGCTTCCCGGATCGTATCTGCCTCTGCGGATCTTTATCTAACCAATTACGACTCTTTGAGCACTCTGGATCTGATCTTCGCCAAGGCGAAATTCGGACACAGTCATAAAGGCATCCTGCCGGAATTCGACCGGGACGGCGAGCTCTATCTTGAATATATCGCCCATCCTTTGATCGATCCGCGGATCGTCGTTCGCAATACCTATCATTTCGGACATGATATCTCCGGCATCGTCATCAGCGGTTCCAATACCGGCGGCAAGACCGTTTCCTTAAAGCTGATCGGTCTGAGCATCCTGATGACTTATGCCGGCATCCCGCTGATCGCGGAAAAAGCGGTGATCCCGCTCTATGACCAGGTCTATGCTGATCTGGAAGATGATCAGTCGATCTCCAACGCGCTGTCTTCTTTTTCGGCGCACCTGTCCAAGATCCGCTATTATCTCGACAACGCGACCAGTGAGTCCATCGTTCTGATCGATGAGATCGGCACCGGTACTGACCCGAAGGAAGCCGAGGCGCTGTCACTGGCGATCCTTGAGCGCTTCCTGGAAAAGAAGATCCCGTTCGTTCTGACGACGCATTACGAGGAGATCAAGAAATTTGCCTACCGCAACGAACAGATCATGCTGTCGGCTGTCGGTTTTGACCGTGAGAATCTCGTTCCAACCTACCGTTACTACGAGAATACGCTTGGCGAATCCAATGCCCTGAAGATCGCCGGCAGATATCTGCAGGACCCTGCTCTGCTGGAAAGAGCGGAATACTATCTTGAAAGCAACCGTTCGGAAGAAGAAAAAGCGCTCTCCGAGATCAAGCAGGATCTGGCCACAGCCAAGGAAAACGAGGATAGAACGGCCGCTCTGCTGAAAGAAGCGGAGGAGACAAAACAGAAATACGAAGAAGAGCTTCGCCGTTACCAGGAGAGCGAAGAAGAGAGAAAGAGGGAAGCGAAGGAAGAACTCGACGCTTATCTCGAAACGAAGAAAGAAGAGGCGCAGCAGCTGATCGAGGAGATCCGCAAAAGCGAGATGCGAAGCGACCAGCTGAAGAAAAAGACCGCCCAGTTCGACAAGATCAATACGATCCAGGTCAAGGAAAACAAAGAACCGATCCGCGTCGGTGACCGCGTCCGCATCGGTGACGGTGAACGTGTCGGCACAGTCCTGTCGCTTGAAAAAGGAAGGGCGAAAGTCGATCTGAAGGGTCTTTCGATCGACGTGAAGGAGAAGGAACTGACCCGTCTTCCGCCGCTCCCGAAAAAGAAAGCCTATACGGAACGTTCGATGAAAAAACGCGTTTCCGGTGAACTGAATCTTGTCGGAATGCGCGTTGAAGAAGCGCTGCAGCTGCTCGAGAAGTATCTCGACGATGCTTTCGGCAGCAAGCGCAGCAACGTCAAGATCATCCACGGCATCGGCACGATGGCTTTGCGCAATGCCTGCCGCAACTATCTGAAGAAATGCAGCTTCGTCAAAGCCTACCATGACGGAGATTATTACGACGGCGGCGGTGCCGTGACGATCGTGGAGTTTGTCAATGGATCTTAAGGATAAACTGCTGACCCTGCCGTCGAAGCCAGGCTGTTATCAGATGCTGAACGCCGACGGCAAGATCATCTATGTCGGCAAGGCGGTCAATCTGAAGAATCGGGTGAATTCGTATTTTCGCGGCGCCCATGACTACAAGACCACGAAGCTCGTTTCCCATATCGCGGATTTCAACTACATCGTTACCAAAAGCGAGAAGGAAGCCCTGATCCTCGAATACAACCTGATCAAGGAACATGATCCGGAATACAATATCATCTTCCGGGACGACCAGTCCTATCCCTATATCCTGCTTTCCGACGAGCAGGAGCCTTACTGCGCGGTCGTGCGTCTGCGCAAGAAGGGTAGTAAGTATAAGGGCAAGCTCTTCGGACCCTATCCGGATGTCGGCGCTGCCCGGCATACGGTCGATCTGATCAACTCTCTTTTCGAGACACGGAAGTGTTTTCCTCTGAAAAAGGAGCTGTGTCTCTACTACCATATCCAGAAATGTCCGGGCTACTGCGTAAAGGATGTCCCGGCGGAAGAAAAGGAGCGGATCCGCAATGAGATCGACGCTTTCCTGTCAGGCGATATCGGCGATACCGTCAAAGATCTGAAGAAGAAGATGCTGAAAGCCTCGGAAGCGATGGATTTCGAGAAAGCGGCGTCTTTCCGCGATCTGCTGAACGACGTTCAGTATGTCGCTTCCAAACAGGATGTACAGATCCGCAACCGCGAGGATTTCGATGTCTTCAACTATGCCGCCCAGGACGGCTATATCGCGATTACCGGTCTGTTCATCCGTAAAGGCAAACTGCTGAGCGACCACAAGTTCCTGGATTATCTGATCGGCGACCCGGAGAACTATGTTTCTTCCTATCTGTATCAGTTCTATTCGCTGCAGAAAGAGCCCAAGACGCTCTACATCCCGGAATCGCTGAGCGTGTATCTCGAAGACGCTCTTCCTTTCCCGGTGAAGACCGTCGCCAGAGGCAACAAGCGCGCGCTGCTGAAACAGGCGGAAGAGAATTCGCTGGTCAACCTGAAGCAGCACCAGAATATCCTTTCCCGCAAGGAGCACTACTTCGATGATGCCCAGAAGGAACTGGAACGCATCTTCGGCAAAGAGATCCACCGCATTGAGCTGTTCGATAACTCGCACACCGCCGGCAAGGAGACGGTTGCCGCGATGGTCGTCTATAAGGATCTCAAACCTTCCAAAAAGGATTACCGTCTCTATAAACTCGAAGAAGGGGCGGATGACCTGAAATCGATGCACGAAGTCCTTTACCGCCGCTATTTCCGGCTGCTCAGCGAGGGCGGGGAAGCCCCGGATCTTCTGATCGTCGACGGCGGTCGGATCCAGATCGACGTTGCCAAGGAGGTCTGCGGATCGCTCGGACTGACATTCCCGATCGCCGGTCTCGGCAAAAACGACAAGCACGATACGAATTATCTCATGTCTTCGGACTATGCTATGATAGATATTGACAAGGGTTCCAACCTGTTCTTCATCCTCGCCAACATGCAGGATGAAGTTCACCGGTTTGCGATCACCTACCACCGGAAGCGCCGCGCGAAAGCGGTCTATGCTTCCCCGTTGGACGGGATCCCGGGACTCGGAAAGAAACGCAGGACCTCACTGCTCCGGCTTTACGGTTCGATCAAAACGCTGCGTACGCTGCCGGTCGAAAAACTGGCGGAGTCGCTGCCGCAGAAAGTCGCAGAAGCGGTGTATAAGAAACTGCACGAGGAGGAAGAAGATGCTGGAAACATTTGATGACTGGCTTGGTTTCCTGGTCATGGTCGTGATCGTGGTTTTCTGCATGCGTATCATGATCGGTTCCTTCTTCAATTTCCGGACATCCTCCAGCATGCGCCAGACACTGAGCAGTCTCTCACGCTATAACGAAAACGAAGACGAATAAAAGATCCCTGCGGCACAATCTGCAGGGTTTTATTCACAGAAGAGGAAGATATGAAAAAACTATACTGCCTGCTCTGGATGCTTTGCATACTGCTGCTGTTTGTCTTTTCCGGCTGTCAGAAAGCACCTGCGCAGCAGGAAACGCAATTCTCCGAGGCATCAGAGACGACAGATCCTGTATCGGAGACAAAGGAGACGAAGGAAATGCAACTTTATATGCGTGTAAAAGACACCGAGGTACAGGTGGACTGGGAAGAGAACGAGACCGTGGACGCTTTGAAAAAGCTCGCGGAAGAAGGGGAACTGACCGTTGAACTATCAATGTACGGCGGGTTTGAGCAGGTCGGTCCGCTCGGCACCTCGCTGCCCCATAAGGACGCGCAGATAACGACTGTCAGCGGTGACGTCGTCCTGTATTCCGGAAACCAGATCGTCGTCTTCTACGGGCCGAATTCCTGGGCATATACGCGGATCGGCCACATCACAGACAAAACACCGGCTGAGATGCAGAAACTTCTCGGAAACGGTGATGTCAGCATCGTCTTCTATTGCGCAGAATGAACTTGACCGGAAACACCGATGTCTGCTTCCGAACGGAATAAATGAGTGTATAATAACGTGGTATGACGGAATCACAAACCAAAAAAGACTTTATCAACCTTATGTGGGTCATCCTGTCGGCAGTGCTGCATGCGACCAGCCTGGTGACTTTTTCCATGGCGGCGCATCTGTACCCGGGCGGCTATACCGGTATCTGCCGGATTCTGGTCGACTTTCTGCGGGACTATTTCGGACTGATCGTTCCTTTTGCCGCGCCGTATGTCGCGCTGAACGCGATCACCCTCGTTTTTGTCTTTACTAAGATCGGCAAGCGGTTCAGCATCCTTTCGCTGATCCACATCATCCTGGTCTCCGTTTTCACGCTGTTCTTCAAACCGCTGCCGCTGGATGTTAATGATCCGCTGCTGATGGCGGTCTTCGGCGGCATCATGAACGGCTTCGCGATCTCGCTGGCGCTGACACACAATGCCAGCAGCGGCGGCACCGATTTCATCGCGATCTACGTCAGCAGCATCTACAAGAAACCGATCTGGAATTATGTCATGCTCGGTAACGCCGTCGTTCTGGCGGCCGCCGGCATGCTGTACGGATGGGAGACGGCGCTTTACTCGATCATCCTGCAGTTCTGCTCGACCCAGATCATCAACCGCATGCACAAGCGCTACAGCATGGAGACCCTGATGATCGTCACTTCCTGCCCGGAAGAGGTGGAGCAGGCGATGCTGCACTGCGTCCGTCACGGCATCACCGAGATCCACGCCCGCGGTGCCTACAAACACGGCGACAACACCGTTCTTTATTCGGTCATCAATTCCTACCAGTCCGCCGACGTCATCCGGGCCATAATAAAAGCCGACAGCCACGCGTTCATCAATATCCTTGAGACACGCCGGGTCATCGGCAATTACTATCAGAAACCTTTGGATTAACGGATCTCGAGTCCGATCTTCTTGGTTACTTCATCCAGTTTTTTCGCAGCGATCAGGGTGGCTTTCTCAGCGCCCTGTTTTAATACTTCGTCGATCACATTGTTGGCGAGGATGTCGCGGTATCTGGCCTGGATCTCCTCCAGCGTCATCGCGACAGTGTCGCCGACATAGCGCTTGAGCTCGCCGTAGCCTTTGCCGGCAAATTCCTCGGCGATCTTTTCCGGAGTCGAGCCGTTCAGGGAAGCAGCGATCTCCATCAGGTTGTATAAGCCGGGCTGGTTGAGCTTATCGGCTTTGATCTCGCCGAAGCTGTCGGTGACGGCGCCCATGATCTTTTTCTTCGCCTTTGCCGGATCGTCGAGCAGGTAGATGCAGCCCTTGTCGGAATGTTCGGACTTGGACATCTTTCTGGTCGGATCGGTCAGGGACATGATCCTGGCGCCGACTTTCGCGGACAGCGGTTCCGGGACCTTGAAGGTCGGGGAATACTTGTTATTGAAGCGGATGGCGATGTCTCTGGTCAGCTCGACGTGCTGCTTCTGGTCATCACCGACCGGTACATAGTCCGGATCGTAAAGCAGGATATCCGCCGCCATCAGGCAGGGGTAGGTGAAAAGACCGGCCGTCAGGTTCTGCTCGTTCTTGGCGGTCTTGTCCTTGAACTGGGTCATGCGGGTGAGCTCGCCGAGATAGGTGTAGCAGGCAAGGATGTAGCCGAGTTCGGCATGCTGCTTGACATCGGTCTGTAAAAAGATCGTGGCTTTTTCCGGATCAAGACCGCAGGCCAGGTATAAGGCGACCGCGTCACGCAGGTTGGTCGAAAGCTCT
>JAFWII010000025.1 GCA_017533785.1 Erysipelotrichaceae bacterium | reverse complement strand
TCCATGACTTCGATACGGACACGCGGAGTCATTTCCCAGCCGTTGTGCAGTCCCTTCAGGTAGCGGTCATAGAACAGTTCAAGTTCTTTGATACCTTCCGTGCAGTATGTATCCGGCCATTCGAATTCCTGATGGCAGCGGATCCATTTCTTCTGGGAACGGACTCTGCGGAAGCCCAGCATCGAGCCGCGCAGATGGAAGTGGTTCCAGCATACAGTGGTATAAACCGGACATTTGATCTTCTCGTACTGAGCTGTCTTGTCTTTCCAGTAACCGTTGTAGAGCGGATACTTGAGGGCCATGCCCGGCATATTGTCGGTAAAGTTCGGGCCGACTGTCATACCGATCGCGTGAGTCGGGAATGTCAGGCCGGGGATGCCGCCTTCCATCAGAGATTCACGGTACTGGTCACCGGTTCCTTCCCACGGAGCGATACAGGCCAGATGCGGCGGCTGTTCCGCTGCGATACGCCACTGGGTCATCGCGACAGCAGAGTTGCCGCCCAGACCGACACGGCCGTTGGACCAGTCCTGCGCAGCGACCCATTCGATAAAGTCATAGCCGTCCCGGCCGTCCGCTGTATTGAACAGTTCGACGTTGCCTTCGGAATGGCCTACGCCGCGCGGATCGACGTTGGCGACACAGTAGCCCTTGCGGCACCAGTAGCCCGGGTCAGGTGATTCAAACTTGGAGTCTTTGGAAACGGTACCCGGCTGAACGCCCATGATCTTAAAACGGTCGCCGTTGTATTCGTTCGGACGCTTGCCGTACATGGACCATGAGACAATGGTCGGAAGTTTGCCGAGATAATTCTTCGGTTTGTAGAAGTCGGCATAGATTGTAACACCGTCACGCATCGGAATACCGACGTCCTGTTCGCAGATGATCTCTCCTTCGATCTCATAAACGCGCTGATTGAACGGTGCGTAAAGAGCCTTTCCGACTCTTTCCTCATCGGTCATCGCGTCCCAGGTCTCTTTGTCGACCGGGTGCATGGATTCAATGTATTCTCTTTCGATCTTCTCGCCGAACATCTCCTCGACGACGACGATCTTTTTACGGTCCTTAGCGACTCCGCCCTTCGGGGCATGAGTATTGGCTTCGCCGAGTTTTCGCTGTTGTTCTTCAAAACTTTCAGGCATAATTTATCCTTTCGTTATTCTTTTTCGGAGCGGATGTCATATCACAAGCCGAACAAACGCTCCGCGTTCTTGTAGCAGATCATTTCTCTGTCCTTTTCGCTGATGTCCGCGTTTTCAATGAACTCCGCGTATTCCCTGTTTTCCTCAAACGGGTAGTCGACAGCGAACAGGATACGGTCAGCTCCCATGACATCGATAGCGCATTTCAACGCCGGAACAGAGGCATTGCCGCTGGTGGTAATGTAGACGTTGGTCTTGAAGTAGGATGACGGTTTCCGGGAATTCCGGGAGTCGAGGGGAGAGATCTTCCAGCGCGCGTCCACCCTGTCCAGGGTATACGGCAGCATCTCGCCCAGATGTCCCAGGATGATCCTGACGTTGGGATATCTGTCAAACAACCCGGTGAAGACCATTCTCAGCAGGAACGCAGCTGTGTCGCTGCCCCAGCTCCAGGTCGAACCGTTCAGTACCTCGCAGCCTCTGTACAGAGCCAGTATATTATCCGGTGTCTCGCAGGGGTGCAGGTAAAGATAGAATCTTCCGTCAGCGGAGATCTCGTTCACCGCCTCCCAGAATGGGTTATAGCGCTCATCATCGATGTAATCATTGTCCAGACGGACGCCGCTGATATTGGCGCCGGCGAATTCTTTCATTGAGCTCAGCCTTCTGGCTTCTTCGGCCATTGCTTCCGGAGAGACCATCGGCAGCGAACCGAAAGCTCTGAACTTGTCGGGATACCGCTGGACAGTCGAACGCAGATAATCGTTGAAAGCCGTCGTCTTTCTGACTGCTTCATCAGCGTCATCGATAAAGTCGAAACCGTTAGTGCCTGACATGAGGAACTGCATGGCGATCTCGTTCTCTTCCATTTCTTTCAATCTTTGCTCGACGCCGCACATGGCAGGAAGCTTGTGCTTCATCTCTTCGGGATTCAGCGGAAAAGGTTTCAGTTTTCCTCTCGGAGTGGTGAAGCGGAGCTGCATGTACTCGGGGAGCGAGATATGTTCCTCAAGCGCTATTTTTTTCATGATGTTCCTTTCTTTACGGGCTAAGGGGCAGACAGTTTCAAAGGAGGGGATACGGCCTGCCCCGGAAATGCACAAAGATTATTTCTTATCTTCTTCCGCGAATTCAGCTTCTCTTCTCTGAACGAAGGAACCGTCCTTGACAGTGGAGAAGACGATCAGTCCCACGACCATAAGGACGATCAGGCCGATGTAGGAGGTGTTGTAGCCTCCTGGAAGTCTTGCCATGTTAGCCATGAAGGCACCGGCGAAGGCACCGATGATCTGAATGATCGGCTGGATGCATCCGTAGGCACGCTTGAAGTTGTAACGGCCCCAGTAGGAAGCGCACAGGGAAGCGGAGAAGTTGGCGGCACCGCCGACGGTCGAACCGATGAGGAACAGACCGACATAGAGCAGCGAACCCGGAGCCCAGATCAGCAGCGCACATCCAAGAGCACCGATAATATATGTGATCTGGATAGCTCTTCTAGGACCGAGGAAGTTATCGACATAGCCCATCAGCCAGGAACCTAAAACAGCGAAAAGAGCTGTCGTCAGCATCAGGTTGCCGGCTTTGGACATCTCGTAGCCGCGGCCCATGAAGGCAAGGATCATCTGGGACATAACGCCGCCGGCGTAGAGGAGCTGAACGCCCATCGCGAGAGCGATTATCCAGACTTCCTTGGTCTCCAGGACGCGCTTACGGGTCCACGGAGAGTTCTTGTCGGCTTCCAGCGCAATACGGTTCATTTCCTGCGCCTGTTCTGTTGTCATAGAACGGTCGTTATCGGGGTTGAAGTTCGCGTCTTCCGGATTGTCCTTGACGAAGAACAGCAGGAAGAGCAGGGCAACGACAGACATAACAACGTAAGGCACGAACATCAGAGTCAGACCGAGTTTGTCATGAGCGGCGGCAATGATCTTGGTGGTCAGGCCGGCAGCGAGCGGGATGCCCATCGTGACAAGACCCATGACGAGACCCTTCTTGCGCGGGAACCAGTTGGCGATGATGATCGGATTAGTGTTGTAGCACCAGTTTGAGCCGACAGCCGCGATAAGGGCGATGCAGATGCAGGTCAGGACCATATTCTTGCTGATGCTGACCAAGAACAGCAGCACGAGGAAAATGAGGACCAGAACGATCGAGATCTTGCGTGGGGACTTCTTGAGAGCGAGTCCGCCGACATAAGCTGCACCGATGACCGTCAGAATACCACCGACTGTCGTCATGTTCAGCATCATGACACGATCCCATCCGTAGAGCGCTTCCCAGTACTGAACCGCTACCTGCCAGCAAGAGCCCAGACATGTCGGGATAAAGAAAGCCAGCGCAGCAAATATGCAGAACAGCCAGCCCTTACCGCCGAAATTCATCGAGTTCGGATTGAATTCCTTTTTCTTTTCAGACATTGATTTAATTCTCCCTATTTATAAATATTTGGATGATTATTAGAAGCCGAAGCCGCGCCAGCTGGGAATGCCCGTATATTCCTTAAGCGCTTCTTCGCCTTTGAGAACACGTGTTACACCGGAAGCCATCGCTTCCATCTCAAACTCGCCCGGATAGGCATATACCGGGGCGATCCATCCGTTGGCTTTTCTGATCTCCGCGACCAGATCTTTGTTGCGGACCATACCTCCGCCTAAGAGGATCCCGTCCACTTTGCCTTCCAGGACCGAAGCCATCGAACCGATCGCCTTATTGATCTGATAGATCATCGCCTCCCAGATCAATTCCGCTTCCCTGTTGCCAGTCTTTGCCATTTCCGCGACTTTGCGTGCGTCGCTTGTACCCAGGTGACTGACAAGGCCGCCGGATTTGGTGCACAGGCTGAGCAGGTCCGCCGGATCGAGTTCGTTTTTCCTGAGACATTTGGCGATCTCGGCGATCGGAACGGAACCGCAGCGGGTCGGAGTCATCGGGCCGTCGCCGCCGATGTTGTCGTAGCCGTCGATCATCTTCCCTTTTCGGTGAGCGCTGACCGAGATCCCGCCGCCGATATGGCAGACGATATAATTCCTCTCGATGTATTTCTCGCCTTTCAGGGCGGCGTGGCGGTTTGCAGTTTCCTTGAGGTTCAGCGCGTGCATGTGTGATGCGCGGTAGACGCCTTTTATGCCGGTGATCCTGGCAAGATCCTGAAATTCATCGGTATCCGGAGGATTGACGACATACGCGTTCTTACCGTATTTTTCCGCCAGCCGGTGCGCCAGCTGCGGGCCGAGCTGAGCCGGATGCGGGACTCCGTTGGCTGCATACGTCGCGTGGTCGAGCAGGGTCTCGTTGACGAGATATGTTCCTCCTTCGACGGCCAGCAGGCCGCCTCCGCGTCCGCAGTAGGCATCGACCGTGCTCAGGTCGATATCGGCATCCTTTAATGTGTTCAGGATCGTTTCTTCCCTGTACGGTAGCTGATCGGAGACCGTTTTATATTCCTGCAGTTTGGTGGCGTCGTGCGCCACGGAAGACGAGAACAGCTCCTTCGTGCCTTCGAAAAGAGCGATCTTGGTGGAAGTCGACCCCGGATTGATGGTTAGGATTCGGGGATTTTTCATTATCATTCCTCTTTCAGTGTTTTAAGTTCTTTCGCCCTGACGACAGACATCGCGACGTTACCGACGAGTTCGGATACCGGCGCGCCTCTTGAGCAGTCGCAGACGATCTTGCGGAAGCCCTGCAGCATCGGACCGTAGGCGTCGGCGCGGGCGAGATACTGGACCAGCTTGACGCCGATATTGCCGGCGTTGAGGTCCGGCCAGATAACGATATTGGCGCGTCCGGCGACCTTGCTGTCATGCCTGACTTTCTTGGCGGCGACTCTGGGGCTGACCGCGCTGTCAAACTGGAATTCACCATCGATCAGAAGATCCGGTCTAAGTTCGTTGGCGATCTTTGTTGCGCTTCGGACCTTATCGACCATGGAGTGTTCCATACTGCCATCTGTTGAAAATGACAGCATGGCGCAGCGGGGTTCCCAGCCGAGCAGAGCCCTGATCGTATCACAGCAGGAGATCGCGATGCTGGCGAGATCTTCGTCGCTTGGATTGGTGTTTACGGCGCTGTCGCCGAATGCGAGCAGCTGGCCTTCGGAACCTTCATAGCCGGGGATGTTGAAGATACCGACTGAGGAGACGACACTGACGCCATCCGCCAGGCCAATGACCATCTGGCCGCCGAGGATGACTTCGCCGGTCGTATGGGTCAGGCCGGCAAAACAGACATCGACATCGCCGATCGCCTGGTACATCAGGCCGGCATACATCGGATCAGCTTTGGCGCGGCGCAGGACCGCCTTCTTTGACAGCATCGTGGTCGTTGTTCCGGCATAGAGTTCGGCTGCTTTTTCCAGTGCTTCCTCATCCGTCGTATCGATGATGTCGATACCGGTAAGATCCACATTGTATTGTGCGGCCGCAGCTTTGATCGCGGCAGGATCTCCTGCCAGGGAAACGACAGCGTAATGCTTGTCAGTCACTTCGCGCGAAGCCAGCAGGATCTTTTCTTCAGTAGCTTCAGGGAAGCAGACGCGGATTCCGGAACCTTCGGCGCGAGCGAATACGCTTTCAAGAACATCCACAGGCTTCAGCCCTCCAGAAGTTCCTGGACGAATTTCGCGATCTCGCCGATGGTATCGAATTTGTTCAGTTTCATCAGGTCGATGTAAGCATCATACTCATCTTCGAGTGCGGAGATGACGACGACCATTTCAGTCGATTTGATCTGGTAGTCGTACTTGAGGTTGCTGTTTTCATCAAGCGTTTCGACGTCGACATGACGGATATCGGCGACTTTGTTGCGGATGATGTCAACGATCTCATTGTACAGATCCATAAATATCCTCCTTTTTAAATTATGTATTGCATGCTTTTCAGCTTAATTTGATTATCCCGTTACGCCGCCTTTGAATGGAAATACAGTTTTTCTTTGTGTGTTCAGAAGCGGTCATCCGCGAAGGAACTGTACGAAAATGGACAAAAACACAGAAAATGTCTTCTTTTATATCTGTTTGTGTTTTCGCACAAATCAAAGGATTTAGGTTCTATTGTAAAATCAAGTTGCAGATGAATGAATCACGTAAAATAGCTTCCACAAAAAGGAAGATCTGGGATGCATATATCGGTTTATTGGAAGATAAGCCGTTTGATAAAGTCACGGTCAGAGAGATCTGTGATGCCTGTGAGATTGTCAGATCGACTTTTTACAGCTATTACCAGAGCGTGTTTGACCTGATCGAAAACATAGAAAACGGAATGCTGGCTGATATGCATTTTTACAAAAAAGGCCAGACGGAGCTGGTCAGAGACAACACACCGGAAACGGAGATCAAAGAGGAGTTGGTTGCCATCGGCAACAAACGCTTCGGGATCCCGCTCAAGTCGATGGAAGAGTATTTCAAAAGACTGGACGAACGTCGCGATTATCTTAAAGCCATTATAGGTAAAAACGGTGATCCGTATTTTCTGGTCAAACTGAGAAAGCAGATCGAACTGGACACCGACCAGATGATGAACGACGAAAAACTGCCTGACGACTTTCTGCGTTATTACTTTCTGAGAGCGTCTTCGGTGCTGGTCATTCAACTGACTGAGTATTGGGTCAAGACCGAAGACCGCATCAGTCTAGGATTGATCATCCAGTTTGCCAATATGATCAGGAGCAGCGCTTCTTCGATTGACTTAGCCAGGGTCGTACGGGAAGAGGAAGAGGTCACGCTCAGACAGCAAAACAAGACCGCAGATCTTTGAGTTATCTGAGAACTCAAAAACGTGCTGAAGAAAAAAGGCAGAGCCGCTCGTGATCGTTTCGCTGAAGTTCACGCATCCATAACCGGTAAAAAGAAAAAGCAGGCGCGAAGTGAAGTGGACCCCATATAGTTCACTTGATTTAAAAGGCGTTTCTGAATCAAACTATCTTCGAAAGGAGGTAGTTTTTTCATATGGCCAGTAAAGGGCAGAAATTCAATAAGTATTCCGATGAACTGAAGCAGGAGATCCTGGACGCGTATTTCAGCGGGGAAGCCGGTTTCAAGTCCCTCTCCAACCTTTGATCTGTCCAAAAGCAGCAGAAAACGGTCCGGTTTCTCCCGTTCCTTCGCACTAATAGTGAAGGAAGGAAACAAATGCGTTTCCCTGGTGGTAAAATAGTTCATGTAAGATATCTCCTTAGACAAGGATATTTTACCAAAGAGGCCCCAGGTTCGATTCCTCGGGCCTTTTTTGATCTAAAACCATATAAAAAGGACTG
>JAFWII010000024.1 GCA_017533785.1 Erysipelotrichaceae bacterium | reverse complement strand
GCCATGGAGGAGTATATCCTCTACTACAACACAGAAAGGATCAATATCAAAAGAAAAGGACTGTCGCCTTTACAATTCAGACAGCAATCCTCATCTCAAATACAGTTAAATAGTTAAGTCCAACTTTAGGGGTGCACTACACAGCGCAGGCTTTCAGTTATGTGTTTCTTTTTAGCGGAACAGAGTGATATGTGTGAAGACCGTAGCCAGGGAGTTGGCAACTGTGCTCATCGTCTTGATGAAGATATCCAGAGCGACACCGACAACATCCTTACGGGTATCGCCGACTGTATCGCCGGTAACGGCTGCTTTATGCGCCGGGCTTCCCTTTTCACTGCCGGCAACCGCGCCGCGTTCAATGTACTTCTTCGCATTATCGAAGGCGCCGCCGGAGTTGCCCATGAAGATCGCACGCGGGATCGCGGTGATCGTTGCACCGACCAGCATGCCGCCGACAAAATCAACACCGAACAGGAGACCGCCGATGACCGGGATCAGCATCGCCAGCACGCTCGGCAGAAGCATCTTTCTTAATGCCGTATTGGCCGCCATGCGGATCATACGGTTGTAGTCCGGCTTGACTTCCCCTTCCAGAACACCGGGGATCGACAGCTGTCTGTCGCCTTCGTCCGCCATCAGTTTTGCGGCGTCGACAGTGTTATCTGTCAGCAATGCGCTGAAGTATTCGACTAACGCACCGCCGATGATACCGCCGGCGATGACGACGTAGGAAGCGATATTCAGGATCGGTTCAGCACCGGAATGCGCGTAGTTGGAAACGTAGGCAACGATCAGAGAGACCGTAGCGAAGGCAGCAGAGCCGATCGCGAAACCTTTACCGATCGCGGCTGTCGTATTGCCGACCGCATCCAGACGGTCCGTAATCAGACGGACGTTCTGATCCAGATGACAGGATTCCGCGATACCGCCGGCGTTGTCGGCGATCGGACCGAATGCGTCGATCGAAACAGTCGCTGCAACGAACGACAGCATGCCTAACGCGGACAGCGCGATGCCGTAGGTGCCGCACAGTCTTCCGGAGACAAAGAGCGAGACACCGATCAGAAGGATCGGCAGCAGGCAGCTTCTGGAACCGATCGCGTCACCCTTGGTGATGACGAAAGCCTCGCCTTCGTGCGCGATCTTCGCCAGATCCTGCGTGGGTTTGAAATCCGTACTTGTATAGTACTCGGTGATGCCGCCGATGAAGATGCCGCTCAGGACACCGAAGACGACGGAACACCACGGGGAGATCCAGCCCAGACGGAAGGTATCGTACAGATCCTTTCCGCGGAACAGATAGAAAGAGATGCCCAGGCCCATGATCAGAGTCAGAGCAGAAGCGATCCAGGTCATGATATTCAGTTCACGGCTCGGGTTGTCGGACATTTTCTTCCGTTTGGAAGCCAGTACCAGACTGAGGAAACACGCCAGCAGACCGACGCCTGCGAGCAGGATCGGGAACAGCAGAGTCGCGTCATAAGTAGCGACGGAGACCTTTTCACCGCCCGTGACATAGTTGGTCACGGCGATCATCAGCGAGGCTGCGATCGTAGCGACGAAACTTTCCAGTAGGTCGGAACAGTTTCCGGCGATATCATTGACGTTGTCGCCGATGAAGTCCGCGATCGTGTTCGGAACACGCGAGTCATCCTCCGGCAGATCGTGACGGATCTTGCCCAGGATATCCGCGGAGATATCCGCAGCTTTCGTATAGTTGCCGCCCGCGACACGGTTGAACATGGCGACGACGGAACAGCCCAGAGAATAAGTGGTGATGCGGGTGATGAACGGGTTGCACGGCAGTGAAACCAGGAAGCCGCTGCTCTGCGCATCCGCCTGGATCCCGCCGAAGACCAGCAGGATCGCGGTAAGGCCTAAAAGGCCGAATGCCTGAACGGCAAGACCGCTGATCGAGCCGCCCAGCAGAGCCACTTTGACTGTTTCTCCGATAGACAAAGTGTTTCTGGCGACGTTAGCGGTACGGACGTTCGCGTAAGTCGCGCTCTTCATTCCCAGGATACAGACGATCGAACTCATCACCGCTCCCAGCAGCAGAGTCAGACCGCTTGTCTTTTCGACGAACAGCGAGAAGACCAGCGCCAGTACGACGACGACTGCGCCGATCGAACGGAACTCCGTTTTCATGAAGGTGTTGGCGCCTTCCCGGATCAGTCCGGAAAGTTCCTTCATTTCCTCGGTGCCCTCGTCCATCGATCTGATGCGTCCAAAGCACAAGAAAACATACATGATGACGATAACTGCCAAAATAAGAACAGCAGCCCAGTATTGCATATGATAATCCCCTCTTCCTTAATAAATCCAGCGATAATATGCTTTTCCACTGACATATTACCACTTTTCGGAAGAGGTTTGTGATTTTCTTCATAAGTAAGCGCTTACTTTAAAAAACTTGTTCACTTCCCCTGCATTTGGCTACAATAAAAGTAACAAAGGGGAGATATACCATGAGTAATAAGAAACCGAAGATCATGCATGTCGTGGTAAACTTCAGCGGCGGTATTTTCACTTTTCTGCAGTATCTTACCGCAGGACTGGTCGATACGTATGATATGACCGTTGCCTATGTGGCGACGCCGAACACACCGTCAAACGTCCGCGCGCGTTTCGACAAGAACGTCCAGCTGCTCCGGATCGCGACCTACGACCGCACCCATAACCCGATCTCCGACAGCACGACCCGCAACGAACTGCGTTCCCTGTTCGAGCAGGAAAAACCGGATCTGATCCATCTGCATGGATTCCACGCCGGAAGGCTCGGCAGGAAGGCGTTCGAGGGTTTTGATATACCGGTCCTCTATACCCCGCATGGCTACCGCTATCTTGCGGAAGACCGCAACCGTCTGACCCGCAGCGTTTTCCGCTATACAGAACAGTCTCTGGCCAGTACCGCGAACTGCACGACCGTTGCCTGCTCCAAAGGCGAATACGCGGAAACGCTCGGCTTTACCGATAATGCTACCTATGTCAACAACGGTATCGATACTGCTGAGATCGACAGACTGGTCAAAGAGGTGCCGCAGGAGGAACATGAGCTGCGCGTCTTCACTACCGGCCTGATCAACGGTCAGAAGAACCCGGACCTTTTCAATGAGATCGCAAGAGCGATGCCGGAGACCCGCTTCATCTGGATCGGCGACGGAGAATACAAATGGAAGCTTACCGCCCCGAATATCGAGTTCACCGGATGGCTGGAACACGACAAGGCGATCCAGAAGATGGCGGAATGCGACGTCTTCCTTTTGACTTCACTCTGGGAAGGTCTGCCGATCGCCCTGCTGGAAGCGATGTACCAGAAAAAGCTCTGTGTCGTCTCCAACGTCGTCGGCAGCCGCGACGTCATCAACAACGGCGAAAACGGCTATATCTGTGACAGCGCCGCCGCCTTCGTCAATGCGATCAACCACTTTAACGACGAGACCACGAAAGAGATCACGGAACAGGCGCATCAGGACATTATCGAACACTACAGCCTCGAGCAGATGCTGAAGAAATACGACAACCTGTATTCCAAAAAGATCTTCACCAAATAGATCCATTTCCTTTAGAAAAAAATGCATCCGCAGGGATGCATTTTTTCATTATTTCAGAGTGGCAGACAGTCAGCCTCTCTTTTTGTAGTCTTCCTCGATCTCTTCTGACCAGTCCGCGTCGATCTTGCCCTTGGCGCGGAACTTGGAGATCGTCTCGGAAAGTACTTTGAAGTTTTTGATACTGCCGGCGGAGTCGGGGACGTAATTGACAGATCTGTCTCTGTCAATGCCGTACATGCTGGCTGTTTCGACCGCATCGATATTCGCGCCCAGGAATAGGAATTCCCAGCCCTTTTCCTTCTGCTCCGCGACCATGCGTTTGACCTGGTCGGAACCGTAGCGATGCGAGGCGTTTTCCAGTCCGTCAGTCGTGATCACGAAGACCGTATGCGCCGGGACATCTTCCTCACGGATGTATTTGTGGACGTTGCGGATGTGTTTGATCGCTCCGCCGAGCGCATCGATCAGAGCGGTGCAGCCGGACGGGACATAGTCCTTCTCCGTCATCTCCCGGATATCCTTCAGGGAGACACGGTCATAAAGGACGTCGCTATGCTGATTGAAGAGCACTGCGGATACAAGACAGTCCCCTTTCTCCTTGCGCTGCTTTTCGATCATGGAATTGAATCCGCCGATCGTATCCTTCTCCAGGCCGTGCATCGACCCGCTGCGGTCCAGGATAAATACCAGTTCTGTAAGTTCTTTGTTCATCTCGTTTCCTCCTTCTGCCTTTCGGCTCCATGATCATGGTAAAGGATACGGGACGGACAAAGGTCGTTCTCAAAACGACATTTTAGCAGCCGAGCGTTTTCTGATCTTCCGCGAACAGATACTCGTTTATTTCGAAAATATTATAGATATGCTGCTCGAGACAGTAGCGGATGACAAGGTCGAAACGGCTGCTCCGGCTGAGCACGAAGCCCGCCTTTTCCAGAAGATCGTTCGCCTCCCGGAGATTTAGACGCATGCCGATCGCCAGAGCGACGGCAGTCTCTTTTTTAGGGTGATAGTTCACATCGTTCTTGATGTGGTTGAAAAGCTTGCGGTCGATATTCGCCCGCTTGTAGACGTCGGGATCTTTCATCCCTTTTTCGTCGATCAGACGGATCAGGCACTGGCTGAAGGATTCATCCGGCTCGAAGGAAGGCTCTTCTTTTTCATGCACCGGCGCGCCGGTCATCAGCGACTCGATCATGTTTTCGCGGATCTTTTCGAAAGCACCCGCCAGTTTCGGTTTGCCGCGGTGGCCGGTAGCGTAATGCTGGCTCGGGACTTTGTTGTAGCTTATGCTGTCGTAACGCGGCTCCAGCTGTTCCTGCAGATAGTTCCGGATGTCAACGAAAAGCTTTGAAGCCGTATCGAAGGCTTCCTTGTCGTAAACCAGCAGATAGACCTGCATCTCGTGATCCAGCAGGAAGGAAGTGATCGTATCCGTCGCGATCCGCAGCGCTTTCCCTTTCGGATACGCGAAGGACCCGGAAGAGATCAGCGGGAAAGCGATCGATTCCAGTTCTCTTTCGGCGGCGGCATTCAGCGAATTCCGGTAGCAGCTGCGCAGCTGCTCGTCGCATTCCTCGTTCTCGCCGTCAAAGACCGGTCCGCAGGTGTGGATGATGTAGTCGCAGTTTTTGCAGTCATAGGAAGGCGTGACGAACACTTCGCCTGTCTCCAGGAATCCGTGATTCAGGCATTCCTCGTTCAGTTTTTCGCCGGCTGCGCTGTGGATCTGCAGATCGGTCCCGCCGGAACCGGAAAGAAAACAGTCAGTCGGGTCGACGATCGCGTCGGCGCGGATCTTCAGGATATCATTTCGACAAATAGATAATGGCATATATACATTTTAGCATAGGCGGAAAAAGAAACGGCTGTCTCTATCTGCGAAACAGCCATCTCAGAAATTTTCCGACGAGTTTGAGCGGAATGACCATGTACATGAAGACATGGATCAGGATCGCCAGCATAGATCTCACCTCCTGTATAGGAGCTGTTTTTCTTGCGGGCTATTTCCGGAACAGTCCGATCAGGTTTCCGACCACGATCCCGACCGTATCTGCCGCTTCTTCAATGAGTTCCGCCAGCAGACCGTGATAGTAGTTATTCAGGCGATATACACGGCGCAGCTGCTCTTTCCGTTTCTGCATCACTTCCAGGTCTTCTCTGCTTTCTTTTTCCGCCGAATAGCGGATCCGCATCATGCAGTCATTCACTTCTTCATTGACGAAGTGATGCCGTTTGAGCAGCAGATAGGAAGCGTTGATCTTTTGCAGCAGAGTCGGCTGCAGCCGTTCGAAAAGCGCAGCGATCTTTTTCCGCAGGAGCGCGAGCAGCAGGATGACTGCGGCGATGATGACGAGATGATGGATGTATCCGCTGAATGCCGGCGTCCGCTCCGGTATATCGAAACTGCCTGTCTGCACGATCTCGGGGATCTCCAGATCACCGCTGACGTTGCGTCCGAGACTGGCTTCCATCATTTTCCAGCCCTCGCGGGTGTAGATCTCGACCCAGTTATGCGCCTGTTTTGAACCGACATCATTGACCTGACCGGCTTTGAACGAGCCGGCATAGCCGCTGACATATCTTGCCGGAATATCGCAGGCGCGCAGCAGCAGGGTCATGGCGCCGGCAAAATGCTGACAGTAGCCTTCTTTGGATTCTTTAAGGAAATACAGGATCGGGTCCTTCCCGTCCGGCATATTCAGGATATCTGCCCGGTAGACGTATTCATCGTGGAACAGCGTGCGCAGTTTCGTAATGATCTCGTTTTTATCCTTTTCCGCAGGGTCGATGTTATGGGCAAGCAGGAAGTCGGTCAGCTCCTCCTTCAGACCCGGATCCAGTTCCAGATAATGATCATAGACGTATTTCTCATATTCGTCCGGGAACAGGACGCCGTCACTGGTGTAGAACAGGGTATAAGATGCATAATCGTCGTCTTCCTTAAACAGATAATTCTGGTCCTTATACAGTGAAAGCACGTCATCTTCAAAGACACCGTAAGGCGTATAAACCCATTTCCCGGCATCGAGATTCTGCACCTCGATCTTGTGCTTGCCTTTTGTGACCGGCTGCAGGAGAGTGTTCTCCAGCAAAGCACCGAGATCGCTGATCCCGGCTCTCGCGAGAGCTTCGCTGTCATCTTCCTCATAGAGGAAACTGTGTTTCTCAAGGTCATAGCTGCCGCAGGAGAAAGCGCGCAGATATTTGAGGTATACATCCGAAGTAACGCGCAGGACCACGTGGTTTTCCGCCGGACGGGCTTTCCGGGCGACTTCACGTTCGCCGTCATCCTCGTGCGGTCCGGCTGCCTCGATCTCTTCCGGCAGATCGTTCTGCGGTGTTTCCGTCTCTTCCACGATCATCTCCGGCAGCGGGCCGAAGTGGATCAGCGGATAACCCTTTGCCTGCAGATACTCCTCCACAGTCTGCCACTGATTGTCGACAAAGACCTCACAGTAGGCATACTCATCCTGATAAAGGACGAACGCCGTTCCGTCGATGTAGTGATTGACGTGATACATGAAGGAATATCTTGCCGGCACGCCGAGCATACGCAGCAGCAGTGTCTCGGCAGCTGCGAAAAGACGGCTGTCGCCTTCCTTTGCGGTGTTCAGGAAATGCAGGATCGGATCTCCGTCCTCAGTCTTGTTGAAGGAAGTCGTATAGCGGTAATTTTCGTTCAGATACGCATGCAGGGCATAGATGTCTTCCAGCGGATCTTCCGTCTTTTGAATACCGGCGTGTTCGAGAACGGACTGCAGCTGCGTCTGCATCGCTTCCGGGACACGCTTATAAGTCGTATCGACATATTCAAGATACGGGGCGTCGTAATAGGAATAGCTGCGGTCCGGATTGAAATAGTAGGTATAATTCGGTTCTCCGTCTTCAAACGCGTAATACAGATAGCGGTCTTTATAAGCACCGATACCGTCGTTATAGACGGCAAAGGCGCTGTCCGGATAGAAGAGGATCTCTGAATCGGTATAATCGGTGATGTCCATTTTCTGACGAAAGGTATTGTGGGAGATCTCGTCGTTCCCGTAAACGGCATAACGGAAATAGCTCCATCCGCTCTCATCGCCGTATTCGTCTTCCAGCTTGAATTCGGTATTCTCCACATCATAATCTGCGCAGCTGAAGACCCGGATCCGCGGGACCGGGACGGTCGTCCGGATCCGGAAGACGATCTGTTCCTCATTCTCGGAGGAGCCATGCATATTCAGCTGGCTGCCCAAAAGCTGATCGACGACGCCGGTCGGAGTTCCGGAGTCAGCATCAAAATCAAAACGTTTGCCGGTCGAATCAAAGATCGAAAAACCATCGCCCCCCTCCTCATTCATGAAAGGACGGTGGATCTTCGCGATCGCCGGAGCCAGAGTCGTGGCGACGATGGACGCGATCACGACGAAAGTCAAAAGTTTCAAGCCGTTAGTCTTCGCCTTGCGGCTGAAACGCAGCCAGATGTATTTGAACAGAAGGACCAGCAGAAGGCCGTTCTGCAGATTGGAAGAGTACCTTCTGCTGAAGTCAGCCAGCAGGAAACAGCCCATTGACAGCAGATCCAGCCACAGCATCCGGCTGTCCTTCGCAAAACGTGAGACAAAAAAGATGCTTAAGATGAGCTTGAGCAGGGAACTGACCGCCGGACGGAGTTCCGCCGGATCAAGATAGTAAAAGAACGTCCCGATCTGAGCGCCCTGTCCGCGCAACAGAAAACGCAGGACCGGGAACGTTGCCTTATGGAACAGGAAGACTGTGAGAAGCATATCCGCACAGACCGCAAGGATGCCTGTTCTGCGGGCACTGTCCGGATCGTTCTTTCTCACGTAGAGCAGGAGCATTCCGCGCAGCAGTGCGTAAACAAAAAGCAGAAGGGTCGGCAAAAGGTTTACAGACTCCTGCGTAAAATGGTCCAGGATCAGAAAATCGAGGATCAGCAAAAGCAGATTCAGAATGGTTTCGAGCGGCCGTTCCCTAAACATATCTGCGGTACACTCCGTCGACAAAATCATAGAACTGGGTCCAGGTATAGATCTGGCGGTCCTGGCCGCGGTAAGTCAGAAGAAAACCGTCGCTCCGCTGGCCGATGACCTGCTGGCAAAGGCTGTAGAGCTGCCCGAGCTCCGGCTTCATATTCGCAAATTCCTTCTGATCCCTCAGCAGGAAGGTATAGGTAAGATGGCGCTGGCCGCTGCCGACTTTGATGATGTAGTCCCCATAGCGGGCACTGAGGGAACGATGCAGATGACGCAGATCGTCACCTTCCTCAAAGGGACGGATCTCGTACAGTTCGTGATAATCATCGCCCTTCTCCATCATGACCGTCCCTTCACTGACGACACTGCGCTGACGCAGGTTGCCCGGATTGAGGGTGCAGGCAGCCGGATAGACGCTGACTTCGCACTGCAGAGGGTAGCGCAGCGGAAAATACAGGGTGCCGAAAATACCGTAGAGGCGCACCTTGTCGATCGTGATCCGGTTGAGACCGGCCGTGAGTCCTTTCAGTTCGAACTCCGCCTCGTTGTCGCGGACCGGCTTTTTGGGGGCTGCTGTCTCCGACCCGTCATTGAGATTGCGGGCACGGATCTCCGGAAGCAGCTGGGAATGAAAAAAGGGAGTGTCGACCGTAAACAGCAGGACGACATCCTCTCCTTCGTGATAGCGTCCGTCTTTCACGGTCAGCGAAGCATTCAGACGCAGAGCTGTATGCAGAGTCACCGCTGCCGAAAGAAGCAGCAGCAAAAGCACCACGCCGATCAGATAATCCAGATATCCGTGGGCTTCGTGAAATTTCAGAATGAACAGAAAGAGCAGCAGCAGAAAGATCATTTGCCGGCCTTTCGCAGGATCGACGGCTGCGGGACCTTCTTCAGGATCTCCTTCAGGATGCGCTTGCGCGCTTCGGAGATGATCGTCAGTTCCTGAGACACCATACTGATACGGTGGATCGTGCAGTCGATGAAGATCTCGGCGATATCTTCCGGGATCACGTATGAACGTCCCATAAAATAGGCGTTCGCTTTCGCCATCCGGAGCAGCACCAGCTCGCCGCGGGGTGAAATACCGATCTCGATATCAGGATGGTTTCTTGTCTGCTTGGCAAGTGAAAGCACATAACCGTAGATCGTGTAGTCGACATAGACTTCGTTGATCTCTTTACGTGCCTGCAGGATCTCCTCTTTGTTTGTGACCTGCTGCAGTTCTTCAAACGGGTCTTTGCGGTCACGGGAGCGCAGCAGTGCGATCTCGTCCGACTCTTTCGGATAACCGATGCTGATCGCCAGCATGAAACGGTCAAGCTCGGACTGCGGCAAAACGTTCACGCCGTAGATCGGCGAGATATACGGGTTCATCGTGGCCAGCACGATAAAAGGATCTTCCACCCGGCGGGTGACGGCGTTGATCGTCGCCTGTTTTTCCTGCATGACTTCCAGAAGCGCCGCCTGACATTTGGCACTGGCGCGGTTGATCTCGTCGACCAGCAGGATGTTGGTGTCGAAGATCGGTCCGGGAACGAACTCCTCGGTATTGCGGGTCTTGTTGTAGGTCATGTAGCCGGTCACGTCCGAAGGCATGACATCGCTGGTGAACTGGATACGCTTGCTGGAAAGACCGGTGACTTTCGCGATCGTTTTGGCGATCGTCGTCTTGCCGACACCGGGCTTGTCCTCCATGACCACGTGGCCGTCCGCACAGATCGCCATCATGATCTCCCTGAGGATCTCGTCCTTGCCGTAAACAGCTTTGCGCATTTCCTGCAGCACTTTTTTCATTTCCATATCGTTGTCTCCGTTATTTATCTGAAGAAGATGCGGATCTTCTTTCTCTGTTTTCTTTTGCGCGCCTGCCGGTATTCGGCGATCTCCTCTTCGATCGTCGTATAGTCCCGTTCCATCAGTTCCCTGCAGAGCGCCTTCTGCAGCTCTTCAGGATCCATCTTCGCGAGGATCTTCTGCTGGACAAATTCCTTGGACTGCTGCTTATAGGCAGGCAGCTTGTAAAGTTCCTGGATGTGCGCCAGTTCCCGGCGCCAGAGCAGCGTGATCTTTTTCTCCATCCTGACTTTCGGGTTCTTTTCCGCGCGGCGCAGCAGCGTAAACGCAAACACGCCGCCGGATTCCTCCGCGACCAGAATGCCCCAGTAAGCCGGGATATGCTCACTGACATGCTTTTCATGGCTTTTGCCGACCAGCACATAGTTCCGGTCGTAGTAGCGGTCATAATCACGGATCTGGTCTTTCAGACGCGTGTAGGTATCGTAGTCGCTTTTGATCTCGATCCCGATCAGCTCTTCATCTTTCACGAGCAGGATGTCCGCCCGGGAACGGCCGATCCGTTTTTCTTCCAGGATGCGGATCCCCTCATACTGTTCTTCAAGGTATTCGAAGAAGGGTTCGCGGATCCTGTCGTCTGTCAGTCTCATTTAAGCGAGAGCAGGAATTCCCGGACCGTTGCGAACACATCATCCTGCCAGAAAGCCGGGTCGGCATGAGCGGCGCCTCCTACAGTGACGAACGTCGTGCGTATGCCGCGCTTCTTCAGCTCACGGACAAGCAGGACGCTCTGTTCGTACGGGACCATCTCGTCCTCCGTTCCGTGCAGCACCAAAAACGGTGGGGTATCGTCGTCAAGATGATGCATCGGCACATGTTCATAGACCTTCCCGGCATCGAAGCCGGAGAGGAAGACCTTGGTCGTCTGGAAGGGATTGAAGTCGTCAAAGGTCTCGTCCTTCAGCATCTTGGTCAGATCGACCGGGGCATAGTAATCGATAACGCCTTTGAACTTGATCCCCTCCCAGGAACCGTATGCCGGATCGCCGGCTGTCAGCGCCTGCATGATCGCGGTATGCGCACCGCTGGAATCGCCGGCAGCGATCAGGAAATCCTCGTCAAAGGGGAACTTGTCCTTGTGTTTGAACAGATAGCGCAGACAATCGTTCGCGTCGATGATCTGGTCCGGGAAAGTTGCGCCGTCCTCAATAGCACTGTATTCAACGATGGCGACGCAGAAACCCAGCTGCACGTATCTCGATACGAGCAGCGGAATATCGTTGCGGTTCTGCAGATGCCAGCCGGAACCCTTGGTATAGATGATCAGCGGGAAACGTTCAAAACTGTCGCCGTAATACTGTTTCGGGCAGATGAAATCGAAGTGCAGGCGCTTTCCCGAAAGAATACGCTTGTACTGGATTCCGCGGATGATCTCCGGCTTGTAGAACGGCTGCTGCCGCTCAAAATGGTATTCACGGATCTCGTTGTTCTTGTGTTCTTCCAGCCAGCGGATCGCATAGGGACAGGTCGCGGCGAGCTTGCCCTGCCGTAATTCGACTTCTTCGATCATTTTGCGCATCAGCAGCGAGCCGACGCCCTGACCGCGCAGCTCCTCGCTGACATAGACCCTGGTGATGTTGTATACATCTTCGCTGACCGTAAAATCCAGCTGCGCCAGTACTTCGCCGTTTTCGCCAAGTTTGATGGCATTTTCTCCAAACGTATATTCCATGTCTTCCCCCTTAGCTAATCTCCGATTTCAGCTCGAATATGATATCGCGCAGCTCCGCCGCCTTCTCGAAATCGAGCGACTTGGCTGCCTGTTTCATCTCTTTCTCCAGTGAAGCGATCAGACTTTCAGTGTCCTTCTTCGTCTTCACCTTCTTCTTCAGGTATCTGCTCGTCTCTGCCCTGGTCTCCTTGCCGTGGACCGCTTCGCCGATCTCCTTGTAGATCGTCTTCGGGACGATGCCGTGTTTTTCATTGTATTCTACCTGGATCCGGCGGCGGCGGTCGGTCTCATCGATCGCCCTTCGCATCGAATCGGTGATGCTGTCGCCGTACATGATGACCCGTCCGTTCGCGTTTCTGGCGGCACGTCCGATCGTCTGGATCAGCGAGCGCTCGGATCGCAGGAAGCCTTCCTTGTCCGCATCCAGGATCGCGATCAGCGAAACTTCCGGGATATCCAGGCCTTCACGCAGCAGGTTGATGCCGACGAGCACGTCGTAGACTCCCTTGCGCAGGTCGACGATGATCTGGCTTCTTTCCAGAACTTTCGTCTCATGGTGCAGGTAGGCTACGTTGAGATCCTGCTTTTTCAGGAAGTCCGTCAGGTCTTCCGCCATCTTGACGGTCAATGTCGTGATCATCGTTCTTTCATTCTTCTCGATGTTTGCCCGGATCTCGGTGAGCAGATCATCGATCTGTCCCATCGTCGGCCGGACTTCGACCTGCGGATCGACCAGACCGGTCGGACGGATGATCTGCTCGACGACTTCGTTGTTTACCTGTTCCAGTTCGTAGTCGCCCGGGGTGGCACTCATATAGATACGCTGTCCCTGGATCTGTTCGAATTCATCGAACCGCATAGGCCGGTTCTCCAGTGCCGATGGCAGACGGAAACCGTAATCGACCAGCACCTGCTTGCGGGCACGGTCGCCGTTGTACATGCCGCGGATCTGCGGTAGCGATACGTGGGATTCATCCACGACCAGCAGCATGTCATCCGGGAAGTAGTCGAAGAGGTTGTATGGTCTCTGTCCCGGGACACGGTGATCGATGTGCATCGAGTAGTTTTCGATACCGGAACACATGCCGAATTCGCGCAGCGCTTCGATATCATAGCGGCAGCGCTGTTCCAGGCGCTCCGCTTCCAGCGGTTTGCCTTCCTTCTTGAAGAATTCCAGCCGTTCTTCCAGTTCCCGTTCAATGCCTTCGCAGGCGATCAGCATCTCGTTGTGATCACGCGCGTAGCCGCTCGCCGGGGTGATGATATAGACCAGATAGGCGTTGAGCACGTCTTTGGTTATCGGATCGATCTCGCAGATGCGCTCGACCTCGTTGTCAAACAGTTCGATGCGCAGCAGAAAACGGTCCGTATAGCCCGGCACGATCTCGATCACGTCGCCGCGCACTTTGAAGGTTCCGCGCAGGTCATCTACGTCGTTGCGGGTGTACTGCCGGCTTACCAGTTTACGCAAAAGTTCCTGGCGGTCGATGATGTCGCCGGCTTTCAGGGTGAAGAACATGTCCTCGTAGTTCTCCGGGTTGGAGCTTGCGTAGATGCAGGCGACCGAAGCCACGACGATCGTGTCTCTTCTTTCGAGCAAAGAGTTGTAGGCGCTCATCCGCAGCATATCGAGCTCGTCGTTCTGTACGGCGTTCTTTTCGATATAGGTATCTGTTTTCGGAACATAAGCTTCCGGCTGATAGTAGTCAAAGTTGGAAACGAAATACTCAACCCGGTTCTCCGGAAACAGCGTTTTGAATTCCGAATAGAGCTGGGCGGCCAGCGTTTTATTATGGGAGAAGATCAGCGTCGGCTTGTTGACCTGCTGGATCACGTTGGCAATGGTAAAAGTCTTGCCGGTGCCGGTGGCGCCGAGCAGGACCTGCTCGTGTTTGCCTTCCGCGATCCCTTTGACCAGAGAGGCGATCGCCTCCGGCTGATCGCCGGTCGGACGGTAATCCGCTTTAAGTTTGAACAAACTTTCCATGTTTACATTATACAACAAGCATTTCAACTTGACAGTGCGTCGGCATGAGACAAAAGAAAAAGCCCGTTAATGAAGTGAACCCCTAAAGTTGGACCAACCAATAATAGGAGGTTCACTTTTTCTATGAAGTACAGTAAGGAATTCAAACTGGAGTGTGTCAGGAAGTATATGGAAGGAGTCTATATTGAGGCGCCTCCCGGTTTCAAGAG
>JAFWII010000023.1 GCA_017533785.1 Erysipelotrichaceae bacterium | reverse complement strand
TCTAATTTCTCCTGTTCCTTCACGTCCAGCCTGAAGGAAGGAAACAAATGCGTTTCCCTGGTGGTAAAATAGTTCATGTAAGATATCTCCTTAGACAAGGATATTTTACCAAAGAGGCCCCAGGTTCGATTCCTCGGGCCTCTTTTGATCTAAAACCATATAAAAAGGACTGTTAAGTCCTCTTATCTGTATTTACTGTACAGAGAGGTTTCTTAACAGCCCCTTTTTTCTTTCGGTAAAACAAAAAAACGGTCCCTCCGTCCGGAAAGACCGTTTTCATTCTTCGTCTGAAATAAAAAAATGGCAGGGGTGGAAGGAATTGAACCCTCGTCAATGGTTTTGGAGACCACTGTACTACCATTGTACTACACCCCTAGTCATGCTTTATCCTAACGCAAACGAGGCGGAAAGTAAAGAACTAAAAAAGTAAAGCCGCGAAAAAGGCGAAGAGCAGCGCAGGCAGCAGATTGGCGACTTTGATCATCTTGCCGAACAGCAGATTCAGACCGACGCAGAAGATCAGAGCAGAGCCTACGAGCGCGATATTGTTGAGTGCCGCGACGGACATGAGCGGTGCGATCAGAGCTGCCAGGAGGGTCATCGAACCCTGCAGGATGCCGACCGGGACAGCGCTGTAGATACTGCCTTTTCCCAGTGAAGCGGCGAATACAAGGATGATGCTGAAGTCGAGCAGTGCCTTGGCATACAGGATCGTCGGATCCTGATAGAGACCGTCGTTGATCGAACCGATGATCGCCATGGCGCCGATCGAGACTGTCAGGGAAGCGGTGATGAAAGCATTGAGAAAGGAAACGTCCTGGCTGTTGCCGGAGCGCTTTTTGAGCCACTCGCCGAAACGGTCGAACTGTTTCTCGAGATCGATGAGTTCCCCCAGGATCGCGCCGAAAGTCAGGCAGAGGATCATCTTCAGCGAGCCCTGGACTTCCAGGCTGCCGCCGTTGACCGTCAGCATTTTCTCGAGGACACCGCCGATACCCAGCAGTACCGTGCTGACGCCCATCGTCTTCTGAAGCGTTTCCTTCAGCGACTCGCTCAGCCTGTCCTTAAGAAAAAGACCGCACAGACCGCCACCGATGATCGCCAGCACATTTACAAGTGTGCCCAATCCCGCAAATTTCATGATAAGAGTATAGCATGTCCTTTCCTTTTTTTGACTCGAATGTTAGACTATGGGCATGAAAAAAAGAACAGGGTTACAAAACACCGTTATCATAATCGCTTTTCTGCTGATCTTCGGCTTCCGTTTTCTGCCGCTCCAAACAGATCTGAGCACCTCCGCTATTCAGCTGCTGGGCATCTTTGCCGGCGTTCTGCTGCTGTGGCTCTTTGTTTCGATCGACTGGCCGTCGGTCCTGCTGCTCGGTGCGCTGGCGCTGATCCCGGAACTGAAATTCAGTTCGATCCTGGCTTCGGCTTACGGCGGGAGCACCTTCGTCTTTCTGCTGTTTACCTTCATCGTTACTTATGCGCTGCAGAAGACGAGCTTCCTGAAACGTCTTGCAGTCGCGTTCATCACTTCGAACAGCGCGAAGAGGGGACCCTGGCATTTTGTGATCCTGTATTTCCTTTCGATCCTGTTCATCGGCTGTTTCATCTCTCCGACGGTCCTGTTCTTCGTTTACTATCCGATCCTCGAAGAGATCGCTGCCCAGCTGAAGATCCGCAAGGGTGACAGCCTGGGGGCGCTGCTGATGATGGGAACGGTCATCATGTGCGGGATCTCTTCCGGTATGACACTGATCGCGCACGCTTTCCCGGTCATCGCCGTCAACCTCTTTGCCCAAGCCAAGGGCGTTTCGATCTCACCGCTGACCTATTCGCTCTATGCGATCCCGAGCGGTCTTCTGACTGCCGCGCTTACGGTCGTGATGTTCCGCGTCTTCCTGCGTCCGGACATGCACCAGCTGAGCGATTTCCGCTTTACGGCGGAGGAAAAGACAGCCTACACACTGCGCGAAAAGAAGATCATCGCGATCTTTTTCCTGGTCGTCTTCCTTTGGGTATTCCCCGGTGCAGTCAAAAACGCGCTGGCTGGAACGGCTTTCGGTGGTTTGATGACAAAGCTCGATGCCTATGGTACGGCAATGCCGCCGCTGATCGGCATCGTGATCCTGTCGGTCCTGACCGATCAGGGCGAACCTCTCTGCTCACTGAACGACGCGATGAAGAACGGCGTTTCCTGGCCAAGTCTGGTCATGTGCGCCGGTACGCTGGCGCTGGGTTCTGCGCTGACGAATGCGGATATCGGACTGACTGCCTGGCTTTCCGGCCATTTGTCTCCACTGTTCGCGACTCTGGGACCGATCATGACGCTGCTGCTTTTCACTTTCTGGGCAGCGCTGCAGACCAATCTCAGTTCAAACATGGTCACCGCGACGCTGGTCGCCAGTGCTGTCCTTTCGCTGAGCGAGAATCTTGATCTGCGCTTCGTTCAGCTTCTGATCATCAATGTCGGTATGATGGCGTCCTATTCCTTTGCCACCCCGCCGGCTATGCCGTGTGTCGCGATCGCGGGAGGGAGCGGTTATACGAATCCGGCGCAGATGATGGTGTACGGTTTCGGGGCGATGCTGATCGGTGTGATCTGTTCCTGCCTGGTCGGTTATCCGCTGATGCTGTTATAAAATGAGGTCTGCCTCATTTTTTTATTTTCGGAGATAGTCTTTCTTGACACTTGTGTTATCTATGTTACTATATGGGTGTTAGGTAAAACTAACAAAGAAGGCAGACCATAGCCGCGCGGCACGTCCCCGAAGGGGATGTGAAAGAATCTGTTAACGACCGGCAAAACACATGCAGCGACAGGGTATTCTCCAACCCGACGGATGTCCTTTCCTCGATTTGGCATTTTCCTTGATATTCTCTGATCTTCCGTCTTCTGCATCGATTTGCCTCCTATAGTTTTGGAAGAAAGGGTCAATGGCCCTTTCTTTTCATTCCCTGCGCTTTCGGTTAAAATAAAGAAAAAAGGAGTACCAATCATATGATCGATTACAGCGAAGGAAGCGGTAAATGCTATCATATCGGCGTCGGAAAAGGGGATGTCGGCGAGTATGTCATCATGCCGGGAGATCCAAAGCGCTGCGCCAAGATCGCGCGTTATTTCGATAATCCGCAGCTTGTCGGCGATTCGCGTGAATATGTCACCTATACCGGAACCCTGGACGGGGTAAAAGTCTCCGTCACTTCGACCGGGATCGGCGGACCGAGCGCCTCGATAGCGATGGAGGAACTCGTTACCTGCGGCGCGCATACCTTTATCCGTGTCGGCACCTGCGGCGGCATCGACAAGGAAGTCGTTGGCGGCGACCTCGTGATCGCCAGCGGCGCGATCCGTCAGGAAGGAACGACCAAGGAATACGCACCGATCGAATTCCCGGCCGTAGCCGATCTGGAGGTTACCAACGCGCTGGTAAAAGCCTGCCGTCAGATCGAGAAACCGTTCCATGTCGGCGTCGTTCACTGCAAAGACGCGTTCTACGGACAGCACCGCCCGGAGACACTTCCGAACAGCCACGAACTGCTGAATAAATGGGATGCCTGGGTAGCATTGCATACCAAAGCCAGTGAAATGGAATCTGCGGCTCTGTTCATCGTCGCCCAGTATCTCGGTGTCCGTGCGGGCACTGTACTTCTGGCAGTCGCCAACCAGGAAAGAGCGAAAGCCGGACTGGAAAACAAGCAGGTCCATGAGACCGATGGCGCGATCCGTGCAGCCATCGAAGCTCTGCGCATCCTGATCCGTCAGGACAGTGAAGCCGAAGAATAAAGACATACTATATTTAGCTGCTTTTCTCTTTCTGTCATATCTGTGCTGGAGGGAGAGAAGCAGCTATCTGAATCTATCGACACTTGCCAAAGAAGCAGTGACCTGGCCGCTGCTGTTTCTTTTTGATCTGCTTTTCAGTATCTGTATGCTTCTGGCATATGGAAAAGCGTTCAAAAAAGGGGAACAGATCCTGCTGATGCTGGGACTCATGATGCCGTCCATACCGAACTTTCCGGGAATGGGCACTTTGCATCTGGCCGGTTCCTACTGCGGGCTCACGGTCTCCTGTATGCTGACGCTGTTTTTTCTCTGGAAATACAGGCTCAAGTATCTTCCTGCCTATACAGCTTTGCTGGTATTGCTGCTGGTCCTCTACTGTCACGAATTCGTCGTGACCAGCCTGATGGAATGGCTGTATCTGAGCGCAGACCTGCTGCTTGCCTGGCTTGCGCAGCGAAAGCAATTGTATTTCTGAACTCTTTTAGGTAAAATGAATTCACGTCCCCGGATGGCGGAATTGGCAGACGCGCGCGACTCAAAATCGCGTGGGGTGACCCATGTCGGTTCGAGCCCGACTCTGGGGACCATTTTAAAAAGAATCACGGCGCAGCTGTGATTTTCTTTACCCTTTTTTGGGAGAAAAGAAGCGGAGCGGCAGAGGCTCCGCTAAATCAAAGGGACTTTTCTGCTAGAATGAAACTATGGAACTGAAGGCACTGAAACTGACGCCGAAGCGTCTGGAAATATGCAAAAAGCTGAACCTGAACAGCGGCGAGGAGATCCTTCGCTATTATCCTTTCCGCTATGAGAATTATCAGGAGACGGCTTTTGAGACCTGGAAACCCGGTGATAACGTCGTTTTCCAGGGAGAAGTTGCAACTTTTCCGAATAAATACCGTGCCAGAAGATCTCTGACGATCACTTCTTTTCTGATGTTTTATGGCGATGAGGAACTTAAGGTCACGATCTACAACCGCCCCTGGATGGGTCTGCAGGTCGGCCAGCAGCTTTCCGTCATCGGCAAGTATGATGGAAACCATAAGGTGACCGCGATCAATTGCGCCGGCAAACCGCTGTCGGAATTCGCCGGCATCCATCCGGTCTATCCGCTGAAGGAAGGGATCACCCAGAACGATATCCGCAAGCTGATCCAGGCTGTTTTTGTCAAAGAAGAAACAGCGGACCGGCTTCCGGAAAAATACCGCACTCTTCATGGTCTGGTCTCTTATCGGGAGGCCTTGAACGGGATTCATTTTCCGCAGAACACGACCCAGCTCCGTCAGGCTCTGGCGCGTCTGAAATACGAGGAATTCCTGAACTTCTACCTGGCTCTGAAACTGCGTGAGAAGGATCTTTCCGGTCAGCGAGCGGCAAAGATGTTCAGTGCGTCAGAAGTCGAACGTTTCATCAAACAGCTGCCTTTCGAGCTTACAACAGACCAGAAAACCACGTGCGACGAGATCCTTGGCGATATGCAGAAAAATGTCATCATGAGCCGCCTCGTGCAGGGAGATGTCGGCTCCGGCAAGACAGTCGTTGCGGTCGTTGCTTTATATGCCAATCATCTGGCAGGCTACCAGGGAGCGCTGATGGCGCCGACGGAGATCCTTGCCAAGCAGCATTATGACAGTCTGAAAGAACTGTTCCGCAATAGCGATATCCGGATAGCCTGTCTGACTTCCTCAGAAGAAAATCAGAAAGAGATCAAGCAGGCTCTAAAGAATAATGAAATCGATATCCTCGTCGGAACGCATTCACTGTTTTCCGATGATGTCCTGTATGCGAAGCTCGGTCTTGTGATCGCGGATGAGCAGCACCGTTTCGGTGTTGAGCAGCGCCGCAAGCTGAAGGAAAAAGGAAAGGACTGTGATCTGCTTTTGATGTCAGCAACACCGATCCCGCGCACTCTTGCAGCATCGCTCTACGGCGATCTGAAAGTCTCCACGATCGAATCCATGCCGCCGGGACGGAAGGGCTGCATCACCACGCTCGTGAAGAAGAACAGCCTGAAATCTGTCGAAAACGAACTGAAAGAGATCCTGACCGAAGGCAGGCAGATCTATATCATTGCCTCGATGATCGAGAAAAACGACACTTTTAAGGCAAGAGATGCGGAAAGCCTGTATCAGGCACTGGTGAAAGTGTTCTATCCTTACCGTACCGGTCTGCTTCACGGCCGCATGTCTGCGGAGGACAAGGAAGCTGTCATGTCAGCCTTCGCGAAGAACAAGATCCAGGTGCTGGTTTCGACGACGGTCGTCGAAGTCGGAGTTAATGTAAAGAATGCGACCGCGATGGTCGTTTACGACGCAGACCGCTTCGGCCTTTCCCAGCTGCATCAGCTGCGCGGACGTATCCAGCGCAGTTCCTATCAGGGCAGATTTTATCTGCTTACGGACACAAAAGAAGAAAGCACACTGAAACGTCTGAAGGTGCTTGTCGATACCAACGACGGCTTTAAAGTCGCGGTCGAGGACCTGAAAGACCGCGGTCCCGGCGATCTTCTGGGAACGCGGCAGGCGGGTCTTCCTTCCTTTGTGCTGGGAAACCTTATTACCGACACGAAAATGATCGAAGCCGCAAAAAAAGACGCGGAGGAACTGCTGCATTCCCCGGATCCGGAAGAGCGGTCTTATGTTCAGGAAATCGCGTATTTGTCTCAGCAATTCGCAGTGGAATAGGGGTATAATTTATTTATGAATGTCTTTGCTTTTTTAGACCGGAACGGGATCCGGTACAATAATAAACATCTAATCCGCCAGGCCTTCGTTCACAGTTCCTATGTGAATGAACATCATGGTGAATATGCGGATAATGAGCGTCTGGAATTCATGGGCGATGCAGTCCTGCAGATCTATTCCTCCACGAAGCTTTTCAAAGTGAAGCCGGAGCTCAGCGAAGGGGAGATGTCCACCAGACGTTCGAATCTCGTCTGTGAAAGCGCGCTGGCTGCTGTTGCCAGGGAATTTGAACTGAATGACTTTCTTCAGCTCGGTGTCGGCGAAGAGAAAAACGGAGGCCGTCACCGCGATTCCATCCTCGGCGACATGGTCGAAGCGTTCATCGGCGCCGTCTATCTCGATACCGATTTCGAGAATGTCTGGAAGCTGATGGAACTGCTTTTTGCGAAGCATTTCGAGGAAACGACGAGCACAGTCGTCGATTATAAAACGCGTCTGCAGGAATACGTACAGACCGATTCCCGCAAGACGATCGAATACGAGATCCTTTCCGTTACCGGACCGAGCAATAACCCGGTCTTTGAGATCGCCGTCAAAGTCGACGGTCTGGTCTTCGGTGTCGGCAAAGGCTCTTCCAAAAAAGAAGCCCAGAAAATGGCGGCAAAAGATGCCCTGGAGAAAGTAGCGGGATGATCACAGAACTGACGGCTTATTGTCTTTCCTGTCCTAAACCGAAATGTGAAACAGGATGTCCCTGCGGCAACCATATCCGTGACTACATCAAAGCGATGAAAGACGGAGATATTGAAAAAGCAGCAGCGGTCCTTTATTCTGTCAATCCGCTCCCGGAACTGACATCCCGTCTCTGCGACTGTGACCGTCAGTGTCAGGGGCATTGTGTGCGCGGAATGCGCGGAGAACCGGTCCAGATCCAGCAGATCGAACGCTATATCTCCGATCACAGCAAAAGACCTGTCGGTTTTCCGGTAGCAGGAGATAAAAAGATCGCCGTGATCGGCTCCGGTCCGGCCGCTCTGTCACTCGTCTATGAGCTTCGTCAGAACGGATGCACAGCGACTATATATGAAAAAGAAGAGCAGATCGGCGGCGCGATCTACACCGGCATCCCGGATTACCGTTTTGACAAGACGATCCTTGAAAAGATCCGTGAAGAATGGAAAGCTTTCGGAACGGAATTCCGTTTCGGCAGCGAGATCCGTGAGGAGGAGCTCGGAGCTCTATGTGAGGAAAACGATGCAGTTATCCTTGCGGTCGGCGCAAGCGTCGAGAATACAGCCGGTTTTGAGACGAACGACCGGATCCTGGGCGGACTGTCACTGCTTTACAAACTGAATATCGAAAAAGACGCCGGTTCGCTTCCCGGAAAACACGCATATGTCTGGGGCGGCGGCAATGTCGCGATGGACTGCGCCCGTTCCCTGATCCGGCATATAGATGATGTGACCGTTCTTTACCGGCGTTCTCTGAAAGAAATGCCTGCCAACGGCCGCGAGATCGAAGAAGCGATGGCAGAGGGCGTGAAGTTTGCCTATCTGCACAACATTAAAGAAGTAAGACAGGAAAGCGACCATCTGGTCCTGACCGTATGCGAAATGGAACTCGGTGAAACCGGCAGCGACGGACGCGCTTCCGTTACCGAAAAAGCCGGTACACTGACCGAAGTCGAGACGGATATGCTGGTCATGGCGATCGGTCAGAAAACAGACCTGCATATCGCCGGGCTGAGCGAAAGACCGGCGGCACACCATATCGGTAATAATCTCTTTATCTGCGGCGACGCCTTTACCGGGCCCAAAACGGTCGTCAAGGCGATCCGCGACGGAAAAGAGACTGCACAGGAAGTACTGAAGTATCTGGAAGGAGGAGACAGCTGATGAATCTGCTGAATGTATTTTTGAACGAAATGAAATACAGTGATGAGCAGCGGCGATATTTCGACGGCTGTTTTCTTGAAGATGCCTCTTTCCGCCGTTCAGCAAACGAAGTCACCCTGAAACTGCACGCGGAGAATGTGCTCCCGTACCAGCTGTACCGGGATCTCTTCCGTTTTCTGAAGGAAACGCTGAAGAACGAATTCGAGCTGAAAATGCTCATCCGCACGGACGAGCAGGATCTGCCGCTGCGTGAAGCCTGTCTGTATCTGAACGAGTTTGCGGAAAAGAACCGCTTTTTCCGTGAAGCCGCTCTGATCACTGAAGGGGATAAACTCTGTCTGAGCTACACCAGCAAAGACGCCTACAACGAGGACTCGGCAGCGCTCGAAGAACTGCATCTTTTCTTCCAGGACATCGGATATACCCGCGAATTCACGATGTTGATGAACGATATCAGCGTTGAACCGGAAGAGATCGTTGTTAAAATGCGTCCGGAAGTCAAAAAAGAAGAACCGGCAAAGCCGGCTTTCCAGAAGAACTACTACAACAAGCGTACAAATAACTATACGGAAGTCCGTCTGAGCGATCTGAAGGAAGAACTCGACAACATCCAGATCGACGGCAAGATCTTCAAAGTCGAAGAACGCACCTCCATGAGCGGCAATCTGTCGCAGACGATCTATGTCAAAGATGACAGTGACGCCTGCATCGTCCGTGTCCGTGAGGGCAGACGTTTCTCAAAAGACGACCTCTCACAGAACAAAGAGGGGAAGTGCGCGAAGTTTTTCGGTTCCTACCATTACGACAAGTTTTTCCGCGACTATGTGTTCGAGCCCTCGAAGATCGAGTACTACGAGGAAGAACCGACCCGTGACAGTGCGCAGGAGAAGCGTATCGAACTGCATGCGCATTCCAATAAATCCGAAATGGACGGCGTCTGCGATCCGGAAGAGATCGTGACAGCCGCTTTCAAGATGGGTCATTCCGCGGTCGCTATCACCGATCACAACGTCGTTCAGGCGTTCCCCATCGCCCAGCGTACCGCCCAGTCGCTGAAGAAAGGCGCTCCGGACAGAGAGTTCAAGATCCTTTACGGCTGCGAATTCAACATGGCTGAATCCCGTCTCTATCCGGTCTATAACCCCAGGGATCTTGCGATCCAGCAAGCGGAGTATATCGTGTTCGACCTTGAAACGACCGGTCTTTCCGCGCGTCATGACCGGATCATCGAATTCGGCGCTGTGCGCATGTACCGCGGCAATATCATGGAGACGAAGGATTTCTTCGTCAATCCGGGAATGAAACTGCCAGAACATATCCGTACCCTGACCAATATCCGTCAGGAAGATGTGGATAATGCCCGCACGTTCGCCGAAGTAAAGGACGAGCTTCTGGACTTCATCAGAGGCAAGGTGCTCGTTGCCCATAACGCTTCGTTTGACTTCAGCTTCCTGAATGAGGAACTGAAACGGATCGGCCAGCCGGAGCTTGACAACACCGTCATCGATACTCTGGACCTGGCGAAACAGCTGCTCAGGAATATGCACGGTTACCGTCTGGGCAGGATCGCGAAGCATTACGGCATCGACTATAACGAAGAAGTTGCGCACCGCGCCAACTACGATGCGGAGGTCCTGGCAAAAGTCTTCAATCTGATGCTGAAAGACGTTCAGAGCCGGGGCGTGACCCGTCTCGATCAGTTCGGAGAACTGGACTCCCCGACGGACTACTATAAGAAAAATGCCTATCATACGACCGTTCTGTGCCGCGACAAGCAGGGTCTGAAGGATCTCTTCAAGCTCGTTTCGATCGCACATACCGAGACGCTTACGCCGGGCTCGGCCGGTGTTTTCGAACCGCGCATCCTGAAGGAGACGCTGAACGAATACCGGTCCCATCTTCTGCTGGGAAGTGCCTGCCAGAACGGCGAAGTCTTCCAGATCGCCTCAACTCGTAACGCAGAGGCGCTTGCGGAAGCCATATCGTTTTACGATTATATAGAACTGCAGCCGCTCGACAATTACCGCAACCTGGTCGTCGACCGTGACAGCTATTCCTGGGACAATATCCGCCAGTTCCAGAAGGATATCATCGCCGAGGCGAAGAAGCAGGGAAAGCCGATCGTTGCAACCGGCGACCTGCATTACGTTCGCGAAGACGAAAAGATCCTGCGCGACGTCTACATCAACACGCTCGGCATCGGCGGTGTCCATCATCCGCTGTTCGTCTTCAACAAGGAGAGAAGAGCGGAACAGGTCTCCCCGGAACAGCGCTTCTTCAATACCGATGAGATGCGCAATGCCTTTATGTGGCTGAAGGACGAAGACCTGATCGACGAGATGGTCATAAAGAACCCGGCGAAGATCGCCGCGCTCTGCGAGGAGATCAACCCGATCCATGACAAGCTCTATACGCCGGTCATCGAAGGCTGTGTCGAGAATCTGACCAAAGTCGTTTATGATACGGCAAAGAAGCGCTACGGCGATCCGCTGCCGGAAGAGTTCGAGGCGCGCATCAAGCGTGAGCTCGACTCGATCGTCGGCAACGGCTACGCGGTCATTTACTACGTTTCCCATCTGCTGGTAAAGAAATCCAACGAGGATGGCTATCTGGTCGGTTCACGTGGTTCTGTCGGCTCATCGCTCGTCGCGACGATGTCCGGCATTACGGAAGTCAACCCGATGGCTCCGCATTATATCTGCCCGCACTGTCATCATCTGGAATGGGCGGATACCGATAAATATGCCTCCGGCTACGACCTGCCGGATAAGAACTGCCCCGAATGCGGTCAGAAGATGATCGGCGACGGGCAGAATATTCCGTTTGAGACCTTCCTCGGTTTCCACGGCGACAAAGTCCCGGATATTGACCTGAACTTCTCAGGCGACTATCAGCCGACTGCCCATCTGTTCACCCGCGAGATCTTCGGTGAGGACCACGTCTTCCGTGCCGGCACGATCTCCACGGTCGCAGAGAAAACGGCGTTCGGCTACGTCAGCGGCTACTGTGAGGAAAAGGGCATCGAGGGCATGTCCCGTGCCCAGCGTCAGCGTCTGGCTTCCGGCTGCGAGGGCGTCAAGCGGACGACCGGCCAGCACCCGGGCGGCATCATCGTCATTCCTTCCTACATGGATGTCTACGACTTCACGCCGATCCAGTATCCGGCCAATGAACCGGAATCCGTCTGGCGGACGACCCACTTCGATTTCCATGAAATCCATGACAACGTTTTGAAATTCGATATCCTCGGCCACGTCGACCCGACAGCCATGCGCCAGCTGCAGAACATCTCCGGCATCGAACCGCGTTCGATCCCGATGAACGATGAAAAAGTCATGTCGCTGTTCAACTCCAGCAAGGCGCTGGGCATCATTAATCCGGACTATCACGAAGAGACCGGCGCCTGCGGACTTCCGGAGTTCGGCACCCGTTTCGTCCGCGGCATCCTGGAAGAGACGCGTCCTTCGACGTTCTCGGATCTTGTCATCATTTCCGGTCTTTCCCATGGTACCGACGTCTGGAACAACAATGCCAAGGATCTGATCGATGCGAATGTCGTTAAACTGCAGTCGGTCATCGGCTGCCGTGACGATATCATGATCGGCCTGATCAAATACGGAATGCCTTCCAAGGCTTCCTTCGACATCATGGAGAACGTCCGTAAGGGCAAAGTTGCCAAGAAGAAATGGGCAGCCTGGGATGAGCACAAGCAGATGATGAAGGAGCACAACGTTCCGGACTGGTACATCGAATCCTGTGAGAAGATCCAGTACATGTTCCCGAAAGCGCACGCGGTCGCCTACGTCATCATGGCGGTCCGCATCGCCTGGTTCAAGGTCTACTATCCGGAATACTATTACGTTTCCTTCTTCTCACTGCGCTGCGACGCCTACGAGCTTGAAACGATGATCAAGGACGCCGCCGGCATCCGCAAGCGCATGGACGAGATCGAAGCGAAGATGCGTGCTGTCGAAAAAGACCAGCAGGCGACCAAGAAGGAGAGAGACCTGTACGATACGCTGGAGATCTGCTACGAGATGGTCTCCCGCGGCTATCATCTCTCCAATATCGATCTCGATCGTTCGCTGGCGACAGAGTTCCTGGTCAATCCGGAAGATCACCATGAGATCATCCCACCGTTCACGATCCTCGACGGTCTCGGCGACAACGTCGGTGAGAGCATCGTCCGTGCCCGCAGGGAACGTCCCTTCGGATCCAAGGAGGACTTACTGCGCCGCACCCAGCTTTCCAAGACGCTCGCCGACAAGCTCAGCCAGCTCGGCGTGCTGAAGGACCTCGACGAAAGCGACCAGATGTCCCTGTTCTAAAGATATCCATAGACAGACTGCCTGCGGGGCGGTCTGTCTTTTCTTTCTGTGAAAGAAACCGGCGAAAATAACGAAATCTTTGCTTTTTATGCGGATTTCCGCGAGTTTTTCCGTTGCATTCGGAGAGAATGTATGATACTATTTCGTCAGCAAAGGAGTGAGAAATCACTCCTTCTTCTATGGAGGAAGTATGATCGCATCAGAAAAATACCTACAGGAACTGACTGCTTTCATCGAAAGCCTCGGATATCGTCTCTTCGAACTGAAGACCGCAAAGGCGGAAGGCAGCGATGTCCTGGAGGTAATTCTGGATGAAAGCCTGGATCTCGATGCCGTAAGCGAGATTTCAGAAAAGATCTCGGACTGGCTGGATCAGCATGACGAGGGGGACGAACCCTATATGCTGGATGTCAGCTGCGTCGGCGCCGAACGGCCGCTGCGCAATAAGGAAGAGATCCGAGCTGCTGCCGGCAAATATGTCTGGGTCAAGACAAAAGGACAGACATATGAGGGAGACCTCATCGAGGCAGATGAGGAGAAGATCCTGCTGAGCTGCCGTGACAAGACGAGAAGCGTCAAGGTCACGGTCCGTTACGAAGATATCAAGAAGATGCGTTTAGCTGTTAGATTTTAAGGAGAAAACATGAGCGGAATCAATCTTAAAAGCAAAGAATTCCTTGAAGGCCTGAGACTGTTCGAAGAGGACCGCAAGGTCGACCCGGAATTCGTTCTCGAAACTTTAAAGGAAGCCATCATCCGGACTTATCAGAAGCATATCGATGCCCCGGCTGCTCAGATCCGCGTCGAGATCATCGACAATAAGATGCGTGTCTTCCACGATTTCCTGGTCGTGGACGACGAAAGCGACAGTTTCGACGAGACGCTGGACATCCTCTACTCCGAAGCCAAGGAGATCAAGCCGGATGTTCAGGTCGGTGACACGATCACACAGGAAGTCGATTTCAACGAGATCGGCAGATCCTCGATCTCCGTTGCCAAGAACATGCTGAAGCAGCGCATCAAGGAATTCGAAAAGCAGAAAGTCTATGATGAATACAAGGACAAAGAGTTCGATCTGATCAGCGGCATCATCAAGACCGCCGAGGAGAAGTTCGTACTGATCGACATCAAGAATACCATCGGCATCATGACCAAGCCGGAGCAGATCCCGGGCGAGGAATACCGTGAAGGTCAGACGATCCGGGTCATCATCAAGGAAGTCTCCAAGAATTCCAAGGGTTCCCAGGTCATCCTTTCCCGTTCGGATCCGATGTTCGTAAAGCGTCTTTTCGAAAAGGAAGTTCCGGAGATCGCCCAGGGCATCGTCGAGATCAAGGCGATCGCCAGAGAAGCCGGTGAAAGGACCAAGATGGCGGTCTATTCCCGCAATGACGACGTCGACCCGATCGGCGCCTGCATCGGCCCGCGCGGAACCAGAGTTCAGGCGGTCATCAGCGAGATCCGCGGTGAAAAGATCGACGTCTTCGAATGGAACGATGATCTTGGCGAACTCGTACGCAACGCGCTGTCTCCGGCTGAGATCCGTGCCGTCTTCTACGCGGAAGACAACGACGAAAAGGAACGCAGCCATTACAACCGTCCGCTGACAGTCGTCGTCAATGATGATCAGCTTTCGGTCGCGATCGGAAAGAAGGGCAAGAACGCCCGTCTGGCTGTTAAACTGACCGGCCGCAAGATCGATATCAAGACGATCTCCGACATCGTCGCCGAAGGCATCGACATCAATGCCAAGATGCAGGAGTTCAAGGAAGACCAGGAAAGACTCGCCAAAGAGAAGGAAATGCGCGCCTTCCTTGCCCAGCAGGAAGAGGCGAAACGCCGCCAGGAAGAATTCGAGTCCCAGTTAGCTGAGAGCGACACCGGTTTTGCGGAAGAAGCGATCGAAGAGATGGCGGAACAGAGCCCGGCGGAAGAAGAAGTCACGATCGTCGAACTGGCGGAAGAAAAAGAAGCCGCCAAGGCGAAGCGTGAGGAAAAAGCCGAGGAAGAAAAGAAAGAAGAAGCTGCGCCGGCTGTTGAAGAGCCGGTCCAGGAGACCGTCAAGGAAGAACCGGTCAAGGAAGAACCGGTAGTCGAGGAGAAGAAGCCGGAACGCAAGAAAGCGGCTCTGACTCCGAAGCAGGACACCTATGTCTCCAAGCTTGAAAAATTCGCGGACGCATCCAACAAACAGGAAGAACAGACTGCGAAGAAGAAAAAGAAACGCAAGGGCGAAGAAGACGAGAGACGTCTGCGTGCCAAGGATCTCGAAAGCAAGGAATACGAGATCCGTCCGGAATACACAGAGGAAGAACTCGAAGAGATCGCTCTGCAGCAGGAAGAAGAAGAACAGGACAGCTGGATCAACGAAGATATCGACTTCGACGAATACGAAGACTACTACGACGACGAGGAGTAATCGATGAAAAAGATCCCGATGCGCCGTTGTGTGGCGACTGGAGAATCCTGTCCGAAAAAGGAATTATTACGTATCGTCCGGACGCCGGAAGGGACAGTGGAAGTTGACCCGACCGGCAAACGGAACGGTAAAGGTGCTTATCTGAAAAAGGACCTGCAGGCGCTGGAGACCGCCCGCAAGCGCAACGCTCTCGGCAGAGCGCTTGAGACGGAGATCAGCGAAGAGGTCTACGAAGCGATCAAAAAGGAGATCGGTGAATAGGACTCTGCAGCTTCTCGGGCTTGCCCGCAGAGCCGGAAAGATCCTTTACGGAGAAGAGATTCTCAATCAGTTCAGAGAAGGCAAGATCCAGATCGTCTTCATCGCTTCCGACATATCGGAAAAGAGCCGGGAGCGGATCCTAAAAAAATGCAGTTATTACAATACCCCGTATACTGACGCGTTCAGCGCTGAAGAACTCAGCGCTGCCGTCGGTAAGCGCAACGTCCGCAGCCTCGCGCTGACGGACCGGGGTTTCGCAGAAAACGTTTTGAAAGAAGGAGGGTGTGTGCATGGCGAAAGTACGAAGAAACAACAATAACAAGCGAAACAATAACAAGGAATACAGACCCGCACAGGTCAAAGAACAAGTCAAAGCCATAACCTACCAGGAGGGAATCACAGTTTCCCAGTTAGCCGAAAAACTCGGACGCAATTCCGGCGAGATCATTAAGGTCCTGTTCATGTTATCGAAGATGGTAACGATCAACTCGGTCCTTGACGATGAATCCGTCGAACTCGTCTGTTTGGAATTCAATGTCGACGCCACCAAGGAGGAGACAGAAGAGAAAGACCTGCTGGTCGATGAAAAGGATGATCCGAAGGATCTGGTTGGCAGAGCGCCGATCGTAACGATCATGGGTCACGTCGACCACGGTAAGACGACGCTGCTGGACTACATCCGTTCCACGAAAGTCGTGGAAGGGGAGTTCGGCGGCATCACCCAGCATATCGGTGCGTACCAGATCGAAGTCAACGGCCAGCCCGTGACCTTCATCGATACCCCCGGACACGAGGCATTCACAGCCATGCGTGCCCGTGGTGCCAGTGTTACCGATATCGCGATCATCGTCGTTGCCGCGGATGACGGCGTCATGCCGCAGACCAAGGAAGCGATCGACCATGCCCGTGCGGCGGGCGTTCCGATGATCGTCGCAGTCAACAAGATGGATAAGCCGCATGCGAATCCGGACAGAGTCAAGCAGGAAATGGCCGAAAACGGCGTCATGTGCGAGGAATGGGGCGGCGAAACGATCTTTGTCAACTGTTCCGCCAAGACCGGCCTCGGTGTCCAGGAACTGCTTGAAACGATCCTGGTCGTTGCGGAAATGAAGGAACTGAAGGCCAATCCGAAAAAGGCAGCCGTCGGTACCGCCATTGAAGCGAAGCTCGATAAGGGACGCGGTCCGGTCACGACGCTGCTCGTCCAGAACGGTACCCTGCATCAGGGCGACTATCTGGTCGTCGGCGCGATCTCCGGCCGTGTGCGCCGGATGAACGATGATACCGGCAGAGAGATCAAGGAAGCGATCCCGTCCTCTCCGGTCGAGATCATCGGCCTGAGCGATGTTCCGACAGCCGGCGATCACTTCAAGGTATTTGACAGTGAAAAGAAGGCCAGAGCCGTTGCTGAACAGCTCAACCGCGAAAAGATCGAAAGAGAAAGACGCAACACCTCGGCGATGTCCCTCGATGATCTGGCTGCCCAGATCGAGAGCGGCGAAGTCCAGGAGATCCCGGTCATCGTCAAATCCGACGTTCAAGGTACTTCCGAAGCAGTCGCCAGTTCTCTGTCCAAGATCGAAGTCGACGGTGTCAAGGTCAACGTCATCCGTTCTTCCGCCGGTGCGATCTCCGAATCGGACGTCATGCTGGCGAAGGTCTCCAATGCCGTGATCTATGGCTTCAACGTCCGTCCGAGTGCGATCGTCCGTAAGAAAGCCGCAGACGAAGGTGTCGATATCCGTCTGCACACGATCATCTACAAGGCAGTCGAAGAAATGGAAGCCGCCATGAAGGGCATGCTGGCGCCGGTCTTTGAAGAAAAGGTCATCGGCCAGGCAGAAGTCCGTAAGATCTACAAGGTCTCCAAGGTCGGTACGATCGCCGGTTCCATGGTCATCGACGGCAAACTTGAGCGTGACTGCGGCGTCCGTCTGATCCGTGACGGCGTCGTCATCTACACCGGCCGTCTCGGTTCCCTGAAGCGTTTCGAAAACGACGCCAAGGAAGTTCAGAGCGGTTACGAGTGCGGTCTTACGCTGACGAACTACAACGATATCAAAGAAGGCGATATCGTCGAAGCCTATGTCGACGTGGAGGTCCCGGTCGAGTAATGGCGAGCGCAAATCTGGCCAAGATCGAGTCGCTTCTTTACCGTGAGATCACACTGATCCTGCAGAAAGACTTCAACGATCCGAAACTCGGTTTCGTGACCGTTTCTGAAGTACGCGTTTCACCGGATCTGAGCCACGCTAAGGTCTATGTTTCCTTCCTCGGGAAAAAGGAAAGAAACGATGCCGGCCTGCGGGTGCTCAATAACGCGAAAGGCTATGTGCGCAGTCAGTGCGCCAAAAAGGTAAAACTGCACAAAGTCCCGGAACTGCATTTCCTGATCGATGAAAGTCTTCAGGAAGCGAACCGGATCGAAGAGATCATCCATAAGATCTCTTCTGAGAACGAAGACCGCGGCGAAGAATAAAGAAATACAGGCGAATCCGCAACGGATACGCCTTTTTCTTTCGATATTGAAAAACGATATATTTTTCAGTATGTATAAAAGCCTGTTTCAAAATAAATAAGGATAGTTTTTTCCCGGAAAACTGTCAAAACAAAAGATTGTGTAACACCGGTATAAAGGGCGCTTTCTTTCAATTCATAGGGGAAACTGATATAATATTGTCGTTTGAAAAAGACATTTTTTAAGGAGGTCTTATGGCAATTCGTAAAGATACCTCATTAGGTGAGATCAAGATTTCCGACGAAGCGATCGCCGTTCTAGCTGGCGGAGCTGTTACCGAGAGTTACGGTGTCGTCGGTATGACAAGCCAGAAAGTCATTAAAGACAGATTGAACGAACTTCTGAAAAAGGAAAACTATTCCAAAGGCGTTATCGTCAAGAATACACCGAACGGACTCGTAGTCGATCTTTATATCATCGTCAGCTACGGCGTTCGCATTTCCGAAGTCGTCAAGGAAGTTCAGAAACGCGTGAAATATACGCTGGAAAAGGCTCTGAAAATGGATGTTGACTCCGTCAATGTCTATGTTCAGGGAGTCAAGGTAGTCGGCTGATGACAAAGATCGTAGACGGCGCATATTTTAAAGAACTGCTGAAAAGCGGCTGCGCGAATCTGACCAATCATCAGAAAGAGATCAACGCGCTGAACGTATTCCCGGTACCGGACGGCGATACCGGCACGAATATGTCCATGACATTTACCAACGGTCTGAAGGACGCGCTCGCGTGCGAATCCGATTCCGTTACCGATATCGCGAAGGCTCTTTCCAAAGGACTGCTGATGGGTGCCCGCGGCAACAGCGGTGTCATCACTTCCCGTATCTTCAGCGGTCTCTACCAGCACATCGAGGGCAAGGAGACGATCGAGGTCGGGGATCTCGCCAAGGGTTTCGAAAACGGCGCACGGGTCGCTTACCGTGCGATCATGAAACCGGTCGAAGGCACGATCCTGACCGTTGTCCGTGAAGGCTCCTGGTATGCGAACCACGATTTCGAAGCAAATCCGGAGATGAGCGTTGAAGAGTACTTCGAAGCCCTGTACAAATATATGCAGGAATCCCTGGAACACACTCCGGATCTGCTCCCGGTGCTGAAAGAGGTCGGCGTTGTCGACTCCGGCGGTGCCGGTCTGTTAAAGATCATCGAAGGTTTCAAAGCCTGCGCTCTCGGGAAACCGTTCGTCTCCGAGACCGCGTCGGAAAAGGCTTCCGCAGATGATGACCTTCAGTTCGCGGCGCTTGAATTCGAAAACGACGAATTCGGCTACTGCACGGAATTCATCCTCCGTCTGGCGGAAGACCAGATCAGCAAGTTCAACGAGATCGCTTTCCGTTCCCGTCTGTCCGCGATCGGCAATTCGCTGGTCGTTGCCAGAGACGAGGAACTCGTCAAGGTCCACGTTCATACGCTGACTCCCGGCGAAGCTCTGAATATCGGGCAGAACTACGGTGAATTCGTCAAGCTGAAGATCGAGAACATGCAGGAACAGCATTCCGCGATCGAGCGTGCCGCTCACAAGCCGCAGCTCGTCGATATTCCGGTCGCCAAGAAGGAAAAACAGAAATTCGGCATCATTACCGTTGCTGCCGGCGCCGGCCTGCATAAGGTCTTCAAGGATCTGCGTGCCGATGTCATTATCAACGGCGGTCAGACGATGAACCCGTCCACCGAAGATTTCGCGAAAGAGATCGAAAAGCTGAACGCGGATCATATCATTATCCTGCCGAACAACTCCAATATCATCCTGGCAGCCAACCAGGCAAAGGATATCTGCGATGACCGCGACATCACGGTCCTGACGACCAAGACGATCCCGGAAGGCATCAGCGCTCTGAGCATGTTCAACCCGGAGAACTCCCTCGAGGAGAATATCACCGAGATGGAGAATGCGCGTCAGAACGTTCAGTCCGGTTCGCTGACTTACGCTGTCCGCGATACCAGCCTGGACGGTGTCCATGTCGAAGAGGGTGACTTCATCGGCATGACCAACAAGTCGATCGTCGCTTCCGGCAAGAACAAGCTCGAAGTCGTACAGAAACTGATCGACGAGATGGCCAAGAAGGATGACGCGGAGCTGATCACGATCATCACCGGCGAAGACGCCAATGAGAGCGAGACAGACGAGATCGTCGCCTACATCGAAGAAAACACCGAGATGGAAGCGGATGTCGTCAAGGGTGACCAGCCGGTCTACGCGTATCTGTTCGGCGTTGAATAGGATAAAGAACTTCATCAAATCTTAAAGGAGCTTCGGCTCCTTTTTTGTTGACAAGCAGACAGACAGATAATACACTTAATACAGATAGTACAGAAAGGAGAGCTATGTTCTATATAAATCTACAGGGCAAACAGCCGATCTACGAGCAGATCCGGCAGCAGATCGTCCGCTTTGTGGAACTTGGGATCCTGAAGCCGAACGAACAGCTGCCGTCAGTAAGACAGCTGGCGCAGGAAAACGGCATCAATCCGAACACAGTTGCAAAAGCCTATCAGGAGCTTGAAAAAGAAGGCGTGATCTACACGCTGCAGAAGAAGGGGGCTTACGTTGCTGAAAAGCACTATTCCGGTCTGTATGATCACGAGCAGCTGATCAAGTACCTGACACCGCTGAAGGACGGAGGAGTCCGCAAAGAAGAACTCGTTGCAGCGGTCGAGGAACTTTTCAAGGAGGAAAACTGAGTATGCTGTTAATTGAGAATATCTCAAAATCCTTTGGTGAAAAGGATGTATTGAATAACGTGTGTTTTAAAGTCGAAGACGGTTCGATCTTCGGTCTTGTCGGCGTTAACGGCGCCGGTAAATCGACTTTGCTGAGAGTCATCTCAGGCGTCTACCGTCCGGAGCAGGGCGAAGTTCTGCTGAACGGACAGAACACCTATAACGATCCTTCCGCGCGCAAAGACATTCTTTACGTTTCGGACGACCCGTATTATCCTTACGGATCTACGATCGAGACCATGAAGACCTATTACGAGACCTTTTACGATCTTGATGAAGAAGCTTACAAAAAATATCTGCAGATGTTCCATCTGGATCCGAAGATCTCGATCTCGAATTTTTCGAAGGGCATGAAGCGGCAGACGTCACTGCTGTTCGCGCTCGCTGTTCATCCGAAGCTTCTGCTCCTGGATGAAGCATTTGACGGCCTGGATCCGCTGATCCGTTTGAGTTTCAAGAAGGCGCTCGCCGAACTGATCGAGGAGACCGGGATCTCTGTCATCATCTCGAGCCATTCCCTGAAGGAACTGGAGGATATCTGTGATTCCTTCGGTATCCTGGAAGATACCCATATGTCGACTTACGGCGATCTGCTCGAGTCCAAGGAGAATATCAACAAATATCAGCTTGCCTTTACGGAAGAATATGGAAAAGAGGATTTCGCCTCTCTGGATGTTGTCCGTTTTGAGAAGCAGGGAAGAGTCTACCAGCTCGTTATCCGCGGAAACGAGGAGGACGTGCGTACTGAGCTGCAGAAAAAGGATCCGCTTCTGATCGACGTGCTGCCTGTCAATTTTGAAGAGCTCTTTATCTATGAAGTAGAGAGCAGAAATGAGGCTGAACATGAATAAAAATGTATTCACTTATCTTCTCAAGAGCAAGAAGATCCTTGTTGTCTTCCTGTTCATTATGAATCTGGCGCTGATGCTGACGCCGTATATCAGTTCGATGCGTACCGGAAACTACTATGTATCCTGGATCATCGGCTACGTCTTTATGTTCGGCACCTGCTATATCCTGCCGCCATATCTGCTGCGTTTCATCCAGTCGAAAAATGCGACCGACTCGTATTTTTCGCTGCCGGTATCGCGTCGGGAACTGCTGAACACGAATCTGCTGTTCTCCGCCCTGGTCTCGTACTGCCCGTTCCTGGTCGGTGCGGTCATTTCCGGGATCATCGGACTTGCCGGCGGACATATCGAGATCACGGAACTGTTCAGGATACTGTTCTGCGGACTGCTGACTGTCGCTGTGCTGACGCTGGTCAACAGCCTGTTCTTCTCTTTCGCGAATACGCTGTTTGACGGAATGGTCATGATCGCCGCCTATACCGCTATGCCGCTGATGATCTATATCGTGCTCGGCGTCTTCTTTGAAACGCATGTCGCCGGCATGAGCTACTGGTCCAGTCTTCTCGATGGTGTGCGTTATCTTTCTCCGGCATTCCTTTGCGGAAACATCGTTGGCGGCGGTTCGAAAAGGATCGTTTACTACATCGTCCTTGCCGTATATGCCGTGATCGCGTATGTGCTGCTGTCCAGGGAAGTCGTGGACAGAAAAGCGGAAAGAGCCGAACAGATCTCCGATCATTTCTTCGCATATCCCTTCGTGATCTACTTCTATGCTTTCGCCATTCTCTGCATGATCACTTTCTTCTGGGGAAACAGGAACTTTATCAGTTTCTTCAAGGATTCCATCATCTACTACATCCTTCTGCTGTTCATCTTCACAGTCGCGAACTTCGTTTACCGGCGCAAGATCCGTTTCGAACCGAAGACCTTCGTATTCTTCGCCATTTCGATCATACTTTCACTGCTGGTCGGACTTGCCGCCAACAAAACACAGGGTTTCGGTCTCTCCAGAATGTATGATCATAACCCGAAATCAGTTTCGTACGTCTATAACGGCCCGCTGAGCAAAGAGGACTGCGAGGAACTCGAGATCAAGAGCGAATATGTAAGCGTGTTTGTTGAATTGCAGATACCGGAACGGCTAATGAATGAACCGCAATACAGCGAGGCAATGAAGATCATGGAAAACAGCAGGGAAAAGGCGATCGAAGACTATTACACGAAATCAGATCAGGATCGAACCAATACAGGATACCTTTCGATCCGCGATAATTTCACCGGTGAAGGCAATTATGTGCATTATGATGATTCCGGACAATACGGATACACCGTCTATGAACCGCTCAGCATCGACCAGCTGAGAGTTCTGTCCAAGATAACGCAGGTAAGCATATATACCGACGATAAGGAACTCATCCTTCCATAAAAGACGGATCAACGCCCTCAACTGAGGGCGTTTGGTTTATAATGAATGCGATATGGAAAAAGAAAGAATACTTGAGTTAAGAAAGCTCATTGACCGTTACAATTACGAGTATCACGTGCTGGATAAACCGACCATCCCGGACGCGGAATACGACGCGCTTTTTGATGAGCTGCTGAAGCTGGAGGAAAAACATCCGGAGATGGCAGACCCGGCTTCTCCGACCCAGCATGTCGGCTATGAAGTCCAGTCTGTTTTCAATAAAGTCCGTCATGACCGTCCGCTGCTGTCACTGGGAGATGTCTTTTCCTATGAAGAATTGCGCTCCTGGGCACAGAAGATCACCGATGTCTATCCGGATGCGGAATTCATCGTCGAATACAAGATCGACGGTCTTGCGATGTGTCTGGTCTATGAGGACGGTCTGCTTCGTCTGGCTGCGACCAGAGGCGACGGAACAGTCGGTGAGGACGTTACGGCGAATGTGAAAACGATCCCTTCGATCCCGCTTCATATTCCGGTAGAAGGACGCTACGATATCCGCGGCGAAGTCTATATGCCGAAGAAGAGTTTTGAGAAACTCAACGCGGAACGGCTGAAAAACGGCGAAGAGGAATTCGCAAATCCGCGAAACGCTGCTGCAGGCTCGATCCGTCAGCTCGATTCGAGGATCGCGGCTTCCCGCGGTCTGAACGCTTTCTGGTATCATATCCCGGACGATACGGAACCGACACATTACGATTCCCTGATGAAGGCACGTTCCTATGGTTTCCGTGTCAACGATACATTAAAGAAATGCTCCTCGATCGAGGAAGTGATCGAACATATCGAAGCGACAGCTGCGATCCGTCATGATCTTCCGTATGAGATCGACGGCATGGTCATCAAAGTCAACAGCTACGAACAGCAGAGACAGCTCGGTTTCACATCCCGTATCCCGCGCTGGGCGATCGCCTATAAATTCCCGGCAGAAGAAGCCCGTACAGTCGTCGAAGACATCTTCATTACTGTCGGCCGTACCGGCAAATGCACGCCGAACGCCCGTTTCAAACCGGTGAGACTTGCCGGTACGACGGTCGGCTTTGCGACTTTGCATAACGAGGACTTCATTCGTGACAAGGATATCCGCATCGGTGATACTGTTTTCGTACGGAAAGCAGGCGATATCATCCCGGAAGTCATCCGCAGCGTGAAGGAAGAAAGAGGAGAGAATACGATGCCGTATGTATTCCCGGAAGTATGTCCGGTATGCGGTTCGCATATCTCGCGCTATGAAGGGGAAGCAGCTCATTACTGCATCAACTCGGACTGTCCGGCGAAAGTCGTTGCCTCGATCGCGCATTTCGCATCACGCAACGCAATGGATATTGACGGTCTGGGCGAAAAGAAAGTAGAGAGTTTCTACAACAACGGTCTTCTGAAGAGCGTTGAGGATATCTATACACTGAACGAGAAGAAGGAAGAGATCCTGCGCCTGGACAAATTCGGCGAAAAATCCTTCAGCAATCTTATAGCCGCGATCGAAAACAGCAAGGCCAATTCTCTTGAGAGACTGATCAACGGCTTAGGCATCCGCCAGGTCGGCGAAAAAGCGGCGAAAGTACTTGCCGAGCATTTCCTGGATATGGATGCTCTGAGCAGTGCTGGTGTCGAGGAACTCAGTGCGATCCGTGATATCGGAACAGTTACCGCGCAGACGATCCGCGAATTCTTCGAGGACGAAAACAACAAGCGGATGATCGAAACTCTTAAGGCCCGCGGTCTGAATATGCAGTACCGCAATACACGCACTTCCAGCGAGACACAGTTCTCGCAGAAACGCGTCGTTCTGACTGGCTCGCTTCAGTCTTATACCCGCCAGCAGGCGACAGCCTTGCTGGAGGACCTTGGGGCGATCGTTTCCTCGTCTGTGTCAAAGAATACCGATTATGTCATCTACGGCGCAGATCCCGGCAGCAAATACAACAAAGCCAGAGACCTCGGCGTCACCTGTCTGAGCGAAGAAGAATTCCGGGATATGCTGAAATAAAGGAAAGCAGAAAGAACTGTTGAATACAGAGGCGCCGAAGGAGTAAACTAAAGCGTGTGTATTTGGCAAAAACCATAGACTTTGCTAAAATGGTATTATTATGAGCGAAAAGAAAACAACAAAGAAAAAGAAGTTATCCAAAGCAGCGATCGTTCTGATCCTCGGGCTGCTTATCATTATGATCCCGCTGGGAGTTTTTGGCGGCGTGCTGCTGCATTCCTGGATCACCAACAACAAGCCGGTCGTTGGTGACAGATTCGTGAATGATCTCGAACCTGCCATCACGAACGAAAACATGACGGCGATCGAAACGAAGATCAAATCGATCAGCGGCGTTGAAAAAGCCGAAGTCATCATGACGACAGCACAGATGCGCGTAAACATCGATACAGCCGACAACCTCTCGCAGGAGCAGATCGAGAATATCAGCCAACAGGCATATCAGGTCGTGAATTCCGTTACACCGGTCGGCACCTACTTTACGAGCACAAACGAAAAGAAGATGTATGACCTGGCGATCAACACCTATAACTACATCAAAGAAGACGATGAGTCTATGATCTATGTTCTGCTCACAAAAAACTCCAAGATGGAGAGAGCAGAGACTCAGGTCGTTTCTAAGCCGGTCAACGAAGAACTCGCGTACGAACTGACACACGTCGGAGAGACGCCGGAAACGACCGAGGCAACAGAAGAAACAGAAGAGGAGGAATAAACTTCATTTCAAATGAAGTTTTTTCTTTATGAAGAACGATCTTGTCACATGCAGCTGTCGCGATTATACGATCGATGGATACGGGATCGCGGAATATGAAGGACTGGTCCTTTTTGTAAAAGGACTTCTTTTAAATGAGAAAGCGATCGTTAAGATCATCTCGCATAAAAAGAATCTCGCCTATGCGATCATCGACCGGATCCTCGAACCGAGTCCGTACCGCACAAAGACTCCCTGCCCGGTAGCCTACAAATGCGGATCATGTGACCTTCAGCATATGAATTACGAAGGCCAGCTGCTGTTCAAGAAAAGGCTGGAGGAGAACACATTCCGTCAGGCACATCTGAACGTCGAGATAGCAGATGTTGCGGGTGCTGAAGTGCCATGGCGTTACCGTGATAAGATCCAGATCCCAGTCCGTGATCATCTGTTTGGCTATTACCGCCGTTTCAGCAACGATATCGTGGAGCAGGCGGACTGTCTGCTGCACAGTGAGAAAGAGAATGACATCGTTGCTTTTTTAAAGGATGAGCTTATCCATCGCGGAATTGACAAAGATCTCCGTCACCTCGTCGTAAAAGAAGGTTTCTACAGCGGAGAGATCATGGTCTGTTTCGTTACGAAAAAAGACATCGCAAAAGAACTTGAAGCGGTAGTTAAAAAACTCGTTTCTGCGTTTCCGGAGATCGTTTCCGTACTTGAGAATATTCACCCGCAGGAGAATAATGTCATTCTTGCCCACGGCGAGAAACTGCTGTATGGTAGAAACTATATAACTGACAAGATCGGCGATCTAACTTTTCAGATCTCTCTTCATTCGTTTTATCAGATCAACGTCCGGCAGACAGAAAAGCTCTATGCGAAAGTACGTGAGCTTGCAGGTCTGAAAGGGGAGGAAAGAATCCTTGATCTTTATTGTGGAATCGGTACGATCGGCCTGAGCCTTGCCAGATACGCAAAGTCGCTGACGGGTATTGAGATCGTTCCGGAAGCGATCGAAAACGCAAAACAAAATGCAAGCATCAACGACATCAAAAACGCCGAGTTTATCTGTAGCGATGCAAAAGACAATTTGAGCAATTATCTGAAAGATAAAGATCTCGTGATCGTTGATCCGCCGAGAAAAGGCCTTTCTTCAGAAGTCGTGACCGCTTTGAATGCGAGCGGTATTGACCGTATCATATATGTTTCATGCAACCCGGCTACGCTTGTACGGGATCTTGTACTGCTTAGTGAAAACTATTCCTTTAAGAAAGTTTATCCATTCGACCTGTTTCCACAAACGACACACGTCGAGACTGTATGCTGCTTGTACCACCAAAAGAAAGACTTTATTTCAGTGCCGTATGAACCAAAGAATGCGGACTATCTGAAAAGATAAAATGAATTACGCAAATCGGTGTTGAAGGAGAAGGAGATATGGTAAGAAATATTCAGATTCAAGATGCACAAGACTTGGAGTATATATGCAAAATGTCTTTGGGCCACGAAACGACAGTCGCGCTTCTCGAACAACGCATCAAGGAGTTATCCAACAACTCCAACTACTCTCTTTTAGTGTACGAAGATGACGCTACACGTCAGGTTTTAGGATTCCTCCAAGCTGAACAGTACAATCTGCTTTATGGTGGCAATGGCTGGAATATCATTGCTCTGGCTGTTTCTCCCGAGGTACAGCAACAGGGCATAGGGAAACAACTCCTCACCGCGATGGAAGATCGGGCGTCGAAGGAAGGGTATTCGTTCATTCGACTGAACTGCAATATTACTCGCACGAATGCACATATCTTCTATCAGCACAAGGGTTATTCTTGCGACAAAGTACAAAAACGTTTTATAAAAGTCATCAGATAACGATAACAATTCCTGTCGATTTGTTTACAAAGCGGCAATTCATTGAGACCATAGTGTTGCTCAAAAGCTGAACCCGTAAGCAGAAACTGAGGAACGAGAACTTCAGTAACCATCATGACAGAGATTTGAGAGAGCTGAAATAATTCAAGGATGAAATAAAATGAGAAAAAAACAGTTTCAATTGAATGTACGATTATTCTGCTGTTGTTAGAAGGCATATCGGTGAATATGATATAATAACTCACGTATGTAATTCGCGTTAGTCAAGGAGAATAATCATGGCTGAAGAAATCAAAGTACAAACGACTGAAGAAGAAATCGAAAACAGAAACTTCATTTATAACTTCATCAAAGAGGATATCGCACCGGGCGGACAGTTTGAAGGAATGACTGTTCATACCCGTTTCCCTCCGGAACCAAACGGTTATCTGCATATCGGTCACTGCAAAGCGTTATGCATCGATTTTGGCATGGCCGAAAAATTTGGCGGTATCTGCAACCTTCGCATGGATGACACGAACCCGGCGAAGGAAGATACAGAATACGTTGATGCGATCAAAGACGATATCCACTGGCTCGGATTTGACTGGGGCGATCGTTTCTACTATGGTTCAGATTATTTTGAAAAAGACTACGAGTACGCAGTTGAACTGATAAAGAAGGGGTTAGCCTATGTCTGTGAGCTCACTCCTGAACAGTTTAAAGAATATCGTGGCGATACTACCACGCCTGCGAAGTCGCCGTATCGTGACCGTCCGATCGAAGAGAATCTCCGTTTATTCGAAATGATGAAAAACGGTGAGATCGAAGAAGGAAAAATGACTCTGCGCGCGAAGATCGATCTGGCTAGCGGCAACTTTAATATGCGTGATCCGGTCATCTACCGTATCCGTTTCATCAATCATCATCGTCAGGGCAATAAGTGGTGCATTTATCCAATGTACGACTTTGCCCATCCGATCCAGGATGCATTGGAAGGGATAACTCATTCGCTTTGTTCATTGGAATACGAAGACCACCGTCCGCTTTATAACTGGATGGTCGAAAACGTTTCGATACCGTATCATAAGCCAAGGCAGATCGAATTCGCCCGTTTAAATATCGACCACACCGTCATGAGCAAGCGCAAACTGAGAAAGCTCGTCGAAGAAGGGTATGTTTCCGGCTGGGATGATCCGAGAATGCCGACGCTCTGTGGTCTGAGAAGACGTGGTTATACTGCTGCTTCTATCCGCAATTTCTGCGATATGATCGGTGTTGCCAAAAACTCAAGCGTGATCGAATACGCGGAACTCGAAAGATGCCTGCGTGATGATCTGAACGCAACAGCGGAACGTACCATGGCAGTCCTTCATCCGCTGAAACTGACTGTCACCAATTATCCGTTCGATCTGATCGAGACCTTTGAAGTTGAAAACAATCCCATGAATCCGGATCAGGGAACGCATACGATCACGTTCAGCCGCAACCTCTGGATCGAAGAGGATGACTTCCTTGAGGTTCCGATCCCGAAATACAAGAGACTGTATCCGGGAAATGAAGTTCGTCTGAAAGGCGCGTACCTCGTCACCTGCACCGGCTGCCGTAAGGATGAAGACGGAAATGTCGTTGAAGTCTTCTGTGAATACGATCCGGAATCTCGTGGCGGAAACCCGGCTGACGGACGCAAGGTCAAAGGCGCCACGATCCACTGGGTGGATTTCAACAACTGCCTGGATGCTGAAGTCAGACTTTATGACAATCTGTTCTCTGATCCGAGTCCGGATGCTGCTGATAAGGATTTCCTCAAAGCGATGAATCCCGACAGCTTAACGATCTTGAACGGCTGCAAAGTCGAAAAATCGATGGCCGAGATCGCGAAAGAATACGATAAACTTGAGAATAAGAGCGCGGTCACAGCTCCGACATTCCAGTTTATGCGCGTTGGTTTCTTCTGCCTTGACTGCAAGGATTCCACGCCGGAGCACATCGTGTTCAACCGCACCGTTTCATTGAAAGACAGCTTCAAGAAATAGCCGAAATACAAGAGGTTTCGCAGAGAAACCTCTTTTTACGAAAAAGAAGGCCTTTCGCAGTCACTAATAGTATTCGGCATCCTTGCCGAAGAGAGGGAAATATGCTAAATAGATTTAAGGAAACTCACGGAAAACTCATTATCAAGATCGCCGGGCAGAACAGACTCGCCTATGCCTTTTCTGATTTTGCTGATCTCTACGATCTGACGGAATGGGCTCAAAGAGGCGGCTATCAGGGTTCTGTAATATACTTTTATGACCTTGCAAACGGTAGTGTATATCATCCGTTCGAGAAAAAACGCAACGTTGCATACGGGAAACCTGTTTATTTCGATGGATTTTACTATTTTCTGAGAGCAGACTATGACAGAAAAGACGTACTTCTCTATAAGTACGTCCCCGAAAAGGAACCGGAAGTCGTCAAATTCTTCGATCTTCGCGAAATGGACCTTTACAATCTCGCGATCATGGGGGAAGGGATCAATGTCGTAAGTCAGTCCGATAAACTGACATGTTATTACCCATCTAAGTTTTCTTTTGAACTGAAAGATAACGAGACCGTCACAATGATAAAAGACGGCAGCGTCTATGTGGAAGCATGGGTCGAAGAAGGCTGGGATCATCAGAATAACTGCGCTTCCGAAAACTATGAATACTACAACAAGGTGATCGTCAAGGATTTCGAAGGAAAGACGCTTTCGGAGGAAAGAGGGTGTCTTTTCCAGAATGATGACGGCAACTGGTGGATCGCGTAACTCGGTTATCTGAAGCTTATTCGCACAGAAAGGGGAAGCATGAAAAAGATCGTATTGAAATCAGTCTTTGATGCGTTTGAATACGTAATGGACCATTACAGTCCGTATGGTCTGGAAGATATGCGCAGCCGCAGCGACACCTATGCGGTGATCTCGATTCAGGATGCGCAGTCCGGCGGATTTGGTTTTGAGTTCTGCAGGAATCCTTTCTGCAAGGATGTTCTGACTCTCAGATTCGATGATACTGTAGAGGAAGTCGATGGCGCTGTTCTTTTCAACGAACAAATGGCCAGAGCGATCATTTCTTTTATCGAGAAGAACCGGAAAGCAGATACTCTGCTGCTGCATTGTTACGCCGGTCAGTCCCGTTCGCGTGCGGTGGCGGCTTTTGCCGTAAAAATGTTCGGCAAGGACAATTCTGTTTATTTCGAAAAGGGGAATCCGAACATGCATGTATACCGGCTTCTTGAAGATACATGGATGAAAATGCGCAAAGAAAGAGCTGACGGACAAAAGGACTTGGCCGATCAGATCCGCGAGTATAATCCGTACAACGATCAGGAAGAAAAAGATAAAGAGATCTTGCTTCAGCTGCTTGAGAGCGGTAAGGATATCTTCACGAGAAATAACGAAACCTGTCACCTGACAGCATCCGCATGGGTCTGCGATCCGGCGAAAGAACATGTTTTGATGGCTTATCACAAGATCTATGATTCCTGGGCGTGGCTGGGCGGTCACGCTGACGGGGAGACAGATCTCTTGCGGACGGCATTACGCGAAGTAAGAGAAGAGAGCGGTCTGAAAAACGTCCGTGCCGTATCGCCCGAGATATTCTCTCTTGAGATCCTCCCGGTGAACGGACATATAAAAAAAGGGAACTATGTTGCTTCCCATCTGCACCTGAATCTGACATTTCTGCTCGAGGCGGATCCCGAAGAGGAACTCAAGGCCAAGGAAGATGAAAACAGCGGCGTCGCCTGGTTTACTCTCGACAAAGCTGTAGAAGCATCTACAGAACTCTGGTTCAAGGAAAACATCTATAAAAAGCTGAACCAGAAACTGAGGCAGTTAAAACAGACCGTCGCGGAGCTCGCTGGATAATTCTTCCAAAATAGCTTTGTCAGTGATCCTGTATAAAAGTTTTTCTTTCTTAAGAATGCTCTGACAGACAAGATCATTCATAACGCTTTCCAGGTGACGGTAGGAGACCCCAAGGCTCTCCGCGATCGTCACTTTTTTAATACGCAGAATATCGTCTTCGGCATAGTCGAGAATAAACCTTGCAAGGCGGTTCTTCAATGGATAGGAGAATGCATGGAGGAGCCTTCTGGCATTGTTCCGTTCCTTGACGGATAATTCGAGACAGACATGCTGAAGAAAGCGGACATCTTCCTTGAGTGTGTTCTCACAATCAGCAAGCGGAAATCCGACGAGAAGGCTTTCCTCAAGAGACTCGACGGTAAAACTCTCTTTTTCGTTAAACAGTTCCATTTCCCCGATCAGACAGGGACCTTTCAACTGATTGACGATGATCGTTTTCGCGTTTGCGGTTAGATAAGAGACTTTGCAGCGGCCGTGCGGCAAATAATAGAGATATTCGTTACGACTGTTCTGCTTTAGAAGGATCTCTCCGCGTTCGCAGAGAAAGAGTTCGGCATGCTCCCGCATCGTGTCAGAAAAGATCTCCTTGTAGTAAGCCGAGGAGCATAATCTGTTCAGGGTATCGTTGTCGTCTAAATGTTTCATCTTTACAACAAAAATAGGAGAAATATCCTATTTGATTCAATTTTATACCATTATAATGGGTTTGTATCAGGAGTCCTACTATGAAAAGTCAACACCTGACTCATGAATAGTCTTCCCACTACGAAAACATCTTTGAGTAAGCTGCTCAGCCTGATTTACGATGAGATGATATGTTTGTTCTTTGAAAACTTGTTACTTGAACTTAAT
>JAFWII010000022.1 GCA_017533785.1 Erysipelotrichaceae bacterium | reverse complement strand
TGTGCGTAGGCTCGGAAGTTTCGCTAGCCCCTTCCTTCATCCCGGCATTACTGCTTTCGACTTGGGGTTCACTACACTTGGCGGTAAATACCTGTGGCTGGACTTTCACCAGCTGGAGATGTGTCATGCCCGACACACAACTGAAAAAACTCCGGATCCGGAGTTTTTTATGAGCGTTCCTCTTCCGCGGGAGCGATCCCGAAGACCTTCTTATAGCTTGTTGAGAAGTAGCTGAAATTCGAATATCCGAGCCGTACCGCGATATGGCTGACCGGAAGGGAGGTGTTGCGCAGGAGGCGCTGTGCTTCCTTCATCTTTTCCTGGATCACGTAGCTCTTGATCGACATGCCGGTCTGCTTCTTGAAGATGCGGGTGACATAGTCGGCATTGAGATGGACCAGATTGACGATATCTTCCTTCATGATGTTCTTGCTTAGGTGGGTCCCGATATAATTCTTGATCGTCTCCGTGACCTCGCTGTCTGTATCTTTAGGCAGGTCCTCGCCGTATTTTTCAGCAACGAGATGGATCAGTGACAGCATATCGCTGACCGAATTCATGCTGTTCCGGTAAAGACGCATGTCTTCGGCGCTGGTAAACAATTCGGAGATGCGTTTGCCGTTGAGTTCGGAACCGGCAGCATACAGGATGCGCATGAATTCCTGATAAAACATCATCAGCACGTCGGAGCCGAGCTGCCCATGTGCGACGAGACGGAACAGAAGCTCTCTGGCTTCTTCTTCCATTCTGTCCGCCTGGCCGCTGACCAGATACAGCTGCCAGCGCTTCATCTCATCCGCGACCGAAACAGGCTTGTTTTCTTTGGCGACCGCCGGAGAGAAAAGACCGCTGCGCTTTCCGTGATTCTGCTCGCAGGAAACGAGCAGAGTCTCAAAACCGGCCGGAAGGGATTTCAGATCCTCACAGCGGATATAGTGGGCTGTGATCTCGGTCCCGGTATCGAGCTCGCACAGATCCGAAAGGTATTGCAGATACTGTTTCATGCGTGCATCGGGAAAACGCTCCTCGGCGATGCGCTGCATCAGTACCGCGAAACGCCCTTTTCCCGGATGCAGGAAAAGATGGCGAAACTCCTCTTTGCGGTAAACTTCCGCATAATGCTTGCAGATCGTATCCTCACCGCATTCAGATGCATTCTCGAACAGGATCAGCCAGATCGGACTGTTTAGGACAAAACGGGATTCACCGATCAGTGACAGATCCGGCTGCTTGCCGGTAAGGTAGTCCTCCCATCTCTGAACATTGGCATCCAGTCGCTGGCCTTCAAGGATCCGTGCTTTCTGCAGCATCTTCCGCTCTTCGTTTTGTTTATAAATGACTTCCATGCCCTGGCGCACCGCTTCCACGATACGGTGATACGGCGCCGGCTGCAGAACATAGTTCAGGGCGTGCACATCCAGCGCTTCCCGGGCATAGGCAAAATCACTGTGGCAGGTCAAAAAAATGATCTGCGTTTCGTATCCCTGCTCGCGCACCCAGTGCGCCAGATCAATACCGGTCTCGACCGGCATTTCAATATCGCAGAGCAGGATGTCCGGCGGGTCGTTCTGAAAGATATAGCGCGCTTCCATAACATTTTTTGCACCGCAGACTTCTTCGATCCCTTCGTTTTGCCAGTTGATCTGCTGCACGAGACCGCGCAGCGTATCCTGTTGATCATCAACTATCAGCAGCTTCATTATTTCCGTCCCCCTTTAGCGGTATGACGATCTCGACATTGGCTCCGCCGAGATTAGAGAAAGTCATGGAACACTCTTCACCGTAAAGGACCCGGATGCGATCCATGACGTTATTGATACCGACATGGCCCTGTGAGCCGACGGTGTTCATTTCTGAGTTTAGCTTGTCGAGCATTTCCGTGGTAAAGCCCGGACCGTTATCCTGCACAGTGATCCAGAGGAAGGCGTCTTTATCCAGTTTCCGCACTTCCGAAGTGATCTCGATTCTCAGCGCCTGATCCTGACGCTGACCGTATTTGTTGCAGTTTTCGACCAGAGAAAGCAGGCTGATCGGCGGGACCGGAAGCTTGAGAGCTTCTTCTTCCGCCCGGATCACCAGTTCCGGCTTCAGGTCCTGACCGATCTCTACGAGTTTCATGTAGTTGCGGCAGGACTCGAGTTCTTCCTGCAGAGGAATCTCATCCCGGGAAATATCCAGCGTAAAGCGTAGGTGCTTGGACAGCAAAAGAACCGTTTTCTGGATATCGGAGATGTTTCCTGTCTTGGTCAGACTGTAGATATTCTTCAGACAGTTCAGGAAGAAATGGCGGCGGATCTGCAGACGCAGAGCGTTCATCTGGAAACTCTTGGCGTTCAGCTGTGCCTCATAGGTCTCGATACGCTGGTTTTCCAAACGGTCGACCATCCGGTTGAAGGTGTTATTGATCGAACTGAATTCCATGTTTTTATAAATATCCGCACGCCGGTCTTTGTTGCCTTCCTCGATGTCCTCCATCGTATGCACGAGTTTATTGAGCGGGCTGAAGACTTCGTTGTTCAAAAGACCCCAGAAGATCGCGAAGAAAAGCAGCGTGATACTCAGAAGAGCGGCAAGAAGATAATACAGCCACTTCCAGTCATAGGTATAGGGAACGCCGTAAACGGCATTCATACCGATCAGATTGCTGGACACAACGACATAAGTGCTGTCTCCGCTGCGGATCTTGTAGTAGTTTTCCTTGTCCCAGCTTTCGATCTCGCCTTCGTAACCCTTAAGCCAGTGTGCGCTGGTAATATACTCTCCTCCATTCTGAAAAACGATCGGGGAAGACAGCGAATAACTTGTCAGTGCGCTTTCGGAAAGCCTGCGCAGATCGAAGGCGATCATGACTGAGATCCCTTTTGCGGATAGCGTCCGTACCAAAAGCGGGGAACCCTCTCTCTCGTACAGCGACCAGCCGCGGTTGGTCCACCCCTTCTCTTTGTTCTGATGAAGAAGATCGGCAAGATCCTCGAAGTCCGCCTTACTCTGCCCGTAAAGGCGTCCCACCAGCATCAGTTTCTCCTCCTCTGTGCCGAGAAAGATCACACCGATCTCCGGATTGTTTTCAAGCAGCGTCTGCGCGTCGCGTTCCGCTTGCTCGCTCAGCGATGCGATCGCTTCCGGAGCATTCAGATCTTTCTTTTCGATCGTATTCCACAGGCTGGTCAGATATGTATCCGCTGCGAGCCATTCATCCTGTGCAATGCGGCAGAAAGCGGAAAGCGATTCCCGATAACCCTTAACGAGCTGCGTGTCGATCCGGTTGATGACGTTGCGGGAATAATATAAGAAAAAACCGGTCAAAGGCAGATAGATCGCGATCAAAAGGATCGTCAGTTTCCGCCGCAGTGTTACGTTTTTCATCCCTTGTTCCTCATTGCGATCCCGTAAAGCTCCTTCAGACGCGGATAAGCATACTCAAAGAAGCCCTTGTACGCGGAACAGAAGTAGTTTTTTCCGTCCTCTCCGCGCAACCGGCGGCAGCCGTTGCGGCAGAGCGGATACCATCTGCAGGTCCTGCATTCTTCCGGGATATGACAGCTTTTTTCGATAAAACCGAGTTCATCGCGCTTTTTATCCATTTCCTCAAAACTGTCGGTCCTGACATTTCCAAGAAGCCATTCATCCAGAACGTAAAAATCACAGGGATAGACGCCGCCGTCCGCTTCGATGACCCACTGTTTCCCGCAGATGCCGCGCATATTGCAGCTCTCCGGCGGCTGACCGGCCATCATGAACAGCAGATTCTCAAAGTAGCGGTTGTAGGAGTGTTCCCCCGCACGCACGTCCGCGTACCAGGCGTCAAACAGATTCTTCAGGAAGCTTTCATACTTTTTTGGTGTCAGGGAATACTCGCGAAGTCCCGGTTCTTCCCCCAGCGGGTCAAGGCATTCTATATACTGCTGGTATTCCCAGCCGCTTTCACGGAAGAAGCGATAGACTTTCTTTGCCTTGCGGGCAGAATCCCCGGTCACGACCGTCAGGATATTGAAATCGACTTTATTGTCTTCAAGCAGGCGAAGGGAGGCGCTGATCCTGTCGAAAGTCCCCTCTCCGGATGCGTCGATACGGTATTTATTATGGATGTCTTTGGTTCCGTCGAGCGAAACGCCGATCAGAAAGTGATTCTCCGCAAAAAAACGTGCCCATTCGCTGTTCAGACAAAGGCCGTTTGTCTGCAGGGCGTAATGAACACGCAGTTTCTTTTCTGCATTCTTTTTTTCTGTATACTGAACGAAATCGCGGAAATACGGCAACCCGGCGAGCGTGGGCTCCCCGCCCTGAAAAGCAAAACCGATCTCCTCTTCCGCATAGGCGAAAGCACGGTCGATCAGGGCATGCGAGGTATCGGCAGTCATTATGCCGTAAAGGGCGGTCTCCCGGTTGCACAGTTCATCGGCATAAAAACAATACCGGCAGCGCATGTTGCAGCTTCCGGATGCCGGTTTGATCAGTATCATCACAGATCTCATATGCTTACTCTCTTATATATATTCTATTAAGAAAGCGGCCTGTTTGCAATTTTGGAAGGACAGGCTCAGCGGAAACGGTCGAATTCGATAAAGCGGGTGCCCTGAAAAGTCAGTTTCCCTTTGTCCCCTTCCGCCATCATGCCGTAATCCTGGCCGCTGACCGAGAACTCCAGGCGGTCGCCGCTCTCGACTTCGAACGTCACGTAATGCCAGGTCGTGCTGTGCATCGAGCTGGTGCTGCTCGTGTGCGAGATCGAATGATCGCTGCGTCTGGAAACGACCTTCGCGTCGACTGTCAGCTTCGGCGAAGCGTCGTTCTGACGTTTCTGTTTGAACATTCTGGATATGACAAAGAAGAAGATCCCGAAACTGAACACGAACATAATGACAAACAGGATCGGAAACGCGATCGAAAAGATCTTAAACATTCCAAATGGACTATCCATTTACTGATCTCCCTTCCGGCTCCGCGCAAAAGCGCACAGCCTGAATACAGTATACAGTTTTTCAGGCGGTTGTTTCAGTAAAAGTGAAATTCTCTTTTCCGGCGCCGAGTTCAAAGAAGTATCTGCAGATGCCGAGATCCGCTTTTCCCAAAAAGCCCCTGGCATAGCTCATCGCCACTTCGTTTCCCTTTCCGCTGATGCGGACAGCCTGGCGGTTCACCGCGGTCGGCGCCAGCAGGACAGCTTCGACGCCGTCCTTGAACCACTGCGGCATCTCCCCTTCATATGCGGCGATATCGGAGAACTTTTTGCTGCGGTGGGGACTGCCCTGCACTTCGCCGTAGCCGACGACCACGATGCCCAGGGTCTTTTTGCCCGGGTTCAAAGCTTCGATGGTCCTGCGGCTGTAGGTCCCGCCGACCCACCAGGTATTGAGACCCAGCGTCTGCGCGTACAGCATCAGATCCGCGGATGCGTAGCCGAGGTTCTCCTCGAGTTTTTCGCTGTCCTCACCGGTCAGCACGAAGTAGTTCACCGCGTTCTTCGCCAGAAAGAGCTTCAGCGCGGCGTTGAAGGCGCTGTCGTCATTGCAGACAAGACGGATCTCCGTCCCCAGCTTTTCGTTGTTTTCCCTGACCCGCTCTTCGAGCAGACGGACAGTCTCCTCATCGAGCGGCTTGTTTTTGAAACGGCGCACGGTATGCCGTTCCTTCATTGCCTGTTTCAGATCCATATATTCCCTCCCGGTCATCTGATATGCCTGATCATCGAGATGTCGTAAACATCAGTATTTGTTGTGGACTTTCTCCGCGAAGCAGAGAACATCGTTCAGTTCGACCGTCTCCCCGTTGTCGAGAACGGCTTTGCCGCTCATCCGGCCGAAGACCTGGTGCTGGTCGGAGACGATGACCTTGAAGTCGAGCTTGGCCGCCCGGTCGAGGACCGGTTTAAAGGTCATTTCGAAGCGTCCGTCGGAAGAGCTCAGCTTCCATTCCTTCATATACTCGGGACCCTCCATCGCCTTGGGGTCGGGATCGTTCGGGATGCCGAAATCGACGTCGTCGAGCTTGTGGGCGATCCCGTCCACGAAGAGGATGTTCTCGCTGGCGGCTTTGGTGTTGCCGAAGCCGTAGCCGATATTGAAGCCGAAACGGCGGCCGCTGATCTTCGCATTGCCGTTGCCCCAGTACCAGGTATTGTCATAGGTCCAGACGCCTCTGCCCCAGTCGAGCGTGCCGTAGTCGTATTCGGGATCGAAGGTATAGGTCTTTCCGTCATACTCGATGCTTCCCGAGGCGGGCATGCAGTTGACCTTGGTATTGTAGTAGAAGCGCTTGTCCGCGTCCCAGGGGGTGGCGATCGTCATCGACTCCTCATCCGCTTCCTGCAGCACGATGTCCGCCTTCAGGTCTTTTCCTTTTTCGAAGTCTTTGAACGCGCACTTGATATGTCTTTCTCCTTCTTTTTTCAGATAGGAGAGATCGAGACGCTTGTCCTTATAGATCACATCCCCTTCCCGGATCGAGGAAGGCATCTTCATCTTTCCCATCGGGAAGACGTTGAGCACGGTCTCGGTGTGCTCATAGGCATTTCCTTCGTCAAGGTGCAGCAGGGATACCGACTGCAGACCGACATAGCCGTCGTCGGACAGGGTGAACGCCGCGGCAAAGCTCTCGCTGCCGTCGCGTTTTCCGTCGTGGATGATGATGTAGTAGTCCCATTCCTTGATCCGGTAGGCCGGTGCCTTGATCGCTCTGCGGTCGTACTCCCAGAACTGGCGTCTTGCCCAGCCGGGCTCCGTCAGATTGCCGGCGGAATTCAGAAGAACGGTCTTCTCTTTGATCTCATGATTGCGCATAACCAAGCCTCCTTTAATTTCAGGCTTTCTCTTGTCTTCAGTATATCATCCCCCTGCGTTTCAAGGTCTTTCCGCGCACAAAAAAAGAGAGGACGCTGCGGCGTTTGCGTCCTCTCCCCCTATGGATATCGGCAGCTACCAGGCTGCGATGCAGCCGTCTGCCCGGGACTCGGTCCCTCCGACGAGCACGGTGCCGTCGGTCCAGATGATCTGGCCGCGGCCCATGTTGCGGTTCTCGGTCACGATCTCGATGTCGTGGCCCTTGCGCAGAAGTTCCTTGGCGATCGAATCGGCGATGCCGTGTTCGAACTGGATCTTCTTTCCGCCTACCCACTGGAAGCGCGGCGCGTCCAGGGCTTCCTGCGGATTCATATGGAAATCAACGGTATTGACGACGACCTGCACGTGTCCCTGCGGCTGCATGAAGCCGCCCATGACACCGAACGGACCGACCGGTTTTCCGTCTTTGGCGAGGAATCCCGGAATGATCGTGTGGTAAGTCTTCTTGCCGCCTTCGAGGAAATTGTCCGCCTGCGGATCAAGCGAAAAGTTGACGGCTCTGTCCTGCAGGGCAATGCCGGTCCCCGGCACGACGATGCCGGAACCGAAGTGTTTGGCGTTGGACTGAATGAAGGAGACCATGTTGCCTTCTCCGTCCGCGGTGCAGAAGTAGACCGTGTCGCTGCCGTTGGGCGTGCCGGCTTCCGGGAACAGCGCGGTCTCACCGATCAGCGCTCTTCTCTTTTCGGTATAGGCTTCCGACAGCAGATCTTTCGGATCGACCTTCATGAAGCGGGGGTCGGTGACATATTTCTGGGCGTCGACGAAGGCGAGTTTTAATGCTTCCATCGTCTTGTGGTAGGCGTCGGCGTTCTCGCGCTCGTTGCCCAGATCCATCGTTTTCAGGATATTGAGCGCCATCAGGACGGTCAGGCCGTGACCGTTCGGAGGCATTTCATAGACATCATAGCCTTTGTAGCTGACAGACAGCGGTTCGACCCATTCCGGATAATAGGACGCCAGGTCTTCTTCCGTTAAGAAGCCTCCGGTCGCTTTGGAATGGGCGAGGATCTTCTCCGCCAGTTTTCCGCGGTAGAAGCTCTCGCAGTTGGTCTCCGCCAGTTCCTCAAGGGTATCGGCCATATCCGGACAGCGGAAGATCTCACCCGGCGCCGGAACTCTGCCTTCGTTCAGGAAAGTCGTAAACCAGGCAGCATAGGGAGCCGGTTCGAGCTTTGCGGCTTTGGTGATCTTTTCGTATTCCATCTGCCACATTCCGTTGAGATGGGCCTGGACCGGGAAACCTTCTCTGGCATAGCGCACTGTCGGCGCCATGATCTCAGTTAAGGGAAGACGGCCGAAGCGGCGGTTGACTTCCGCCCAGCAGGCCGGGGAGCCCGGGACCGTTACGGAACACCAGCCGACAGCCGGCATGGAGGTATATCCGCGTTCTCTGACTTTCTCGGCAGTCAGGGCTTTCGGAGAAGGACCGCTGCCGTTGATCCCGTACAGTTTTCCGTCTGTCCAGACGAGCGCAAAGGCATCGGAACCGATCCCGTTGCAGGTGGGTTCGAATAAGGGAAGCGCAGAGGCGACCGCGACTGCGGCATCCATCGCGTTCCCGCCCTTTTTCAGGATCTCGAGACCGATCTGGGATGCCAGCGGCTGGGTCGAGCAGACCATGCCGTTCTTCGCGTAGACGACGTTGCGCAGTGAGGGATATTTATGACGCTGCGGATCAAAAGGGATCATACATTTTCCTCCAGTAATTCCCGGAACTCCAGCATGGCCGCCTCCTCATAGAGAGAAACGGTCTGCTTGGACAGAACGGACATGTGCGGATCGTTGTCGCGCAGCCAGTCCTTCAGTTTGTCCCGGCAATAGTTTGACAGCTCGGTATTGATATTGATCTTGGTGATGCCCTCGCGGATGCATTCCTTCAGCACTTCGGTGCCGGTGCCGGAACCGCCGTGCAGGACGAGCGGCGTATCGACCGCTGCCCGGACAGCCTTAAGGACATCGATACGGACATTAGGTTTGACCTTGTAGAGACCGTGGACCGTTCCGATCGAGACCGCCAGCGCGTCGCACTGCGTTTTCTCGCAGAATTCCCTTGCCTCTTCCGGGTCGGTATAGAGCTGGATATCGCCGCTGTCTTCGGAAGACTTCGCTCCGGTGCGGATCGCACCGAGCTCCGCCTCGACATCGACATCTTTCGCGTGCGCATAATCCGCTGCTTCCCTGCTCAAAGCGATATTCTCCTCAAAGCTCAGAGCGGAACCGTCGATCATGACGGAGTCGAAACCGGCGTCGACCGCTTGTTTCAGGATGTTCAGATCGGCGCAGTGGTCCAGATGCAGACACACCGGCACGGTGACGTCCTTGGCGTTCAGACGGAACAGGGCGACTGCCTCCTCAAGGCTCATCACGTCGAGGTAGCGTTTTCCGAAGGCCAGGATCAGCGGCTTCTGTGCCTTTTCGGCAGCCTGCAGACAGCCGCGGATGCTTTCGCGGGAATAAATGTTGAGGGCCAGGACAGCGGTATGGCTGTCCTGCGCCTGTTTCAACATCGTTTTCAGTTTGCCCATTTTATTTTCCCTGCAGGATCTCGCAGGCTTCACGCAGTGTGGAATCTTCACCGACATTGCCCGGGAAGATGACATACGGCGTTAACGGGAAACGGCTTTCTTCGCCGGTCTGCCAGACCGGGATACCCGGACGGATCTGTCCGAGAACGTTCGCCTTCTTGACTGCCAGCGCCTTGACGCCGACGTCGCTGGAGGTGATACCGCCCTTGGCGATGACGAAGGCCGGAGTGACGCTCAGTCTGCCGACTAAAGACTGGACCGCATCGGAGATACGGACAGAGAGACGCAGATGGTCTTCCGGATCGTCGCTGTCCGCCGTGATCAGGGCACGGGTAGTGTAGCAGCAGACGGTCGTTCCGGCTTTGATCGCTTCCTCTTCCTCCGCCAGGCAGCGTTCGACTTCTTTTTCGAAGGCTTCCTCATCCTTGACGAGGGTGGCGTTGAGTTCGATGCATTTCAGTCCCGGGACCTTCTTCAGCTCGTTGAGCTGACGGGTGGTCTTGTCTGTATGGGAGCCGACAACGATGATACCGCCGTTGGTCGTCTCCTTGACGACCATGTCCTTGCGGGTGAGCAGTGGGATATCGGTGATGCCGCCCAGGACCTTGACGATACCGGCAGCGGTACGCATCATGAAGAGCTTGCCCTTGCGCATCGCTCTGTAGAGGGCGACGCAGAAGACCTTGACATCGACATAGTCAGCCGCGTTGACGATGATCTTGTTGAAGCCTTTGACATTCAGAAGCTGTTCCTCGATCTTGTCGACGTTGACGGCACGCAGGTCATCCAGGGAGATGCAGAGGACGTCTTCCGCCTTGAAGGCGCCTTTTGTCTTCTCTTCGATATAGCCCGGCATATCCTTGGCGGTGTAGCCGAAGGTCTTGTCGCGGGCGAATTCGGTCTCGTTGGCGGGGACGAGTTCCTCGCCGTAACGGACGTAGTGAACGTTGTTGATCGTGAAGCGTCCGCCTTCCTTGAAGAACGGGCACAGGATCTCGCCGTCGATCTGTCTGCCGGTGTATTTCTCGTAGTCTTCGCGCAGGATCTGCGGTTCGAGCGGGTAATGGCCGCGCAGGGTGGAGTCGGAACGGCTGATGTAGATGTAGGTCACGCCGAGCTCGCGGGCTGCTTCGTCGACGTTTTTAGCGATCTCGTGATGGAGCGCCTCGGTCTGGGCAGCGGTCAGGCCGCGGGAATTGGTCAGCACATAGAAGAGCGGACGGTCTTCCCTGAAGCCGTCTTTCAGGCTCTCGACGTCCCAGCCGGTGAAGACGGAGATGTCATGAACGGTCTGAACGCCGGTCGGGTCGTCGTCGAGGACGACGATCTTGACGCTGTTCAGTTCGATCTCCTTATTCAGAAGCGCATCGACTGCAGCTTCATCGACTGCCGGGAACGATTTCAGGATCTCGGCTTTCATCTTATTTCTCCGGACGGCGGACTTCGCATCCTGCCAGCATTTCGAAGTACTGGACGATTCCGCCGTGGTCATCGTTCATATGGCCGTGGATCTTGAGAGTCTGAAGGATCTCAAAGAGCTGAGCGGAATACGGGACCGGAACATCCAGCGCGTGCGCGGTGTCGATGACGTTCTTGATATCCTTGTGGTTGATGCGGATCGGGCCGCCCGGTTTGAAGTTGCGGTCGATGATCATCGGGATCTTGGCATCGAGAACAGCAGATCCTGCCAGACCGCCGCGGATAGCCTGATAGACCTTTTCCGGATCGGCGCCGGCTTTAGCGGCGAATACGAAGGCTTCGCCGACGACGGCGATCGTGTTGTTGACGATGATCTGGTTGACCAGCTTGGCGGCGCTGCCGCTGCCGACCGGACCGATCAGGATCGCGGAATTGCCGAGGATATCGAAAATGGGTTTCATGCGTTCGAAGTTTTCCTCGCTGCCGCCGCACATGATGGCCAGGGAACCGGCGATCGCGCCGGGTTCGCCGCCGGAGACCGGTGCGTCGACAAAGCCGACACCCTTCTTGGCGAGCTCATCGTGGCAGTAGCGGGATTCGACAGGGGTAACGGAGCTCATGTCGCAGACAAGAGTTCCTTCCCTTAATGTGGAGGCAACACCGTTTTCGCCGAACAGGATCGATTTGACGATCGCGCCGCTCGGGACCATGGTGATGACAATGTCACATTCGGCACCGATCTCAGCGTAATCGGCTTCCTTGGCGCCGCAGGATACGAGATCCGCAACGGCTTCCTTATTCAGATCGGTAACGAGAACTTCAACGCCTGCCTTGAGCAGGTTCTTGGCCATGGGACGGCCCATGATGCCTAATCCGATAAATCCGAGTTTCATAATGTGTTTTTCTCCTAATTATTCTTCGACTTCCATTTTGTCGGTATCTTTGCTGATGCGGTCGAGTTCACTTTCCTTGCCGGTTGCGGCGCGTCTCTTCGCGAGCAGTTCGCGGATCGGCGGCCAGGCCAGGGAAGCGACAGCGATGAAGATCAGGATGGCGCTGATCGGACGCTGCAGGAAGAGCAGGAAGCCCTTATCCGAGTAGGTCAGACCTTTACGCAGATAGTCTTCCATCATCGGGCCGAGAATGAAGCCCAGGATGAACGGAGACAAGGGCAGTTCTCCGTAGTGCATGAGGAAACCCAGCGCAGCCAGGATGATCATCAGCCACAGGGAGAAGATCGAATAGGTATTGGAGTATACGCCGATGAAGCAGATGATGAAGATCGCGGCGTACATGTAGTGGGTCGGGACCTGCAGAACGCGCGGGAAGATGCGCATGCCCAGGAATTCGAGAGCGAAGACGACGATCGTGGAGAGGATCATGCAGCCGAAGAAACAGTAGACCAGCTTCGGGCTGTTGGTCATCAGCAGCGGACCGGCGTCGATACCTTTGATCATAAGACCGCTTAACAGCAGGGCACAGGCGTTGTCGCCCGGGATACCGAGAGCGATCGTCGGGATGACAGCACCGCCGACAGACGCGTTGTTGGCGATCTCCGGCGCGATGATACCTTCATCGATACCGGTACCGAAGAGTTCCGGATGCTTGGAATTGGATTTCGCATCCGCGTAGGCAACGACGTTGGAAAGTCCGGCGCCCATGCCCGGCAGGAAACCGACCCAGAGGCCGATCATAAAGCTGCGGAGAATGAGCTTCCAGTGACTGAAGTATTCTTTCAGGCCGATACCGAAGCCCTTCAGACCCTTAACGTCAACTGACGGGGAATCCATCTTGCCGCGGGCATAGTTCAGAGCCAGGTTGGCGACTGCGAAGATACCCAGGGTAACGGCCAGTGTCGGGATACCGCCCAAAAGGTTGGTGATGCCAAAGGTGAAACGCTTCGCGCCGTCGACCGGAGCGATACCGACTGTCGAGAGCAGCATGCCCAGCGCACCGGCTGTCAGACCGGCGTAGACATTGCCCTTGGACATCGTGATGACGAGAACGATCGCGGTCGCGCACAGGGAGAAGAATTCCCACGGTCCGAGCAGCAGCGCCAGACGGGCGATGATCGGACAGAACAGCATGGCGATGACCAGCGAGACGAGCGTCGAGATGAAGGAAGAGATGATCGCGATACCGAGAGCTCTGGTCGCCTTGCCCTTCTGGGTCATCGGGAAACCGTCAAGACAGGTCGCGATATTGCAGTTACTGCCGGGGACACCGAGCAGGATACTGGAGATCATACCGCCGGAAACGCCGCCGACGAAGATCGCGCCCAGATAGATGATGCCGGTCTCCGAGGACATGGCGAAGGTCAGCGGGAGCATCAGCGCGATCGCACTGACATTGGAAAGTCCCGGGATCGCACCGAAGATGATGCCGATGACACAGCCTAAGATCATCAGACCGAAGTTCAGAGGCTGGAATAAAAGACCGATTACAGTACTAAGCATACAGACCTCCTTAGAAGAAGATGCCTCTCGGCAGAACGACGCCGAGGATATTGGCAAACAGGAAATAGAGGCAGGCGGTCAGGACGGCCGCAAAGATCACCAGGGCATACCATCTGATGCTGCGGTTCAGCTTCATGACGAAGACGAGCAGCATCGCGACCAGGAAGGTCGCCGGGATGAAACCGATATACTTCAGACCGAGAACATAGAGGATGAAGCAGCCCAGGATCTTGCCCAGACGCAGCCAGCCGGCAGCGTCGAGGAAGACGGTGCCCTCACCTCCGGAGGTCAGGAAACGCAGGATCGAAGTAACGAGAATGATCGCACACGCGATGTAAGGGAAGAGCTTGGAACCGGCATCCGTGCCGCCAAGCTGCGCCGTGAAGGTCGGAGTGATCGTGCTTGTCTGCCAGATGGCGAACAGAGCGAAGATGATCATCCCCAGACTGAACTTGCGGGCGCGGTTAAACTTGAAGTTCTTCATGTTTTATCTCCTTCTTAGAAATAACTGCGCAGAGATCTCGTGGACCCCTGCGCAGTTTCGTTGCATCAGTGAATGGACCTTACTTGGAGAGTCCGAGTTCTTTACAGACTTCGCCGAATGTGTTGAAGTCAGCTTCCATAGCAGCACGGCAAGCTTCGAGATCGCCGGCGCTTTCGTATGTCGCAGTCATTTCAGCCATCGTCTTGATGAAGCCTTCACGGGATGTGACATCGTTGAAGATCTCGTTGATCTTGCGGGCAACTGCTTCGTCCATGTCTTTCGGGCCGAAGACAACGTGGCTGATCAGCAGCGGAACGTTTTCATAGCCGAGTTCTTCGAGTGTCGGAACAGCGCCGAGCTTCTCGTTGACCAGAGCAGAACGGTTGTGGATGCAGCAGAGGACTTTGACTTCGTCTGCATCGTAGTACTGCTGCAGCTGAACAGCGTTGATCGCGGTAACGTCGAGGTTGTTGCCCATGATCAGACCGATACGGTCAGCGTCGGAACCGGTGGAAGCATAGGACCAGTCGATACCGAGGATCTTCTGAGCAGAACCGATGTAGGTGTGAGCCAGGTCGCCGATGTTGGCGCCGCACTTCAGTTCACCCGGATGTTCTTTTGCAAAGTTGACCAGATCTTCCAGAGTGTTGAACGGGGAGTTCTTCGGAACGATCAGGTAGTAGGATGTGGAGGTGTTGGTCATCGTGAAGATCGGAGTCAGGTCTTCGATCGGGTTGATGTCGGTAACGCCTGTCCAGTAAGCTGTGTAGATACCGGAGTTGTAGTACAGCAGGTTGTTGACGAGTTTCGGGTCAGTGGACTTGACCTGTTCGAAAGCGACAGCACCGGCACCGTCAGTGTTGTTTACGACACCGAAGTTACCGTAGTCAGCAAGGCCTTCGAGAAGTGCACGTGCAGTCAGGTCGTTGCCGCCGCCTGCTTTCGCAGCGACGATCAGGGAGACCGGAGTTGTCGGCCACTTGACTTCTGCCGGCTCATTTCCTCCGCCATTGCCGCCGTCGGACGGTTTGGAAGAATTGCAGGCTGAGAATGAGAATAATGTCAGCAGGGCAATAAGTACGAGAATAAATTTTTTCATAGTTCCTCTCTCTTTCCGGCACATAGGCCTTGATACAGATAACCTGTTCACCGGTATACCGGTATATCTCCATATTATCAGTAATCTTGTGAATTGCAATAGGTTTTTGATAAGTTAATTTTTTAATTTGTTAGCGCTTACATTTATCATCCGGTTCAACCGGTATATCCGGTATTCCGGTATTTCACTTTTTTTAAAAAAATGCTATGCTATTTATATATAAAGGAGATAACGTGCATGCTCCCACTGAACGAACAGGCTTATAACAAGCTGCTGTCCATGATCGACAGCGATTACTTCCAGTACAATGTCTATTACTCCGAAACACGTCTATCCAAGGAGTTCAATATCTCCCGCACTCCCCTCCGCGACGCTCTGAACAAGCTTGCGCAGGAAGGCTACATCGACATCGTCCCCAGCAAGGGCTTCTGTCTTCATACGCTGACGCCCGAGGATCTGCTGGAAATGATCCAGGTCCGTATCGCGCTGGAATGCTTCGCGGCGATGGAAGCCGCTTACCAGAAGGACAGCCGCAACACCAGGGAACTGGTGCGCGATCTGGAAGACACGATCGATACGATGAAAGCCGTTATGAAACGTAACGGCACGACCGAGGAATTCGCCAATGTTGACTTCTGCTTCCACCGGCTTCTGGTCGACTCCCTTCACAACAATCAGTTCCACGATCTGTACAGGCGCTATCTGAACCGCATCATCCGCACTGCCGAGATCACCCTGGAACAGGAAGGCCGCAAGGAAGAGGTCCTGAAAGAACACCAGAGCATCATCGACGCGATCAAGGCAGGCGATCAGCCGGCTTCCCACAAAGCGGTCCTGAAACATCTGATGATCACCCGCCAGCTGAACCAGGACGCGCTCGCGAATCTGCAGGAGCAGCGGACTGACAGCAGCCCTCTTTCCCTCTGATCTTCAATAATAATGAAATGACCCCGCCGTTCGGCGGGGTTTTTATCAGGGGAGAATCTTTGCCTGAGAGTTTATTCTTTGACTTTGCTGAAGCCCCAGAGATAAACGAGCTCATTGCCTTCTTTATGGAACGCTTCAATGACGTCTTCATCGTTCTCAAAGACTTCGTCGCTTAAAACAGTCAAATGATTTTCAAACGGCTTTATTCCGCCGTTAGTCTCTTCCTCTGTTTCATAAACGATCTGATAGAGGTATTTTCTGGTGCTGTAATAGGTCTCGGGTTGTCCGAACTTATCATGCGAAGTGTCGGTGACGGCGAGATATTTGTCTCCGTCAAACGTCAGATAGGTATAGATCGGATCGCCTTCGATCGTGATATTGGCGAAGGTGACAGACGCATCGTTGCCTTTTTCGACTTCCTCAGCGAACTCGTCCCAGTCGCCCGGATTGCGCAGCTCGCAGTAGACGCAGACTGGCATATCTTCCTTGTCGGGATGGTCCGGCAGATTCTGCAGATATGCCGCCGGATCAAAAGAGGCTTCCGGTTTGGTCGTTTCCACATCGATCTGCGTATCTCCGCTTTTGCTGTTATTTATACTGCAGCCGGCCAGGACCAGCAGGCTCGCGATCATTGTCATCAGGAACAGTTTTTTCATAGTTTCTGTCCTCCTTCACCCTTACAGACAGAAAAAAGGCGCGACCGGTCACACCTTTTCATATTTGCTTTCAGGCTTTCCCTTCCGGGTCGCTCTCCTCTTCCGCCAGGGAGACTTCGCAGTAGGCATTGTTGAAGTCGTCGTTTCCAAAATCCTCTACGAAACGGGAATCCACCCTGTATGTCTTCCCGCTGCGGGTATGCAGACGGAATATCCCGTCAAAGAACACTCCTTCCCCGCCGTAGAAGATCATCTGGTTCAGCACCTCACTGTATTCTTCATAGGGATCGGATCCTGAAACATGCAGGCTGTAGTCAGGACGCCCGAATGCCGCCATGCCGCGGGTATGCAGCCAGTAGCCGCCCTCTTCCGCGGATACCAGGATGACCACGTGATTCTGAGCGTTGATCTCTTTTTCGAAGAAGCGCTCTTTCCATGTATCCGGAGAATAGAGCGTGAATGTCATCAGATCAAAAACGGCGATGCCGCCCTGTTCGAGCAGCGCCTCCAGAAATCCGACCGTATTACGCATGTAGTCAAAGGTGGTGTCGTCTTTGACTTCGCCGCTCAGGATGACACATTCCTCCGAAACTCTGCACTTCTCATAGAGTTCCGGATCCTTTTTCTTCAGGATGCTGCCGACAGCGCCGGCAAAAAACCCGTCGATATAGGCGCCGTTTTCCTTCCGGTTCAAAGCACGCAGCGCAAGTCCTTCGGGAAAGCTGTCGACGTGATGACGGCTCGCGGAGATCTCGAGATCGTTTCCGGAAGTTCCGAAGACGACATAAAACAGGAACGGACGGTAATTGATATCCTTATAATTCTTTCTTGACTGGGAATCCATGGCAGTTCACTCCTTTATTTCTTTACCAGTAAGTCGGCAGCAGCATCAGATACGGAGCGGTGATGACCGCCAGCCAGAAGCAGAGACGGCGGATCTGCGCCCGTTTCAATTCGGTATCGTTGAAGCTGAAGCGCTTGTTGAGATGATAGATCAGAAGACCGGAAACGATCAGGCCGGGGATCGAGAACAGAACGCAGTTGAGGCCGCGGGCGATATCAAACGGGACGGAAACCACGTACTGATCGATAAGGCTGACGCCGAGAAACATCAGGAACAGCAGAGCCGCGCCGAGAAAATCACTGAAGAAGCCGATCACGCAGACCTTGAGGATGCTTTTGCGGCAGATCTCCTTCGGTTCTTCCGCCTTCAGCTTCCGGGAGCCGAAATATACGACGCCGAGATCAACCAGAAAGTTTCCCGCCAGGACCAGCAGCCAGGCCGGCGTTGGATAAAAGAAGAAAAACCAGAGCGGGAAAAGTACGTTATAGAAACGAACGGTGTTCTTATTCTTATTCATATTATTACCTCACTGTTGATGTTTCAGATAATCCAGGATCTCCTCGAGGGAGAAGGAAGAGATGAGACGCGCGTCCTGCGCGTCCAGAAGACGGTAATGACCGGAGATGATGTTGCGCTGGATGCGCAGTCCCTGCGTTTCTTCAACGTCAGTCCACCAGACGTGGCCGCCCATGGTCTGCGGATGGTGCACTTCAAATTCTTCGAAAGCCAGCGCCCGGATCAGGTCGCTCAGTTCGCCGCCGAAGGCATTCTGCAGAACGGTGCTGTCGGAAAAGATCGAGACCAGCGCCACCGCTTCGGTCCAGCCCAGAAGGCGTCTCCCCTTCTCGCTCTCGACCAGTGTTTTTTTCGAGATGCCCAGGATCGCGGCCATCTGGTCCTGATGAAGTTTGTGTTCGATGCGAATCAGCTTTTCCAGTTCTGTGATCCGTTCAAGGAATTCTGTCTTATTCATTTTCTCTCTCCAAGTGTATTTTTACACTTTTATTGTAGACTGTCAATCCCCTGTGGTACATGACGGCCAGCGGCGGATTGTCAAAGGAAAACATACGAAAAAGTGTAAAATGAATATATATGAAGATGATCTGGCGTTTTATCAAGCCTGTTAAAAATGCGATGTTCCTCGGCCTGCTGATCAAGGCAGTCGGTTCGCTCCTGGAACTGCTTTTGCCGTATATCCTGGAGCTCATCCTGGACGACGTCGTTCCGACCCGCAGCGTGCAGCTGATCTTATTCTGGAGCGTCATGATGATCCTCTGTGCTCTCGGCTGCTGGATCTTCAATATCACCGCCAACCGTCTTGCCTCCGGGGTCGCCCGTGACGCGACGCGCGAGATCCGCCACGAGCTGTTTGACCGTTCGCTCTACCTCAGCTGCAGCAAGACCGATGCTTTCACGATCCCTTCGCTGGAATCCAGACTGACCAGCGATACCTATAATGTGCACCGCTTCCTGGGCATGGCGCAGAGAATGGGCATCCGTGCCCCGATCATTGTCCTCGGCGGTTTCGCGATCACGATCTTCATGGACCCGGTCCTGTCCCTGGTCCTTTTGGGCACCCTGCCCTTCATCTCCGTCCTGGTCTATATCCGGGCTGTCAAGGGCATCCCGCTCTACACTTCCGTACAGAAAAAAGCCGACCGCATGGTGTCGGTCGTGCGTGAGAACGCACAAGGCATACGGGTCATCAAGGCACTGAGCCGGGTCGGCTATGAAAAGGAGCGCTTCTCCAAAGTCAATCAGGATATCCGCGAAGCGGAGATCCACGCACAGAAAGTCATGGCCGTCGTTTCGCCCGGCATGAACCTGATCCTCTATCTCGGCTGGACCGGCGTCCTGCTGCTGGGAGCGCACAGAGTCTCGCTCGGCCTCAGCAAGCCCGGTGTGATCATTGCCTTCATGTCCTACTTCACGATCATTTCCCGTTCTCTGATGGCGATCAGCCGGATGTTCATCATGGCTTCCCGCGGTCTCGCCAGCGCGAACCGTATCGATGAAGTCCTCAATACTGAGACCGAAAAGAGCTGGCAGCCCGGCAATTTCCCGCCATCCGATCCGGCTTACGTCATCGAATTCAAAGATGTGACCTTCTCCTATCTGAAAGTCCGCGACAACCTCCAGCATATCTCCTTCAAACTGAAAAAGGGAGAGACGCTGGGTGTTCTGGGTGCCACCGGCTCCGGCAAGACGACTTTGCTTTCTTTACTGCTGCATTTCTATGAACTCGACAGCGGTTCGATCTATCTCAACGGTGAAGATATCCGCAACATCCCGCCGCAGGAGCTCCGTTCCCGCTTCGGGATCGTCATGCAGAACGATTTCCTCTTCTCCCGGTCGATCGCTGAGAACGTCCGCTTTGGCCGTGAAGTGAGCGAGGAAACGCTGAAAAGGGCACTGGAAAATGCCCAGGCTTCGGAATTCGTCGAAGGACTTGACGAAGGGGCAGAGTATCTCCTCACCAGCAACGCCACCAATCTTTCGGGCGGACAGCGTCAGCGTGTATTGCTGACGAGAGCCTTTGCCTCTGATCCGGAGATCCTTCTGCTGGATGACTCTTCCTCTGCTCTGGACTACGCGACCGATGCCCGTCTGCGCAAGGCGCTGGCGGAACACTATGCCGACACTACGATGATCATTATCGCCCAGCGGGTCTCTTCGGTCCGCGGCTGTGACAATATCCTGCTTCTTGAAGACGGCAGGATCGCTTCCTCGGGAACGGACGAGGAACTGCTGAAGTCGTCGGAGCTCTACGCTTCGATCTGTGCTTCCCAGATGGGAGGTGCGCTCTTTGACTGATAAGAAAAAAGACAACAGCAAAGTCATACGCCGTCTGGCCGGCTATCTATGGCAGAACCGTTCGCTGCTGGTGCTCGCTCTGGCGCTGACCATGGCCGCCAACCTGGCAAACCTCTATGTGCCGGCGGTCTCCGGCAGCGCGGTCGACGCGATCGAGAGCGGCTTCGGGGTGAATTTTGACGGCGTCTATCGTGCCTGCAGGATCCTGCTTTCGCTGATCGCAGTCAACGCGGTCTGCAGTTATTTCGCTTCGGTCGTGCTGGTGCGGATCTCCTCCAAGATCTCAAGGACCATGCGCCAGCAGGTCTTCGATCACCTCTTAAGCATGCCAGTCTCCTATTTCGACCGCAACCAGACCGGGGACATCGTTTCCCGCATCTCCTACGACATTGATACGATCAACACCTCCCTGTCTTCCGACCTGATCACCATCCTGACCAGTATCATCACCGTCGTCGGCTCCTTCATCATGATGATCCGGATCTCGCCGATGCTTTGTCTGATCTTCGTGATCACCATCCCGCTGATCGTCTTCGTTTCCCGGCACCGGGCGATGAAGGTCCGTCCCCTGTTCTCAAAGCGCTCCCGCGATCTCGGCAAGCTGAACGGCTTCGTCGAGGAGATGCTGTCAGGGCACAAGACGATCAAGGCTTACGGCCAGGAAGAGATGGTCATCGGCCAGTTCGACAAACAGAACAGGGAAGCGGTGGACTCCTATTATGAAGCGGATTACCAGGGCACGATCGTCGGACCGACGGTCGGCTTTATCAACAATATCTCGCTGGCGCTGATCTCCGGCCTTGGCGCTTTCCTTTATCTCCGGGGTCAGATCTCGATCGGCAATATCTCATCTTTCACCTTATATTCCCGGCGTTTCTCCGGTCCGATCAGCGAAACGGCCAACCTGATGGCGGATTTCCAGTCGGCGCTGTCGGCTGCCCGCCGGGTATTTGCCCTGCTGGATGAAGAGAGCGAACCTGCTGACGCAGCGGATGCCCGGCCGATGGAAAAAGCGAAAGGCTCAGTCGCTTTTGAAGATGTCCGATTCTCATATATTCCGGGCAAGGAGATCCTGCACGGACTGAACTTCACGACGAAGCCCGGCACGATGACAGCCATCGTCGGACCGACCGGTGCCGGAAAGACGACGCTGATCAATCTGCTGATGCGTTTCTACGATCCCGACAGCGGTTCGATCTGCGTGGACGGGATCGATATCCGCAAACTGAAACGGGACGACCTGCGAAGACAGTTCTCGATGGTCCTCCAGGATACCTGGCTGTTTGAAGGGACGATCGCCGAAAACGTTGCCTATGGTCACGACGGCGCGACCAGGGAAGACATCGAGCGTGTCTGCAAAGCGGCTCATATGCACGAATTCATCCTTTCCCTGAAAAACGGCTACGATACACTATTGACCGATTCCGGCGTCAATATCTCCAAGGGACAGAAACAGCTGCTGACGATCGCCCGGGCGATGCTGTCGGAAGCGAGGATGCTGATCCTGGACGAAGCGACGTCGAATGTCGACTCCCATACCGAGCAGCAGATCCAGGAAGCGATGCTGGAATTATGCAAAGGAAAGACCACCTTCGTGATCGCCCACCGTCTGTCGACGATCCAGAATGCCGACCAGATCCTGGTCATGCAGCACGGCGAGATCGTCGAACGCGGCGATCATGAAAGTCTCCTGGCGGACAAAGGGATCTACGCTTCCCTCTTCAATGCCCAGTGGGTCAACTAGAACAAACAAAAAGTTCCCTTTTCCCTTTCCGGGATCCGGGAGCTTTTCTTTTTTCATGTCTGAATGTGTTTAGTCGGAAACGTAGACGTCCGGCGTGATCTGGATCGTATACTCCGGGTAGTGTTCCTTCAGTTTCTCGCGCAGGATGCGGATGCCTTCACGGGCTTCGATCCCAAAGTTCAGCACGACGTCGAAACGCATGACTTTCTCTTCCTGATTCAGATAGAAGCCGTGCATCTGGACTGCCCAGTCGTATTCGGAGATCGTTTCCGCAATATCGTCACGTATCCTGGCTGCCTCATCGTTTTCGGTATTGTAGGAATAGACGCTTACACCGGTCAGGACGACACCGGTCTCACGGAAGACCTTTGCCTCGGCCTTTCTTGTCAGCACATCCAGTTCGCGGACTGTCATCGTATCCGGAAGTTCCAGATGGACAGAAGCGTAATTGCGGTCCGGTCCGTAGTTATTGATGATGAGGTCATAGGCGCCGCGCACGCCCTCTTCTTCTTTAAGAAGGTTTTTGATCTCCTGGGACAGTTCCTTGTCCGGACGTGTGCCGAGGATCTCGTCCAGCGTTTCCTGCATCATCTCGAAACCGGCTTTGATGATCATGATCGCGATCAGTACACCGACATAGGCTTCGAGCGAGATGCCGCTGAATTTGAAGATCAGGGCGGAGAGAAGGACAGACGAGGAAAGGACCGCGTCAAACAGCGCGTCGGAACCGGAAGCGACCAGCGCGCCGGAGTTGACCGACTTTCCCTTATTCTTGACATAGTTTCCCAGGACTAGTTTGACAGCGACCGCGGAAGCGATGATGATCAGCGAGACAGTGCTGTAATCCGGTTTCTCCGGGGAGATGATCTTTTTGACCGATTCGACCAGTGAAGTGCCGCCGGCATAAAGAACGATCGCCGCGACGACCAGAGCGCTCAGATATTCGATCCTTCCGTAGCCGAGAGGATGCTTCGTATCCGGTTTCTTCCCTGCCAGTTTCGTGCCGACGATCGTGATCACCGAGGACAGCGCGTCCGAAAGGTTGTTGACGGCGTCCAGAACGACCGCAATCGAATGGGAAAGAATGCCGATGACAGCCTTGAATGCGGCTAACAGGATATTGGTAAGGATCCCGATCACGCTCGTGCGGACGATGACCTGATCTCTGGTTTCAGCAGTTAATTCTTTTGCCATGAAATACACACCTCTTTCTGTCTTTTCCGATTATACGCTACCTTTCATCCAAAAGCGAGAAAACAGCCCTCCATTTGAGGGCTGTCATCATGTAGAAAGGGGTGGAATACTTTCTTTAGCACATTCCGAACATATGCCATACCGGAACACAAGCCAGTAAAGCGACAAGGTTCAGCGCCATGAATACGAAATCAGCAGGTGCGAAGTGCTTGGTTTCGATATTCTCTTCTCCGCCTAATGCGCCGAGACAGATCA
>JAFWII010000021.1 GCA_017533785.1 Erysipelotrichaceae bacterium | reverse complement strand
TCTACTGCTTCCTTCTTGAATTCATACGAATACTTATTATTCGGTTTTCCTGCCATAAAAGAAAACACCTCCTTTACCGTAATTGTACAGAAGGTGTTTCCAGGCTTTTTATTCACTGTCCATTTTCAATGGGGCAGTTCAAAACCCTGTGCTTTTTATTGCAGAAACGGAGAATTGCAGAACTAACCACCGCGAAGTTCCTCGTTTTCCTTCTTCCAGCGGAAGAATTCCGCTGTCAATGGGGTATACCCCAGTTTTTTCAGCTGTTCATAGGTAATGCTGTAGTTGCCTTTGTAATGTCTTCCTGATGAGAGGTAACGGAGATATTCCTGCATGCAGCGGTCGATCTCTTTCAGTCCGTCCGTGCGGGTCAAAAGCGGAAAATAGAAGCGCGACCAGGTGAAATCGTTCGTTCCGCTCAGATCGAAGAACTTGTAGTCAAAACTGCGGATCATGGAAGCGGCCGCTTTCTCAAACGAAGTGCCCTTCCGTTTCATGCTGCGGCGGATCCTTCTTGCCTTGCGGCGGATCTTCGCTTTCATCTTGCCGACCGTGACCGCAGACAGATCGATCTCGCCCCGATGCCAGGAGAAACCGAGAAACTCCCAGGCTTCTCCGGGCAGCGATACATGCTGCTTGTCCGGATTGAGTTCGAGTTTTTTTCTTTCCAGTTCCTTCTTCAGGATGGCGTTATGCTTCTCCATCTGTGTTTCGTTCTCATAGAAGACCAGGATGTCATCGGAATAGCGGAAATACGGGATATCCGCTTCTTCGAACAGCCGGTCCAGACTGCGGAGATAGAAATTGGCGAAGAAGCTGGCCAGCGGGACACCGGCCATGGCGCCGCGCTTTTCGCTGATCGTTTCCCCGTTCCAGACGCACCGGTCTTCACTAAGCAGTTTTTCAAGAAAAGCGAAAAGCATCGGATCATCTTCAAGCACTTCTTTCAGCACTTCCAGAAGCTGCGGCACATCGATCGAATTGAAATAGTTCCGGATATCGAACTTGACCACGGTCCTGCCGTTTATGTCCGGGATCTTCCGGATGCAGTCAAAAGCGGTTTTTGCCGTGATGCGGCGGCGGAAGGAATAGCAGTTGTCCGACAGCTCGCCGTCATAGCGGTAGAGCAGCCAGGCGAGCAGTTTCAGGATCCAGGTTTCAGTTTCATCGAAACAGTAAACGGTGCGTTTTTTATTTGAACCGGATTTGGAGAGAATACGTTTTTCGGGAAGCGAAAAAGCGAGCGTCTCCGCCAGCGGAAGATATGCCTTTTCCGCAAGAAAACGCTCCAGCTCCTGCTGTTCCTTTTTGCTGAGCTGCCCGTGCTCATTTTTCCAGTCGCGGAATTCCTGCCAGCGGGCAGGATCGCGAAGTTCCGTCAGAAGACTTTTCATAGAATAAAAAGAAAGAGAAAGTGCTTTGAAGTAAGCTGCTGCTTACGATACCGGACGGTACCTGACCCGACTGCCTGCAAAGTACGTAAATGGATCAGGCTGCGGCCGCCGCAGGCGCATTTCTGCTTTTCTCTTTCTGTTTATCTCCTCAGATCACAGGTATTTGTGCAATCTGTCGGAAATGTACTTGGTGTTGTTCGGATAGTGCTCGACGAAGTTCAGGAAGGTGATGCCGCGTTTTTCGGCTTCTTCCCGGCTCCAGCGGTATTCGCGGTGCGCCGTCGTTGTCTTTCCGATCAGCATCATGACGAGTTTCGGGGATTGCCCGTCGCAGACGACGATCGAATAGTCCATGAACCGGCCTTCACCGCCCAGTTCCTTCGGGGATACGTTCTCACGCACTTTGTACTGCGGGAATTCGTCCGCCAGGACTTTAAGGATGCGTTCCCGGCAGGTCAGCCCGTCTTCTGGTTCGGTGTAATAGGTCTCCATAGCCTCCTTTTCCGCCTTGCGGGTCTCATCTGCTTTCTGCGCTTCGGCCTGGAATTCGTCGACCGCTTTCTTCAGCTCGTCGGCATGTTCGTTGATCGTTTCCTTCAGAGAATTGAATAAAGCCGTCGCTTTTTCCTTGTTTTCCTCCGTGGCGATCTCTTTCAGCGCTTCCGCGCCTTCTTTCAATAGCTTGTCAAACAGTCCCATGGTGCTCCTCCTGTTACAAAAGTCGGCTCTCCGCTTATCTACGGAGACTGAGGATGGATGATGTGGATGATTCTTCGTAACTTCATCATATCATACACATGCCGTACGGGAAATGCTTCAGATCAAAGATAGTGTCCGGTAATGCTGGAAGGTGCTTTACACACTTCCTCCACGGTGCCGGCTGCGACGATCTGTCCGCCTTCCTCACCGCCGCCCGGACCCATGTCGATGATATAGTCCGCGCTGCGGATCACATCCAGATCATGTTCGATCACGAGCACTGTCGCGCCGTTGGTGATCAGGGTTTGGAAGACCTGCAGCAATGTTTCGATGTCCTGCGGATGAAGTCCGATCGTCGGCTCATCGAAAACGAAGACCGAATCGTTCTGCTGGCGTCCCATCTCGCTGGCCAGTTTCAGACGCTGCGCTTCCCCGCCCGAAAGGCTCGGGGTCTCTTCGCCCAGAGTCAGATAGCCCAGGCCGAGATCGCGCAGGATCTCCAGTTTCGGACGTACTGCACCGAGATCTTTGCAGAAACGGACAGCGGTATTGACGTCCATATCCATGACCTGCGGAAGAGAGCGGCTCTCTCCTGCCTTATTGGTATAGCGGATCCGTTTGGCAGTCTTGCTGTAGCGGGAACCGCGGCATTCCGGACAGGGGATATCAACGTCGGGCAGAAACTGCACGTCCAGAGAGATCTGTCCGGTGCCGTCACAGACCGGACAGCGCAATGAACCGGTATTGTAGGAGAAGTCTCCGGCTTTATAACCCAGTTCTTTCGCTTCCTTCGTGCGGCCGTAGATCTTGCGCAGCTCATCGTGCACGTTTGCATAGGTAGCGACGGTCGAACGGACGTTGATGCCGATCGGGGTCGCATCGATCAGTTTGATATGACGGATCCCTTCCGCTTCGATCTTTCTTACATGTTCCGGCAATACTTTGCCGTTGCATACCGCATCCAGCGCCGGCACAAGACTTTCCAGGACCATTGTCGTTTTGCCGGAACCGGAGACGCCGGTCACGACAGTCAGCTTATTCTTCGGGATACGGACCGTCAGCGGATGAACGGTGTGGATCTTTTCTGTTTCGAGCAGGATCTCTCCTGCCGCGAAGAGATCTTCTCCGCTCTTGCCTTTCTGCGGTCCACGCTTCAGATACTTTCCGATCAGGGAGACCGGATCTTCTTCGATCTGTTTTACCGTTCCTTCGGCGATGACTCGGCCGCCGTCGGCACCGGCCTGGGGACCGAGCTCGATCAGCCAGTCGGATTCTTTCAGGATCTGGGTATCATGATCGACCAGCAGGACAGAGTTTCCGTCTTTCACAAGATCGTGCATGACTGCATTCAGACCGAGGATATTTGCCGGATGCAGTCCGATCGAGGGCTCATCCAGAACATACAGGACGCCGGTAGTGCGGTTGCGCACCGCTCTGGCAAGCTGCATACGCTGGCGTTCGCCTGTCGAAAGCGTGGAGGATGCGCGGTCCAGAGTCAGATAGCTGAGGCCGAGATCCATCAGCCGTTTGGCAACTTCAAGATAAGATTCACAGATGTTTTTGGCCATCTCCCGCATTTCTTCCGGGAGCGACTCCGGTACCTTTTTCACCCAATCGACCGATTCCCGCAGACTCATCTGACAGGCCTGATCCAGTGAGATGTCCATCAGTTTCGGAGCTCTTGCCGCTTCAGAGAGTCGGGTCCCGTGGCATTCGGGGCAGGTTTCCTCTTTCAGGAACTTCTCGACCCGTTTCATTCCCTTCTCGTCCTTGACTTTGCTCAGGGCATTCAGGACAGTCGCGGTCGCGCTGTAATAGGTAAAATCCATCTCCGTGGCGATCGGATTCGATTTATCCTTAGGACGGTAGAAAATATGTTTCTTGACCATCGGACCGTCATAGACGATCTCTTTTTCCTCGTCGGTCAGGTCTTTGAACGGAACGTTGGTGCGCACGCCCATCGCCCGGCAGACGTCGGTCATCAGTGCCCACATCAGCGAGTTCCATGGGGCAACGGCGCCTTCGTCGATGGTCAGTTCTTCGTTGGGGATCAGGGTGCTGCGGTCAACGGTGCGGACCGTGCCGGTTCCGCCGCAGCATTTGCAGGCGCCCTGGGAGTTAAAGGCAAGTTCCTCCGCTCCGGGACCGTAAAAGTGTTCGCCGCATTCCGGGCAGACGATCTCCTGCATGGTGGCGACCGCGAAACTCGGCTTTACATAATGACCGTTGGGACAGCGGTGACTGGAAAGGCGAGAATACATCAGCCGCAGGCTGTTGAGCAGTTCCGTGCCGGTCCCGAACGTCGAGCGGATCCCGGGAACGGAAGGACGCTGATGCAGCGCCAGAGATGCCGGCACGTAAAGAACATCATCCACATCCGCGCGGGCCGCCTGGGTCATGCGTCTTCTGGTATAGGTCGACAGGGATTCAAGATACCGTCTGGACCCCTCGGCATAAAGCACGCCAAGGGCAAGCGAGGATTTTCCTGATCCGGATACGCCGGCAATGCCGACGATCTTATTCAGCGGGATATCCACATCGATGTTTTTCAGATTATGCACGCGGGCACCGCGTACCAGGATCTTGTCCGGGATCTTTTCGCTCATGGCTCTCTCCTCCTCTGACCGCTGTAAACTCTATTCATCTTATCGTTTTTGCAGGTCGGGGACAAGGAACAGGCAAAAAGAAAAAGCCCTTCAGGCAGCCCTTCATAAGGAAGCTGCCTTAGGTGGCAATCACCGGCTAAAAGAATATAAAATCGGCGTGACTATTGAGGTCACGCCGATTTTGTCGTTCTGTTTACGGAGTCCGGAGATGGAATCCGACGCTCACTATGGATTCGTACGACAAAAACCTGTTCTCACATGGGTTCAAACATGTGCTCAGCCTTGTCTGTTTATCACATAGTCTTTTGCGTTGACTACAAGAATAACAGAAAATGCAACTGTTATAAGCGCCGGTATAATAACATATCCCACACCGATCTGACTATCCTCTTTGAGTACCATGATCACCATGGCGATCGTATAGCCACAGCAGATCATTTCCAGCGAAAACAGTATTATTGCTCTCAGTATTGCCTGCTTTTTCTGCTTTTCGGCATATTCGGCAATCTTCAGTAAAGTTTCTTTCTCTTCTTTTTCCACGATCTCACTTTTCCTTTCGCCATCCAGGATTTCTCTGATATCGACATCATAGAAATCCGCCAGTTCAACCAGAACTGATAGATCCGGCATATTGTTGCCTGTTTCCCATCTGGACACGGTCCTTCCGGCGACACCAAACTTCTCAGCCAGCTGTTCCTGTGTCAGATTCTTTTCTTTTCTAAGTTCTTTCAGAAACGCACCAATCTTGGTCTGGTCCATAAAGATCCTTTCACTGACTGGATTATGGCCTTTGCGGTTCATTTGTTCCACGACATAAAGTGAGAAAAGCCGTATTGGATGAACCAGACATACCGTGTCCTGTTAAAAAATGCGCGAACCCGTTGATCGAGAAGCTGGGTTGATAAATATCGAGTTATCAGGATCGCTGCAAACAGGAATTTGTGGAGGAGTGTCTATATGAATAAAGTGGTTAACTACAGTTCTGTAGTCGCATCGATTATAGGAATCATAGCTGTTGTTATCGCTGATATCAAAATAGCAAGGAATAACTATGACATCTGTTATAGTAATTTCAGCATGTAGTTGTGAATTTTATTTCAGGCACAACATGTAATACCAATATATAGGTCTCAAAAGTGACCCTCGTTCAACATATATCGGCAAGAAAGATCTGATTGTTAATTTACAATCTATACTGAAATATCGCCATTACTTCCACTTTCCGCTTCTTCGAGGAAATTCATTGCTCTTTGTTCTTGCGATATCCCAGCACAAGCGATACTGCTGCGCCTACAAGGAGATTTATGATCGTCCACATAATTGTATCAGAAATTGCGGACACAAGAGACATTGTCTTCATGATAGAGTACTGGGAAAAGCAGAAATAAATCTCTGTCAAAAAAGCAACTACAGCCGCTGCCTTTGCTCCTTCCAGAGGCTTAAAAAACTTTCCCCACCAAATTACCGTTGTAATCAGAAAACCATGTGCAAGATTAGCAAACAGCATTGTTCCAACATTTACCGGTTGCCTTGATATAAGTTCCACAGTTTCTTTAGAAATATCCGAATACTGTCCTAAAAAGTCATGGAAAAACGTCGCATATATTGCAATGGTGACTGCCAAAACAGCAATAGTTCCTACGATTCCTGCCAGAATAAATCTTTTTACAGATACTTTCATAATAGTCTATCTCCTTCTTGAAAAAAAATTTACTAATTGCTTAAAAACCTTTATTGAATAAGGCTTTTTAACATATAGTCTACAAACCGGAAGTTGTGTATGGAATCAGTTTTTGCGAAGTTCCATATAGATTGAGGTTTGCTCCTCATCCTCGGAAATCAGATACTCCGGAAAGTCTTTCTGCTGAAAGCCAAGCCGCTCATACAATGCGATTGCTTTCCTGTTTTCCGGATTCGGATCGACCCACACGATCTCTGCGCCGTTTAGGAACGCTTCTTTGATTGCATGGGAGAGCCCTGCTGTT
>JAFWII010000020.1 GCA_017533785.1 Erysipelotrichaceae bacterium | reverse complement strand
GTGCGTAGGCTCGGAAGTTTCGCTAGCCCCTTCCTTCATCCCGGCATTACTGCTTTCGACTTGGGGTTCACTACACTTGGCGGTAAATACCTGTGGCTGGACTTTCACCAGCTGGAGATGTGTCATGCCCGACACACAACAAAAAGGAGACACTTCTTTACGAAGTGCCTCCCTCCGGGATATTCTTTCCCTATTTATTCGATCGAGATGAGTTTCTTTTCCGGCAGCTTTTTGGCTTCTTTCTTCGGGATAGTCAGAGTCAGCACACCGCTTTCGTATTTCGCCTTAATCTCTTCCTCGGTGATCTCTTCACCGACATAGAAACTTCTCTGCAGCGTGCCGGCGTAACGTTCCTGACGGATCAGTTTGCCGTTCTTGTCTTTTTCGTCTTCGTCCAGACCTTTGGCGGCAGTGATCGTCAGATAGCCGTTCTTCAGTTCGACGTTCAGTTCTTCCTTCTTGAAACCAGGCAGATCGACAGCAACCTCATAGCGGTCTTCATGTTCACGGACATCTGTCAGCATCATGCGGTTCGCATGCTTGCCGTAAAGCTTGTGTTCTGTTTCGTTGCCGAAACCTCTGAACAGATCGAAATCATTCATCCAGTCATCAAACAGATTTTCATTGAATAATGTAGGTAACATAGTTTTTATCCTCCTTTACTCTTTTTCATCGTTCGTTAAGAACTATGTTTTCGAGCAAGGGACCGGAGGGTTTGGATTCTATATTTCCTGTAGGATCTTCTCTGTTCCTTTGTTCAACTATGTTATAGCCCTTTCTTTTAGCACTGTCAAGTGTTGAGTGCTAATTCTTTCAATTTTTTTGCTGCAGAAAAAAAGCCGGCCGGCTCGTCATTTCGGACAGGCCTCCGGCATTTGTTTTTTCTATAAAAGGACGTCTGTCAGATCCATTCGAGCTCTTCGACGGTGCGCTCGTTGATGACGTCGCCGGTATTCAGGGTGCTCTTCGGTTCAAGCAGGAGCACATCGGCTGTTTCCGCCGCTCTGGGGCAGTGCTCGACGCCTTTGGGAACGATGAAGAACTCTCCCTCCTTCACTTCGACGTCGCGGTCACGGAACTGGATCGTAATGGATCCGCGGACGACCATGATCAGTTCGTCCTCCGTCTCGTGCTTGTGCCAGGTGAATTCGCCATTGAATTTGGCTGCCTTCACATAGCAGTCGTTGAGGTCGCCGATGATCTTTGGACTCCAGCAGTCGGAGAATTTCGCGAATTTCTCTGCCAGATTTACGACATTGTTCATAAGCTCTCCTTCCGGGATCAGAATTCCACGGTATCCGGATCGTGGTTACCGCCCATATTTGCGAGTCCGTCCAGAGCTGCCATCTCTTCCGCAGTCAGCGTAAAACCGAAGAGATCGAGATTGGCTTTCATCCGGGACTCGTGCACGGATTTCGGGATCGGCAGCACGTCATGCTGAAGACAGAAACGCAGACAGACCTGGGCGACGCTGACGCCGTGGTCTGCCGCGATCCTGCAGATCGTCTTGTTCTCGAAGATCGTCGTTCTTCCCAAAGGGCTCCAGGCTTCGACTTGGATCCCTTTCTTCCGGCAGTAACTGAGGATATCCGCCTGGATCCAGCCGGGATGGAATTCGATCTGATCGACCATCGGTTCGATGCGGGCGGTTTCGTAAATGTCTTCGAGATGATGGACCAGGAAATTGCTGACGCCGATCGCGCGGACTCTTCCGCTGAGATAAATGTCTTCCAGTGCTCTCCAGGTCTCCTGATTGAGTGTTTTTGCCTCCGCGGGGCTGAACTGGCGGGTATTTGCCGGCCAGTGGATCAGGTAAAGATCAAGATAATCGAGACCGAGCGTTTCAAGACTTTTGTTGAAGGCGGCGATCGTTTTATCGTAGCCGCGGTCCGCGTTCCATAGCTTGCTGGTGATGAAGAGGTCGGAGCGTTCAGCAGCGCCTGCGCGCAGGAAATTGCTTACGGCTTCCCCGACTTCCTTTTCATTCTTATACAGACTGGCGGTATCGATCAGACGGTAGCCTGATCTCAGCGCCGTCGCGACACTGCGGTAGGCTTCTTCCCCCTCTTCAAGATACGTCCCGTAGCCGACGCAGGGCATCTTTACGCGGTTGTGCAGGACAAAACTGTCTTCCGGAGAGCGGATCATTCGACGGTCACCGACTTCGCGAGGTTGCGCGGTTTATCCGGGTTGAGACCCTTATTGACGGACATGTAGTAGCCCAGAAGCTGCAGCGAGGGAACAGTCAGCAGCGTAGTGAAATGGGAGTCTGTTCTGGGAATGTAGATCGTGAAGTCGACCGTATCCTCGATCGAGTAATGGCCGTAACTCGTGATCCCGACAAGGTAACCGCCGCGGCTCTTGACTTCGATCATGTTGCTGAGGGTCTTTTCGTACAGTTCGTTCTGGGTGGAGACACCGATCACGAGCGTGCCCTTTTCGACGAGCGAGATCGTGCCGTGTTTCAGTTCGCCGGCCGCATAAGCCTCCGAATGCACGTAGGAGATCTCCTTCATCTTCAGGGAACCTTCGAGACAGGTCGCATAGTCCATGCCGCGGCCGATGTAGAAGATATCGCGGTTGTTGCCGAACTTGGCGGCGAACCACTGCAATCTTTCCTTGTCTTCCAGGCTCTTGGAGATCTTCTCCGGCAGAGCGGAAAGCTCTGCGATGTATTTGTCATATTCTTCTCTGCTGATCTTGCCGCGAACGAAAGCGAAACGGACTGCCAGGCAGTACACCGCCATCAGCTGGGCGCTGTAGGCCTTGGTCGTCGCCACAGCGATCTCCGGACCGGCAAGAGTATAGAAGACATTGTCCGCCTCACGGGCGATCGAGGAACCGACGACATTGACGATGCCGAGGGTCTTGACGCCCTGTCTTTTTGCCTCACGGAGCGCCGCCAGGGAATCGGCGGTCTCGCCGGACTGGGAAATGACGATCACGAGCTCATGTTCGTCGAGGATCGGATTGCGGTAACGGAATTCCGAAGCCAGATCCACACGGACCGGGATCCGGGAAAGGTCTTCAATGACATACTGGGCAGCCACGCCGACATGGTAGGCGCTGCCGCAGGCAACGATCGTGATATGGGAGATCGAGCGGATCTCCTCTTCGTCCAGATGGATGTCCTTGAGGTCGATCTCCTGTCCGTCGCAGACAGAATGCAGGGTATCTTCCACGGCTTTGGGCTGTTCGAAGATCTCCTTCATCATGAAGTGCTCGTAGCCGCCCTTCTCTGCCGCTTCAGCATCCCAGGTGATCTCGGTGATCTCTTTTTCGATCTGTTCGCCATCAATATTGTAGAAGGTCACGCCGCCCTTGGTGATGCAGGCGAGTTCCATGTTGTCGATGTAGTAAACGTGACGGGTATGTTTGAGGATCGCCGGCGCATCGCTGGCGGCAAAAGATTCGCCTTCGGTCACGCCGATGATCATCGGGGAATCCTTGCGGGCAAGATAGACTTCCTCCGGACGGTCCTTGAAAAGAACAGCCAGAGCATAGGATCCGCGGATGCGCATCATCGCCCGGCGCAGCGCGCCGATCGGTGTCTCATCGTATTTGTGACGGTAGTATTCGATCAGGTTGACCGCGATCTCAGTATCGGTCTGGGAATAGAACGTGTAGTCATGACGTTCGAGCTTCGTGCGGATCTCCTGATAGTTCTCGATGATGCCGTTATGCACCGCGACCACTTCCCCGTTCAGGGATTCGTGCGGATGGGCATTGTTTTCCGACGGTTCTCCGTGCGTTGCCCAGCGGGTATGGCCGATACCGCAGTTGCCTTTCAGGCTCTTGCCGTCATTGGTCTTTTCCGCCAGCACCTTCAGTCGTCCTTTTGCACGGACGACTTCGATGTCGCCTTCGCCGTCACGTACGGCAAGCCCGGCAGAGTCATATCCGCGGTATTCCAGTTTTTCAAGTCCTTCAAGCAGGATCGGGGCAGCCTGTTTCTGTCCGTTATATGCAACGATTCCGCACATAAAGATACCTCCAAAAATACTTTTTTATTATAACGCAGGTAAAAGCCGCGAAAAAAGACCAATGTTTTTCACAAAGACGAAAAGTTTCAAATCCTTTATAATGAAATAGAGGTGAGCAACTTGGCAGACTATATCATCGTTGCAGGACTTCCCGGTTCCGGGAAGACACGTCTTGCACAGCAGCTGAAGGAAAAATATGAGGCAGTAGTTTTAGCCAGCGACGATTACAAACACATCGAAACGGATGCCGACGGAAAAGAAGTGCGGATCACGGACTACGAACGCATGAAAGACGACGCCGTGGAGCTTCTGGAAAAAGAGACGCCGGTGATCGTGCAGGCATCCTGTCTGACCGAAAAGAGGCGGCGCTTTCTGCTCCGCGGGATCAGCAGCTTCCGTCATAAGAAGACCTGTTATCTGACCCTGCGCAGCTACGCTGCCTGCATGCGTGATCTGGAAGAGCGGGGATCGAACATCTCCCTGACTCTGCAGGACGGGTTTTACCGTTCCTTTGAAGCTCCCTACTATTGCGAGGGCTGGGACGACATTTTCGTCGTCTACCCGGATGACGACGCAACTTCGAAAGGAAGCCCGGAAGGCTACTACGAACGTTTCATGAATTACGATCAGGATACGCCGTATCATCAGGAAACACTCGGCGAACACATGAAGATGACCGGTGACCACCTGCTGCCGACCAACGACCCGGAACTGATCACCGCCGGCTATCTGCACGATATCGGCAAGCCGTTCTCCAGGACCTATGCCGATGCCAAGGGAAGAAAGACAGAAGCCGCGCACTATTTCGGCCACGCCGGGATCGGCGCCTATGAATCCCTGTTCTTCGATATGGGAGATCTGGACAAGCTGCGTATCGCCTGGCTGATCAGCCAGCATATGAAACCGCTCGAGTGGCGCCGCAGCGGTTCGAAAGCAGGCGCGGAAAAAGCCAGAAAACGCTGGGGCGAAGATCTCTGGCACGAGATCCAGCTGCTCGCTGAAGCAGATGATGCCAGCAAGATCAGCAGTATTAAGACCGGCTGAGGGAGAAAGACCATGTATCCGGATGAAGAAAAGATCGAGGAACTCCGGCAGAAGCTCCGTGACTATTACGGAACGGCGATGACCTCCGGCATGCCGATGGCGGTCGTCGATCTGGCCAGAGTCGAACGGATGGATGACGAGGAAGTCCTCGAAGAAGCGGAAAAGAATCATATCCGCTGAGAACAGCCTCTCTGCATTGTTCGGTTCAGAAATCATTTCAAAGCCTTCATGCTCTGAAGGCTTTTTGAATTGAAAAGACGCCATTTCGGCGTCCGTATTTTCCTTAATCGGATCCGGTCTCGCTTATGAAAGCGGAACCGATGATCATCACCGCGCCGAGCGCGCTGACCAGACCCAGCGGCTCATGCAGCAGCAGCGCCGAGAACAGCAGCGCCGATACCGGGTCGACATAACTCAGCATCGCGATGGACTGTGCCTTCAGTCCCTCGATGCTGGCAAAATACAAAAGGTACGCGATCCCCGTATGGACGATCCCGACGACGAGCAGCAGCACGAACGCTTTCATATCAAAGGCATCCACATGGAAACCATTCGTCAGCAGCAGATACGGCACCATGACGAGTCCTGCCGCAAGAAGTTGCACAGTCGTTCTCTGGTACGGATCCGCCCCGCCGGTCTTTTTGTTCAGGATGACGACTGTGGCGTAAAGCAGCGCAGCACCGAGTCCGAGCAGAACGCCGCGGAGATCACCGTTGTTCTGTCCGGCTCCGCCGAGCACACCGGATACGAGCACCATGCCCAGGATCGCGACGGCGGCGCAGACTGCCTTCTTAAAGGTCAGTTTTTCTCCGAAGACGAACGGCGAAAGCAGGACGACAATCGTCGGCTGCATGTAGTAACAGAGCGTGGCCACGGCCACTGTCGTATAGTTATAAGCTTCAAAAAGCAGGATCCAGTTGATGCCGATCAATGCGCCGGTCAGCGAAAACATGGCCAGCTGACGGAGCGGAAGTCTGCCGGAAGCATTCTTCTTCACCGTGCGGAAGACCAGAAGAAAAAGTCCGCCGAGGATCCCGCGCGAAAACGCCAGAAACGCGGAAGGGAGCGGAATATGTCTGCGGAAGATCCCGATCGTGCCGAAGATCAGCATCGAGGCGACGATCATCAGGACCGACCTGCGGTCGTTTGTTCTGTTGTTCATATACGAGACCATTGTACCGCGGATCGGTATACGCTGTACATTCATGCATCGGCTGCACTTTTCTGTCTGAAAACAAAAAGCTCCTTCCGGAGGAGGAGAGGAGCTTTGACTGATGGCTCCGCTTTGAAAGCGAAGGATCCCAGTTATTTCGGAAGACGGATCAGCGGGAGATCCAGAGCATCATGATAGCCCGGTTCCGCAGCGACGATCGTCGGGATCAGGTTGACGTTCGGAGCAGCGGAGGTCAGGAAGGGATCGAAGTGATCGATGATGCCTTCGATATCGACGCGGACATGCGGCTCGCCGAAGATCTCGATCGCCTTGTCGACTTTGTAGTCATCCAGGATCTCGTTGGAACCCTTGTGGTTGAAATGGAAGCCGACGACTTCCTTGCCGTTGAGATAGGTCGCCATGACAAAGAAGTGGGTGCCGATCGTGCCCGGCAGGATGTGGGCGTTGGGCGTCGTGATCTCTTTATCGGCCATGATCTGGGTGACATCACATCTGTACTCGTCGTATTCCAGACCGAGACGTTCCGTGATCTCGATGACAGTCGGACCGTAATAAGTGAAGAACAGGCTCTTCAGGAAAGCGAACTGGGCAGCCGGGATATCCTCGACGGTCTTGCCGTAACAAAGGAAGTTGACCCACGGCGCGGTGTTGGCGGAATCGTCCTGGCCGCCGTAGACGATGACCTTATCGATCTTTCTGGACAGGCAGCCGAAGACCGTCGGAAGATACGGGGTGAAGAAGCCGGGGAAGATGCCCTGCTGGGTGAAGGTCACGCCGCCTTCCTTTGCCGCTTCGTCGATCTCCGCGAAATAGCGCGGCTGGTTCTTTGCCGCAAAATAGATGTTGACGGTCGTGGTGACGTTCTTGCCGTGTCTCAGCAGATCCTTGATGTCGTCGACATTGGCCTGGCAGGTCTCGGGTGCCGGGAGTTTCCCCGCATCCCATACGGAAGACGCGTAATAAAGACAGATATCCGCCTCGGTATTCAGGACCGCTTCCCTGTCGTTGCTGACGAGGACGCCGGCATTCTCAAAACCGCAGACTTCACCGGCATCTCTGCCGATCTTTTTCGGATCGATATCGTAGACTGCGACGAGTTTCAGGGATTTTCTGGCATTGATGATCTGCAGAGCGCTTCTGCCGACGCTTCCCAGTCCCCAGATGATGACTTTGTATTCGTTTTTCAGTGGTTTCATCGTTCAAGTCTCCTTTTCTTTGACTTCAACGTAACATGAAGGCATTTTTCTTTCCGGAACGAAGAAGGAGAACCGTAATAAAAAGGAACGGATCTCAGAATTCGTTCCTTTTTACTTTTTATAGATCGGCACCCGGTAGCGCTGGTCGATGATCTTGGCCACCGCCCTGCCGGCTTCTTCCGGGGTCATGCTGCGGTAGCGTCCACAGACCCATTCCTCCAGGATCCTCGCTCCCCCGCCGCAGAAGAAGGCGATATTGAAGTCTTCCTTTTCGGTCAGAGGACGGCCCCATCCCTTTTCCATGATCTGCTTTCCCCGCTGGTAGGTGTAGTTGTAGATGAAATCCCGGTAAGAATCGTAGCCGACCGTGTCGAACATGGAGAGTTCCTCCGGATGTTCGCGGGTGATCCGGAAGAGACCGGTAAAAAGATCCTCCAGGGTCCGGCAGTTCTCATCCTCGAAGGCAGCATCGTAGAGCCGCCGGTAGTGCCCGTCCATGACATCGGACTTGTTGCGGAAGTAACGGTAAAAGGTCGTCTTGCTGACGTCCGCTCTCTCCATGATCATCGCAACAGTCACGTTCTCATAACCGTGTTCTGCGACCAGTGCGGTGAACGCTTCGTCGATCCGTTTCCTTGTCCATTTGCTCATGGTCCTGTATCCCCTTTCCAGCTTCATCTTACCATTCCGATCCGCCTCCGGCAGTTTCCGCGCAACGCTGCAGTGACATAAACAGGCTTTCTGTATCAGATACAGACTTAAAAGAAAAGGGCAGTCCTGTGACAGTCCCTGTCTGTTCTGAGACGAACGGTCTGATCTGTTCCGCTTTATTCCGGAACGCGGACGATCTCCTTGAGGACCTCAACGACTTTTTCAAGCTCGTTCAGGTTGACGTATTCGAATTTGCCGTGGCAGTTGCGGTCGCCGGTACCGAGGTTCGGTGTCGGCAGACCCATCGCGGTCAGGCCGGCTCCGTCGGTACCGCCTCTTACGGCGTAGGAGACCGGTTCATAACCGAGCGAGCGGATCGCAGCGGATGCTTTCTCCAGCACTTCCGGACACTGTTCGATCCTTTCGCGCATATTGCGGTAAGTCTCGCGGATATCGAGCGTGATCGTGTCTTTTCCGTATTTATAGTTCAGGAAAGCGGCTGCCGCCTTGAAGTCTCCGACCTGCTTGTTGAGCTTCGCGAGATCGTGGTTGCGGATGATGTAGTGCATCACCGTATCCTCGCAGTCGCCCTGCATATCGCAGAGATGGTTGAATCCTTCCCTGTCTTCGGTGTACATCGGATTGTCGAATGTCGGCAGCAGGCTCTGGAATTCCATCGCGATCAGAAGCGAATTCTTCATCTTTCCCTTTGCGCTGCCGGGATGGATCGAAAGCCCGTGGACTTTCACTTCGGCGCTGTTCGCAAAGAAGCAGTCGTAACAGAGCTCATCGGCATTGAAACCGTCGACCGTGTAGGCAAAATCGGCGCCGAAGCGTTCGATCGAGAAGTTCTCGACGCCTCTGCCGACCTCTTCGTCCGGGGTAAAGGCAACGGCGATCCGGCCGTGTTTGAATTCCGGATGTTCCTGACAGTATTCCAGCATGCCCATGATCGCGGTGATGCCGGCTTTGTCGTCGCCGCCGAGCAGTGTGGTGCCGTCGGTGACCAGCAGGTCACAACCCTTATCCTTTAAAAGCTGCGGGAACTGCTCCGGGGTCATGACGATCCCAAGCTCTTCGTTCAGCACGATATTGCCGCCATCATAATTCTCAATGACCCGCGGTTTGATGTTTTCACCCGAAGCAGCCGGGGAAGTGTCCATATGGGCAAGAAAGCCGATGCAGGGCTGTCCTTCCGTATTCGCTTCCAGCGTGCCGTAAACGATGCAGCTGTCCGTCAGTTCAACATTGACGAGACCGAGTCCGGTGAGTTCTTCCTTCAGCATCTCCGCCAGCACGAACTGCTTCTGCGTGCTCGGCGTCGCAGTGCTGAACTCATCCGACTGGGTGTCGACTTTCGCGTAGCGCGTCAGTCTTTCGGTAACATTCATATTCTTAGTCCTCCGCTGGTATTATACCGCAAAACTCTTATTCGACCGATTTCAGTGACTCGATCATATCGATCTTCTTCAGCGGCTTGCGGGTGAAGAAGAGGACGATGACCGTGAAGACGATGGTCACCAGGAACGCATACAGGAAGCTCAGGAACTTGATGTTGCTTCCGAACATGATCATTTCCATGTTGATGACGCCCATGATGAAATGATGCTCAACGACGCCCAGCGGCAGACCGAAGGCCGCGCCGATCAGCGTCAGCAGGAAGATCTCCTTGAAGATATAGGAATTGACCTCGTAGTCGCGGAAACCGAGGACTTTCAGTGTCGCGATCTCGCGGATACGCTCTGAGATATTGACCTGGGTCAGGTTCATCAGCACGACGAAGGCCAGCGATCCGGCGGTCAGGATAATGACCAGGATGATGATGTCGAGCGCTTCGATCATCGTCGTGAACTGGGTGACCATATTCGAGAAGTCAACGACGCTTTCGAATCCTTCGATCTTCTTGACAGAGTCGAAGTTCCCGCCGGTCGCGTTCTTGACCGCGATATTAGTATAGTGCAGCGGCTCATCGAACAGAGTCGCGTAATATTCTTCGGAAATATAAAGATAATGCTGGAAGTACATCTCGCAGACTTCGGTGATGCGGACTTCCCGCTTGATGCCGTTGGCGCTTTCGATCGTGATCTTATCCCCTGCTTCCAGACCTTGATTCTGGGCGAATTTCTGGGAGATGATCACACCGCTGTTCTTCATTTTCAGCGGGGTCTTATGATCGGCTGCCAGACGCAGATTCAGCACATCCTGGGCTTCCCGGGCGTCCAGCACTTCGACGTTGATCGTCTTTTCCTCGCCCGGCAGGTAGACCTTGGAGGAATACGCGGCATACGGAACGACATATTCGTTGTCCAGATCCTTCTTCAGTTCATCGACGATCCGGGTCAGGTTGCGGTCATCCTCCAGGTTGACAACGTAATCGTAATTGAAGATGCTGCCGAACTGCAGATCGACGACATCGGCGATCGAGTCCTTGATGCCCCAGCCGACAACGAGCAGCGCCGTACAGCCGGCGATACCGACGACGGTCATGATAAAGCGCGCCTTGTAGCGGATCAGGTTCCGGGCTGTGATCTTGGAAGTGAAGGACAGTCTGCGCCAGAGGAAGGGAATATACTCCAGGAACACTTTCTTGGAGCTCTTCGGCGCCTTCGGGCGCATCAGCTGGCTCGGCATCTCCTTCAGGGTGCCGTTGACGACGAGATAGGTGACAAAAGACATCAGTCCCGCAAAGAGAACGAAACAGATCGCGATGTTCTGCACCGGGAACAGCATCTCCCGCGGCGGCAGCATATACATCAGCCGCCAGGTCTCATAGATGACAGTCGGGAAAAGCGCCATGCCAAGACCGATCCCGAGCACGCTGCCGATCAGGGTCGCCAGCAGGGCATAGAGAACGTACTTCATGATGATCTTGCCCTTTGAGAAACCGAGAGCGCGGAAGATACCGATCTGGCCGCGCTGCTCATCCACGAGACGGGTCATCGTGGTCATGCAGACAAGCGCCGCGACAAGATAGAACAGGAACGGCAGCGCGATGCCGATCGCGCCCATCTGCTTTGCATTGGCTGAAAACATCAGGGTCGAATAATGGCTGTCGCGGTCCAGCAGCATCCATTCCGCTGCCGGCAGTTCCTCCAGGTCCTGTTTCGCCTTGCGGATCTCCGCTTCGGCTTTCTCAACTTCCTCCTGGTATTCGAGCAGACCTTCCTCGTATTTCTTTTTCCCGTCCTCATACTGCCGGCGGGCATCCTGCAGGGTCCACTGGGCGGAGGCGATCTCCTGATTCAGACGGGTGACCGCTTCATCGGCCAGTTCCATCTCCTGCTTCAGGGCGTCGTAGATCAGCTTGTCGCGCTGCAGCCTGGAATACTCGCTGTAGGTCTTTTCGATCGAACCGCTGTATTTCTTATCCAGCGCTTCCTTCGCCGCCTTAGCTTCGCTCGCGCTGAGAGTGCGCGCATCATTCAGGGAATCGAGGACCTGCTGGTCAACGTTCACACGGGAACGCAGAGCGTCGATCTCGGGGTCGATCGCCAGGATCCGGCTCTCGGCCGCGGCGCGCTCCGCGTCGCCCGTCTCCGGATCGTCGATCTTTGCCTGCAGTTCACTCTTTTCGCTTTCCAGGGCTGCGATCTGACCGTTCAGATCACTGATCTCTGTCTGCAGTTCACTGATCCGCTGGTCAAAAGCCGCCTGGGAATCCGGGCTGCTCATCGTTGTAAGTGTCCGGTAGGAACCATAGTCCGCCAGCAGCTCGGTATAGATCGTATCGAAGCTGCGGTGAGCACTGTCCCTGCTTTCGATCTCGGCGATGCGCTGATAGACCGGCTGGCCGTTCTCCGAATAGCGTTTGCTGAGTTCCTTCTGCTGTTCCTGCGCCTGCTGGACGGCGGACTGCATCGTAGTCAGCTGGGTCTCGCCGGCAATGATCTGGACATTTGCGTTGTCGAGGTCTTCCTTGGCTTTGGCCAGTTCGGCTTCCGCTTCCTCCTTTTTCTCTGCGAGTTCCTTTTCGCCGTCGGCGATCTTATCCTCGTATTCCTTCAGGATGGAAGTCTTCAGCACTTCCTGCTGGTCCTTGGTGAAGACTTCGAGCTCTGCTTTCTGCTCATCGATAAAGTCCCTGTATTCCTGTTCAAAGGATTCATAGCCTTTCGCGCCGGCAAAAGTCAGATAGACAGTCGTATAGTATTCGGAAATGAAATTCTCGTTCGGGAGATAGATCACGATCGAAAGGTCGAGGTTCTTCATCGTGCCTGTGCCCAGCGTTTTGGCCATGTAGGCAGGCGTGCGGACCTTGCCGACGATCGTGAATTCGGTATTCTTCAGTTTTTCGCCGATATCCTCGTCTTCAAGATAAAGACGCAGTTTTTCGCCGATCGCATAGGAGGTGCTCATCGATCCGTTGTCGAGGATCAGGATCTCTTTTGCGTTCTCCGGCATGCGCCCCTCGCTCAGCTCGAAGAGGTTGACCGTGCGGTCGATCTCCTCGGCTCTGGCGACGGTGATGCCGTATTTGCTCTCGCTGTAGCAGTCAACGAGACGGCTGGGGAATACGCTTTCGACATAATCGAGCTTCTGCAGAGCCCGGACATCCTTGTCATCAAAACCATAAGAGGAAAACAGCTGGATGTCCTGCAGCGTCTCTTCGTCGGCATAGCGGTCCACATTGTATTCCATGATCCTGCGCGTACTCAAAAGACCCATCATGAAAGCGACACCGATCAGAACGATCAGCAGCAGTGACAGGAAACGGTTGAATGTGCTTTTGATGAGACGCAGGGTATCCTTATGGAACATCAGTATTCAATATCCTCGATATTCTTCGGGTGCTCGTTGAGCTTGACGGATTCGATCTGACCGCTCTTGACCCGGATGATCTTCTGCCCCATATCCGCCAGAGCGCTGTTATGGGTGATCATGACGACAGTCATCTTCTACTGGGTGCACATGTCCTGGAGGACTTTGAGGACCTGTTTGCCGGTCTTGTAGTCCAGCGCGCCGGTCGGCTCGTCGCACAGCAGAAGTTTGGGATTCTTGGCGACGGCGCGGGCGATCGCCACACGCTGCTGTTCGCCGCCGGAGAGCTGGGACGGGAAGTTGTTCATACGGTCTTCGAGACCGACGAGTTTCATGACGAAATGGGCGTCGAGCGGATCCTTGGAGATCTGCAGCGCCAGTTCAACGTTCTCCCGGGCAGTCAGGTTCTGCACCAGATTGTAGAACTGGAAAACGAAGCCGATGTCATAGCGGCGGTAATCGCAGAGCTCGCGGTCGTTGGCATTGGAGATATCGTTGCCGTCGACGATGACGTTTCCCTTGGTGGCGGTGTCCATCCCTCCCAGGATGTTCAGGATCGTGGTCTTGCCGGCGCCGCTGTTGCCTAAAACGACGACGAACTCGCCTTTCTCGATCGAAAAGGAAATATCATCCAGGGCTTTGATCTCCACCTCGCCCATCTGGTAGATCTTGGAAACATTGCGGAATTCGATAAAACTCATACGCTCCCTCCCAGAAAATGCTGCAGGTCATTGTCGAGCAGACCGACGAAGGAATTCAGGAAGACCTCCGCCAGTTTCGGCAGTTCCGGACTGTCTGCAGGCGCCCGGTTCATAATCTCTTTCACGCCGCTGAAGATCGCGGCGGCATAGCCTTCCGCCAGAAGACGGACATTTGTATCTTCCTCCGGCAGCGCGTAGTTGCGGACGATCACGCTGCGGATCAGTTCACTGAACCAGTCGGTGATGCGGTCATTGACGTCGGAACGCATCATCAGGATGCGCATCGCTGTCTGGTGACGCTGGTAGATGCCGATAAAACCGGTGCAGAGACCGGAGATCATCTGCTTGATCTCCTCGACGCTCAGTCCGCCTTGCGGGAATTCCCGGCTTTCCAGACTGATCCTTCCGCCGGTCAGACTGCGGATCAGTTCGCTGAGCTCCCTGTAGGCCGGGAAAACGGCTGCGAGGATCAGTTCTTCCTTGTTTTTGAAATAGCGGTAAAGATTACCGACGGTCATATTGCTGCGGAGCGCGATGCGCCGCATGGAGGAGTTCCGGTAGCCATGCTGCAGGAATTCGTTGCGCGCGGAATCGACGATGCGCTCGCGGGATTCTTCTTTTAAAAACTGGGCCATAAATAAACCTCCGTTCATTATTATAACGGAGGTTCGTATTATAGTAAACAGTTGTTCATTATTTAACTGCCGAAAGCAGTCAGATCATCAGAAAGTCAGAGTATCGAGCTTTTCGGTGAGTTCGAGGATATGCTTTTTGCAGTTCTCGACCTCGGCTCTGCCCTTCTCGTTCTCAAGCGCGTCGCGGCGGATCAGACGGCGCATGTTGCGGGTATAGCCGATGATCTTCGCCTTGTCGGCGATCGCTTCGATCTCTTCCTTGCTGCGGCCGTCGAAGTACAGCTCCAGCGTCTTTTCCCAGATATGGGAACCGGTCTCGTACGGTATTCCCAGGAACTGCAGCATATTGTCGTGATCGAGCTCGCTGTATCCCTGGTAGGCGTTGAAGATCGAGGCGAATTCGAAGACCGGGTGGCCGGTGCAGAGCGTATCCATATCGATCAGCAGAACTTCGTTATCCTGCAGCATGATGTTTTTGAGGTGGTAGTCGCCGTGCAGCATATGCAGGTCTTCCGGAACACCGTCGACCAGCGAGACGAGCTTGTTGAAGTTCTCCTCCGGCAGGTAGTCTTTCAGGAAGGCGGCCCAGTTCTGGGCGACTTTTTTCATATCCGGCATCTTATCCGGATTGACCAGCGTGCCGTGGATCTTTTTCAGCAGGTCGACTGACATCGTGATGACCTCATCGGTTTTTCCGGGATCGTCCTGAATCAGCTTGGCGAAGGATTTCGCGTTCAGCAGTTCGAAGATGGAGCCGTAGCCCTCCCCTACCTTGACGATATCGTACGGGATCGCGGTCGGGATCCCCAGGATCAGCGCCGTGCGGGCAAGTTCGCGCTCACGTTCGATATCCGGCAGCGCATCCGGTTTGTAGTAGACCTTGACGATCGTATCGGGATCGATGCGGTAGACCTTGCCGTTGGCGCCCTGACCGATGACTTCACAGCCTTCGACCGTCAGTTCGCGGTAGGCTTTCTGGACGTTCATCATCTCGCTGAAACCGGTGATGTTCAGGATCTCATAGACTTCAGAATTGACGTTGACCACTCTCAGCTCCGGGTAGATCTTTTTCAGACGGAGCAGGATACGAAGACCGGCACTGGAGATATACTGCAGATCCTGCATATCGATGACGACATTCTTGATGTCTCCGCTGCCGCGTGCTTCGGTGATCTCCGCTTCGACATCGGCAGCGTTGTTCGAATCGATATGGCCCTGCAGACCGACCGTCAGGATCTCATTATTCAGTTCGCTTTTGATCAGTTTCATGTTTTTACCTCTTCAAAGTCTTTCCTGTTCAGAATTCCTTCCTGATGGAAAGAATGTTCTTTCCGTCCTCGTATTTATAGCTGACATCGTCCATCGTCTTGCGGACGAGGAAGATGCCGAGACCGCCGACCCCGCGCTCTTCCGCCGACAACGTAACGTCCGGCTCCTCGGCGCTCAGCGGATCGTAGGGCTTGCCCTCGTCGATGAACGTGATGACGGCTGCCCGGGGCTCCTGCTGCGTCTCAAAACGCACAGTGGCATTTCCGGTCCCGTCGGGATAGGCGTATTTTGCGATGTTGCTGAAGATCTCGTCGATCGCGATATCGATCTGGGTCTTTGCCTTGAACGGGCAGTCCATCGCGTCTAGATGTCTGTCGATGAACTCGGTCACTGGTCCGACATTTTCGATCTTCGCTTCCGCTGTCATTTCTTTCATATCTGTTACAGCTCCGTTATATCTGAATGCCAGCATCGTGATGTCGTCGAACTGATCGGCATCGCCGACGAAGGCGCTGACAGCCTCTGTCATGTTGTCAATTAGCGTTCGTGTATCCGCCTGCGGGTCGTTGTTCAAAGCCTGCAGGAGGCGGTCGTTTCCGAACAGCTGGTTATCCTTATCGGTCGCTTCCGGAACACCGTCGGTGTAGACGAAGAGCGAATCACCGGGTTCCAGCTGGATCTCGTAGCTGTGGTAGGTGCTGTCGTTCATAGCGCCGATGACCAGTCCGTGACGGTCCTTCAGCATCTCGTACTGACCGTCTTTGCGGCGCAGGCAAGGATATTCGTGGCCTGCGTTGGCAGCGGTCATTTTTCCGGTCGACAGCTCGACGATACCGATCCAGACACTGACGAACATCATTTCCGCGTTCTTGCTGCAGATCGCTTCGTTGGTCTTCTGCAGGATCTCTTCCGCGCTGCTTCCCAGCATCGCGCAGCTTTGCAGGATGATCTTGGAGACCATCATGAAGAGGGATGCCGGAATGCCCTTGCCGGATACATCGGAGATCACGAGACACAGATGGTCATCATCGATAAGGTAGAAATCATAGAAGTCGCCTCCGACTTCCTTGGCCGGATCCATCGAGGCATAGAGCTCGAATTCCGTTCTGCCCGGGAATGCCGGGAAGGATGACGGCAGCATAGACTGCTGGATCTTATTGGCAAGATCGAGTTCGACACCGATCCTTTCCTTCTCAGAAGTGATCGTGCGGATCTCGTTGAGATAGTCGTTGATATCATCTGTCAGGTCGACCACGTCTTCCGCCAGATCGCCGATCTCGTTGTCGGCGTTGACCTTATCGAGCCGCTCCGCGATCTCGGTGCTGTTCTTGCTGATCTTGTACTGGCGGATCGATTCCTGCACTTCTTTCAACGGACGCAGGACCTGTGTCCAGGTCGCAAGCAGGAAGATCATGGCGACAGCAGCCAGAAGACCGATGCTGAAACCGACGCTTTTCCAGGTCGCGGAAAGGATATTCCTGTTGAGCCCGGCGATATTGAAGGTCAGACCGGTCAGGATCACGTGTCCGTCAAAGGACATCAGGTGGGTATAGTAATCCATGTAGTTTCCGGCTGATACCAGATGATTGGAATTCTCTTCAGCGGCACGCATCGCTTCCGCCTGTTCCGGGCTGACGTTGACAGTTGTGCCGAGAGTATAGACCTCTTCGTATTTGGTGCCCCGGATGCATCCCGGTTCACCGGCGCTGAAGAGGAAGAACTGTCTGTAATACGGTTCTTCTGTCAGCACACAGAAGAGATAGTCGACATCATAGGATTTTTTGATCTGATCCATCCGGGTGATCAACCAGGAATAGGCGATCTCCGCATAGAGCTTCTGATCTTCCGGCGGCAGCGCCTCCAGCTGTTCTTCCGTCATATAGCGCAGCGGCAGATCCGGATGGCGCTGACTGAAGATCGCGGCTTTCTGCGCGGTCTTGGTGCTTGCTTCATAGACGGCGTCGTATTCGATCGACAGCTCCGCAAAATGCGAACACCAGTAGCGCAGCAGCCATTCGTGCGCCGGATACTCAGTCACCGCAGTCGTGACTTCCGCGGCAACGCTTTCCGCATGCGCTTCGACCTGTTCCCGCACGAGTTCATCTGAACGGCGGTTCTGAAACGCATAAGTCGCCACCCCGGCAGTCAGGGCGACGATAAAGAATATGATCATGATCTGCAAAAGCAGACTGAACCGCTTCCTTCCCTTGGCCATAAACGTTACTCGATCGTCAGGATATCGGCAAATCCGGTCACTTCGAGGATATCGCGCACCGTTTCACCGACGGAGACGAGTTTCATCTCTCCCTGATTCTTCATCGCTTTCATCGCGACCAGTAGGACCCGCAGTCCGGCGGAGGAAATATACTCCAGTTCTTTCATGTCGAGCGTCAGCTTTTCAACGCCCGGGATCGAGTCAAGGATCTCCTTTTCCAGCTGCGGTGAGGTCTGGGAGTCCAGTCTCCCCTGCAGCAGAATGCACAGATCCTTTTCTGTAAGCTGTTTTTCGATCTTTAACATTGCAGATCCTCCTTAATCCTTCGGTGACCAGGACGGCTGGACCGCCACGATCTCCGGATCCTCTACTTTGCAGCACACCTGCCAGCGGTCCTCGTAGACGATCTCGCCGGGGGTGTTGGTGAATACGACGTAATAGGGATGGTTGTATTTTTCGAGCAGCCACATCATCGGCCGCACCATTTTGATCATTTCTTCGGTGTTTTCCGTCTTGAAGAAACAGACGACCCGCTCCTGCCGTTTGCAGGGACCCGGCCAGGGCAGCTCTTCGGAGAACCATTTGTCGATCTCGAAGAACAGCGCTGCGTCTTCCTCGTCCATCTTCTCGTTGGCGAGCTGGTGGCAGATGCTGAAGATGCCCTTGGGAAAAAGGGTATTCTCCGCCAGCTCTCTCCCCTGGAATCTTACGTATCGGAAGTCGTGTTCCATAAGATCTTGCCATCGAGGTGCGTAAGGTTGGAGTACGGCTGGAGACCGGCCTTCCGGAATTCCTCGTAGACCAGGGTCTCAAGCTGGCACTTGACGGTGAACGCCTTATGCGCCGGGCAGTTGTAGATCACGGAATAGGTGATGCCCTCACGCCCGTGATTGACGATGCCGGGATAGGTGATCTTGCGCAGATCGATGATGCATTCGTTTGCCCGGTCCATGATCGCGTGCATGACTTCGTCGACCTTTTCCTTTTCGTAAGACCAGGGCAGGACGAACGTCATGACCTTCTGGTCCTTGATCTTCTCGATCGACTTGATCGAGGAGTTGCAGACCGTATAGGTCGAATTGGTCGTGATCGAACGGAACTTGGTGACCCGCGCCGAGAAATAGGTGACGTCGCAGGACTCTCCGTTATAGCTGACCATATCGCCGACTTTATAGAAATTGTTGCTGTAGATGTTGATGCCGGAAATGATGTCCTTCAGGGTATCCTGCAGGGCAAGACCGACGATCGTGGCTGCGATGCCGAGACCGGCCAGGATGCTGACGACGTTGATGCCGTTGAAATGCAGGACCAGAACGGTCGCCGTCAGGATCACCGCATACTGCAGAACTGAAAAGACCACACCGAAAAAGGTGTTTTTATGCTGATCGTCTTTCCCGGAATATGCGACTTTTTTGATCAGATACTGTTTGATCACGCGCAGGATCAGCGCCGTGATCACGATCACGATCAGGCTTCCGTAGAAACCTCTGCTGGTTATAAAATCCAATATGCTTTCCGGCAACGGTTTGCCATCCATACTATAAACCTCACTTGAAGACAGCCGATCCGAGAACAGAGGCGGTCACTGCGCGGCAGCTGTCTTCTTCCTCCGCGCGGCCGTAGAAGTGCAGATAATAGATGTTCTTGCCCTTTTTGATCTCGGTGCTTTCGCCGAACATCTCTTTCCCCTGTGCGGTGTAGTGGTAGGAATAGGAAACGGCTTTTTCACCCGCAACTTCCTTCGTTGTGACTTCGCCCATACGGCAGTCGTACGGTTCCATCGCTTTGGCGACGGCTTTCGCATCGTTTACGCCGATATCCTGAATGTTCAGCAGCATCGCCTGAAAACCGCCGATCGTCTGATAAGCGGCAGTTGCATACATATGCCGTTCCGGATCGAACAGGACTTCGCCCGGACCTTTGTTAAGGAACTGCAGTTTCTGCATCTCCTCTTCACCCGGCACAGCGAATCCTTCCGGATACGTCAGCGCCAGTTCCTCATTCAGCAGGACTTCTTTCATTGTTTTCTCCGATAACTGAAACTTAAAAGCTCAGAAAGCGATCGTGACGACGATCTCGACCTGTGAGCCTTCGATACGGACAGCGACTTCGTCCGCCAGGCTTGCGACGATCGATTTTTCGAGTTCATCCGCAGCTTCCCTGGCTTCTTTATCCTCGGCTGCCTGCAGTTCCTCACGGTACTTGTTCAGTGACCAGCTGTAGGAACCGGAGTTGGCCATATAGCCGCTCGGGCTGCCCATGGTCATCAGACCCAGCGACAGCATGGACGGACCTTCGCCTTCCGGCAGCATCGCTGTGCCGATCATATCGCGGAGCTTGCCCATAAAACCCTGTGCGGCAGCGTTCTCATGTCTGGTCGAGACTTCGATCATTTTCTTGCGGACATCCTGGTTCAGGACGACTTCGCCTTCCATGTGGACGTCGAATTTCTGGTCTTCGCCTTCGATCCAGTATAAAGCTTCCACTTCGCCGACGATGCTGCGCATCATGCCGAAGAGTTCTTCCGCCAGCAGACGGAGACGCAGATTCTCTTTTCTTTCCAGTCCGCTTTCGAGACCGAACTTCTCAGTCAGCTGCAGCGCTTCCTCCATACCGGCGCCGGCGCTCGTAACTTTGATCTGTTCTGTTTTCAAATCGTCCACCCGCTGCTTACGCGATCATCAGGATATCGGTGAATCCTGTGACTTCGAAGATCTCGTTGACCATCTCGTTGACGTTGCAGACCTTCATCGTGCCTTCTCTTTCGGTCATCATCTTCTGGGTCGCCAGCAGAACGCGCAGTCCCGCGGAAGAGATGTACTCAAGATCCTTGAAATCCAGTGTCAGATCCTTGACGTCTTCCGGCAGAGCCTTCAGTTCCTTGTCGAGATCCGGAGCGGTCGTCGTATCCAGACGGCCTTCCAGGCAGCAGACAGCTGTTCCGTTCTCTGTCTTGTTGGTGATGTTAAGCATAATTCGACTCCTTCTGGTTGTTTATTGAGACCCCGCCCTTAACGGTAAACGATCAGGGTGAGTATAATGTACAGCGCGACCATGCCGCCGAAGATCAGAGCCTGTTTCAGACGGTGTTCCGTCAGCAGACCGACGAATTCGCGCACAGCGGCATTCGGCCAGAAATACCACTTGGTCGGCGCGCCCACGCCCTGGGCGCGCATCTTGTTGCGGCGGGCGAACAGTCCGCTGCGGAAAACGTGGTAATTCGTGGTGGAAAAGGCGATCTTCCCCTTTCCTTCGGTATCGTCCTCCAGGATCTTCTCCTTGGAGAACTTCATGTTTTCAAAGGTGTTTTTCGAATTCTCCTCGCTGATGACCCTTTCTTCCGGGATCCCCTGCTCGAGCAGATAGCGTTTCATCGCGGCGCCTTCAGAGATCAATTCATCCTCTCCCCGGCCGCCGGAAGTAACGTAAGTCAGTTTCTTTCCGGTCAGTTCCTGCTGTTTCCTGTCAAATTCGATCGCCCGGTCGATCCGTCCCTTCAGGAGCGGGGTCGGAGTGCCGTCCTTACGCAGTCCGCAGCCCAGAACGATCATATAGTCACGGTCGTGATCCGGTTCATAGCGTGCTGTCAAAGCGTCTGCAAAGATCGTTCCCAGAAGCATGCATTCATAGTAGAGATAGACCGTCGAGAAGAAGCTGACGATCAGCGCGTGCCGGCGGATCTCTTCCAGGCTGCCGGAGGCATAGAAGTCATACTTGTAGAGCAGGACGACGCCGCCGACGAGCAGAAAGGCAAGGATGACGCCCAGAAGATTGGTGAAGCGCAGACCCTCCTTGCGGATCAGTACGATATTGGAAACGCACAGAGCGGCTGAGAAGACGAACAGGAACGGGAAGGACAGCAGCATATAGGTCGTTCCCGACGTGGAAAGATAATTCACGACCTGACGTCCGTCATATTCCAGCGGGTACTTCAGCGTCTGGTACAGGATGAACAGATGCACGAAAAACAGCAGGGTGCAGTAGATCGCGAAGCCGGTGTAATAGACCGTGTTGTAGGAATAGGGATTGTAGCGGATCTGCAGGACCAGCGCCCGCAGCAGCAGGACGACCGTGATCAGCAGATAGACCGGCACCACAGCGGCCACTATCTTATCGTTCCGTCCCGACAGATACGCCAGCAAAACCGCCGTCACAGCGGAAAGGATGGCGATGTTCCAGACCTTCGGTTTTTTGTCCAGGGTGTCGAAACGGATCTTCATCGGGATTCAGCGGTCAGATCAGGCAACAGCTGTGCCTTCGGCGATCTCCTTCTTCAGTTTGAACAGGGTAAAGCAGGTAACGATCGCAGCAATGATCGCAACGACGCCGCAGGCGAACGCGAGAAGCGCAAAAAGATCAGTCCGCGAGACCGAGTACAGCATGCCGAAAGCCAGCGTGCCGAGATACGAGACGATATTGACGATCTTCAGGGCGCCCAGTCTGCCTTCGAGTGCCTCGCATTTGTTGTCTCTGGCGATATTCTCAAGGACGCCGAGCAGGATAAACATGAAGACAGCATTGACCAGACCGACGATCGTTTTGATGGATTCGATGTTCGCTGCCGCATGCGTGATCTCCAGGACCCACTGGACAGCGGTCACGATCGTCAGGATCAGGGCAGCCCACTTCAGATAGTCTTTGCCCTCGGTGTATTCTCCGAGATACGGGATCGCGATATAAAACAGCAGCCAGCCGATGAAACTCGGGGTGATGCTGAGGTCGTTGATAGTGATGTTGAGCAGTACGAACAGAAAACCAAAGGCGATCAGCGTCAGGCCTTTAGAGATGTCTTTTGATACCATAGATGGTTCCTCCCTGACAGGCTATGCCTGCCGAAAATCGGTCATGTAAATGACCAGCATACAACATAAGTTTATCAGCCTGACAAAGGTGCTTCAAGCGCTATTTGTCCACTGTTTCGCAACAGGATCGCAGCCGGCAGAAAAGAAAAAGCAGACGTTCCGTCTGCTTCGCAATGCATATCTGCGGAAGGCTCTCAGTCTTTGAAGAACGCCAGCATGCGGTCTTTGTAGTCTGGTGCCAGATCGTAGGCGGCATGGCCGAATCCGTCGTAAATATAGGACTGCAGCCCGGGATTGCCTTCCAGTTTGCCGATCAGTTCCTCCACTGCCTCCGGTCCCAGGACCGCGTCGTCTTTCGCGCCGAGAACGAGCACCGGACAGCGGATCTGCTGCAGCTTATCCGATACATCGAAACCTTTCGTCGCCGAAGAAAGGATGACAAAACGGGCAAGATCTTCTGCGGTCACGGTCTGCGCCATCGCCTTCAGCAGAGGTTCCGACTGCTTATAGACCGCTTCCGGATAGACCAGCTTCGCGAAACCGAAGACAAGCTCTTCGGCTTTTCCTTCTTCCGCCAGCTTCGCCCATTCGCCGACTCCTTTTTCCGCTTCTTCGCTGACGCGGCAGGCAGTCGAGCCTAAAACGAGCTTCCGGATGCGGTCCGGATATTCCGCGGCGATCGTCATCGCGATCATGCCGCCCTGGGAAGCGCCGAACAGACAGATGTCGTTCAGATCCAGCAATTCAAAGGCTTTCGCTGTATCTCCCGCCATATCGGCGATCGTATAGTTTTCCGGCAGGTCGCTGCGGCGGTCAAAGAGATAGACTGTATAATCCCCGCCGAACACCTGATAGGCATCCGCAACAGCCGCGGCCGAATCCATCACGCTGGTGATGCTGAGACCCGGCAGCATGACGAAAGTCTTCCCGCCGTTTCCGAAACGGAAATAGCGCATTGAGAATTCATCGTTATAGAGTTTTTCGATCTTCGGCATGGAATCATCCTCCCTCGTTTCTGTCATATGGATCGTCTGCCTCTCCTGGTCGATGGTATAGCTTTCTGCCAGCCACAGATCCAGGAAGCGTGTGTCCGTTGCTTCAAAGTCTTCTCTTTTCAGCATGTCGGAATACGCGTAATCATAGCCTTCCGGCGGCAGATCTCCGTAATGTTCCCGCTGCCTGTCCGTCATTCCGAAAAAGAAGAGACTGTCAGGATAGCTAGCGGCAAACATCGGATCGACATGGTACCATTTTCCGTCGAGCTTCACCAGTACCCACTCATGGGCAAAGCTCTGGTCGGAACTCAGCCCGCCGCAGGGGATCGCATCGATCCCGACCTGCAGCAGATAATAGATATATTCCCCGGCGATCTCCTGACAGATACCGGTATCTTCGGTGATCGCGCGGTACGGCGAGAGCGAAAGACTGTCTTCCAGCGTGTATTCCTCGTCCGGGACGGTCTTGCGGGCGACCGCGGTCATCAGTTCGACAGCTTTGATCCAGTCAGCGGTCTCGCAGGGGATCGCGCTGCGGATCACGCTTTCTACCTTGGAAATGAACCGCTCTGCCAGTTCACGGACTTCCTGCGGATCGTTTTTGTAGACGAGATGGGCAGTTCCGTTTTCGACATAGCTCTGTTCCCTGTCGACCAGCCCGTCAGCAAGCGGAAAACAGCTTTTGGCGATCGTCAGAAGATGAAACAGTTCCTCCCGGTCCGCACAGGCAAAGCTGTCCCCGGCTTCCAGGACTGTATCGCAGAATGTATAAAAGACATCCTCGATGCCGGGTCCGTAGATCTTCTTATACTCCTCCGCCATCACGTGCGGAGAGAAAGCGTAACTGAATTCTTCTGTATCCGGAAGCGCATCCCCGGTTGTTTCGTTCTGCGGGACCGTTTCCGGAGCTGCCTCGGATGTCTTCGTTTCCTTCGCGGTGCAGCCGGACAGCAGCAGGCAAAGGACAAGCAGGATCCATAGTGTTTTTTTCATTTTTTTCTTTGCTTACTGTTTCTTATGCAGGAAAAAGACATATCCCAGAATGACCGCGATCGTGAACGGCATAGTAAAGCCGCTATTCACAGTGAAACTGTATGTCTGCCGGTTGAATACCCACATCATCAGGTTCCAGAACGTAACGTAAAAAACAACGAACAGGGTGAATTGAATATACTTATTGCGGATCATGTTTCTCCTCCTGAAGCTCGGATCAACAAAATAATTGTAAATCTTTCCCGCGCAGGAAGAAAGCCGTCTCCATCTCTTTCGGACGCCTGTTTAGGCTACAATAAAGAGGAAGAATGCTGCTTCAGCAAAAGGAGAATACTATGGCTCTGCAATATCATGTTCAGCTCAATGACGGCGATGTCGCGCCGTACGTGCTGCTTCCGGGCGATCCCGGCCGGGTCCCGGTCGTCGCCTCGTTCTGGGACGAAGCCCACGAAGTGATGAATAACCGTGAATACTGCACCTGGACCGGTGTCTATAAAGGTGTTCCGATCTCCTGTATGAGCACCGGCATGGGCTGCCCTTCCGTCGCGATCGGCATGGAGGAGCTTGCCCGTCTGGGTGTTCATACCTTTATCCGGATCGGTACCTGCGGCACTTTTCAGGACTACGTCAACAACGGCGATATCTGCGTCTTTGACTCCGCTGTACGTCTCGACGGAACGTCTGCCTCCTATGCCCCGATCGAATACCCGGCTGTCGCGGACCATGATGTCGTCACGGCATGTCTGGAAGCCTGCAAGACACTGGAGCTTCCCTACCATCTGGGCATTACCCGTTCGGCGGATACCTTTTACGCCCGTCATCCAAGACCGGGTTCCTCCTTCAATAACTACTGGATCTCGGAATGGAGGCATCACTTTGAAGATCTGAAAGCGATGAACGTCGTTGCGGCGGAGATGGAAGCCAGTGTGATCTTCGTTCTCGCAAAACTGTGGGGACTGCGTGCCGGCGGCATCGCGGTCTGTCTCGACAATGTGCTGAAAGTCAGCGGCGAAAGCGGCCAGTTCGATCCGCAGGAAGGACTCGGTCATTCCGATAAATGGATCGCCGATATGACCCACGCCGGATGCGAGGCCGTCCGCCTGCTGTACGAAATGGATCAGAAAAAGAAATAGTTCAAAACGAAAAAATCCGGATCACTCCGGTTTTTTTCTGCTGCTTTCCAAAAACAGATCATCCAGTGCTTTCAGGATCTCATCGAATTCGATATCCTTCGCATAAGCAAAGCGCTGACGGTATTTCTCCCACATCTTCCGCAGGTCACTGCTTGCGGCGATGCTGTCGAGGATGGATGCGCGGTCCCGGATGTTTTCGCTGCTTCCTCTGTGTTTCGCGGTCGCGGCGAGCGCTTCCTCAAAGACCGGTCTGTCAAATTTCCGCGTCATCGTCAGCACATAAATATCATAGTAATCACGTATCCGGGTATTGTATATTCCGCGGTTCAGGACCGACTCCGCTTTCTCCGCGAGGATCGTTTCGATGTTGTATCCCCAGAGACGGATCCGGAGATCTTCATCAAAGATCCCGGTGAAGTCGTAGAGTTCCGCTCCGGGAGTTATGATATCTCCGGTCGAGATGTCGATCGAAAGCGGGGTGATGATCGTATCGTACACAGCGTCGATACGGACACAGAAACCGCCGTAAACATCGTCTTTTCGTATCGGAGCGATCGATCTCTCCTCAAAGGACACTCCGTCATCGAGATCGATGTCACCGATCTCCTTTACTGCTGTCAGGACACTTTCCTCTGTCAGCGGAAGATCCTGCAAAGTCGCATCCAGATCCATCGTTGAGCGGGTATCAAGACCGACGATGGATGCGATCAGGATGCCGCCCTTGATCACGAAGCGGTCTCGGTAGTCGGATACGGACAGTCTGGCCAGGAATCTTTCGAACATGTAGTTCTGCTGGACGACCTGTGCCGTAAGGCTGTTCTGCTTTGCGTAATTGCGGATGCGCGCTTTCAGGCTCATGGCTCTGGAACTCAAAGCAGCACCTCCATGTATCTGCGCACATCCTCTTCGACTTTGAAGGCGGATGCGTAAGTCGCGAGCCGGTTCAGATTCTTGTTTTTGAATGCGGCATAATTCTTGATCGAGGATACGAACGTTTCTTCGTCGCACCGCTCGCGGCTGCGCAGGAAATCGCATACAGTGCGCTCCGCGTCATAACAGCGGACGGGATTTCCGAAGACCGTTCTCTTCTCGATAACGCCGATCGGATGGAGATCCGGGCGGACATAGAAACAGGTGCACTCATTTTTGATCGAGCCGGGGACGGATTTGTTGCTGGGCATGGTGATCGTATGAATGAACGGAGTCCGGTCGGAAAGACCGTTCAGATAAAGCGCGCTTTCGTGAGAGAAGACGATATGATCCGAACGCATACACATCGTATACATGTCATCGTGGATGTGATCCGGCAGCGTATAGACGCCCTGACGCACACGTTCAAGCAGCCCTGCCTGGATATACTTCATCAGGAGCTGACGGGTAAAGCCGAGATCCGTGACCTGCTGCGTGGTGATGATGCCATTATGATCATAGATAAACTTCAGGATTTCGGGATTGATCTTGTTCAGGATAACCACCTCCTTTTGGTTTACTTTCGTTTGATACTATATCTTTATTCCGTTCGTTTGTCAACTTTTTTATCATAAGAAAAGATCCCTCGGGATCTATGTGTTTGTACAGCTTATGCAGCGACTGTCTTGGTCAGGTCGTTTACCCAGCGGTACTGTTTCACCCGGCGCATGCCGAGCAGGAAGCGGATCAGCTGTTCTGTCTGCGTGATCAGAAGCACCAGTGCGATATTCTTTATGCCGAACAGGTGCACAGAGGCAAAGGCCAGCGGAATACCGACAGCCCACTGCAGACCGGAATCCAGGAACGGAATGACCCCGGCGTCTCCGCCGGAACGCAGGATACAGAAGATCATATAGTTATAAAGACGCATCGAGGCTTTGACCGCGAACGCGTAAACGACCAGCACTGCCAGCGAAGAAGTTGCCGGGTCGCTCAGTCCGAACAGAGTGACCAGCGGACGGGCAAAGACCAGCAGGAAAATGACCAGCACCGTCGAAAGGAAGCCGGCAAGGCCGATATGATAGTCGCATTCCTTCCGGGCAGTATCGAGTTTTCCCCTGCCGAGATCGGCGCCGAGCAGGATCTGCACGGCATTGCCGTATCCGTAGATGATGAATGTCAAAAGATTGAAGATCTGATTGCCGACATAGTAGGCATCCATCGGCTGCTTGCCGAGGGCACCGAACGCCTTGATAAACATGGTCTGGCCGAAGCCGAACGTCGATTCGTTGAGGATCAGCGGTCCGATCTTCGCCAGGATCGGACGGACGAATTCCCGGTCCAGACCGAAGACTTCACGGAAAGAACCCAAAAACGCCTGCTTCGTCAAGACGGAATAGGAAACGAGAATGATGACCGAGACGCACTGGGCAATGATTGTTCCCAGAGCGGCACCGCGTATCCCCAGACGCGGGAACGGACCGAGGCCGAAGATCAGCAGCGCGTTCATCGTGACATTGGTCACGGTCGCGCAGATCGAGGCGGTAAGCGAGATCCTGGCCTGCTGGGTCGAACGCAGCAGATTGCTGAAAGAATAGTTGAACGCGCCTAAAAGCAGCGAAAATTTGGCGATCTGCAGATACTGCAGGGAATGCACGATCACTTCGTCATCATTGAGATAGAAGCGCAGGATCTGTTCCCCGAAAAAGGTCGCCAGCAGGATCCAGAACAGGGCGTTGCTGACGACGAGCACCAGCGAAAAGCCGAGACAGCGCTTCAGGTTGCGCTTGTCCCCGGCTCCGTAGAACTGGGAGGCGAACATCGAGATACCGCCGTTGCAGCCGTAGGAGATCAGACTGCAGAGGGTGTCGATCTGGGCAGCGGTGCCGACAGCGGAGACCATGCCGATGCGGGTGACCATCATCGTATCGATCATCGCCTGTCCGCTCATCAGCATATTCATCAGCGCGAACGGGACCGCGATGCGCGCGGTCTTTTTATAAAACTCCCTGTCTCCGATGTATCTGCTCATGGAATTCATTTTATAGGATATTACGCGCTGTTTCCATCATTTCGACCGCTTTTCCACTATAATAGAAAGAAGAGGTTTTTCGTTATGGAAGAGATGAGCGAACTGTTTTACCGAGACAGCTACTGCCGTGAATTCACCGCGGCGGTCACAGAGTGTTTTCCCTATAAGGGACACTATGCGGTCGTGCTGGAAGACACCGCCTTTTATCCCGAAGGCGGAGGCCAGCCGGGTGACCGGGGCACGCTGAACGGCATCGAGGTATTCGACACCTGCCGCAGAGAGGGAAAGATCCTTCATATCTGCGCCGGACCGCTTGAACCGGGCACTGAGGCCGAAGGAAAGCTCGACTGGAAATACCGCTTCGATAACATGCAGTCGCATACCGGCGAACACGTTTTCTCGGGACTCGTTCACCGCCGTTTCGGCTATGAGAACGTCGGCTTCCATATGGGCAGGGAAATGATCACCCTGGACTTCGACGGACCTTTCAGTTTCGAAGAAGCGCTGGAGATCGAAAGGACCGCCAACGAGCGGATCTGGGCGGACCTGCCGGTATTCATCACCTTCCCAAGTGAGGAAGAACTCGCGAACATCCCCTACCGTTCCAAGAAGGAACTGAGCGGAAAAGTGCGGATCGTCACGATCCCCGAATCCGATATCTGCGCCTGCTGCGGCACCCACGTCACCGATCTCGGGCAGATCGGGATCATCAAGGCGCTGACCTGCAGTCCCCATAAAGGCGGGACCCGGGTCGACATCCTGGCCGGCGAGCGCGCCTACGAGTATCTCCGCAATATCTGGTCCAACAACCGGGAAGTCGCCCGTCTGCTCCGCTGCAAGGAGGCGGAGACCGGGAACGAGACCCAGCGGGTGCTGAACGAGAGCCTACAGAAAGACATCCGCCGCTCCAAACTGATGAAGGAATATGTCGGGTTCATCGTCGGTGACCTTCCGGAACAGAAACTGCATATTCTCTATGAAGAGGAGAAGACCGTCAACGAGCTGCGGCTTCTGGGCAACCGCATCCTCGATGAGAAAAAAGCCGTGATCTGTGCTCTTTTCAGCGAAGGCAATGACGGCTATAACTATCTGATCCTGTCGAACGAACCTGATCTGCGTCCCCTGTGCAAACAGCTGAACCAGAAGCTGAACGGCCGCGGCGGCGGTTCGAAAGAGATGGTCAGCGGCAGCTTCAAAGCTGCGCGCGAAGAGATCGAAGCCGCCCTGAAGGAAGTGCTGGATGCAGCTGACTGAGAAAGAACTGCGGGCGCTGCGCTATTATGAAGGCGACGTTTCCGGAAATGATCCGTTCTGGGGCGATCCCAAAGCCTATCTGACCCTGAACTCGCTGCTCTATCCGGGCCTGCGCAACGAACGCGCGCGGACCGCGGAAGGAAAGAAACTCAACCCCGCGATCCTGATGCACGACCGCTATCCTCTGCTCGAGGTATACAGTGATCTCTTTGCCGCCCTGCGTAAAGGCGTGTCGGAAAAAGAACGCCACGTCTGCCGGGTCGAGCGCTATTCCGATTATCTGGCCCAGAAGGAAGCCGGAAAGACGCTGTCCTTCACCTCGACTTCCACAGCCGGATTCCTTAATGCTTACGCTGACCGCATCGGCATCGCCCTGATGCGGATCGAGATCCCGGCAGGAGTGCCGGCGCTCGATTTCAGCGAAGCCCTGCCGGAATATGCGAAAGCGGAGGAGCATGAGATCCTGCTTCCGCCGTGGATCCCGCTCACCTTTGCCGAGATCCCGCTGAGTGAAGAGGAATGCAGGATCCTGGACGCGGAGAAAAACAGTCCGCTGGTCTCCTGCCTCTGCCGTGCCGGTCTTCCGGACAGCAGTGCAGTCATTCAGAACGATATCCCTCTTCCGGACCATGGCGCCGGAATACGGGTCTATGATGCTCTCAACAGCGGCAGAGAACCGCTGGAAGAAGATATATGTGCCTATCTCCGCTTCAAGGAGGCGCTGCAGCAGCGGCTGCGCGGTCTCTTTGACCGGGAGACCGGCTGCTGAACAGAAAGGAATGAGTCTATGCTGCGTATTGATCTGCGCAATAAATGCGACGACCTGATCGATCTCTACAACCAGATGAAGGGCGATGCCTCCGCTTTTGACAGTATGCGGATCCTGCTTGCCGCCGCCTGTATGTATCTTTCGGTAGGCGCCGAATACCATCCCATGGAAGTCGCGCACTGCCGGAGCATCATGAGACGGCGCTTCGGCCTCTTTTCCAAATTCCGCGAAAACGAGGCTTTCATCGTTGCCTGCAAGATGTCCATGGCGCATGAGCCGGAGGAATACCTCCTGCGCATCTCCGATATCTCCGATCAGTTCAAGACCGGGGTCCTGGACGTGAACCGCACGGTACTGGCCGCCATGATCCTGGATGACAATTCCATCGACCGCGGGATCGACTACCTGGTCGCCAAGACCAAACGGATCTACCGCCGCATGAAGAATACGCACCGTATGCTGACAGGCGGGGAAGACCTGCCGCTGGCAGCCCTGATGGCAGTCAGCGAGAACGACGGGCAGACCACCTATGAAAGAGCCGAGGAAGCCTACGAGGTCTTCCGCCGTGATCTGAAAGCAGACAAGAACACGATCCAGCTGCTGAGCCAGATCGTATCCCTCTATTACGGAAATATCGAGGAGATGTGCGAAAAGCTCATCGACATCGCCGATATCCTCTACCGTCAGAAGCATAAGCTCGGCACCGGGGTCCGGCTCGGCATCCTGGGACCGCTGGCCGACACGCCGTATTCGGCCTATGAGATCGCGGAGGATATCATCGACGCGGATGACTATCTCTCCAATTTCAAGCCGTTCAAGGGGATTTTCGGGATCACCGGCGAAGACCGCCGGGTGTTCGCGACGATCTGCGTGCTCTGCGCCGGGATCGACGCGGAATCCGCACAGCGCTCCGCCATGGTCACGACTTCGGTCCAGCTGACGATCATCTTCCAGATCACGATGATGATGGTCGCCGCTTCCATGTGATCTGAAAAAAAACAGACATGAAAAAAGGATATCCGCACGGATATCCTTTTCTTTTACCTTATAACGGGTCTATTCCGGTCTCTTCGTTCCGCACTTCACACAGAACTTCGAGTGATTCTCCGTTCCGCATTCCGGGCAGTACCAGACGGCTGCCGGACGCGGCCTGCCGCATTCCGGACAGAAAGGCGAACGGTTGACGGAACCGCATTCGCAGACCCAGACGTCCTCCGGGATCACGATATCGTCACCGCCTCCCGGCTGAACAGTAAAGGTTCCCGGATCCGGATATTTCTCCGGCAGCAGCTTATGCTGGAGATAACGGACGATATAGACCGCTCTCTGATAGGCTTCGCCGTTCAGGATGTCGATCTTGTCGCCCTCGTCGACATCGAAGCTGATCTCGTCGAACCACGGGGAGTCGACGTCGATCGTGACCCGGAACGTGTATTCGTATTCATACTTCGGCGGGACATAGCTGGTCTTCTTGCCGTCGACGGTCTGGAAGATCTCTTCCTTGTCTTCCTTGATCTCGCAGGTCACATCCTTTACCTGAGAGTATTTGACAAGGTCCGGATTGTTTTTGAGATCTTTGGAGCGGGTAACGGCGAAACGCCTGTTGACGTCATCGAGGAAGACTTTCATCTTTCCCTCGATCACTTCGGTCGGGGTGAAATTGACGAGCGCGGAAGCGTTCGATTCACGGTAGCTCAGCTGTCTGCGGATATCTTCCACGGTCGTTTTGCGGCGGCCGGTGAACCACGGGGAAAGCTTGGCGGAACAGTTCTTGCACATGTTGCCGTCTTCCAGCTTGCGGTTGCCGAGGAAACCGATCTGTTCTCCGCAGATCGAGCAGTATTTCTTTTCAAATAAACCCATCCTGAGACCTCCTGGGATCGATATGGATCAGATTAGTCGCCGAAGACCTTGCGGTAGTCGTCCTGGAACTTCTTGATGCCGGCATCGGTGAGCGGATGCTTGAACATCGTCATCAGGACCTTGTACGGAACGGTGGCGATATCGGCACCGGCCAGCGCACAGTCAGTGACATGGATCGGGGTGCGGATCGAAGCGGCGATGATCTGGGTCTCGATATCCGCGTTGCGGAAGATAGTGACGATCTGGTCGATCAGATCGATGCCTCTCTCGTTGATGTCGTCGAGTCTGCCCAGGAACGGGGAGACATAGGTAGCGCCGGCTCTGGCAGCCAGTAAAGCCTGGTTGGCGGAGAAGACCAGGGTAACATTGGTCTTGACGCCTTCCGCGGAAAGGACCTTGACAGCCTTCAGGCCTTCGGTCGTCATCGGGATCTTGACGATCATGTTCGGGTGGATCTTGGCGATCGCTCTGCCTTCGGCGATCATGCCTTTGGCGTCGGTCGTGGTCGCCTTGACTTCGCCGGAGATCGGGCCGTCAACGATCGAAGTGATCTCTTTTATGACTTCGTTGAAATCGCGGCCTTCCTTGGCGATCAGGGACGGATTGGTCGTAACGCCGCAGATGATGCCCATTTCGGCAGCTTCGCGGATCTCATCAACGTTTGCTGTATCAATAAATAAACGCATTTCAAAAGTACCTCCTGTTTTACGCCTTCATTGTACCATTATTCGCTGGCGGTTTTCTGTTACGAAAGTATATAATTTGAGTATTCAATCATGAGGATTCTGTTATGACGCTATTTGCCTGCAAAGCCACTTTGATCAGTTCCGTTTCCTTTGAGGAACTGAGCATCCGCAAAGACAGCTATATCATCGTTCGGGACGGCATGATCGAAAAGATCGCCGACCGGATCCCGGAAGAATACCGTGACATCCCGGTCCATGACTACGGCAGCGCACTGCTGATCCCGGCCTTTTCCGACCTGCATCTGCATGCCCCGCAGTATGTGCAGCGCGGCGTCGGCATGGACAAGCTGCTGTTCGACTGGCTGAACGACTATACCTTCCCGCAGGAAGCCGGTTTCCGCGACCTCGCCTATGCGCGGGCGATCTACCTGCAGCTGATCCGCGACCTTCTGAAACATGGCACCTTCCACGCGGCTTTCTTCACCACCATCCATTACGATGCCTGCGACCTGTTCTTCAGGATGCTCGGGGAAAGCGGCATGTATGCCTATACCGGCAAGATCAACATGGACAGCAATTCTCCGGACTACTACGTTGAGGAAACGGAGAAATCCATCGCGGATACCGAGCGTTTCCTCTTTGAACACAAAGATCTTTACGATGGGCGGGTACAGTCCCTCATCATCCCCCGCTTCGCGCCGACCTGTTCGGAAAAACTGCTGAAAGGCCTCGGCGAGCTTGCCCGAAAATACGATACCGGCGTCCATACCCACGTCGTCGAATCCAAAGCGGAAGCCGCCTGGTCGAGGGAGCTCTTCCCGCAGTATGCTTCCGATGCAGATATCTATGAACAGACCGGCCTTCTGCAGGGCAAGGGTCCCAAGATCTTCGCCCACGTCATCTTCCCGACGGAAGACGATGAACGCGTCATCAAAAAGTACAGCTGCATCTCGGTCCACTGTCCTATCTCCACCAACAACATCACCGCCGGCGTCATGGCGGTAAAGAAAATGCACGAGAGCGGCTATACGATCGCGCTCGGCTCGGATATCGGCGGCGGCCACCGCACCGGCATCTACGACGTCATCAGCAGTGCCGTCCAGTCCTCCAAACTGCGCGCCTTCTATCTTGAGGATGATTCCCGTCTGTCTCTCGCCAACGCCTTCTATCTGGCGACCGCAGCCGGCGGAAATGTCTTCGCGGAGAACATCGGAAAACTCGAAGAAGGTTTCCGTTTCAACGCTCTGGTGCTCGACGGCATGCAGGATAAAGGCCGGGAGATGACTCCGGAGGAACGCCTCGAGCGCTTCTGCTACTGCGGCGACGACCGCAACATAAAAGCACGCTATCTTAACGGAAAGCAGATCGATCCGGAAGAAGTATACGAACGTCTGAAAAGACTCTAGGAGAAACGCATGAACAAGCTGGAAGAAAAGATCCTCGCCGACGGCAGAATCCTGCCGGGTGAGATCCTCAAAGTCGATAACTTTCTGAATCATCAGGTCGATATGGAACTGATGGACTGGATCGGAGGCGAATTCAAACGCCGCTTCGGCGACTGCGGCATCACCAAGGTGCTGACGCTCGAAGCATCCGGTATCCCGCCGGCTGTCCTGACCGCCTACAAATACAACGTTCCGCTGGTCTTCGCCAAAAAGGCAAAGAGCGGCAATCTGGGCACCCAGGATCTTTACCGCGCGCTCGTGAAATCCTATACCTACGGCAATTCGTTCACTGTTACTGTGGCAAAACGCTATCTGTCTCCTGAGGATAAAGTCCTGATCATCGATGACTTCCTGGCGAAAGGAGAAGCCAGCAGAGGCATGGTCGAGATCTGCCGGCAAGCCGGCGCCGAGATCGCCGGGATCGGCATCTGCATCGAAAAAGGTTTCCAGCCGGGCGGAGAGCAGCTGCGTGAAGCCGGTTATCATCTGGAAAGCCTGGCGATCATCGACGAGATGGACGATCAGGGAACGATTCGTTTCCGTGAATAGTAAAAAACTCTGAGTCACTTCAGAGTTTTCTTTTGTCTTATTCTCCGGCTGCGTTTTTCAGGATCCTATAGAGCCAGTCGTAGAAGAGCTCCGGATCCGCAGACGCGGCATAGTGGCAGTTTGGCGGAAGACTGACGACGACACCGTTTTCGTCTTCCCTGCCGTAATAATTTCTTCCCAGGACCGTTTCGCCGTAGGCATAGCCTCTGCCGAGATCGACATGACAGCTTGTATAGCGGACATCTTTCAGGACTTCCGGATGGGTGACCGCGCAGACCGCCAGCGGGTCGTGCAGTGCGGCTCCGACGACCTGTCCTTCCGCCCCTTTCAGCACCTTTTCCGAAGCGTCCAGCCTCTGTTCGATCATATCCGCGACGAGTTTTGCAGGCGCTGTGCCGATCGCCCGGATCGCCTGCGCCTGTTCCCGGTTCAGGACCGCGTGACTGGTCGCGTCGAGCGAGACCATCGTCACATCAAGCCCGCTGGTCAGAAGGATCTCGACTGCCTCCGGATCGCACCAGACATTGAACTCCGCGCCCTGGGTGGGAGCGTAATGATCGTGGCTGCCGCCCATCATGACGACCCGTTTGATCTTTTTGAGGATACGGTCGTCCGTTCTTATTGCCAGGGAAATATTGGTCTGAGGCCCCACCGGAACGAGGGTCACTGAATGATCGGGCATCGATATCAGCTTTTCGACGAGCCAGTGCGCGGCCCGTTTTTCTTCCGGCCTGAGAGAGGTCTCCGGCAGCGGCAGATGCTGGGGGTGGACCCGCACTTTCTGGTTGAAGCGTTCTTCTTTCCGGGGCAGAGTCATGCCCTGGATACCCCAGGGAACGAGCGTCGAAACGAGCGGCAGTTCGCTGCCCATATAGACGCCGACTTCCCCGCCCTTTCCGCAGCATTCCACGACCCGCAGGGTGTTGTCCGTCGTATTTTTCAGCTCGACATTCCCGCCGACAGTGGTGATCCCGAGGACTTCGAGCTCATCGGATAATAAGGCGCAGACGATGGCGACCGCATCATCCGATCCGGTATCGACATCGAGAATGATCTTTTCCTTTTCTTTCATCTAATCCTCCTTCAGGGCCTCTTCGGCAGCGGCCTGCGCATGGATCAGTGTTGTGTCATAGACAGGTATACAGCTGTCCTTCTGTTCGACCAGCAGATCGAGCTCCGTGCAGCCCAGGATCACGCCCCGGGCTCCGCGCTCTTTGAACTTTCCGATCTCGTTTAACAGCGTTTCCTTTGAGCTTTCCTTCCGGATCCCGCAGCAAAGCTCGTCATAGATGATGCGGTTGACTTCTTCGACCGCTTCGCTTTCCGGGATCAGCACTTCGATCCCGGCATTCTCGATCTTTTCCTTATAGAAATCCTGCAGCATCGTGTATTTCGTGCCCAGCAGGCCGACCTTCGTTACATTGTCAGCAATGAGCTTCGCGGCGGTCGCCTCAGCGATATGCAGGACCGGGAGTCTGACTTCCGTCATATAGGGCAGTGCTTTATGCATCGTATTGGCACAGATCAGCAGGATCTCCGCTCCGCCTTTTTCCAGCCTTTGCGCCGCTTCATTCATCATTTCCGCGGCTTTCTCCCATTCATCGTTTTCCTGATATGCAGCCAGTTCCGCAAAATCGATGCTGAACATCAGGATCTTCGCCGAGTGCAGACCGCCGAGTTTTTTCTGAATGAGACGATTGATCTCCTCATAATATGTGACGGTGCTTTCCCAGCTCATGCCACCGATCAGTCCTATCGTTTTCATTTTTCTGCCCCTCTCTTTACAGACTTCATTGTAGCGTATTCCTGTTCATTTCGCTCTTTACGCATCAAAAAACCGCCCTTTGCAGGCCGGCTTTTCGTTTGTTTGTTCAGCGGTCTTCACAGCTGCGGATCCACGCGTCCAGGAAACGCATCTGCTCCTCTGTGTGGAACCAGTGTTCGCCGTTCTCCATTACGGTCAGCCCGGCATGGTGTTCTTCCGCAAAAGCTGCGACTGTCTCTTTCGGGACCAGCGCATCGGCGCTTCCGTAAAGGATCTCGGTCGGCGCTTCCCAGCGAATTGGATATTCGCGCACATAACATAAATATTCCCAGGACAGGTCTTCCCCGAACGAGGTCGGGATCACGCCGGCTTCCTTCAGCTGTTCTTCGGTAACTCCGGCCATGGACATCAGCCCGGAGATCATGCGTTCCATATCCACGACCGGAGAGATGAAATACGCTTTGCGGATCAGCGGACCGATCCCGGCATGCAGGCAGAAATACGCACCGATGCTGTTCGCGATCAGAACGATGCTTTCGTACTGTTCCTTCAGACGGATCACCGCGTCGCGGATCTCTGCTCCCGTTTCCCAGGGGGTGCAGGTTTGATAGTCAAGACCGCAGACTTCGCAGCCGGGGAACAGCGGCTTATAATGTTCGCATTCCGCAGCGCTTCCGCCTTTGCCGTGGATATACAGCACCAGGTCTTTTGCGCTCATTCTTCCGATCCCCGGGAGATGCTTTCCATGACTTTCTGCATGTTTTTCTCGAAGATCCGGTCCGGAAGCAGCGCGATGCCGGACTCGTCGCTTAAAACGATCAGACGGTCGCCGGCTTTCAGCTTAAAACAGTCGCGCGCAGCTTTGGGGATCACGATCTGACCGCGTTCTCCGACCGCAACGGTCCCCCAGATGTTCTTTCCTCTCGGGGCAGGCGGGATCATGCCGAGCCTCTCTTCCGTCTCCGTTTTCATCAGGCTGTCCAGGGTGATCCCGTATACCTCTGCAAGCAGCGCCGCTTTTTCGATATCCGGGACGGTCGCGCCGCTCTCCCATTTGGCGTAGGCCTGACGGGAGATGTCGACCTTTTCAGCGACTTGTTCCTGCGAATAGCCTTTCAGTTTCCGCAGCATGACCAGATTATCCTTCAGCATTTCCCTTCCTCCTTACAGGTCGATCTTTTCGAAGTCCTTACATGCCTTATTATACGACAGCAGCGTCAGCAGGACATAGGCCAGCAGACCGGCAAGGAACAGCGAGAACTGCAGGACGGGATGCTCGAACCCGAAAGCATTGAGCGCTTGCAGTCCGGGAATATGATGAAGCGTTTCGGCGACGCCGATCAGAAGGAAGCAAACGATGATGTGGGTAACGAACGGCTTCGCGAAATTGTAGGCAGTCTTGAAGAAGCCGCCGACAAAGATCAGGTTGAACAGTCCGAAAAGCAGGAGCGCCATCCCGAGGAAAAAGGGATTGGCATTCATCAGAGCGTTATGACGGTAGATCACGGAATCCGCCAGAAGCGTCATCCGGATGAGCGTCATCGCCGCCATCAGCAGAAAACCGCACAGTTCGATGAAGACCGTGAAAAGGAATCTTCCTTTGACCACATCATGTTTCGCTACCGGAAGCAGAGCGGTAAAGACGGTATCATTCGCCTCCCGCGCATACTGGAAGCTCTGAAAAAGACCCAGGGTGATAAAGAACACGCTGCACAGGATCGGATAGCCCGGGATCAGCGCCATGAGACCGAAGGCAATAAAGATATACGCGAGGACCGATGCGCTTAAGCGCAGTTCTTTTTTGATCAGTGCTTTCATTCTGCTGCCTCCCTTTCCAGCCGTAAAAAGACTTCTTCCAAAGTCTCCCCTTCTTTGCCGCAGTCCCGCAGGAAATCCGCCTTGGAACAGGCGGCTTTGATCCTGCCATGGCTGATGTAGACGATATCGTCCGCGCAGCGTTCAAGATCCGAAGTGATGTGAGTGGAGAAAAAGATCGTGACGCCATGCGATTTCAGGGTCGTGAAAAGACCGAGAAGCTCATCCCGGGAAAACGGATCGAGGCCGCTGGTCGGCTCGTCGAGGATCAGGACTTCCGCCCGGTGGGACAGAGCCAGAAGGAGATTGAATTTCACCTTCATTCCCTCTGACAGCTCGATCGGCTTTTTGGATTCCTCCAGACCGAACAATGCCAGATACTTCCGGTAGGCTTCCTCATCCCAGCCCGGATAAAAGCTCTTCGTGACTTCTGTGATCTCCCGGATCGTCTTGCGCGGGTACCAGCTGACCGTCCCGGTCGAATACCCGATCCGTTTTTTGATCTCGCTCTCGTTTTGAAGCAGAGGCAGACCGAAATAGGAGACTTCACCGCTGTCCGTATGGATCAGGTTCAGCATGGATTTGATCGTCGTGGTCTTGCCGGCGCCGTTGCGGCCGATGAAACCGGTGATCCTTCCTTCTTCCAGCGCAAAAGAAACATCCTGCAGACGGAATGCAGGATAGTTCTTATTTACGTTTTTCAATTCGACAATGTTCATAGAAACCCTCCATTTGTATGATTTCTATGAAAATTGTAATAAATGGTTGCGCTGCAGTCTACCAACCAAAAACGGCAGATCTACATGTTTGTTGTTATGTTTGGTTGCGTTGTTTCTACGCGGGACTGCGAAGAAAAAACAAGCCCTTTATCATTCGCTCCATTTACCTGCTTTCGGATCCCAGCTTTCGGCAAACTCAGTGTTTTCGCCAATGCTCGAAACAACCGGCATAAGGAGGGTTTGCAGGACCTTCATGACATCGGTCAGCCCAATGTCGAGCATTGCCTTTTTCTTTTTGAGAAATGATCTCCACCTGCTTTGATGTATCACGTTGTTCAGGAAATCATTTTCGAAAGCAACTATGTTTCTTAGCTCCGTGCCCCGGTGCGAGAACGTTTCAACGATCGCTTCTTTCAGTTCTTTCCCATCCAGAGGAAATCTGCATGCGAGAACATAGATATCATAGAAGTCTTTGTAACGGCTGTTGGCATTTCCAAGAGATACGATCGCTTCGAACTTTTCCGCGATCACCGAACAGACCGGATACGCATGGATCTTCGGAATCTCCATATCGAGCAGCACCGGGAATTCCAGTTCAACTCTTTCCGGATAGATCACGTCTCCAAAACCGATATCGATCGCTACAGGAACTCTGGTCCGGTCCAGGTAACTCATGATCGAAACGTTCACGCCGTGGTATTCCTTGAATTCAGTGATATTTCTTACTTCAAGAGTACCCAGATCAAACCGCAGCGCATCATCGCATTCGATCGAGAATATTTCCGTGAAGACGGCTCTCATATCTTCTGCTTCATTCGATATGTTTTTCCCCAGCAGATCGATGTCTCTGGTCGCTCTGGCAAACTCGCCGTCAAATAAAGCATACAGCAGGATCCCACCTTTCAAAGTGAATCTTTCACTGTATCCGGACACTGACAGCCGGTAAATGGTTCTTTCGAGACCGTAGGCGATCAGGACCTCCTGCAGAGTCTTTCCGGTGGCTGCGGCGCGGTTTCGCAGTCTGTCCTTTACAGAAGCGGCAGTCGTCATAGAAGCATCTCCAGATACTGTTTCATCACTTTTCCGCACTTCATCTGTTCCGCATAACTCAGAAGCCGGTTTATATCACGGTCCTTTCTGCGCAGATAAGTCACCAGCACTTCTTTGGTTTCTTCGATCCCGATCTTCTCGCGATAATACACAACATCCGTGACTGTTTTTTCAACGTCATAGATCTTGAACTCGTTCTCGCCTTCCTTAACGGTCGATACACCGAGTTCGTGTCTGTCATCCGTGAAATGATGAATATGCATAGCCGGCCAGTCCGGAAGAGTTGCGACGTTGTCTTTCCGGGCGATCGCAACATCTACCGCATCCGGAACGAATGTTGTCAGATTATAATAAGCAGCAGCGCTGAGAAGGCAGACCACCCCTTTCGGAGCGAAGGCTTCCGCATAATACAGATCGGATTCTTCCCCGCTGTATTCCGCATTTTCATAATGACTTTTATTTAGTTTGACCAGTTTCCCCTCATCGACCAGCTTTTTGACCTTGTATTGCGAGAGGCCTTTTCTTTTGAGATCTTCCATCGAATAGATCTTCCGCTCTGAAGAAAGAATTTCCTCTGTCGACATATCGTCACCTCATTTCTATAATTTTCGGCAAATCTCTATTTTGCCGAATTTCAATTAAATTATTGCACTGCTCGTTTGCTGAGTCAAGGTATTTTTGGTATCCGAAAGAAGAAAAAAACAGGCCTTTCGGCCTGCTTTTCAAATGAATGATTATTTCCGGTTCAGATCGAAGATCTCGTCGAGACTGTCACCGCAAGCCTCGATCGCGCCGCGGTTGCCGACAACGCATACATTGTCATCCGCATTGATTTTTTCGAACAGAGGCAGGGTCTTGCGGATCTTTTCTCTGTCAGCGCTGAGGATCTGTTTCAGGATCTCTGCCTTGTCCTCATAGCGGATGCCCATCAGATATTCGAGATCGGCAGAGCGGATCGCGGTACGCGTTGACAGCAGCGGATCGTAATCCCCGGTCGTGCCGACGATATAGTTCTCGATATCGCCTTCGCGGCTGCAGAACTCCTGCAGATAATCCGTGACCTCACGATAGATGCGCAGGGAGTTGGACGGAGATGGATCGCGGTAGGAATAGAAGGAAGCTGCCTTGCTGGAGCCGCAGCGGAAGCCGCAGCCGTAGGCGCCGCCCTTCACCCGGATATTGTTCCAGAGATAGTCATAGGTCAGGATATTGGCAATGACATACATGATGCCCTGCTCCATTTCCTGTTCCTCGAGCTGCGAGCTCTTCGCCGCAAAGGAAACATTGGCCGGGACGCAGATGCCTTCGCGTCTATGACCGAGGGCTTTCTTTTCAACGGCTGCGCCGACTTCCCCTTCCGGAGCGTCGTCCAGCAGCGCTTTCACGATCGCCGGCTTATCGTCAGATGCGACGGAAACGGTATAGCGTTCGCGGATGAAGACCTTCTTCTGCAGATCCTGCAGTTTCTTAAGGAAGCCGTCCGCAAGCTCGTCCCAGTTGTCATCGAGTTTCTTCAGCGCCTTGTAGGCTTCGTAGCCGGAACCGTATTCCGTAACGGCTCCCAGCGGTGAAGTATAGGACAGGGCACGCTGGACCGCCAGCGAATGGCCGGCGTTGATGAACAGCTGTTCCAGCATGAACAGGTTCTGCTTGAGGATGTCGCGGATCGCCTGCTTGTCGTCGAACTGTGTTTCATAGAGGATCTCTTTGACCAGGGAAACGCCGGCTTCGTCGTTGCGGTGCAGCGAAGACCAGGAAACGGTGACCAGGCTGCGAAGCCTGCGGTCGTGATAGCCCTTCAGCGGGGAGAAGCTCGCAGAGAAATCGCCGAGCAGCGAGCGGATCTCGCGGTTCAGGCTCAGAACGTCGTGACGAGCCGTGCGCATCTTGCCCAGAAGCGCCAGCATCTGCATCAGAACGGTATGTTCCTCGAGTTCGAGGTCGTTGACTTCGGACATCAGCGTGACATAGGTGATGCCTTCGGTATCGTCGTTATGCTTTAAGACGGTGTTCTTTCCGCCGTGGACGCAGACTTCCAGCGGATACTCGGTCGGGGTCTGCTTGAGGTCTTCTAGATGCAGTGCCGGCAGCGTCGCTTTCTGTTCCGGGGTATCCTCGGCTACCTGCCAGACCTGCAGTTCCTGATTGAGCCTGACGAGCGCTTCTTTCTCTTCACCGCTCATCTCTGCCATGATCGCGGCCAGCTTTTCCTTTTCCTTCTCCGCCTTTTCGGCGCCGAGAGTGTTGGAAGGACGCAGCAGGACTTTCGCGCAGTGCTTTCCTTCAAGGATGTATTCTTTGATCAGGTTTTCATAGTAGCCTGTCGGGATCTTCTCTCTTAAGCGGTCGAACATATCGCCGAAGCAGATGCTGTCGAGCGGATCGCCGTCATAGAGCCAGCTGTCGAGCGCGGTCAGGGCAAAGACGAGACCTTTCGGCGCGCCGCCGAAGTCGCGTTCCTTGGCTTTGAATTCCTTGCGGTTCAATGTCGCTTCAAGCTCCTCGCGGTCGAGACCTTCCTTTACGATGCGTTCAAGTTCGCCGCGGATCGCCGCGTCGACTTCCGCTTCCTTTTCGAGGTCGCTGTTGATGACGTCGATCTCGACAAAGGGCTGCAGGATGCCGTCCTGAACGTCGAAGGAGATGTCTTCGCCCAGTCCCTTGGACAGGATCGCTTTTTTCAGCGGGGATTCGTTGCTGCCGCAGAGAACGCCCGCGATCAGCGAGAAGGCGACGGTCTTTTCATAGTCGTCGAAATCACCGATGACGTAACCGTAGGAGAGCTGCGCCTTGCCCTTCGGATCGGCTTCCGGGGAGATCTCGTAGTCGATCGTGACAGTGTCGGCTTTATGCGCTTCCTGTCTGCCGATCAGGATCTTTTCACCGGCGTCGGTGTAATGGGACAGATACTCGTCGTCGATGATGCCGAGCACCTGGTCGATGTCCATGTCGCCGTCTAAGAAGATGTAGGAATTGCTGGGGTTGTAGTGTCTGCGGTGGGTATCGCAGAACTGCTTATAGGTAAGCGAAGTGATGTAATCCGGGTCGCCGCCGGATTCGTTGCCGTAGCAGGTGTCCGGGAACAGGGAATGCATCATCACCCGGCTGCGGACGCCGTCTGCCGAGGAGAAGGCGCCCTTCATCTCGTTGAAGACGACACCCTTGTAGATCGCCGGTTCATTGACGTCGTTAAGTTCGTAGTGCCAGCCTTCCTGATAGAAGATGTTCGGGTTCTGCAGGACCAGCGGATGGAAGACCGCGTCGAGATAGACGCGCATCAGGTTGATGAAGTCCTTGTCGTTTCGCGAACTGACCGGGTAGACGGTCTTGTCCGGGTAGGTCATCGCGTTCAGGAAAGTCTGCAGCGATCCCTTCAGAAGATCGACGAAGGGTTCTCTTACCGGATAACGGGTGGAACCGTTGAGCACGGAATGCTCAAGGATGTGGAAGACGCCGGTGTCATCGACCGGTGTGGTCTTGAAAGCGATCGAAAATGTCTTGTTTTCGTCGTTTCGTTTCAGCCAGATCGTTCTGGCGCCGGTCTTTTCATGGACCATCTCGATCATGTCGCCCTTGATCTCTTCGGCATGACGGATGTTTGCCACTCTGAAGCCGTGCAGGCGGTCATTTATCTGCATAGGTGTATACTCCTTTTCAGTCACTTGTTTATTATAGCGTATTTTCAGTCATCGTCCCTTGAAGGCAATTCGCCGTAGCCGAAATAGCGGCGGGTCGTGCGGAACGAGCCCGTGTCCGGATACTCCGGTAGAACCTTTGCCCGCAGGACGTTATGATCGTAAAGATCGTTCATGAAATCGATCTTCTCCAGCCGGAATGCGATCGTTCTGGCGCCTTTTTTAGTGGACTTCTTGGTGCGGACGAGTTCCCTCACTTCCCTGCCGAGCTCGCTGCCGGCAATGTCTTTGCCGTTGTACAGCGTGCGGGTCTGGTCGTTGCGGAAACTGTAGGAAACGATCTCTGTGGAATTCTGCTCGGTGTTGTAGACGAATTTGCCGAAGCAGACATAGGGACGGAACAGTTTTTTGATCACCTTGGTGTAGAAGACCGGATCGCTGTTCTCATCTGCCGGATGTTCCGGCGTTCTTCTTTCAAGAAGCAGTTCCCGCAGGAACGAGGTCAGCGGATAGATGCTGCGCAGGATCGAGTTCATATAGATCTCAACGCATTCCTCCTCGCTGTAATGCTGCTTCAGAGCCAGCGTCCAGTGGGCGGCGGTGATATAGGAAACGCTCTCGGCATAACGGTAGTCACGCTTCTCGGAGAACGCGTAGAGATTGTTTTCGCCAAGCATGCGGATGAAAGCGAGAACGAGCTCGGGCGAAGACGTGATCAGCGAACGGAAAGCTTTTTCCTGCTGCTTCATGACGTAGCCGTCCTGCAGTTCATACGCATTGACTTTCCCCGGCGCCGTTCCGGAAAGCAGTTCTCCGCGCTTTTCCGGCTGCAGGCAGATACCGTTGGTCAGACGCAGGACATCCACCAGGGCGACAGTCTCAGGGTGGCTGACCAGCAGCGATTCCTTCAGTTTCGGATAGAAATCCTCCAGCTCCTTCATCTGTTCCGTTTCCTCGCGGCGCGAGCGCTTGATCATCCCGTCGCAGAAACAGACATAGTGGGTGAACGGTTCGGAGAGCTCCCTGCCGGCGGCAGCCAGTTCTTCCTGACTGATCTGCAGTTTTTCCAGAGTCACGGTCGGAAACATCCGGCTCAGGACCCAGAGATACTTGAAATCGCGGTTCGCCAGCACTTCATGGAACAGCTTGACCAGCGGTTCCGGACGGCGGATATCCGTCAGAAGCGGCAGCTGTTTCGCCAGCAGATAGATATCGTCATAGCGCTGCACCGGATCATAGCTGTGGTATTTGAAGCGCAGAAGCTGGACGACATTGGATCTCGGATAGAACGGCAGTTTTACCAGCTGGGCGATCCGCCGGTCATAGGCTTCCAGAAATTCACTGTCCCGGCGGGCAAGACCGGCCGAACGGCGGACGATCCGGGGAGCCTGTTTTTCGAAGGTGTATAGCGCAGCCAGCGTCAGTTCCGCCAGGCGGGCAGGGTCATTCTCTTCCCTTCCCGATTCCAGCACTCCCTCATAGACCGCGTTCAAAGCAGCGCTTTCCTCAGCGGTCATGTAAATACGGTAATTCTTCTTCAGAGCCCGGGCGATCAGCGGCAGGCGGACGAGCAGGCCTTCCAGAAACTTCAGTACGCCTTCCTTCCCCTGCTCCGACCAGATCCTGGCGCAGTACATCTGGCTGCGGTCGTACAGGGCCTGATATTCCTCGCGGGTATCCAGCAGATCAAGATAATTCATTCTGTTTCTCCGCGGCGGTCATCTCGTAGTAGATCCGGAACTTGTCGTTGGTGAAGGAGATCTTGCGGTTGCGCTCCAGCTGCAGGATGCCCATGTCGACCAGCAGTTTCTGGCAGTTCATCGTATCCGGCACGGTAAAGCCGTAGCTGAAGTTGACTTCCGCCATGATCTGCAGGAAGCGGTCCTGCCCGACTTCGCGGACCTGTTTCTTTTTCATATCGACCGCCAGCGCTTCCAGATAATACGGAAGGTAATCGATGTTGGTGTCTTTCTTTTCGCTGCGTTCGCGCTCCATCAGCATCTCGAGATAATCCCCGGTCATTTCGAACGGGATCTCTTTCTTCTCGGAGACCACTTCCAGGAACTGGCGCAGCTGAATCGGCTTGACGAGATCGTTGAGGATCCCGGAGTTGGTCGCGACCCGGTCGCGGATGATCTGCAGGATCTCCGGATCGCTGCAGTTCTCCTCAAAATAGGTCATCTTGTCTTCCACTGTCAGCGGCATGAGATGCAGCGTTCTGGCGTTCGACAGCATCATGACCGAAGGCCGGATCACCGCCCGGTCCGTAAAGACGATCTTCACGTCCGGGTACATCGCGGCGATGCCGTCCGCCTCAAAGGCGAGTTTCGAACGCACTTCAAGATTCAGGATCTCATTGAGACCGTCGAGCAGCAGGCAGACCTGACCGTTCTGGATCAGACGTTCCGCCTCGCTGAAATTCGCGCCGAGCTCCTTGGCAACGGCGCTGTACAGCATGCGGTCGCCGGCTGTCAGCTGAGACAGCGGGATATAGACCGGAAGCGTCTGGCTCAGTTTATTCCTGATACGCTGCGCCATCAGATAGGCAAGACGCATCAATGCGGTCGTCTTGCCGGTGCCGGCATCTCCGGCAAGCTTCAGGCAGCTCTCTTCTTCTCCGATCAGTCCGTCGACGGTCAGTCCGTGTTCCTGGCTGTCCATCCATTTGACGTCAAGGTATTTGTAGCCGGCAAGGAAACGCTCGTAGCGGCGGATCACTTTGTCTGCATAGCCGTTCAGGTCCAGGGAACGCACGCGGAACTTTCCGGAGATCGCCTCGCGGTGCCGGTACGCCAGATCGAGGTAGCAGACGATCATCGAGTTCGCCCTTTCGTCCGCGCCCATGTTGTCGAGATCCAGCAGCGATTCATGCGTCATCCGGTTGCGCAGCTGGTAGATATCGAGGTAATAGCGCATATAGCCGGTCAGCGGGATCCCGTCATATTCGGTATCCGTGATCCGGAACGCTTCCGTCTTCTCCGGTTTCGGATGCCAGTCGGAAGGCATCACATGGAAGGTATCACGGTACTGCTTCGCCAGCATCAGCGTATCGTTGTCTTCCGGATCCAGGGTATAGACCTGCGAACCGGCGATGCAGTTGTAGAGCGCCTTCATATAGATCTCGATGTTCGAGAATTTCTGCAGATAATAGACTTTGTTGCTGCGGCCGGCATTGTACATGTCCTCGATCGCCTTGCCGAAATCGTAATAGGTCTCATTCGATTCAAGGAACATGTCAAACGCCTCAAAGGCCTTTTCAAAACACCCCATGTCGTAATTGCGGGATGCTGCTTCGCGGAACCATTGTTTTATCTCTTCGTTCAGCATATGAATACTCCTGACTTTGTCCTTTTCATTATACATCAGGGAAAGGAACATTTTCCCGATGTCTGCGACGACGCGTTCCCTTGAATAATCTGATTTTGTTAGATTATATTGATTTTTTCGCTCTAATTTTGTTAGTTTAATCATAATTTTGGCTCTGATTTTGTTATAATCAGAATGAAAGATGACCTGCGGATCGTTTTCTCAATGCGGCCGCTGCGTCGTTTGGAGGCAAATATGCGTTATCTGAAAAGAAAAGTCGACCGGTTTTTATCCGACTGGTGCAGCAGCTCGGACCGAAAGCCTCTCGTTATCAAAGGAGCAAGGCAGATCGGAAAGACCAGATCAGTCAGGCAGTTCGCGAAAGAACACTATGACAATTTTGTCGAGATCAATTTCATTGAAAGCCCGAAGTTTAAAACGATACTTTCTGACGGCTACGAGACCGATCTTATCGTCCGGAATATCACCAGGATCGATCCGGGGATCTCGTTTGTGCCCGGCAGGACCCTTCTCTTTTTTGACGAGGTCCAGTCCTGCCCTGACATCATGACATCATTGAAATTCTTTTCCCTTGACGGCCGGTACGACGTGATCTGCAGCGGATCACTGCTCGGCGTAAACTACAAACAGATCGAGAGCGTCAGCGTCGGCTACAAAACGGATTACGAGATGTATTCTCTGGATTTTGAAGAATTCTTATGGGCAAAAGGATATGACGATTCATTGAAGGGAGATCTTCTTGATCATATGAAAAACAGCGCTCCGCTGAGCGAAACGCTGAAAGACGTCCTTTATTCGCTGTTTATGGATTACGCCGTTCTCGGAGGTATGCCGGAAGTCCTGGGCAGATATCTGCAGTCCGGCAGCTTTTCGGGAACGCTGGAACTTCAGAAACAGATCATTTCCGCATATAAAGAGGATATCCGCAAATACGTTACCGGAGCTGACCAGACGAGAATAACGAGAGTCTTTGACGCCGTTCCCGCACAGCTGGCAAAGGAAAACAAGAAGTTCCAGATCTCCAAAGTTGCCGCAGGCGCAAGATTCCATGATTACGGAGGCTGCGTGGAGTGGCTGTCCGATGCCGGGATCGTCAAAAAGTGCTACTGTCTGAACTATCCGGAACTTCCGCTGAAAGGAAATTATGATGACACGAAATTCAAGTTATACATGGCCGATTCCGGACTTCTGGTCGCAATGCTGGATGAAGAAGCCGCAGAGGACTTGCGGGCGAACAGAAATCTGGGAGTCTATAAAGGGGCTTTATTCGAAAATATCATCAGTGAGTCATTATACAAAAACGGTTACCCGCTTTATTACTATAAACGAGAGGACGGAACGCTGGAGGAAGACTTCTTTATCCGTGATCAGCGGAATCTGATCCCGCTGGAGGTCAAGGCCAGAGGCGGAAGATCCAAATCCCTGCGTTCTCTGATCGATAACGACCGTTATCCGGATATATCGTGGGGCATAAAACTGTCTTTAAACAACATCGGTTTTGAAAACAGGATCTATACCTTTCCGTATTATTGTGCCTTTCTCCTGAGAGACTGGCTGACGGAAAAACAGCAGCCGGAAGTCTTCGGCCGCTAGAAACACGGGGTGCACATAACAAAAAACCATCGCATATTCTGCAATGGTTTTTGATCGTTTCTGAATGGATCTCCGCTTTACTTCATCAAAGACAGGAACATTTCCTTAATGTCTTCAACAGTGACCGGGCGCGGGTTGCCGGGGGTGCAGGCATCCTTTAAAGCGTCTGCGGACAGAGCGTCGATGTCTTCCATCGGAACGACGTCCTTCAGGGACATCTTGACACCGACGTCTTCACCGAGCTGTTTGACAGCAGCGACGGCAGCGGCTCTCGCTTCCTCGAGCGGCAGCGTGTAGGCGCCTTCTACGCCGAATGCGGCAGCGATATCGCGGTACTTCTCACCGGTGACCGGAGCGTTGTATGCCATGACCGTCGGCAAGAGAGTAGCGCATGCCTTGCCGTGCGGCATGTTGTAGTAAGCGGACAGGGTGTGCGCCATGGAGTGGTCGACACCCAGACCGACGTTGGAGAAGCCCATACCGGCAATGTACTGTGCCAGCGCCATTGCCTCACGGCCTTCCGGCTCGCCCTTGACGGCAGCGCGCAGGTTCTTGGCGATCAGCTGGATCGCACGGATGTGGAACATATCGGAAAGCTCCCAGGCACCGCCGGTGATGTAGCCTTCGATCGCATGGGTCAGGGCGTCCATACCCGTAGCAGCGGCCAGAGAAGCCGGCATCGAAGCCATCATATCCGGATCGACGAATGCGACGACCGGGATGTCATGAACATCGACACAGACGAATTTGCGCTTCTTCTCAACATCGGTGATGACGTAGTTGATGGTGACTTCCGCAGCAGTACCGGCCGTGGTCGGAACAGCGAAGATCGGAGTGCACGGTTTCTTTGTCGGGGCTACGCCTTCCAGGGAACGTACATCCGCGAATTCCGGGTTGGTGTTGATGATGCCGATCGCCTTCGCGGTATCCATGGAAGAGCCGCCGCCGATCGCGATGATGACATCAGCTTCCGCTTCCGCGAACGCCTTGACACCGGACTGAACGTTTTCGATGGTCGGGTTCGGCTGGATGTTGGAGTACAGGGTGTATGCGATGCCTGCTTTTTCGAGCAGGTCGGTGACTTTCGCGGAAACACCGAATTTCACAAGATCCGGGTCAGTTGCGACGAAAGCCTTCTTAAAGCCGCGGGCGTTGAATTCGGTAACGATCTCGTTGATCGCACCGGCGCCATGGTAGGATGTTTCATTTAATACAAAGCGATTTGCCATATTGGAATAGATCCTCCTCTATTTACAATATAATTATACTATTTGTGAATTTTTTTACAAGGTAAATGCACAAAAAGGAAGCGGTTTTCATCCGCTTCCCCTTTTCATCAGTATTCAGTTATGCAGCCTTTTTGCCTGCGCATCCTCAATGAGAGACAGGGCGCCATAGACGATCGAATCATCGCCCAGCGCGGCGCTTTTCAGCTCAACGGTCGAGCGGATCGAAGGCATGCAGTAGTTATCGACTTCTTTCAGGATCTTATTGACGAAGATGTCTCCGGTCGCTTCCACAACGCCGCCGCCGTAAATAACGACATCCGGACTGAAGGTATTGATCATATTGCCGGTCGCAACCGCCAGCCAGTGGCAGGCGCGGTTTACTGCTTCAACAGTGACCGGGTCTTTTTTGCGCAGCGCCTGTTTGAGATATTTGCTGCGGAAAGTACCGCCTTCAAGATGCTCCGCCATCATCGTTTCTCTTCCTCTGGAAGCCTGACGGCGGATGTATTTGGTGATTCCCTGCTTGCTGGAGAAGGCTTCAAGACAGCCTCTCTGTCCGCAGTTGCAGACCGGGCCTTCGGGATCAAGGATCATGTGACCGTATTCCGCTCCCTTGAAATGTGAGCCGGTATACAGCTTGCCGTCCAGGATCAGACCGCCGCCCATGCCGGTGCCGACAAAAAAGCCAACAACGTTGGTATATCCCCGGCCGGCGCCATGTTTGTATTCGCCCAGGATACCGATATTGACATCGTTGCCGATGTAGAAAGGTACTTTGAATTTCTTTTCCAGCGGTGTACGAATGTCATAGTCACGCCAGGGCAGATTCGGTGAGAACAGGATAATGCCGTTTTCCTGATCGATGACTCCCGGTGCGCCGGCAGCGATCCCCTGGACCTGTTTCAGGCTGATCCCGGATTTCTTGACCATTTCCGCAACTACACTGATGATGACCTGTTCGACATTCTCGGTCCCTTCACCGCTTCCTTTGGTGCGTTTTTTCAGACGGTAGATGATCTCGTTGTTTTCATTGAAGATCACTCCGAGGATCTTGGTGCCTCCGATATCAAGGCAGATCTTGTATGGTTTGTTCATGACATATCCTTTCTATACAGCATGGAGCCTATTATCTGATAATACCGTTTTTACAGAATAAACAAATAGATGACCGTTCCCAGAGCAGCGCTTCCCAGCAGCACAAGAATCGAAGAGATTTTCGTATTCCGCAGGATTAGAAGCGCCAGAAGAAAGAGACCAAGTTCGACATAGCGGACATCTGCCAGCCCCCCGTTTTCCCCGAATAATGCCAGCCGGAAAATCGTCAGACCGGCTGAAGCGACCAATGCGACAACGACCGGGCGCAGACGGTGCAGGATCGTCTTCATCAGAGACAGATCGCGGTACTTTCCGTAAAGGAAGGCCAGGAAAAGAACGATGATCAGAGAGGGTGTGATGCACCCTAAAGTGCAGATCACCGCGCCGGACAGACCGGCGAGCCGGGTACCGACAAAAGTCGCGGCGTTGACGCCGATCGGACCGGGTGTCATCTCGGCGATCGCCGTCAGGTCCGCATACTCTGCCATCGTCAGCCAGTGACGCTGTTCAACGACAAGCGAAAGGATCCAGGGCATTGCGGCATAGCCGCCGCCGAAGGAGAAAAGACCGATCAGAAAGAATGTTGTAAATAACTGCAGATAGATCATTCCTTTTTCCCTCCCATCGGAAAAATGCCGATCAGAAGCGCGATCAAAATGATAGCCAGAGAAGAGATCTTAAAGACCGCAAGCGCCAGGAAGGCCGCGATCATCAGCACGAGATTCAGTACATCTTTCGACTTGATCACATTCGAGGCAAGATCGATCACCACATCCACGATGACTGCCGCCACCCCGGCACGCAGGACCTGCATGACCGTCTGGGCGACCGGGTTGCCGATAAACTGTTTATAGAAAAACGCCAGGACCGAAAGGATGACCAGCGGTGGAATGACCGTTGCCGTCAGAGAGATCGCGACACCCGGGATCCCGGCAATGCGATAGCCGAAAATGATCGCGCTGTTGACTCCCAGGGCACCCGGCGCCGACTGAGCGATCGCCGTCATATCCAGGACTTCCTGATCATCCAGCCATTTCAGTTTCTGGGCGAAAGTACGCCGCATCATGCTGATGATGACGAAACCGCCACCGAAGGTGAAGGCGGAGATCGTCAGCATTTTGATGAAAAGCGAAATGTACGGATGAGGCTGATCATAGAATGCAGATCTTGTTTTTTCGCTCATTGTGTTCCTCCTTTCGCTGACACGGTTTGCAATGGCAGGACTGCCCTTTCCCCCGGGCAGTCCTCTTTTGCGTCTTATTCCGCGTTGCGCAGTTCCGCGATCAGGGTAAACATGTTGACGCCTTCACGGATCTTTTTGCGCGTCTCCTCCTCTTTTTCCGGAGGACAGAAGCGCTTTACTCTAGCCCATACCATTTCCTCGGTAAAGCGGGCATCATATGTATACGGTACTGTATCTGCAGTTTTCATCAGCCAGCGCAGAAGTTCCCCGCGCATCCGGCTGATCTCTTCCCGGAACATCGGATCTGAGATCCGGTTCTGCTTTTCCTGCGGGTCATCTTTCAGACAGTAGAATTCATTCTCGCCGCTGATGCGTTCGACATATTTGTACTCCTTCGAACGGATCATTGTCCCCTTGGCGTGTGCCTGATCATCGAGCTGGGCCATCATCTTCGGCCAGTAGACGAAACGGGGATCCGGACCGGACGGTCCGAAACTGTGATACTCATCGCAGTGTTTTTCTTCCGGAAGACGTCCGCCTTCACAGTGGACAAAGTTCCGGACGCTGCGGCTGCGGTTTTCGATGACCGGGCGCAGACTGCGTCCGAAATGTGTATACAGCGGTTCGACGCCGGCATAGTCAACAGCTGTCGCGTAAAAGTCTACAAGTTCTGCGAGCGAATCCGTGGTGCCGGGATCAAGCCCCTCCCCCTTCGGGGGCTTGATCAGCAGCGGCACACGGCTCAGACAGTCCTCATAGGCGCTCTGAGCTTTTTCGGTCAGATCGTAATCCCCGGCAAAATCACCGTGATCGCTGAGGAAGAAGATCGCGCTGTCATCATACATTCCTGCATCTTTCAGCGCCTGACAGAGTTCTTCAAACAAGGCGTCGATCTTGCTGCACATACCAAGGTAAACAGCCCGGATCTCATCCCATTCGGCTTCGCTCATATCGGAAAGCTGCTGATAGTGCCGGATGTCGGCAAGGATCTTCGATTTCCCCGCGCAGTCCTCAAAGCGTACGCGTTTTGAAAGCCTGCTGCGGTCGATCTGAGAATAGTAAGGTTCTTCGACCTGATAGGGAACATGCGGATAAAGCAGCCCCAAAAACAGACACAGCGGTTCTTCACGGTCATAGCTGCGAATGTATTCCGCCGCTGCATCCACGCTTTCCTGATCGGAGATTACGCATCTTCCGTCTTTATCAGGAAGCAGTTTGCCTTCGTAGTGGGAATAATAGTCCGGATTCCCTTTCCGGAAACCGGCCATCTTCTCACTGCGGTTGGTAGTTATCTTTTTTCCGCCGTAGAAAATTTCATCACCATGTTCCTCGAACCAGCCGGGAATCTGCCCGGCATAGAGGTCATTGCGGTCATTCATCCAGATATGATAGCCGCTGCGCTTCAGTTCGGAAAACAGATCGGGTTCATCCGGATGCAGAAGATGGTTCATCGTCCGGTGCCCGCGGACATGCGGGTAAAGACCGGTGAAGAAAGAACATCGGCTTGGCACGCAGACCGGATTCTGACAGAAAGCCTGAGAGAAGGAAACGGCTTCCTTTTCGGCAAAGCTGTCAAGAAACGGTGTCACGGCAGCCGGATTACCCATATGGCCCATCGTATCCCAGCGCATTTCATCCGGGTTGAAGATAATGATATGCGGACGTTTTTTCATCTGTATCCTCTCCTACTTCTCTTTCGGAAGATCACGGGCGGTCGGCGGATTGCCGCGCCAGCGCCACTGATCGTCGAGTTTTTCAAGTTCTCCTGTCATTCTTTCGTATGCGGCGAAATAGGCGGCGTTGCGTTCTCTCTGTGCCTGCTGCGCAATGATATCTGCCGCTTTGGCTTCCTTAAGGGACAACTCCCTGAGTTCTTCGGCAACATCCTTTCTGACTGCATTGAGGTTCTCCCTTTCAAAGGGATCATTAAGGACATCAAAGAGGATATCCTCATCAAAACCGTCGTAGGAGATAAATTTGTATCCGTCTTTGATGACCATTGCACCGAAACTGTGACGCTTGTCATCAGGATATTGAAAGGGATTGAGCCCTTCCCAGACCTGGCTGTGGACCGCACCTCTTTTGGCGATCGTATCCTCTTCAAGCGAAGCCAGAGAGAAGGAATCCGCCGTTTCGAAGGAGGTCCCGGCCAGTTCGCAGAGCGTCGGACCGATGTCCATGATACTGACAGGGCTTCCGATCTTTCTTCCCTGTGGAATGCCCTCCCCGCTCAGCAGCAGCGGAATGCGGACCGAGGGATCAAAGAAGGTCTGCTTGCCATACATGCCTAAGACAGCATTCATGTCTCCGTGGTCACTGGTATAGCCGAAGATCTGCCCCCTGCCGCTGGTTTTCCCATAGTTTCTGAACGCTTCCCGGATCTCTCCGATCTGCGAATCCATCTTTTCGACCAGAGAACAGTAGGCAGCTCTTGCCTCCAGCGCCTCTTCAGCGGAAGATCCGAGCTGACGGCTCTTCAGGAAGATGTTCTTCTCGATGTAGTCTTTCTGCTCGTTGAACTGTTCGGCCTCGCCCAAAGCCGCGATCCGGTCTTTATATTTAAAGTAGAGATCTCCCGGGGCGACATACGGAAAATGCGGACCGTAGGTGCCGACAAGGATGAACTGCGGTTTTTCATGCGGCTGTGCCAGATAGTCTTTTGCGGTCGCGATGATGTGCTCGTCGAAATGGAGCACCGGGCTTTCTCCGGCACCCATGACCTGCAGCGCTCCGAAATAGGCATACCCCATGCGCATGATCCCGCGTTCTTCTGCGATCCGTTCAACCGGGCGGTTCCAGGTAACAGGTGTCATATCGCCGCCGATGTGTCTGGTAAAACCGTGCAGCTGATCTCTGCCCACAAAATGCATACGGCCGATCAGTACGGTCTCATACCCTGTGGAGACCAGGGCGTGAAGGAAGGTCGGTGTCGTATCCGCCAGGGTATCGTTGTTGGTCAGTACCCCGGTTCTGCTCGGTAAAAGCCCGCTTAGGAAAGACATGCGTGCAGGCACACAGAGCGGACAGCTGGTATACGCCTGCGTGAAGGAAGTTCCCTCGGCGGAAAGCGCGTCCAGATTTGGTGTTTCCGCAATTCCGCCGGCCCAGTGCATCTGGGCGGCGGAATGCTGATCAGACATGAAAAGCAGGATATCCGGACGCTTTTCCACTATTCCTCTCCTTTATTCAGCGCAGCGATCGCGTCCTGGAAGTAACCGTGTCTGCCGGTGAACAGGGACAAAGAGCGCAGCGGCATATCATAGAACATCGCCAGCATCATCACGGCGATATCATCCGTGCGGCCTTCGTAGGATTTCTTGTAGGCTTCTGCAAACGGTTCGACCAGCGGACGTACCTTTTCGTTCTCCAGAGCCTGACGTACGGACATGTTGACGGAAGGTCTTCCGTCATCCTTATGGAGCGGGACTTCGCCTTCAAAGAGTTTTGCAAACGCTTCGAAGCTGACCGAAAGACGGCCGTCCCTGAGTGCTTTTTCCTGTGTATAGATATAGTCCGGCGTAAGAGCTTCACCCTTTACGCAGACTTCAGCGCATAAAGGCAGTTCGCGGCTGCTCGAACCGGCGAAGACGGTATAGCTGCCATCCTCGATCTTCCAGCTGTGGCTGAAACGGTCATATGCGGAGAATGCGCATCTGCAGAGCGGGATCGCAACCGTCTTTGTCTCGCCGGCAGCAAGGAAGACCTTGGCAAAACCCTTGAGCTCGCGGACCGGACGCAGAACGGCAGAGCCGTTCTTGGCGATATAGAGTTCGACGATTTCTTTGCCGTCACGCTCTCCGCAGTTGCGGACAGTGACTCTGGCTTCGCCTTTTCCGGTTTCGTCATCCCAGCAGACTTCCAGACCCTCGTAAGCAAATTTCGTATAGCTCAGGCCGTAACCAAACGGGAAGAGGACTTCTTTGTCCGCCCAGTCATAGAAACGGTAACCGACAAGGATGCTTTCACGGTACTCGACATCCGGATCCTCGGTCGCGAAGAAACCGTAGGACGGGTTGTCTTCAAGGCAGACCGGGAAGGTCTCTGCCAGCTTGCCGGATGGATTGACTCTGCCCGTCAGAACGTCAGCAATAGCGCCACCGGCTGCTTCGCCGCCAAGGTATGCAAGCAGAACAGCGTTGACTTTGCCGAGCCACGGCATCGTTACCGCAGAACCGCACATCAGAACAACAGTCACATTATCATTGACTTCCGCGACCGCTTCGATCAGCGCGTTATGGCTCGCCGGCATATTCATATGCGTACGGTCAAAGCCTTCGCTCTCGTAAGCATCCGGCAGACCGGCGAAGACGATGACCGCGTCCTGATTCTTCGCGCATTCGACTGCTTCCTGCAACAGGACTTCGTCGACTTCATCGTTCTCCAGAGAATATCCCGGAGCGTAAACGGCATCGATGCCCAGTCCGGTCAGTTCTGCGAACGGTTCATCGACCTTATGGCAGTTGATCTTGGAGCTGCCGGCACCCTGATAGCGCGGTTTTTTCGCGAATGCGCCCAGGACTGCGTACTTCTTTCCGGCATCAAGCGGCAGAGCGTCCTCGTTCTTGAGCAGAACGAGGGAGCCACCGGCGATCTCTCTTGCCAGAGCGTGATGCGCCTTTGCATCGTAGGGAGCCTTTTTGACTTCCGCGAAGCGCAAGATGATCTCGAGCAGTCTGCCGACTGCGCCATCGAGGACGGCCGGATCGAGTTCGCCGTTATTGACAGCTTCGACGATCAGCCGGTCATTGTAGCTGTCCTTGCCCGGCATCTCAAGCTCCAGACCGGCTTTCAGAGCTTTGACACGCTCGTTCATTGCGCCCCAGTCGGTCATGACGATACCCTTGAAGCCCCACTCCTGACGCAGCTTCTTATTGAGCAGCCAGTCGTTTTCACAGGAGTATTCGTCGTTTATGCGGTTATAGGAACACATCAGCGTCCAGGGCTGGGATTTGCGGACCGCTTTCTCAAAAGGTCTCAGATAGATCTCGCAAAGAGCCCTCTCGTCGATCACCGAGTTGGAGGTGAGGCGCGCCTTTTCCTGGTTATTTGCGGCAAAGTGCTTAAGTGAAGTGCCGACACCCTTTTCCTGTATGCCGTCGATGATCGCTGCAGACATTTCGCCGGCAAGCAGCGGATCTTCACTGAAGTATTCGAAATTACGGCCGCACAGCGGAGAACGTTTGATGTTCGTGCCCGGCCCGAGCACGACGGCAACTTCTTCCTGAATGCATTCTTCGGCGATAGCAGATCCCTGCCGGCGGATCGCCTCTCTGTCCCAGCTGCTGGCAGTCGTGACTGCCGGCGGGAAACAGGTCGCCGGTACAGACGCGTTAAGACCGAGATGGTCAGCTGCACCTGCCTGTTTGCGAAGGCCGTGCGGACCGTCGGTGATCATGATGTTCGGGATGCCAAGACGTTCGACGCCCTGAATATGCCAGAAGTCGAATCCGGAACACATCGCGGCTTTTTCTTCCAGCGTCATTTCCTGAAGCAGTTTGTTGATCTTGTCTTTCATAAATTCTTCCTTTCTCTGGGGAAAAACGGCCTTCCGTAAAAAGCGGAGGGCCGTTTGTTTTTAGTTCAGCCCGTAAATAGCGTAGTATTCTTCGGGTGTTTCGTTTTCTTTAAGGATCTCGATTAACGCTTTTCTCATGCGTTCCTCTACGGCCGCATCCCGGATCGGGGAAGTCTGCTGCGGATCGCTGATCACATCAAAGAGCACAGTCTGACCTTCCATCAGTTCCGGAACCGTCATTGCCTTGACCTGCGCGGGGATCTTCAGGACCGGGCAGTTCTTGGTAAAGCCGAACGGCTCGGCAAGTGTCGCCTGCTGCATCTCCGCAACGCTGAAGCGGGCACGCATGTGTGTCGGCATCAGCGTGTAATCGTAGAGCTCCGGATGGTTCGGGACCGGTGCAACCATATAGACATACTGCCCGTCGGTGATGCTGATCGGTCCGCCGTGGGAACCGAAGATCCCGTATTCACGAACAGCTTCGTCATTCGCGATGACTTCGCGCAGCGGTTTGCCCAGCATGTCCTTCGGGATCTCGAGACCAAAGTATTCGAGGATGGTCGGCGCCAGGTCGATCGTCTGCACGAGGCTCTGACGGCGTTCGCCCTTCTTTCCGGAACGCGGATCCCAGATGAACAGCGGCGTATGCGCGATCTCCTGATAATCCGGCATCATGGATTTGGCCCACCAGCCGTGTTCGCCAAGCAGATAACCGTGATCGGTGTTGACGATCAGCAGGGTATCCTTCCATAAGTCATACTTATCGAAGACATCGAGCACCTTTCCAAGGCTGTCATCACAGAAGGCGAGCAGAGCCAGGTATTTGCGGCGGATCTGATCGATGACCTCCTGCGGCTCGTTGACCCGTGCGTACGGCGGCCAGTCGAGTTCGGAGACCTGATCGGGGTCAAAGAGTTTGCTGACATAGTCGTTCGGAGCGTCGAAAGGCTCATGCGGGTCGAATGTTTCGATCTGGATAAACCAGTTATCCTCCTGGAAACTGTTCTCGAGGAATTCCAGGCCCTGGGCAAATGTCCTCGCCTGCGGATAGTCTTCCGTTGCGGTGAATTTTTCACGGTTGTAGACATCCTGGGCGTAGAGTTTTCCCATGACTTTCGCGACCGGTTCCGGCATTGCGTCGAGTTTGGTCAGTGTATGAGGATTCTTCGGAACGTTGTGGTTAACATGTCCTGCCCACGGATCACCTTCCTGGCCGCGGTTGCATTCCCAGGTCGAGTAGCGGGGGCAGTAAGTCCCGCCGCCGTCTTCCACGTAATGGTTGTGATCGGTCACGAGACGTGAATAGATACCGTGCTGCTTGAGCAGTTCCGGCATGGAGTCATCGAAGGGCTCCAGCGGGCCCCAGCTCCGGTGAATGAAGTTGGGGCGGCCGGTATGAAGTTCTCTTCTTGCAGGCATACAGGGCAGCGAGCATACATAGCTCTTGTCAAAGACTACCGAATGAGCTGCCAATCTTTCGAAATTCGGCAGCGCGATCTCCTTTCCGCCGTAGCTTGGTAAACAATCCAGGCGGAGGGAGTCGTACATGACCATTACAGCTTTCATGCAGGCTGTCTTGCAGCTTTCGTCTGCTTTGCCAGCGCGATGCGGGCACGTTTTGCTCTGTTGTATGCAAACTTGCGCTTGTTGGTGTTGTAGATGATGAACAACAGGAACAGCGAGTAGACCAGAACGTTCTGTACGTTCAGCGGAAGACCCAGTTTGGACATAGCCAGTGTCAGCAGGTTGACGCAGATCGCGCCCATTGCGACGCCGAACTGGGCATTATGGCTGAAGCTGCCGATCCAGGCACCCAAGACCATCGGGAACATATTGCGGAATACGTATCCGTTGGAGCTCATGCCCAGAACCGGAGCCAGAGAGCCTGAATACATCGTTGTAAAGACACCGGCGCAGGCGACCAGTATACCTCCGAAGAGATAGCAGAAGACACAGTTGCTGAAGATATTGATACCGGCATCGGAAGCCAGTTTCTGGCTTCCCTGGATGGCGCGGTAACGGTAACCGAAGCGGCTGTACTTGAATAAGAGTGCAGCGACTGCGACAAGAGCGATGACGACGAAGATGATGAAGGTGCTGTTGGAGAGGATCTCAACACCCGGCTTGCCGTAGAGGATGACGCCCTGCTGGTTATTGATGGAGAAACAGATGCACTCAAATAAGAGCGTCATACCGAGACCCAGAACCATCGGCAGGATGCGCAGGTTGACGAAGACGATACCGCAGATCAGGCCGCAGAGGCCGCCGATCAGCATTGCGAGGACGAGAACGCCAACGCCGCCGAGATTGAGAGCGAGAGCGATATTTCCGCCGAAGATCGTACCGACATACATCTGCGCGCCAAGAGAAAGGTCCATACGACCGCAGTTCAGGTTCGTGCTGATCGCCAGTGCGAAGGCGACGGTCGAGACCATGTTGCGGAAGAAAGTGCGGACATCCGCGGAGTTAGCGACGACGCTGGTACCTGCCTGAGTGCGGCAGATCAGTTCCATCAGGATCCAGACAACAGCGGGGACGGCTACCGTTTTCACGATGCCGAGTAATCTGTCTTTGCTTAATACGTTTCCCATACTTGGTTCACTCCCCCTTTTCTATTGATAAACTGTTAAGTTAACGTTTGCGTTTTTATAAGGCTGGCCTTCAAGGCCGGCATGCTTACTGCATGCGGGCCTTGATGGATTCGTAGTTGACTGCGTAGATGTTTTCCTGGAACTGCTGAGCGGTCAGGCCCGGGGTCTTTTCTGCGAGGAAGCTGTCGACAACACTGTAGTCAGCGACCCAGCTGTCGTTATCCTTGTCCCAGGAGCCCATTTCATCGAGTTCAGCAGCGCTTGTGACAGCGTTCATGCGGAACAGATGTGTGAAGGCAGCGCCGTCAGTGTCGATGTTGACTTCGTTATGACCTGTCAGAGCGTTGTAAGCCTTGGCAAAGCCCATAGCGGAGACCAGAGTTGTGAATTTAACAGTGGACATGGAAACTGTCGGATTGCCGAACTGGTCTAATGTGTGCATAGCGTTGGAGAGAGCGTCACCGAAGGAACCGAAACCGACAACAGTGATGTCCTTGTTCAGAACTGCTTCTGCTTCGGAGATAACGGTACCGATGTTGCCGATAACGTTTCCGGACATCAGAACGTAGTCATAGGTGCCTGTCTGCAGAGCAGCGGAGAGGCCCGGAAGCCATCCCTCAGCAGTTGCGTGACCCGGGTAGCAGTAGATCGCGATGCCCTTATCGTTTGTAGCTTCGATCGGGGAAGAGGATTCGATGAGTTCCTGGATGGTCTTGTCGTATTTCAGACCGTAGACATCCTGCAGAGCTGTCAGCATGTTGATAGAGATCTCTGTCTGCTGCGCATTGCCCTGATAAGCGCCGCCGGTACCGACGATGAAGTTGTGTTCAACGGTCGGATCGAGGTTTGCTTCGAGGTATTCCCTGAACAGACGGCCTGTGTCAGGCTGGTCAGCCATGAAGCCGCCGGCGTATGTATCGGTATAGTTCTTGTAAGCTTCTTCGTTTGCAGCGTTGCGTCCGCCGTTTTCAACGAGGATCATACCCTTTTCCTGGCAAAGGAGAGCCAGCTGTTCGGAGTTGGCACCGACAGCATAGTAGTTCAGGATCGCGTCGCAGCCGGAGACAGCAGCATTTTCGATGAACTTCATGACAGAGTCGAGGTCTGTGCATGCTTCGGAGAACATGAATTCAACGTTGTATTTCGGGCCGATGTACTCTTTGAAGTATTTGGAGCGGATGACGGATTCATCGTTCAGCATTACTTCAACGACACCGATCTTGTAGGATTTGCCGGATACATCGCCTTCACCGGAAGGTGTGCTGCCGGAGTTGTTGCAGGCTGCCAGACCAATGACAATCATCAGGGAAAGCAGGATTGTTAAGAGCTTTTTCATTTTGTTTTTTCCTTTCGTAATAATCTTTTCTTTTAGAATTGCTGACGGCTCGGGAGTGTTTTCTGTCTTTCGCTGTTCAGGAAGACCAGGATCAGGAAGAAGACACCGCGGAAGCCCTGGATAAGAGTGGAAGGAACACCGATCATCAGCAGACCTGTGTTCAGGACGGTGACCGTGACCGCGCCGACGAAGCCGGCGAAGGTGTTGGATTTCGCACCGCCGAAGATGGACATACCGCCCAAGACTGTCGCCAGCATGACGTCCATGCCCATACCGGAGCCGATCGTCTGGGCGACGTTTCCGGTACGCAGTACCTGGAAGACGCCTGCCAGTCCGACACCGATGCCAGCGAAGATATAGGATGTTGCGATCGCTTTTTTGCGGTTGATGCCCGTCTGTTCCGCGCAGTTCTCGTTACCGCCGATGAAACGCAGCTTGCGTCCGATCGCGGTCCGGCTGAAAGCAAGCAGACAGACGACGAAATATAATACGAAGGCAATGTAACGGAAATTCCCTTCAAGGACCTTGCATGCCTTGAAGTCGACACCGATCGGTTCTGCGCCGACGAGTACCGAGGTGATCGCGCCGTAGACCGACATGGCAACGATCGCGACCATGGCGCTCTTGACGTTGAAGACCAGACCGAGGACGCAGTTGAACATCATCAGAACGATGCCGACGGCCATTGTGACGACGATCATGACCGTCATGCTCTGGGTAACCTGGTAAGCCAGTGCACCGAGGCAGGCTGCCAGACCCATAACGTTACCGACGGAAATATCGATATTGCCGGTGGAATAGATGAAGGCGACAGCGGTTGCCATCGTAGCGACGATCAGACTCTGGTTGAAGACACCTGTCAGAACTCTGGTGTCTGCGAATCTTCCGCCTGTCAGAACGATGAAGATCAGGAAGATCACCACCAGCATGCTCAGCGGGAAGATCACCGGGAAGAGTCTGTGGTTTTTGATGATATCGATGCGATCCACAAGAGTAAGCTTGGGTGCATCATGTGTCAGTTCGTTTTTCTGTGACATAATGTTCCTCCCTCCTTAGATCATGCAGTCGATCAATGCGTTGTTGTCGAAGCCTTCTTTGCGGAAGAATTCACCGGTGACAGCTCCTTCTTTCATGATGAGCAGACGGTCGCTCATACCGCAGAGCTCCGGAAGTTCTTCCGAGATGAGAACGATGGATTTACCCGCTTTTTTCATATCGTAGATCAGCTGATACATCGCTGCCTTGACGCCGATGTCGACGCCGCGGGTCGGGCAGTCGAGGATCAGGACGTCGGAATCCGCAGCCAGCCATTTACCGAAGACGACTTTCTGCTTATTGCCGCCGGAAAGCGCGCTGACCGGCTGGAAGACATTGACACACTTGATAGCGAGGCTGTCGACCTGCAGCTGCTGGTACTGTCTCTCCTTTTTGTTGGAGATGAAGGGACCGAAGCCGCGGTTTTCCTTGTAGCCGGTAGAAGCGATGTTGTCGCCGATCGAAGCATTCATGACAAGGGATTCTGTATCGCGGTTCTTGGAGACATAGCCCATGCCGTGCGCGAAGGCGATTTCAGAACTCGTGATCTTGATGTTGTTTTTCGTCAGGCGTACTTCACCGTCGATAACTTCATCCAGACCGTAGAGTGCTCTTCCCAGATCGTGCATACCGCATTCGGACAGGCCGCCAATGCCCAGGATCTCGCCTTTGTGCAGTTCGAGATCGAAGCAGAGCAGGTTGTTCATCGTGGTAATACAGTCTGCCTTTAGAACGACTTTGTCCTCTTCGTAACCGTCCATGTCGACACGGTAGTAGTTGCCGCCGACTTCACGGCCGATCATTTTCTGCTTGATGTCATTCGCTTCGAAATCCTTCTTTTCGATGTTGTCGATGATGACACCATCGCGCAGGACCGTCAGAGTGTCAGAGTGTTCCATGATCTCGTCCAGGTCGTGGCTGATCATGACGACGGCTTTCCCTTCGGCTGCCGCCTTATGCATTAAGTTGTAAAGGATCGTTCTTCCGCTTTCAGAAAGAGCGGTCGTGGTTTCGTCGACGACAAACATTTCCGGTTCGTGCGCCATGACTTTCGCAATCTCGATGAGTTTGCGCTGTTCCATGTTGTACTTCGCGGTGATGTCGCCGGCTTTGATATCGGTTACGCCGATGTCGTCCAGAGCCTTCTGTGCAGCAGCTACCATCTTGTGGCGGTTGATAATGATCCCGGTACGGAATTTGTCATAATCGCCGAGGAAAATGTTTTCTGCAACGGAGATCGTCGGGATGGTACCCATTTCCTGAACGATGATGCCGATACCGGCTTTGACTGCTTCCAGAGAAGTTTGCGGTTTCCAGGGCTTTCCTTTATAGAACATTTCGCCGCTGGTCGCCTGTTGAATGCCTGCGATAATGGTCGTGACAGTGGATTTTCCTGAACCGTTTTCACCGATCAGACCGCGTACTTCGCCGCGTTTGATCTGCATGTTTACGTGATCGAGAGCTACTGTGACACCGAAATTCTTACACAGATCCCGGACTTCGACCAATACTTCGCCTTTTCCCATAAAGCTTGTCCCCCTTTCTCTCCATTGTTTTACCACGGAAAAAGAAAAGCCTTCCGCCTTGAAAACGACAATATTCATATCACTTTTGCGACTCCTGAAAACGTTTTCATAAAAAAACGACTTTTGCATTTCAGATTTACGACTTCTCTCTCCCGCGGCTTTGTATGTACCGTTTCCTTCCTCTATAGTTGTGACAGAGATTAGATAAAAGGAGATAGACCCATGGCTTTATTTCAACTGAATTTTCAAAGCAGCTGCCTCTTCGGAAATACCAGCGTCAACGTGATCATGCCCGATCTCAAACGCGGCAGCGAGGCTGCCGACTTCTACCGCAGCGGAAAGAAGTATCCCGTTCTCTGGCTTCTGCATGGCACTTTCGGTGACAGCAGCGACTGGATCCGCCGGTCCAATATCGAACTCTATGCCTGTGAGAGAGAACTGATCGTCGTCATGCCCAGCGGGCTGAACTCCGATTATTCCAACTGGCAGGGCTTCGGCATGGGTTTCAATATGTATGATTATCTGACCGAAGAGCTGATGCCGCTGATCTATGGCTGGCTGCCGGCAAGCGACAAACGGGAAGACAACTTCATCTGCGGTCTTTCGATGGGCGGCATCGGCGCCTTTAAATACGCGATCAATCATCCGCAGCTTTTCGAGGCAGCTTACATCCTGTCCTCCTGTCCGCGTGACATTCGTGACTTCAATAAGAACTCTTTCTGGGCTTACCGTACGCAGAACCAGCTGGACAATGCCGGCGGTCTGGAAGCGTATCTTGCATCTCCCGACAACACCTGGGACAAGGTGAAAGAATCCGCCGGCAGCAAAGATCTGCCGCGTTTCGCTTTCTCCTGCGGCGATAAGGACTTCATCATGTATGAAAATTTCAAAAAATTCCGCGCGTATGCCGAAAAGGTCGGTTTCGCGGCAGAATTCGAGGAAGTTCCCGGTTACAACCATGAATGGCGCTTCTGGGAACTCGGCATCCAGAAAGCGCTCGACTTCTTCCTTCCGGAAAAAGGCGGCGAAGGAAACGCATTTTAAAAACGGTCCCTGAAGACCGTCTGATATAATAGGGTAGAGGGGGATTGTTAGTCCCGCCCCTCCCGTTGCACCGCACGTACGGGTCTCGTATACGGCGCTACATTTGTATTGTTAACACGAACTGCTCAGATAGTAGTTCAAGGGATCGATCAGCCCTGGTCGATCCT
>JAFWII010000019.1 GCA_017533785.1 Erysipelotrichaceae bacterium | reverse complement strand
TTATACAACGATCAACCATCTAATTCAAAGCCGGTTTTGAAGAATGATTCAAGACGCTGATTCAAGACCGATTCCGAAGAAGGAGAGACACCTTATATCCCCATGTCTGAAGACAGGGGCTTTACGGTGATGGTTTGGTAATGGAAGTCTATGCTCACTCTATAGCATTCTGCTGTTCTTCGCAAGCCATCTCTGCGATCAGGCAATCCTCAACAATGAAACGAATAGTGCATTTCTGCCCGTCTCTAATCTTGTCATAGATCCTGCCTGCAGAGTATGTTCCTCTTGCGACTGTATCGACAGAATTCGCGACATAACCGATCCCGGTGCCGTTCTTGTTGAATACCTTGATCGCTTCGTCGTCATATGGATTTCTTGTATCTTTCCTGAGAGTGAGCTCCTGTCCGACTTCCGCGATATGCATGCGCACGCAGTCCGGCAGGTGATCCACAGTTATATATATTCGCTTCATACGGATTCCTCCCCGGTAGCTGATTTCATGATAATCAGGAGCGTGTGCAAAAAAACAGCCTGCTTTTGCTGAATAAAAAACCAGTCGCTGAACGGCCGGTCATTCTTTATCCTTCTTTTTTTGGTTCCAGATAGACGAAGTTGTTATACAGCAGACTGTGCTTTTCATCAAATTCGATCTCCTGATGATGATGAGCGAAATACCAGTGGCTGTAATCGGTGTTATGATCGATCTCTTCCAGATAGTGGCTGAGCGTGTAACCGCGGGCCATGCTGTAGAGCTTTTTCAGATATGTCGTAGGTGCCTCGTGGGAGACGATCAGATCGACTGCGTTTCCGTGTGCCTTCAGATTCTCGCGGCCATGAGCGTATTCTTCCTCGCTGGGCATTTCCCGCGCCCACCAGCTGAGGCCAGGTGTCCGCAGGTCTTTGTCTACGGACCATGCGCCGCCGAAAGTAAATACGGAGTAGCCTTCGATATTGTAGATCTCCCCGCGGAGCAGATGGATGATATCCGGGCGGATGAAATGGACCTTTCCGCCGTGCCAGTCCTTTTGTTCATAGGAGTCCAGAGCGTCAAAGTTTTCGTGGTTGCCGTCAACGAATAGGATCGTGACCGGAAGGGAGGAGAGCTTATCCAGTTCCGGATCGTCACGGTCATCCCCGCGCCAGACATATCCGAAGTCACCGGCGATCAGGATATAGTCGTCTTTTGTCAGACCGCTGTAGTCGAAATTTTCCGGATTCAGCCGGCGGCCGTCATAGGTATTGTGCGTGTCTCCTGTTATGATCAGCATGTCTATATTATAGGTGCATTTGCATCGCACCGCCAAAGAAAATTCGTATAATAGGGGAGGGAGGAATATCAGAATGGATTATAAAGAATTAACAGTGGAAAAGATTGGTGAGATCGTAAAACCGATCTTCAATAAGTACGGCATTCACAGAATGGGCGTCTTCGGAGCTTATGCACTGGGAGTCCAGAGCGAGATCTCCAATGTCGATCTGTGGGTCGAAAGAGGCAATGTTACAAACTTCAAGTCATTGATGGATATCGAAAAGGAGCTCAAGGAAGCGCTTGGCCGCAGTGTCAACCTGCAGTTTGCTGACGCAGACCTCTCTCCTTACTATCTGCAGGACGTAACCCGTACCTTCGTCGAAATCAAATAACCGGTCGTAAAAGACCGGTTCTTTCATAATGATCTATCTTGCCGCGTTTTTAGCTTTTTTCATCAAGGGACTGTGCGGATTTGCGAATACGCTGGTTTTTCAGTCGACTCTCCGTCTGACCGGAACGTCCCTGAATATGAATATCACACCTCTTGAATGTCTGCTTTGCTGGCCGTTCAATCTGCTGATGACCTGGCATAAACGCGCTCACCTGAAACTGAAACGGGTCGCCGGTCTGATCGTGCTCGTTCTCGGCGGTGCCGTGATCGGTGTGTTCCTGCTGAAGAATCTGCACAGCGCATTTTTGAATCGTCTGTTCGGGATCACGGTGATCCTGATCGCACTGGACCTGTTGTTCGTAAAAAGAAAGAGCGATCCGGATTCGCCGCTGCTCAAAGTGATCGGCTTTCTTTCCGGGATCCTTTGCGGTCTCTTCGGTGTCGGTGCTTTCCTGGCTGCGTACATGAACCGCGTCAGCGACTCGTCGGATGAATTCAAGGCAAATCTCAGCGCGGTATTTATCTTCGAGAACAGTTTCCGTCTGATCCTGTATGTCCTCAGCGGAATGCTCACCGCCGGTATTTTCCGGCAGGTCCTGCTCTGCCTGCCGGTATCACTCATCGGACTGTATGCCGGGATCCTCTGTGGCAGATTCGTCTCCGAGAAAACCGCAAAGATCTTTGTGCTTGCCGCTTTGCTGGTAAGCGGACTTTATCTGCTGTTTGCTTGAACAAACGACCGTCGGCAGACGGTTTTTTCTTTTGGTCACACCAGCGGAGCTCGAATCCGCATTGCAGCCTTGAAAGGGCTGTGTCCTGACCGGTTAGACGATGGTGCGTTCTTTGGAGCATCAGGCGGGATTCGAACCCGCGCATACAGGTGTTGCAGACCTGCTCCTTGAGCCGCTTGGATACCGATGCATCTGGCAGTCCCGACGGGTGCCGCCCCCGCTGTCTCCGGCGTGACAAGCCGGCACATTTGCTGCTATGCTACGGGACTACTGGTAGGAACGGAAAGACTCGAACTTCCGGACTCCCGATTATAAGTCGGGTGCTTTTCCTCTAAGCTACGTTCCTGAAATGGTGGACAGTGATGGATTTGGACCACCGCGCTGTTAAGACCTGAGTTACAGTCAGGCGCATTCGACCGCTCTGCCAACTGTCCGTTTATTTGGTAGGAACAGCAAGAATCGGACTTGCATCGCGCGATTATCGATCGCGTGTTCTGCCGTTGAACTATGCTCCTGTGGCGGATCTTCTCCGTTATGCTCGGAGCCCTTCTGCTCTTCAGGCAGACGCTTCCACTAGGTTAGCTTAAGATCCGTATGGGTGGTCGTAACGGTAATGCTCCGTTTCTCCGGCGGCCACAACGCCGGGTGCTGCTTTTACACCAACGATCACATTTCCGGTTTGGAGCCCGCCTTGCTGCTAGACGATTACCAAACCGCTGTGCTGAAAACACATCATTTTTTGATAACGAGGATATCATTTACTGTGACATTGAACAGGTCTGCCAGGATCACGAGGTTGTCTACGCTCGGAAGGGTGTCGCCTCTCTGCCATTTGAAGATCGACTGGGGATTGTTGAACCCGAGCGCGTTCTGCAGACTTTTGACTGTCAGATTGTTTTTCTTTCTCAGCGCAAGGATATTTGCGCCGGTGTCGATCATATCGATCCTTGGAACTGCATTCATTTTCTTTTCCTCCAATAAAAAACCGCTTATTCCTTAACTGTTGCAGAATAAGCGGTCCATTATCCGTTGATCGATCGTCTAAAAGAGATCAGAGTTTCCTTCTGCAGCAGTCATAACAAAAATCACTATCGATGAAATCAATAGAGCAGTGCTCATGTTCAAACTGTGAATATATTCTGTTAAGAACTGCTTTCATGGCCAGATCTCCTTTCAACTGCCATTTTAATGAAAAGAGAACAGAAATCAAGTAAACCGGTGGTTTATCCTCCGGCAGACCAGAATGAAAACCGTCCGGAACTATCCGGACGGCCATTTTTCTGTTATGGTGACGATCTATATTTTTGGTCTTGATTTCACGAGTGCACGGAAGAATGTGTTCAGTGTCAGCACGATATAGGCGACAAAGCCTGCCGCAAAACCGTTGTTGTAGAGACACAGGAAACCGTGCAGGAAAGAAATGTTCGGGGCGACATTGATGTGGATCAAGCCGGTGATCATGCCGAAGATCGGGCCGAACTGGCCGGTGATCGGCGCCATGCAGGCAGAATTCAGAGTCGTTGTCAGGATCCCGGTCGCAGCAAGGTCATACTTGAAGATAAAGGAGCCCAGAGCGATGCCGATGATCGACCAGGGGATGTTCAGCATATGCATGCCGTATGCCGCGAAGCCCGGGATCGTCCAGATGCAGGAGATGACCGGACCGTTGATCTGCCCGCCAACCAGCAGGACATAGGCCGTCGCCATCAGACCGCAGCCGCCCATATTGATCAGGGTGACCGGGAAAGATGACGTCGAGAAGAAATCCACCGGCGCTTTGCCTGTTTGGTGCAGGAGCTCTTTCAGCCCCTTGAAGCTTTTTCCGTTGAGCAGGAAGCCCTCGATGATCATACTGAGATAGATCAGACCAAAGAAAGTGCCGAGAAGCAGATTGTTTCCACCGGTCAGTTCGATCGTATTCTTTGCATAGGTGAAGCCGAACAGACGGAGAAGGGAAGCGACCAGGGTGCAGCAGATACCGGCCGCGAAGCCCATATTGAAAAGGTTATATCCCTTATGGATCGAGAAAGCATAGGAGAGGATATCCGCCGCCAGGAAACCGAGCAGCACTCCGACCGCGAAAGCCGCCAGCAGGCGCAGGAACAGCGGTCCCTGTACTGTCAGGAAGATGTAACTGACAAACGGCGCCATGCAAGTTGAAAACAGCGAAGTTACGACATGATTCTTGAACGGATCGCCTTTGATCCGTGAAAACAGGAAGACACCAAAGATCATCGGCAGGATGTTGAGGATGTTCTCGCCGTAAAAAGAATACCCGGCAACGATGAAGCTGCTGGCGAAATGCTTGCCGGCAGCACCGGTGTCGAAGACCTTCAGCAAGATGACCACAAGCAGGAAGCAGAGTCCGGCATTCACGAAGCCCGGTCCGAGACCGAAATGGAATGCGTCAAAAGCCAGTGCGGAATCGGAGCTCAGTATCCCGATCAGACCTTCTTTCAGTTGTGTAATTGAGGGACACAGAAATAGACCGAAGCCGATGAACAGTATCGCATATGCGAAAAGATGCGAAAAAATAAAGTTGTCTTCCTTTTTCATGGTTTTATTATCGCACAATAAAATGCGAAATAGCACGATTTCGGGTAGAATGAAAAAGAAGTAATAAGGAGAAACAAAATGAAAAAATTACTATGCATCCTGTTTGCGCTCTTCCTGCTGCTCAGCGGCTGCAGTCAGAAGGCCAAGACGCCGCAGGAATTACTGGAAGAAGCCTATTCCAAGGCTGAAGAACTTGATTCCATGACGGTCAGGGGCACGACCGATGTCACGATCAGCAGCGGCACAGAGTTGGCGATCCCGCTGGACCTTGTCATGATGGTCGAGAAAAACGATAAAAAAGATGCATCGGACGACCTCACTTACGCAGAAGTTTCAATGGAACTGTTCGGCCAGAAGATGGAAACAAAGACCTGGACCCAGAACGGCACGTCCTATGTCGAGAACGCCGAAGGCAAGTATACAACAACAATGGATTCTGAAGCTGCTGCAAGCTACGATACCGCAGCTATTGCCAAAACGATCGCGGAGAATGCGGAATCGATCGAGATGACCAAGAGCGGAGACTCCACCGTCATCACAGTCAAACCGACGGAAAAACTCATTAACGCGATGTTCGCGAACAGCGCTTCAGCAGAAGGCATCACCGGAGAGCTGCTGGACAACGAAGCTTTTGAAAACATGACCTTCAGCGACATTATCATCACTCTTGGAAAAGAAGGATATGTTGATAATGTCAAATTCTCCGCCAGCGGCGCTGTCGAAGGAGTGGATATGACGGTCGCGATCGACCTTAACGTTACAGACCGCAACACGACGAAAGTACCGGCTTTTGATCCGGCAGATTTCGCAGATGAGCCTGTGGTCGAACCGGAACCGCTCGATTATGCGGATGACAGCAAGATCCTTGAGATCACTTTCTCCGACGATGGAGTTACCGCCGGCTTCGAAGCAGCCGAAAGCAGCGATATCGCCCTGTACTACGAAGAAGAAGAGGGCTATATAGATGTCTTTGATTCCAGTTTTGAAAACATGCGCGCGTTCGGTATGTTCGTTAATGCCGCACTTATCGAAGAGCTTATGGAAGACGTTCGCACAGGCAAAGACGGTTATCAGGTGCTTGATGATGTTCAGAGCGATATCGGTCCGTTCCTGGTCGGATATGCTCCGCAGGAGACCGATGTCTTCAATCCGGATACCATCTTCATCTGCATCCGTTATGAAGGATACGATCTCGGTTATCTGATGGCCGGCCTCTCGGATCAGGACGATTTCTATGACGTGATCGAGAACCTGACTTTCTACACAAAATAGGTTGATCAAAGGAGACTTACGATGAACGAAAAGGAATGCGTCAGACGGTTTATCCGGGAGTTCCCGGAATACAAGAGTCAGTATGACGACCATATCCTGCGGAACGGGAAACTGCACATACATGTCTTTTTCGGCGAGATCAACAGTCTCTTCATCCGTACGAAGCTGGATGAGCCGGAAAAGGCGGAAGCCTATTTCCGCTTCGTGGAAATGATGGACCGCGAAGGCGATGAGGCAGTACGCAAGATCGTCCGCCACACCATCCTGGAGCGTCTGCAGGACGAACCGGAAGCCTGGGAAGTGTTCATGAAGACCGCCTCGCCGGAATTCATAAAGAGAGCCGAAGAACTTCTGGAAGCTCTCGGCAAAACAGCGGAATACGACGAAGAATAGAAAAAAACACAGAAGTTTGCTTCTGTGTTTTTTTATTCATCTTTCAGCAGCAGCTATCTTACCAGGCTCTGATAGAGTTCTTTAGTAAGCTGCGGATCCCGGGTCCCGAGCAGATAGTATCCGTCCGCATTATGGATCAGGATGAACGGACCGGTCGTCGGATCGAGGAGGACCGTCAGGTTGCTGTAGTCTTTAGCTGTGAAGCTGCCTTTCAGGATTTTATCCATTCCTGTTCCCCAGCGCCGGCTGAGTCCTTCGGGCAGTTCCTGCAATAACAAGATCTCATCGGCGGATGCCAGATCGATCTTGTAGTCTGTCATGCCAGCCTGCGCTTCCACGATCGCATCCTGTTTCGCGATGCGGATCTCCTGGGTGCTCACACCGTCCAGCATGAAACCGAAAAACGGTAAGCCCAGCAGCAGCAGGACCGTCATCACGATCATGAATTTGCCTAAGCCGGAAGCCATGTTGACTGTGGAATTCAGACCAATACGGTTGTTGACGATCGCGTTGTGATCGTCGGGATTGTAATAGATGAGACCGCCAAGCCATTTATCATCTTCGTCGATGTATTCTCCGCTGCCGGAAGAAGCAGTCAGTCTTTCCTGCGTTTTACGCATCCGCATTTCGAGGCGCAGCGCGAAGACGCAGACAGCTACAGCCAGAGCCACTGTGAGAACGCCCATCAGGAGCCCGTTCCTTCTTCCGAGCCACAGGATCAAACTGACCGCTGCCATCAGATAGGCAATCATCAGCCACATCTTGCCCCAGTTGTAGCGGCGGATGCGGGTAAGCGCCTTTGTCAGTTCGATGTTGTCATCGACCATCTCGCTTTTGTTGCGGTAAAGATAACGGTAACCGAACCACAGCAGGATACAGGAGATACCGTTGACCACATACCCGGCAATCAGGCCGTGGTCGAACAGGATCGGCAGAAAACTGATGATCACCGCCGGCAGGAAGGCAAGCGGGGAGAGCCAGCGCTCGTTGCCGATCGTGCTGGTATCGACACGGACGGTTTTTGTTTCCTTTTTCCAGCCTTTCTCCTCTTTCAGAGCAATCAGCCTTCCGTGGCTGAGCACATAGGGGATATTTGGTGCGATGATCACGATATCGATCCAGATCATCCACAGCGTCATCATCCAGTCTTTTACCGACGGGATCAGGAGCAGGAAGACCAGAGCTGTCAGCAGAACAGCGATCAGGATCTCGGTCTTTTTGAAATGAGCCAGCTCTTTCTGGACATTGGGATCTTCATGCGCTTCCTGAGGCAGGGTAACGCCCAGGACGATATTTTTCTTGAAGCGTGTTTCATTCACCAGCATCCAGCACATCAGTGCGGGCAGCCAGCAGACTGTAAGGATCAGTATCAGTTGCGATGTCATTTGTTTTCACCTTCTTCGTAAAGCTTCGCGCATAATTGCAGGATCTCTTCGCGTGAGAGCCCGGACAGGCGAAGTTCGGAGATCCGGAGACGGAGCTCGCTCAGCGTGTTTTCCGGGATATGTGTGTTTTCTTTATCAACGACCCTTGCCCCGAAACGGCGGTCGGTCGTAATATAGCCTTCCTGTTTCAGGATCTGGTAGGCCTTAGAGATCGTCATCATGTTGATGCCGCTTTCCTCAGCCAGCGCCCGGATCGTCGGCAGCTGCTCCCCGGGCTGCAGTTTTCCTTCCGCGATGCCGACAACGATCTGATTCCGCAGCTGCTGGTAGAGCGGCACGCTGCTGGAAAAATCAAAGTTCAGTATCATATAACAGCACCTCCTTGCATTACATATAATAATGCAATTAATGCAATTAGTCAACAGCATTCCGAAAAGGCATAAAAAAACTGTCTTTGCAGACAGTCGATTTTTTAATGGTCGGAGAAAAGGGATTCGAACCCTTGACCTCTTCGTCCCGAACGAAGCGCGCTACCAAGCTGCGCCATTCCCCGATGACTATTAACTAGTATACCTTCAAAGACCGTTTTGGGCAAGTGAAAGTTTACTTTTCGTTAATAGTTTTGGATTTTACGGTTCGATCGGTGTATAGTAGTCGACCGGTACGAGACCGCTCGGATAGATCTCCACAGTCAGATTGTTGATCTGGATCTTTGCGCCATTAGGAAGATAACAGTGGTAGAACACCAGGGTATCCCATTCGCTTTCCGTGCCGAAGCTGTTTGAGCATCCTCCCTCTACTTCGCTGTCGGTCTCAAAATAGCCTTCACCGGATTTGTAGAAGATATCGTATGTTCCCTCTTCAAAATCACGTCCGACTCTGTAATTGCCGCTGGAAAGCTCATATCCCTGATCTGACCACGGCTCACGTCCCGGAAGTTCCTCTTTGGATGCATCATCGGAAGTCAGCTTCAGTATTGGCCCGTTGATCGTGAAGGTGTCGCCGTCTTCCAGAAGCATATTTTGAAAAGTCGACGTATAACCATACTCTTCAGACAGACCGATCGTTGTGCTGACCCATTCATCCTCGTTGTCGCTGCTCATCCAGCCGTTTCCGCGGATGACCTCGACATCATACGTACCGCATGGGATATCGGTGCCGGCAATGTAGTTGCCGCTCTGCAGATACAGTACCGTGATTTCAGAATCCGGATCGACCGGTTCGTTGCTTGCCGACGGCTCGGTAGTTGCGGTCGGCTGGTAATTCGCCGGTGCCGGTTCGTTCTTTTTGAAGTACACAACCCCCGCAACGATGGCGACCGCTGTCAGTATGATGATTAGGGTCAGAACGATGGTCAGGATCACTTTTCTGCGTGAATCCCTGTTCTGCTGATCTCTGTTCTTTTTTGCGAGTTCTGCTAAGTTTTTCATTGCCTATATATTCTAGCATAAAACCGCAGCCGGAAAGTATAATAAAAGCATGAACGCGAAGGAAATACGCAGACGGGTCCAGCGCCAGTCCAATGCGATCTTCTTTATATTCGTCGTAATTTTCGCGCTTGTCGCGCTGCATGTTTTCCTGCACCCGGATCCCGTCCGGCGCGAGGGGCTTTACAGAATCGATCATGCTTCCGACGGCGATACGATCGTCGTCGATATAGAAGGGGAGAAGACCTATGTCCGGCTGATCGGGATCGACTGTCCGGAATCGGTCAATCCCGACGAGACGAAGAACACTCCGGAAGGGAAACTGGCTTCCGATCATACCCGGGAACTCGTCAGGGGAAAAAGATGCTATCTGGAGTTCGATGCAGTCACCAAAGATGATTACGGCAGGCTGCTGGCCTATGTCTATCTTGAAGACGGCACCTTCCTCAATGAGCAGATCCTGAAAGACGGGTATGCGGAACTTCTGACGATCCCGCCGAACGTCCGCTACAGCGATGTCTTCCGTCTGGCCTACCGTCAGGCCCGCGAAAAGAAGGCCGGATTATTTGCAGAATGATTTAGCACTCAACGCTTGACAGTGCCAAGAAATGTGTTACACTATAGTTGTTAGCAGTCGAACATCGAAAGTGCTAAAGAAAGTTGAGGTAGTTAAATTATGAAATATGTTCCTACAAGATTTAATTTCTTTGATGACGCGTTTGATGATATGTTCTTCTCACCGCTGCGCCGCTATAATGTGCAGAACAATCTGATGATGACCGATATCCGTGAAAAGGACGGTCTCTATATCCTGGATATCGAGCTTCCGGGTTATCAGAAACAGGACATCAGCATTGAACTGAAGGAAGGCTATCTGACAGTCTCCGCTAAACAGAACACTTCCAACGAGGAAAAGGATGAGAAGGGGAACGTGCTCCGCAAGGAACGCTACTCCGGCTCCTGCTCCAGAAGCTTCTATGTCGGCGAAGCGATCGAACCGGAAGACATCAAGGCCGGCTTCGAAAACGGCATCCTGAAAGTCACCCTGCCGAGCGGCAAGGAAAAGAAGACCGAACCGGTCAGACAGATCACGATCGAATAATCATTGAACAGGGCTGTCCCCAGGGACGGCCTTTTGTTTTATCCGCGCAAAAGAAAAAGCCATTCCGGAGAATGGCTTTCTTTGTTTAGTCGGTGTAGTTGTCGAAGTAGCCCTGGATCAGGACGACCGGGGTGCCCTTGTCGCCGCTGCCGCTGGTCAGGTCGGAGAGCGAGCCGATCAGGTCGGTCAGCTGACGCGGGGTCGTGCCTTCGGAAGACATCTTGCCGACCAGGTTCTGTTCCTTTTCCTTGATACGGCCGGAGATCGCGTTCCTCAGTTCTTCACCGGACAGATCCTTGAAGTCGTTGTCTGCCAGGTATTTGAGTTTCAGTTCGTTCGGAGTGCCTTTGAGGCCTTCGGTATATGCCGGGGAAACGACCGGGTCGGCCAGTTCCCAGATCTTGCCCTGCGGATCCTTGAAGGCGCCGTCGCCGTAGATCATGACTTCGATATGCTTGCCGGTCAGGTCTTCCAGGATCTCTCTGGTCTTGCTGACGAATTCCTCGCCGTTCTCCGGGAAGAGCTTGACGCTTTCCTCGGTCGCCTTGTTGGAGCCGAGCAGACCGTATTTGCTGTTGAAGCCGCTTCCGTCGACCGGAGCCGTCAGGATGTCATCCATACCGAGGACGATCTCCGCGCCGGCTGCCTTGAGCAGTCTCTTGGAACGGAAACGGGTATGGATGTCACAGGTCAGTACATTCTTCGTATAGTTCAGGATGGCCTGCGGACGGTTCGCGAAGATGATCTCCGCTTCCGCGCCTTCCTTGGTGATGATGTCTTCGTAGTAGGAAACGTAGTCCATACCGGTGAAGGGGTGACGGTTCTCGCCGAATAACTCGCGGTATTTCGCCAAATCGAGGACATCGGTGTAGGGATCGATGCCGGCTTCATCCAGCTGATCGAGGCTGACGAGCTGGTTGCCGACTTCATCGCTCGGATAGCTCAGCATCAGAACGATCTTGTCTGCGCCTCTGGCAATGCCCTTCAGGCACATGGCGAAACGGTTACGTGAAAGGATAGGGAAGATGACACCGATCGCGCCGCCGCCAAATTTCATTCTGACGTCTTTGCCGATCGCGTCGCAGGTCGCGTAATTGCCCTGTGCTCTGGCTACGACAGATTCGGTAACAGCGACAACGTCGCGGTCGCGGATGACGAAGCCTTCGCTGTAGGCGGCTTCGGTGACAGCCTGTGCGACGATTTCCGGAAGATCATCGCCTTTGCGGATGATCGGGCAGCGGATTCCACGGGAAACAGTTCCAACTCTTCTTTCGAACATAAACATGAACCTCACTTTTTACTTTTTAATAATACACGATTTCCGCGTTTCCACAAGAAACCTTGATATAATAGTTGCATGTATTTACAGGAAGTCATCATCGTGGAGGGAAAGAACGACACCCGCCGTCTGCAGATGTTCTTTAATGTCGATACGATCGAAACAGACGGTTACCGCCTGCGTCCGGAAACGCTTGATCTTATCAGAGAGGCAAACATCCGCCGCGGCGCCATCGTCTTTACCGATCCCGATACACCCGGCGAGAATCTCAGAAGACGGATCAACGATGCCGTCCCGGGACTCAAGAATGCCTTCCTGCTGAAAAAAGACGCCCGCACCAAACACAAGGTAGGCGTCGAGCACGCCTCCCGGGAAGTCCTGGAAGAAGCGCTCGGTAAATTCCTGACCATCACCGAGAAGAAGGAGGAAACTCTTTCACTGTCTGATTTCCGGGAACTGGGGCTCATCGGAAAGCCGGATTCCCGGTCGCGAAGACAGAAGGTCGCGTCTGTATTTCCTGTCGGCGAAGTCAGCGCCAAGACGATGCGGCAGCGTCTCAACATCCTGCAGCTGAAAAAAGAGGACATCGAAAAGATCTTATGAACAGAGTCATCGCTACGCCTTCCGCAGTCAAGGAACTGCTTGCAAAATATGATCTCCATGCGCTGAAGCGTTTCGGGCAGAATTTTCTGATCAATCCCGATATCGCTGAAAAGATCGCGGCTGCCGCCTGCGATCCCGACTGCCCGTGCATCGAGATCGGACCGGGTCTCGGTTCCCTGACCCAGTTTTTGTGTGAGAAAGCGCCTGCAGTCTATACTTACGAGATCGACAAGAAACTCGTTCCGCTGCTGCAGGAAGAACTGAAGGAATATACGAATCTTGAAGTCGTCAATATCGACTTCATGGAACTCGACCTGGAACAGGTCCCCTATAAAGAGAAGGAAGTCACCTTTTGCAGCAATCTCCCGTATTACATCACCACCGCGATCATCTCCAAACTGATGGAAAGCAGACTGAAGATCCGCCGGATGGTGCTGATGATGCAGAAGGAAGTCGCTGAACGCATCGACGCCGGCACCGGCGACAAGGAATACGGCGCCGTCACCGTGCTTCTGAAAAAATACTACTCCATGAAGAAACTGGCGAACCTGACTCCGTCCTCCTTTCTGCCGCGCCCGCAGATCGATTCGACTGTGGTCGTGCTGACGCCGAAAGGGATCGTCAACGACCCCGGTTTCAACGCTTTTGTCTACCGCTGTTTTGAACAGCGCCGCAAAACGCTCGCCAACAATCTGAAGGGCTTCTGCGAACCGGCTGTGCTGGCCGAAACGCTGGAATGTCTTTCCCTGAAAGAGGGCATCCGCCCGCAGGAGCTCACCGTCGCGCAGTATGAAGCGCTCTACGAGGCACTGAAATGATCGAGAAAGCCTATGCCAAGGTCAATCTGGCGCTGGATGTGACCGCCTGCCGGGAAGACGGCTATCACGAACTGGAGATGGTCAATCTCCCGCTGAACTTTTACGATATCCTTACCATCGAGGAAGCAGATAAGACAACGTATCACTGCAATCGTTCCTATATCCGTTTCGACGGGAAGAACACCGTCGTCAAAGCGCTGGAACTGCTGAAGGAGCGTTTCTGCATCAATAAGGAATTTGAAGTAAAACTGCATAAGCAGATCCCGACAAGAGCCGGTCTGGGCGGCGGGTCCGCCGACGCGGCGGCAGTCTTCCGGCTGCTGCAGAAGATGTACGCCCTGCAGACAACGGAGGAGGAATGGACCGAACTGGCTGCCAGAGTCGGAGCGGACGTGCCGTTCTGTCTTTTCAACCGCCCGGCTGTCGTGCGCGGGATCGGCGAGAAACTGGAATTCTTCGAGCTGAAGAACAGCTATACCTTCCTGCTGGTAAAGCCCCGCCGGGGCGTTTCGACCAAGGAGGCATTTGACCGTCTCGATATGGAACGCTGTGACCATACCGACGTGCAGGCCCTTTCCGAAGCGCTGCAGAAGGGGGATGACCGGAAGGCTTTTTCACTGATGAAGAATTCCCTGGAACGCAGTTCTTTCGAGATCGAACCGTCAGTCCGCCGGATCAAGGAAGGACTGCTGAAAGAAGGCTATGATCCGGTCATGATGAGCGGCAGCGGCGCTACGGTCTTCGCGATCTGCGAAGATGAGGAGAAGGTCCGGAAGACCGCGGAAAAATACCGTAAACAGGGCTGTTTTGCCCGTGTCTGCATCAGTCTTTGATAGTCTGGTATAAAAAAATCATATATACAGATTTTCATAAAAATAGTAAAATTAAGTGCATGAACAAATGCGCCGTCCTGCTGGTGAGAAACAAAGACCTGATTTCCGAGAGCATCCAGGGAAAGACGCTTTTTGAATACACGATGGATACTTTAAAAACGGCTTCGATAGAAACCGTTTATTATTGTGGAAACGACAGGGAGGATGACCGCCTCACGGTCTCGTCCTCCTATAAAGAACTCTTCAACGAGCTTTCCGACGAGGAGGGACGCATCCTCCTGGTCGATATCGACTATCCTTTCCTCTGCCCGGAGACGCTGACCGGGATGCTGGAGAGCGAGGGGAACCTCGTGCTGGCCGACTACGTCAATATCACCGATGTGTTCGCCCTGGAAAAGAAGGATCTCAATCATCTGGACGAACTGTTCTTCGACCAGATGCCGTTCAGCGATGACGCGGAGAAGATCCATATCACCGATGCCGCCAGTCTGGCGGAGGCAGCTGAATTCGAGAGAAAGCGCATCAGCCGCGGCTGGCTTGAAAAAGGCGTCCGCTTCGAAGATCCGGAACGCGTCTACATCGGTCACGACGCGGAGTTCGGGTCCGGCGTGAAAGTCGGTCTGGACGTCTCTGTTACGGGAAAGAGCGTGATCGGGGAAAACACTGAGATCGCTTCCTTCAGCCGTATCGAAAACAGCACTGTCGGCAGCTATTGTCTGCTCGGACAGACGATCATGAAAGATTCCAGCCTCGGCAACCGTGTCCGCATCGGCTCCTATACGGAGATCACAGCGGGCTGCGAGATCGCGGAGGATGTCACGGTCGGAGGTTTTACCTCCTTAAGAAGAGTTTCCGTCGGGAAGAACAGCGCAGTCGGCACCCACTGCTCGCTGAGTTTCACCCGGATCGGGGAAAGCGTCCGCATCGGCAGCGGTGTGAGCGCGATCGATCCTGACGGCGGAGACGACGATCTGGTCGAGATCAAGGATTATGCCTATATCGGAAACAATGTCATCCTGGTCGCCCCGGTGACTGTCGGCGAGATCGCCGCAGTCGCAGCCGGAACAACACTGACTGAGGACGTGGATGACGGCGATTCCGTCATCGGACGCACGCGTCAGATGACCCGCAAAGGCATGGGCCTCGAATATATTGCAAAGGAGAGCAAAAGATGAAAGACACGATGACGATGGTATTTGGACTTACGGCGAATCTTGACCTGGTCAACGAGATCTGTGATTATCTGAAGATCAAGCCCGGCAAGATCTCTGTCAGCCACTTTGCTGACGGCGAGATCCTGGTAGAACCGGAGGAGAGCGTCCGCGGTAAGCGTGTGTATCTTGTTCAGTCCAGCTGCAAGCCGACGACGGAACACCTGATGGAAGTTCTGATCGCCGTCGATGCGTTCCGCAGAGCGAGTGCCCGCGAGATCACCTGTATCATGCCGTATTTCGGCTATGCCAGACAGGACCGCAAGGCGCGTCCGCGTCAGCCGATCACTTCCAAGCTGGTCGCGGATCTGATCAGCACCGCAGGCGCTGACCGTGTCGTCATGTTCGACCTGCATGCCGCCCAGATCCAGGGCTTCTTCAACTGCCCGACCGACAACCTGACCACGATCCCGATGATGGGTGCCTACTTCAGACGCCACCCCAGGATCAAGATGAAGAATACTGTCGTCGTATCGCCGGACCACGGCGGAACGACCCGGGCAAGAAGCCTGGCCGAGATCCTCGGTGTTCCGCTCGCGATCGTTGATAAGCGCCGTCCGCAGGCCAATGTGGCTATCGCCAATGACGTCATCGGTGATGTCGTCGGAAAAGACTGTATCGTCGTCGACGATATCTGCGACACCGGCGGTTCGCTGGTCGCCAGCTGCGATATCCTGAAGGAAAAAGGCGCCAAAAACATCTACGTCGCCATCGCCCATCCGGTCTTCTCCGGAAACGCCGCGGAAAAGATCCAGAACTCCTGCATCAAGGAAATGGTCGTCAGCAACACCATTCCGCTGAGCGAGGAGGCGAAGGCGGTCAAGAAGATCAAGGTCGTCTCCGTCGGCAAACTGCTGGCCGGCCTGATCGATGCGATCTCCAACAACACTCCGGTCTCCGATATCTATAACTTCAAGGACCACTCATTTGATTTCTAGGATGACACCCCGTCATCCTTTTTTTATAATCGAAGTATGAAACTTCGCACGGATCAGCAGGGGCTGTATCTTTCCGGAAGCGCGGAGGAGATCCGCGCTAAGACGGAGGAACTGCTGTCAGCCCGCTACAGAAATGCTGCTGTTGAGCAGGAAGGAGAGATCTTCCTTCCTTTTCTGTACGAAAGCTGTCCGAAAAAGGATAACGGCACGGAGATCCTGTACAAGGATCAGTTCCTGGCTGTCGTCCGCAAGCCGAAAGGACTGCTGGTCCATGATGACGGCAACGCTTCCGCCAATCTGCAGGACAGAGTCAGTGAAAAGCTCGGGATCCGCGTACAGGCGCTGCACCGGCTCGATACCGACACCGACGGTCCGGTCCTGTTCTCCCTTTCGCCGGTCTTTCAGGCAGCAGCCGACCGGATGGTCTTTGAAAAGAAGATGCATCGCGAGTATCTGGCTTTTGTCGAAGGAAAAGTGGAGAAGGAGAGCTTTACCGTCAATAAAGCGATCGGAAAAGACCGCCACCGCAGCAATGTCTACCGGGTCTCCGGGACCGGGAAGGAAGCCTGCACCCATTTTGAGCTTCTGGGCACGGACGGCCGGAATTCCGTGCTTTGCTGTAAACTGGAGACAGGAAGACGCCATCAGATCCGTGTCCATCTCTCCTCGATCGGTCATCCGATCATCGGGGACACGCTTTACGGACACAGCGGCCCGCTTCCGCTGGGATTGAGCGCGGTGAAACTGTCTTTTGTTCACCCGGTCTTCGGAAAGGAGATCACGGTGACCTGCGATTTCGACGATCGGTATAAAAAGATCTACCGCAGCTGCACGGGAAAAGATTATGAAAAAAGATAAAACGAACGCGATGCGGGCGCTGGACAAGGCCGGCATCGCCTATGAGACATATTATTACGACCTCGGAAAGGAACCCTTCAGCGGCGAGGCGGTCAGCGAGCTGCTCGGTCTGAGCGAAAGCGAATGCTTCAAGACGCTGGCCTGCCGCCACGAACGGGAACTCTTCCTGCTGGTGATCCCGGTCGACCGGAATCTTGATCTGAAGAAGGCGTCCGCCTTCCTCAGAGTCAAGAATCTCGAGATGGTCAAGGTCCGGGAACTGAAACAGACCGTCGGCTATGAGCGGGGTTCGGTCAGCCCGCTCGGCGTCACTGTCCGCCACCGCACCGCCTTCGATGTATCGGCACTGAACTTCGAACACATCGAGATCAGCGGCGGGAAACTGGGCATCGGCCTGAAGGTCGGCGGAAAAGAACTGATCGAATTTCTTGACGCGGAGGTAGGGGATCTATGTCAGTAAAAGCAGTTTTCTTCGATCTTGACGGCACACTGCTGCCGATGGACGAAGCCAAATTCACCAGGTTTTATTTCAATGAACTGTCCAAGGAGGTCAAGCAGTTCGGCATCGAACTGGTGCCCCTGAGTGTCTCGATCTGGAAAGGCGTCAAAGCCATGGTAAAGAACGACGGCACGATGACCAATTACGAGCGCTTCTGGATCTCCTTCTTCGAGGATTTCCCGCAGCTGCTCTCGCAGAAAGAGGAAGTCATCGCGGCGATCGGAAACTTTTATGCCACGAACTTCGCCAAGGCCAAAGCGGTGACCGGCGAGAATCCGCTGGCGGAAAAAGTGATCCGTCTTTTGCAGGAACAGGGTTACCCGCTGGTGCTGGCGACCAACCCGATCTTCCCGTATACGGCGACTGTCACCCGGATGTCCTTCGTCGGGCTCACTCCCGCGGATTTCCTGGAGGTCAGCGCCTATGAGAACAGCAGCTACGCCAAACCGAACCCGGCTTACTATACAGATATGCTGGAGCGCAGCGGTTTCAAACCGGAGGAAGTGCTGATGATCGGCAACGACTTCAATGAGGACGTCGTCCCGACGAGACAGCTCGGGATCCGCAGCCTGCTCGTTTCCGACTGCCTGCTCGGGGAGCCGGACGACGGGGTCCGGGTCATGACCTTTGCGGAATTATACGAAAAGATCAGAAACAGAGAACTGGAGGAACTGTACGGCGGATAAAGCTCTGTGTTTTTCCAAAGAACAGAGTCCTGAAGAATATGGATACAGATGGAGGCAGATGACCATGTACGATGTAAAAGAAAAATCCCTGCGCACCCTGCAGCACGACCTGAAGACGGGTGCCGTCACTTCTGAAGAGCTCGTTTTCGCCTATATGCAGCGGATCGCCGACTTTGACCAGTCCGGTCCGGAACTGCGTTCCGTCCTCGAGATCAACCCGGACGCGATCGATATCGCTGCCGCGCTTGACCGTGAACGGAAGACCAAAGGCAGCCGGGGACCGCTCCACGGCATTCCGGTGCTCGTCAAGGACAATATCTCGACCGGCGACCGGATGCATACTTCCGCCGGCGCCGAGTCATTAAAGGATAATTTTGCCGCCGACGACGCGGAAGTCATCCGGCAGCTGCGCGAAGCCGGCTGTGTGATCCTGGGCAAGACCAATCTTTCCGAATTCGCCCGTTTCATGGCAATGGTCGTTCCCAACGGCTATTCCGCCCGCGGCGGCCAGTGCAAAAGCCCGTACGGGGAGGACGTCGACCCGCTCGGCTCCTCGACGGGTTCCGGCGTCGCCGCTTCCATGAGTTTCGCGGCCGTGACTGTAGGAACCGAGACATCCGGTTCGATCATCTCGCCGTCCAGTGCCAACAGTGTCGTTGGTCTTAAACCGACGGTCGGCCTGATCAGCCGTTCCGGCATCATTCCGATCAATTACCAGGATACCGCCGGTCCGATGGGCCGCTGCATCGAGGATATCGCGATCCTGCTGGGCGCGATGTGTTCCGAGGATCCCGACGATCCGGCGACGCAGGCCAATGAAGGCCTGGTCTTCGAAGACTATACGCAGTTCCTGAAGAAGGACGCGCTGAAGGGGAAGCGGGTCGGCATCAGCCGCGTTGCCCGTCCCTGGTATTCGAAGGAACAGCTGGAAGTCTTTGAAAAGAGCCTGAAGTATCTGGAAGAAGCCGGCGCCGTGCTGGTCGACGGCTGCGACCTTCCGGAAGTCGTGCCGGCAGCCGGATTCCTGACGGCGGCCGTCATGCATTTTGAATTCAAACGCTATATGGACGCCTGGCTGGCGGACTACTGCACGCTGAACGATATCCGTACGCTGGAGGACATCGTGAAATACAATCAGGCACACGCCGAAACAGCCATCAAATACGGCCAGGATATTCTGGAAGCCTGCGTTGCGACTTCAGGCAATCTGACCGAGAGCGACTACCTGCATGAAAAGGTGCGCGTGCTCCGCGAATCGAGAAGCGGCATCGACGCTTTGCTGAAGGAAAAGGAACTGGACGTGATCGTCTGTCCCGGTCCTTCGGCGATCGTGCCGACTGCCGGCTATCCGATCCTTTCCGTTCCGGCAGGCATGGCGGAAGACGGCCGTCCGATGGGTCTTTCCTTCGTGGGAAGCGCCTACAGCGAGCCGCAGCTGCTGGCATACGGCTATGCCTTCGAACAGGTCTCGCAGCTGCGCGTCATCCCGAAGATCGGATAAAAAAAGAGACCGGTATTCACCGGTCCCGGTAAGGGTCGATCCCTTTATCTGCGTACCAGACCTCACGCCGCTGAGGTCTTTTCTTTTTGACCTCTTTGGGTTTCTCCGGAGGCAGCAGGCGCCGCAGCAGGCCTGCCTGGATGCCGGCGACGACTTCCTCGCCCAGCTGCCGGGTCTCGGGATCGAGCAGCCAGCTCTGGTCGCCGCGGCGGTACATCATGGCGATGCGCTCGAGATCCCCGTCGCTCCAGACGATCTCGAGGGAGAGGCCGACAGGCCGTACGTTTTTGATCGTGATGAACATAAATAAAAACCTCCTTACAACAGACAAAAAAATATCTGTCTGTCATACTCCTGAGGTTTGCACCGTTATATTACCATATCCTGCGGAAAACGCAACAAAAAAGGCATCATTTCTGATGCCTGTTTTGTCTTTACGCTTCTTTCGGAGCTTCAGGATTTTCTTCCTTCTTCGGATTTCTTCTGTTGGAATTGCGGTTGCCGCCGCTGCGCTGGGCCGGACGGTTCTGGTTCTGCTTCTTCAGGAGATCGCGGATCTCTTCGAGCAGGACGACGTCATCCGCTTTGGCAGCCGGTTTCGGTGCTTCCGGCGCTTTCGGCTTCTTCATCTTGTTGACGGTCTTGATGACCAGGAACAGACAGAGCGCGATCGCCAGGAAGTTGATGATCGCCTGGATGAAGTTGCCGTAGGTCAGCGTTGCGGTGCCGACCGTTACGCTGAGTTCGGAGAAATCATGTCCGCCGATGATGATTCCGATGATCGGCATGAAGATGTCGTTGACAAGGGAACCGATGATCGCCTGGAATGCGCCGCCGATGATGACTGCGACAGCCAGATCGATGACGTTGCCGCGCATGACGAATTCCTTGAATTCCTTGACCATGTTTTTCATTGTTTCCGCTCCTTTCGGGATATGAATCCATTCTACCACTTCTGTTTTGAAAAGATGAAAAACTTCAGCGGTATCCGCAAATTTCAAGTAAAATGAAGTTAATGAAAAGATCCGGTGTATTACTTCCTCTGGCATCCCTTTCTTCGCCGTACCTGATCGGGGACTTCGGCCCGGATGCCTACCGTTTCGGCAGATATCTGAGATCTGCCGGATTTTCCTACTGGCAGATCCTGCCGCTGCAGCCGCTGGGCTACGGGAACTCGCCTTACCAGTGCACGTCCTCCAAAGCGATCGAGGAGAGCTACGTCTCCCCCGAACTGCTGAAGAAGGACGGTCTGATCGCAGAGCTTCCGAAAAAGACCCGCTGCGCCTCCGTCCGCTACGAAGAGGCGAAGCAGCTGAAGCGCGCCCTGCTGAAGGAAGCATTTATGAATTATGTTGCCGACGAGGATTATCGGGCCTTTGCTGAACAGGACTGGGTAAAAGACTATGCCGCTTTTGCCTGCTTCAAGGAGCTTTTTGAGCGGAAATGCTGGCTCGACTGGGAGGAGCCGTACCGCTCCTGGTCGCAGGACCGCGATCCGGCGCTCGTTGAAAAACACAAAGAAGCCATCGATTTTGAGATCTTCGTGCAGTATATCCTGCGCCGGCAGTTCAATGCCCTGAAGGACTATCTCCATTCCCTGGGGATCGAGCTGATCGGCGACATGCCGTTTTATGTCGGCATCGATTCCGCCGATGTGTATTTCGACCGCGGCAGCTTCTGTCTCGACAAAGACGGCTATCCTGTCTGGATCGCCGGTGTCCCGCCGGATTACTTCTCCGCGACCGGCCAGCGCTGGGGCAATCCCATCTATGACTGGAAGAAAATGAAGAAAGACGGCTATGCCTTCTGGTTCGACCGTCTGCACAGCGCCGCCGAGATGTACGATGTGATCCGCATCGACCATTTCCGCGCGTTCGATACCTACTGGAAGATCCCGGCAGCAGAAAAGACCGCCATCGTCGGCGAATGGATCGTCAATGACGGCGACGATTTCTTCACCAGACTGTTTGATAAATATCCGGATCTGCGCATCATCGCCGAAGACCTCGGCGATCTCCGCCCGGAAGTCCTGGAACTGCGCGACCGCTACCATCTGCCCGGCATGCGGGTCATCCAGTTCGACACCTTTTCGCCGTTCCGGAAACACCAGGTGACCTATCTCGGCACCCATGACAACGACGCGACTCTCGCCTGGTATGCGGAACTTGATAAAAAGACACAGAAAAAGATCCTGCGCTGTTTCCGCCGCCGCTATCCCGGCATGGAACTGCGCGACGCCTTCCTGGCGTATGCCCTTGATGCGAAGAGCGAGCTCGTCGTTCTTTCCGTCAACGACATCACCGGGGACACCCGCCGGATCAACACGCCCGGCACGACCGGTTCCCCTGACTGGGAGTACAAGCTCACCTCGCTGAAAGAGTTCAGGGAACAGATCCCGTTCCTGAAAGAACGCAACCGGCTGCGCGGGGAGAATAAACGATGAAATACGACGCAGTCGTCGTCGCTTCCGGCAAGGGAACGCGGATGCGTCTGAACTTCAATAAAGTCTTTCTGACGATCGGCAACAAGACGATCCTGGAAAGAGCCTGTCTGCCGTTTCTCGAAGACAAGGACTGTCAGCGGGTCGTCGTCGTGACCCAGAAAGAGAATTTCGAGCTCGTCGTGAAAAATGAAAAGATCCTGCTTGCGGAGGGCGGCGCCGAACGCAAGGACTCCGTCTGCAGCGGTCTTGCCTTATGCAGGAGCCGCTACGTCCTGATTCATGACGGCGCCCGGCCGTTCCTTGAGAGCGAGGATCTTGAAAAACTGAAGAACGAACTGAAGACCTGTGACGCCGCGATCCTGGCGAGACGCTCCACCGAGACCGTCAAGCGGGTCGTGAACGGCGTGATCACTGAGACGCTGGACCGCGAGCAGCTGATGTTCGCCCAGACGCCGCAGGGCTTCCGCCGCAAACTGCTGAAAGAAGCCTATGCGAGCCTCGGGGAGCGGCAGAACTATACCGACGACGCCTCCGTCATGGAGGCCTACGGACAGGAAGTGCGGGTCGTGCCCGGATCTCCGCGCAACCGCAAGATCACCTATATTGAAGATCTGCCATAAACTCTGCAGGCAAATGCCGCGGAGTTTTTTATTCATGAAAAAATAGTACATATTTCATTAAATCAGTGTTGCTAAAGTTGATTAGAGTGGTAGAATTTAATTTAAGGAGATAGGTATGTTAGGTAAAGTTAAACGTTTCAACAAAACCAAGGGTTACGGATTTATCACCCTTGAGGATGGACGAGATGTTTTCTTCCATTATTCCGAACTGGTAATGGAAGGATTTAAAACCGTTGACGAAGGCGCTGCCGTCGAATTCGATCTGTTCGAAGGCGAGAAGGGTCTTCAGGCTCACAACATCAAAACGCTGTAAGCTCAGCGTTCATCCACAGTAAAACGGCCGGCCCGAAAAAGACCGGCCGTTTTATGGTATAATGAACTGAATGTAACGGAGGTGGCCCCTATGGGACTTTTAGATAAACTGTTCAATTCGGACAAGAAGGATCTCGCCGCGATCGAGAAAGCTGTCCGTCCGGTCGAAGACCTCGCCGCGAAGTACGCGGAGATGGAGGATGACGATCTTCAGGACATGACCAGAAAATTCCGCGAGGAACTGGCAGCCGGCAAAACGCTGGATGACATCCTGCCGGATGCCTTCGCAGTCGCCCGTGAAGCGGCCAAGCGTGTCATCGGGGAATACCCGTATTTCTGTCAGCTCGAAGGCGCCTATGTCCTGCACCGCGGCGATATCGCCGAGATGAAGACCGGTGAAGGCAAGACCCTGACTTCCGTCATGGCCGTCTACCTGAACGCGCTGACCGGACACGGCGTGCACGTCATCACCGTCAACGAATATCTGGCGGAACGTGACAGCCAGTGGATGGGACAGATCCACCGCTTTCTCGGTCTGACCGTCGGTCTCAACAAGCACGCGATGACGCCTGCCGAAAAGCGCAAAGCCTATAACTGCGACATCACCTATACGACCAACTCGGAAGTCGGTTTCGACTATCTGCGCGACAACATGGTCACCCGGATCGAGGACCGCGTCCTGCGCGAACTGAACTTCGCGCTCGTCGATGAAGTCGACTCCATCCTGATCGATGAATCGCGCACCCCGCTGATCATTTCCGGCGGCGAGCGCCAGACAGCCAACGAGTACATCCGCGCCGACCGCTTCGTCCGCCGTCTGAAGGAGGACGAGGACTATGTCATCGACATCAAGGGCAAGAACATCCAGCTGACCGAGCAGGGCGTTGCCAAGGGTGAGCAGTTCTTCAACGTCGAGAACCTCTACGACACCAACAACACCGCGCTGGTGCACTATATCAGCCAGGCCCTGAAAGCCAACTACATCATGCACAAGGACGTCGAATACGTCGTCGAAAACAAGGAAGTCATCATCGTCGACCAGAACACCGGCCGCAAGATGCCGGGACGTGAATACTCCGACGGCCTGCATCAGGCGATCCAGGCCAAGGAAAACGTGCCGATCCGCCAGGAAACGACGACCCTCGCGACGATCACCTACCAGAACTTCTTCCGTCTCTACAACAAGCTGGCCGGCATGACCGGTACCGCCAAGACCGAGGAAGAGGAATTCCTGGACATCTACAACATGAAGGTCGTGGTCATCCCGACCAACCGTGAAGTCATCCGTGACGACCGTCCGGATCTCGTCTTCGGCACCAAGAAGGCGAAATACAAGGCGCTGATCAACGAGATCACCGAACTGCACAAGAAGGGCCAGCCGGTCCTCGTCGGCACGATCTCGGTCGAGACCTCGGAACTCATCTCCAAGATGCTGAAGGAACGCAAGATTCGCCACGAAGTCCTGAACGCCAAGAACCACGCCCGTGAAGCGGAGATCATCGCCAAGGCCGGACGCCCCGGCGCGCTGACCATCGCCACCAACATGGCCGGCCGTGGTACCGATATCAAGCTGACCCCGGAATCCAGAGAGCTCGGCGGTCTGGCAGTCCTCGGTTCCGAACGTCACGAGAGCCGCCGTATCGATAACCAGCTGCGCGGCCGTTCCGGACGTCAGGGCGACCCGGGCTTCTCCCGTTTCTATGTCTCCCTGGAAGATGAGCTGATGGTCCGTTTCGGAAGCGAGCGGGTCCAGGGCCTCTTCAGTCAGATGGGCGACGAGCCGATCGAAAACAAGATGGTCACGAAGTCGATCTCCAGCGCCCAGAAGCGCGTCGAGGGCATCAACTTCGATATCCGTAAGACTCTGCTCGACTACGACGACGTCCTGCGCCAGCAGCGCGAGACGATGTACGAGCAGCGCAACTACATCCTCGAGAACGAGGACGTCCACAGCGTCGTCCGCACCATGTTCGACCGCGTCTTCGCAGCGGACGTTGCGGAGTATACGACGGTCGACGGCAGAAAGGAGACGGTCGATATCGACGGTCTTCTGGAACACATGAAGGAATTCGGCGTCAACCTGCCGTTTGACGCGGAGGACTTCAACGGTCTCGCACCGGAAGAGATCGCCAGCAAGTGCGCCGAAAAAGCCTGGGCGATCTACGAACGCAAGATCGCGCCGGTCAAGGAACAGATCCTGCCGGCGGAAAAGACGATGGTCCTGCGGGTCATGGACCGCGCCTGGATCAACCACATCGATATCATGTCCAAGTTAAGAGAAGGCATCCACCTGCGCTCTTACGCCCAGAACAACCCGCTGCAGGCCTATGTCAGCGAGGGCTATGAGCTCTTCGAGGACATGATGAACACCATCAGCCGTGAAGTCGTGCTTTTCTGCAACAAAGTGAAAGTGATCATTCAGAAAGAGGAAAAGAAATAATGGAACTTTACGATATCAAAGTCAGCCTGACCGCTTCCCTCAAGAAGCTCAAAGAGTTAGGCGACTCTCTTTGACTTAGCCGCCTTAACCAAGAAGATCGACGAGCTCGGAGAAGCCCAGAACGATGAGAAGTTCTGGGAGGATCCCAAAAAAGCGCAGAGCGTGATCCGCGAATACAACACGCTGCGCAAGCTCAAAGCCGAATACGAAAACAACAGCGCCGCTTTGGAGGATCTCTACGCCTCCGTCGAAGCCCTGGGCAAGGACTACGATCCGGAGCTCTATGCACTGGTCGAGGAGGAATACGGCGACGCGATCAAAAACTTCGAACAGTTCGAGATCGACGTCCTGCTGAGCGACCGCTACGATCACGCCTCAGCCTATCTCGAGATCCACCCGGGCGCCGGCGGCACCGAAGCCCAGGACTGGGCCGAAATGCTGTACCGCATGTACCAGCGCTATGCCGAGAAGAACGGCTACACCTTCGACGTCCAGGACTACGATCCGGGCGACGAGGCCGGCATGAAATCCTGCCGCGTTCTGGTCAAGGGCGATCTGGCCTATGGCTATCTGAAGGGCGAGACCGGCGTCCACCGTCTGGTCCGTATTTCTCCCTTCGACGCCAATGCCCGCCGCCATACGAGTTTCGCCAGTGTCGAGATCACCCCGGAGATCGAGAACGATACCGACATCGTGATCGAGGAAAAGAACATCGAAGTCGAGACCATGCGCTCCTCAGGCGCCGGCGGCCAGCACATCAACAAGACCGACTCGGCGGTCCGTATCCACCACAAGCCGACCGGCATCGTCACCTTCTGCCAGAGCGAGCGTTCCCAGCTCCAGAATAAAGAGCGTGCTATGGAACTTCTGAAATCCAAGCTGCTGGCCCTGAAGTTGGCTGAGCAGCAGGCGGAAAAGGATTCCCTGAAAGGGGAGCACAAGAAGATCGAATGGGGCTCGCAGATCCGCTCCTACGTGTTCTGCCCCTATACGCTGGTCAAGGACAACCGCACCGGCGTCGAAGAAGGCAACGTCACCAAGGTCATGGACGGCGACATCCAGCCCTTCCTGTTTGCCTATCTGAAGAGCCAGCTGTAAGCAGAAAAACAGACGCTTTCCCGTAAAAGGGAAGGCGTTTTTTTGCTGGGAAACAGGGCATTTTATGCTGAAAGCGCTTCCTTTGAGAAAGTCGATTTTTTCACAAAAAAACAGGCGCAATTTTCACGCAATTTCCCCATTCTGTTTGACTATCATTTCTGAAATTATGATAGAATACACGTGTCCCGTATACGGCTACTGGCGGCAGTGGAAATGACCACATGAAACCGTATATGATTGCCGACCGCCTGGGCAACTGAGATCCTGCTTTTACAGCACTTTGGAGGTGTCTATGAAAAAAATCGCAATCGTCATGGGAAGCAAAAGCGATCTGAACATTGTCGAAAAGGGCATCAATGTCCTCAAAGAGTTCGGTGTTCCGTTTGAAGTACACGTATTGTCCGCTCACCGCTGTCCGGAGGAAGTAAAGAATTTTGCTAGCACGGCCAGAGAGAGCGGATTTTCTGTTTTCATCGCCGCCGCCGGCATGGCAGCCCATCTGGCAGGTGCGATCGCAGCCAATACGACACTTCCGGTCATCGGGATCCCGTGCCGCAGCAGCGGTTCGGACGGACTGGACGCCCTGTATTCCACGGTGCAGATGCCCCCGGGCATCCCGGTCGCGACCGTCGCGATCGACGGCGCCAAGAATGCGGCGTATCTCGCAATGCAGATCCTGGCTCTTTCCGATGAGGCTCTGGCTGAGAAACTGAGGGCAGCCCGGGCGAAGGAGAGAGAAAAGCTGCTCGCAACAGATCAGGAAGTATTTCATCAGTATCAGTAAACGGAGGAGGAGAGAAGATGAAACTGGTTTACACTGGCAAGACAAAAGATGTTTTCGCACTTGAAAACGGCAACTACTATCTGAAGTTCAAGGATGACTGCACCGGCAAGGACGGTGTCTTTGATCCCGGCATGAACGAGGTCGGCCTGACCATCGAAGGCGTTGGCGACATCAACCTGCGCATGACCGACTACTTCTTCAAACTGATCAACGAAGCCGGCATCCGCACCCATTTCGTGAAAGCGGATTTCGAAAATACCGCGATGGAAGTCCTTCCGGCCAAGGTCTTCGGACATGGTCTCGAAGTCATCTGCCGCAAAAAGGCGGTCGGCAGTTTCATCCGCCGCTACGGTGAATACATCGAATCCGGCGCGGACCTTCCGTCCTATGTTGAAATGACCTTCAAGAACGACGAGAAGGGCGACCCGCTGGTCACCAAGGACGGTCTGGAAGTCCTGGGCATCATGACCCCGGCACAGTACGACAAGATCAAGGAAATGACTCAGCAGATCACCGGGATCGTTGCCGCAGAAATGGAAAAAAGAGGCATGGTCCTTTACGATATCAAATTCGAATACGGTTATGACGAGAACGGCGATGTCATGCTGATCGACGAGATCGCCTCCGGCAACATGCGTGTATATAAAGACGGCGAATACATTCAGCCGCTGGATCTGGCGGAGCTCTTCTTCAAGTAATGGGCGGATTCTTCGGTGCCGTATCACGGCGCGATGTCGTGATCGATACATTTTTCGGAGTCGACTACCATACCCACCTCGGTACCAATACCGCGGGTATGGTGGTTTTTGATGCCGAAACGGGTTTTCAGCGCCAGATCCACAACATTCAGAACACTCCGTTCCGGACACGCTTCGAAAACGATCTCCGCGATTTCAGGGGAAACGCGGCGATCGGCTGTATCTCGGACGCGACCCCGCAGCCGCTGACCGTCCGCTCCCAGCTCGGGACCTACGCGATCGCGACCGTCGGGCGCATCAACAACGAAAAGGAACTGGTCCGCGACCTCTTCAGCAATCACGGCCAGCAGTTCATGGTCATGGGCAACGGCGAGATCAATCAGACCGAGCTCGTGGCCGGACTGATCAACCAGAAGACGACGCTTCTGGCCGGCATCAAGTATGCCCAGAAGATGATCAAGGGGTCGATGACGATCATCATCCTGACTTCCAAAGGCGAGATCATCACCGCCCGCGATTATTACGGCCGTCTGCCGGTGCTGCTCGGCAGGAACCGCGAGGGTTACTGCGTCTCGTTTGAGTCCTTTGCCTACCGCAAGCTCGGCTACCGCGATGCCTATGAGCTCGGCCCCGGCGAGGTCGTCCGGGTCAAAGCCAACGGCTTCAAGGTGCTGTCCCCGCGGAAGAAGAAGATGCGCATCTGCTCCTTCCTGTGGGTCTACTACGGCTATCCCAACTCGAACTATGAAGGAAAGAATGTCGAAGTCATGCGCTACCGCAACGGCGAGCTCATGGCCCGCAAGGAGATGAAGGAAGGAACTCTGCCCGAAGTCGATTATGTGGCCGGCGTTCCGGATTCCGGAATCCCCCATGCGATCGGCTACGCCAACGAGGCTTCCGCCGAATTCGCCCGTCCTTTCGTCAAATACACCCCGACCTGGCCGCGCTCCTTCATGCCCGGAAACCAGAAACTGCGCAATCAGGTCGCAAAAATGAAACAGATCCCGATCCCGGAGCTGATCAAGGACAAGAAACTGCTGTTCGTCGACGACTCGATCGTCCGCGGCACCCAGCTCAGGGAAACGGTCGATTTCCTGTACAATGCCGGCGCCAAGGAGGTCCATATGCGTTCCGCCTGTCCGCCGTTCATGTATCCCTGTCCTTATCTGAATTTCTCGAGAGCGACCTCGGAGATGGAACTGATCGCCCGCCGCACGATCCAGGAGATCGAAGGCGACGAAGGGCAGAAACACATCGCGGAATACGCGGACGGATCGACCGAAAGAGGCAAATGCCTGCTGAAGACGATCTGTGAACAGCTCGGATTCTCGAGCCTCGGCTATCAGAATATCGACGATCTCTGCAAGGCCATCGGTCTTGACAGAGATCAGTTATGCACTTATTGCTGGACAGGGAAGGAGTAATACAAAATGACCAAGTCACATTCAGAAGCCTACGCTTCCGCCGGTGTGGACATCACCGCCGGCTACAAAGCCGTACAGTTAATGAAGGAACATATCGCCAAAACGAATATTCCCGGCGTGCTCTCTGATATCGGTGGCTTCGGCGGTCTTTTTGCGCCTGATCTGAAGAATATCGAAGAGCCGGTCTTCGTGTCCGGAACCGACGGTGTCGGGACCAAGATCCGCATCGCCCAGCTGCTCGACCGTCATGATACGATCGGACAGGACTGCGTGGCGATGTGCGTCAACGACATCGTCTGTTCAGGTGCGCGGCCGCTTTTCTTTTTGGATTACATCGCGATCGGCAAGAATGACCCGCAGAAAGTTGCGGATATCGTCAAAGGCGTCGCCGAAGGCTGCGTGCTTTCCGGCTGCGCGCTGATCGGTGGGGAGACCGCTGAACATCCCGGCGTCATGCAGGCGGACGACTATGACCTGGCCGGTTTCAGCGTCGGACTCGTCGACCGAAAGAAGATCATCGACAAGGCACGGGTGAAGACCGGAGACAAAGTGATCGCGCTGCCCTCGAGCGGCGTGCACTCCAACGGTTTCTCGCTGGTGCGCAAAGTCTTCGATATCGAAAACGCCGACCTTAACGCGTATGTGGAAGAGCTCGGTGAGAGCCTCGGGGAAGCGCTGCTGACCCCGACAAGGATCTACGTGAAGGCCATCAACGCATTGTCTGAAGAGATCACGATCCACGGCCTGAGCCACATCACCGGCGGCGGCTTCTACGAGAACATCCCGCGCTGCCTGGATGAGGGACAGAGCGTCAGGATCGACCGCGCCGCCTTAAAGATCCCGCCGGTCTTCGGCCTGATCCAAAAATGCGGAAACATCAGCGACCACGATATGTTCAACACCTTCAACATGGGTGTCGGCATGATCGCGGTCGTTGCCCCGGAAGATACGGAAAAAGCGCTTGCGGTCCTGAAGGAACAGGGCGAGGATGCCTACCTGATCGGCGAAGTCGTCGAAAGCGGGGAAGGAGTGATCTTCGGATGACAAAGACCCGGATCGCGGTGCTCGTCTCGGGCGGCGGCACCAACCTGCAGGCCCTGCTCGAAGCGGAGAAGGCCGGCGGCAATCCCGACGGCGAGATCGTTCTGGTCGTCGCCTCGAAGCCCGGCGTCTACGCGCTCGAACGGGCGGAGAACTTTAACAAGAAACATATCGTCGTCTCCAAAAAGGAACTCGGAAGCCAGGAGCTTTTCGAAAAGAAACTGGTCTCTGTCCTGGAGGAGGAAAAGATCGACCTGATCGTACTGGCCGGTTTCCTGACGATCCTCTCGGAGGATTTCGTCCGGCGTTATGATAAACGCATCCTGAATGTCCATCCGTCCCTGATCCCCAGCTTCTGCGGGGAAGGGATGTACGGACTGAAGGTCCATGAAGCCGCACTGGCGCGCGGAGTCAAAGTCTCCGGCGCGACCGTGCATTACGTGAACGAGATCCCGGACGGCGGCCAGATCCTGCTGCAGAAAGCGGTAGAGGTCAGAGAGGGAGACACGCCGGAGATCCTGCAGCGCCGGATCATGGAGGAAGCGGAATGGAAACTTTTGCCCCAGGCCGTAGCCATGGTCTCCACAATGATCGCAAAGGAGAAATAGAAAAATGAGCTATAAAGTCGATTCCCTGAGAGAACTTCTCATCAACAACACGTATCCCGGACGCGGCATCGCCGTCGGCAACAGCCCGGACGGCAAATACGCGGTCGTGGTCTATTTCATCATGGGCCGCAGCGTCAACTCCCGCAACCGCATCTTCAAGGTCGAGGAAGACGGCATTTCCACCGAAGCCTTCGATCCTTCCAAGATGAAGGATCCGAGCCTGATCATCTATCATCCGGTGCGTGAATTCGAAGGCCGCCTGATCGTCACCAACGGCAACCAGACCGATACGGTCCGCGACGGCTACAAGGAAGGAAAATCCTTTGCGGATTCCCTGCGCACCCGTGAATTCGAACCGGACGGCCCGAACTGGACCCCGCGCATCTCCGCAGTCCTGGAGAAAGACGGCACATATCAGATGTCGATCCTGAAATCCGTCGACGAAGACGGCAGCGCCTGTGTCCGCTATACCTATGAATATCCGGCAGTCAGCGGCCTTGGCCACTTCATCCACACCTATGTCGGCGACGGCAATCCGATCCCGTCCTTCGAGGGCGAGCCGGAACGCGTCTTCATGGGCGACGAGATCGAATCCTTTGCCAGGGACGTCTGGGAGAGCCTGAACTTCGACAACAAGGTCTCCCTGTATGTCTGCTTCATGAATAAAGAGACCGGCGAAAAGGAAGTCCGGATCTTCAACAAGAACGAGGAGAAATAAGAAAATGAACGAACTGGAACTCAAATACGGCTGCAACCCGAATCAGAAACCGTCCAAGATCATGATGAAAGACGGCAGCGATCTGCCGATCAAAGTCCTGAACGGCAAGCCGGGCTATATCAATTTCCTGGATGCCTTCAACTCCTGGCAGCTCGTCAAGGAACTCAAGGAAGCGACCGGCAAAGTCTGCGCCGCCAGCTTCAAGCACGTTTCCCCGGCCGGCAGCGCGCTCGCAAGACCGCTGACCGACATCGAAAAGAAGATCTACTGGGTCGATGACGACGCCGAGATCTCCGAAGTCGCTTCCGCCTACATCCGCGCCAGAGGAACGGACCGTCTGTCCTCCTACGGCGACTGGGTCGCGCTGAGCGATACCTGCGACGCTTCGGTCGCCAACTATCTGAAGGCCGAAGTCTCCGACGGCATCATCGCTCCCGGCTACACCGAAGAGGCGTTGGCGATCTTACGCACCAAGAAGAAGGGCAACTACAACGTCGTTGAAGTCGACCCGGATTATGTCTGCGCGGAAGAGGAATGCAAGGACGTCTTCGGCATCACCTTCATCCAGGGTCACAACAACTTCAAGATCGACCGTGCTCTGTTGAGCAACATCGTCACCGCCAACAAGGAACTCACTCCGGAAGCTGCCGATGACATGATCCTTTCCCTGATCACGCTGAAATACACCCAGTCCAACTCCGTCTGCTACGTCAAGGACGGTCAGGCGATCGGCGTCGGCGCCGGCCAGCAGAGCCGTATCCACTGCACCCGTCTCGCCGGCAATAAAGCGGATATCTGGTATCTCCGCCAGCATCCGAAAGTCCTCGGTCTCTCCTTCCGCGAAGACCTCAAGCGCGCCGAGAGAGACAACACCATCGACGTTTACGTTTCCGATGAATTCGAAGACGTCACTGCTGAGGGCAACTGGCAGAAATACTTCACCGTCAAGCCGGAAGTGCTGACAGCCGAGGAAAAGAAAGCCTGGATCAAAACGCAGAGCGGCATCACCGTCGGTTCTGACGCCTTCTTCCCGTTCGGCGACAACATCGAAAGAGCCCGCAAGTCCGGTGCCAAGTACATCGTCGAGCCGGGCGGATCCATCCGTGACGACAACGTCATCGAGACGGCTGACAAGTACGACATGGTCATGTCCTTCACCGGCATGCGTTTATTCCATCATTAATACATCTTACCCACAGAAAGGAGCAGCTCCATGAAACTGCTTGTGATCGGTGGCGGCGGACGTGAACACGCCATCATAAAAAAACTGAAAGAGAATCCGGAAACGGAAAAGATCTGGTGCTGTCCGGGCAACGGCGGCATCGCAAATGACGCGGAATGCGTTCCGATCTCCGCGACGGATATCGAAAAGCAGATCGCCTTCGCGAAAGAGAAGGGGATCGATTATGTGGTCGTCACCCCCGACGATCCGCTGGCTCTGGGAGCCGTCGACGCCTTTACGGCGGCCGGTTTCCCGTGTTTCGGGCCGGATAAGAAAGCAGCGGTCATCGAAGCCAGCAAGGTCTTCGCCAAGGAGCTGATGGCGAAGTACCATATCCCGACCGCGGCCTACGCGAGCTTCGACAACGAGGCGGAAGCGGAAGCCTATCTTGACAGCCAGAAGATGCCGATCGTCATCAAGGCGGACGGTCTGGCATTAGGCAAGGGCGTCATCATCGCCCAGACGCTCGAAGAAGCGAAAGCAGCGGTCCGCGAGATGATGCTGGAGAATAAGTTCGGTTCTGCCGGCAGCCGCATCGTCATCGAGGAATTCCTCACGGGACCCGAAGTCTCGATCCTCTGCTTCACCGACGGAAAGACCCTGAAGCCGATGGTCTCCTCGATGGACCATAAGCGCGCGCACGACAATGACGAAGGTCTCAACACCGGCGGCATGGGCGCGATCGCGCCGAATCCCTGCTATACCCCGGAGATCGCCAAAGAAGCCTATGAAACGATCTTCATGCCGACTTTAAAGGCGATGGAAGCGGAAGGCAGGACGTTTAAAGGCTGTCTCTACTTCAGCCTGATGCTGACGGAAGACGGACCGAAAGTCATCGAGTACAATTCCCGTTTCGGCGACCCGGAGACCCAGGCGGTCTTACCGCTTCTGGAAAGCGATCTCTTAACGATCTTCCAGGCCTGCACAAACGGCACTCTGGACCAGCAGGAAGTCGTCTTTAAAAAGGATTCCTCCTGCTGCCTCGTCATCGCTTCGAAAGGCTATCCGGAACACTATGAAAAAGGCTTCCCGGTCTCGATGAGCGGGGAAGCACTGAAGCACTGCGATTTCGCCGGCGTCAAGCTGCAGGACGGAAAACTCGTCTCCTCCGGCGGCCGGGTGCTGGGCATCACCTCTACCGCGCCGACGCTGAAGGAAGCGATCGCGAAGAGCTATGAACTGGCGAAGGAAGTCGAATTCGAAAACGGCTTCTGCCGCGGCGATATCGGACAGCGGGCGCTGAGAGCGCTGGAGGGTTGAATGGTCAGCCGCGTCTACGTTGAAAAGAAAGCCGGCTATGCGCCGGAAGCAGCGTCGCTTTTAAAGGAATGCCGTTCCTTCCTGGGCATCGAAGGTGTCGAAAATGTCCGCATCCTCAACCGCTATGACGTCGAGGGACTGGCGGACGAACTATTTGCGGAAGCGAAGACCAAGGTCTTCAGCGAACCGCAGATCGACGTGACCTACGATGTGTTCGAAGGTTTCGGCGAAGACCGCCGTTTCGCGGTCGAAGCGCTGCCCGGTCAGTTCGACCAGCGCGCCGATTCCGCAGCCCAGTGTATCGAGCTGCTGACCCAGAAAAAGCGTCCGGCGGTGAAATACGCCAAAGTCATTCTGATCTACGGCCAGATCAGCGACGAGGACCTTGTCAGGATCAAACACTATGTGATCAACCCGGTCGAGAGCCGCGAAGCGTCTTTCGAACTGCCGGAGACCTTAAAGGAAGAGATCACGGAACCCGCGGACGTCAAGGTCATCAAGGGCTTCTGTGAACTCAAAGAGGAGGAACTCGCCTCCTTCCGCGAAGACTACGGTCTGGCGATGGGCGAGGACGACCTGCTCTTCTTACAGAACTACTGCAAAGAGATCAAACGGGATCCGACGATGACCGAACTGCGCATCGTCGATACCTACTGGTCTGACCACTGCCGTCATACGACCTTCTCCACCGTTCTCGACAACATCAATATCGAAGACGGGGAAGTGAAGGACTCCTATGCGCGCTATCTGAAGCTGCGCGAGGAAGTTTACGGCAAAGATACCAAACGGCCGGTCACCCTGATGGACCTCGCGACGATCGGGGCCAAGACCCTGAAGAAGCGCGGTCTCTGCCCGGAGATCGACGTCTCCGAAGAGATCAACGCCTGCTCGATCCATATCGAGCCCGAGATCGACGGCGAAAAGGAAGACTGGCTGCTGATGTTCAAGAACGAAACACATAACCATCCGACTGAGATCGAGCCCTTCGGCGGCGCGGCCACCTGCATCGGCGGCTGCATCCGCGACCCGCTCTCGGGACGTGTCTACGTCCACCAGGCGATGCGTTATACCGGCGGCGGCGATCCGCGGGCAAAACTGAAAGATACGCTCGAAGGCAAGCTGCCTCAGCGTAAGCTTGCCCAGACGGCAGCTGCCGGCTATTCCTCCTACGGCAACCAGATCGGTCTGGCGACCGGACTGGTCTCCGAAGTCTACCATGAAGGCTATATCGCCAAGCGTCTGGAAGTCGGTGCCGTCGTCGGCGCCGCTCCGGCCTCCAATGTCGTGCGTGAACGCCCGGCGCCCGGGGATGTGATCATCCTGTTAGGCGGACGGACCGGACGCGACGGCATCGGCGGAGCGACCGGCTCCTCCAAGACCCATAACCTGAAATCCCTCGAAACGATGGCCAGCGAAGTCCAGAAGGGCAACGCCCCCGAGGAGAGAAAGATCCAGAGACTGTTCCGCAAGGGCGAAGTCACCCGCATGATCAAACGCTGCAACGACTTCGGTGCCGGCGGCGTCAGTGTCGCCATCGGCGAGCTGGCGGATGGTCTGCGGATCGATCTCGACCAGGTCCGCAAGAAATACGACGGTCTCGACGGGACCGAGCTCGCGATCTCCGAATCGCAGGAAAGAATGGCGGTCGTCCTGGCGCCCGAAGACGAAAAACGCTTCATCGAAGAAGCCGAGAAGGAAAACCTCGAAGCCTACCGCGTCGCGGTGGTGACCGAGGAACCGCGTCTGGTCATGACGTGGAGAGGAAAGGTCGTTGCCGATATCGAACGTTCCTTCCTCGATACCAACGGCGCCCGCAAGAAGACAGATGTGGCTGTTCCCGCCAAAGACCGCGCCGCTTTATATGAACTGCCGTACCGGGACCTGAGGGCAATGGCCTCCAGCCTGAAATGCGGCTCCCGCAAGGGACTCTCCGACCGCTTCGACGCGACGGTCGGTGCCTATAACGTACTGATGCCCTACGGCGGAAAATACCGCCGCACGGCTGAACGGAAGATGGTCTCGCTGATCCCGGCCGATCCCGGCAGGCACAGCGAACAGGCTTCCATCATGGCCTGGGGCGCGGATCCCGACCAGATGGTCGTTGATCCCTATGCCGGCGCCTATAACGCCGTCTACAACTCCATCGCCAAGCTGACTGCCGGCGGCGCCGATCCCGAAAAGATCTATCTGACCTTCCAGGAATTCTTCGAGCGTCTGCGCAATGAGCCGCAGCGCTGGGGAAAGCCGTTTGAAGCCCTGCTGGGCGCGCTCGATGCCCAGATCGAATGCGAAGCAGCCGCGATCGGCGGCAAGGACTCGATGTCCGGATCGTTCCTGGACAAGGACGTTCCGCCGACGCTGATCTCCTTTGCGATCGCCCCGATCAAAGCTTCGGAAACGGTCTCTGCCGACTTCAAGGGCGCAGGCCACAAGGTCGTCCTGATCCACGACGAAGACCGTAAGAAAATGTACGGCTTCTATAAAGCCTTCGCGAAGGAAGCGAAAGCCGGAAAAGTCTATGCCGCCGCGACCGCCGAATACGGTATCGCGGAAGCGCTGATGAATATGGGCTTCGGCAACCGTGTGGGCTTTAAGACAGAGAAGGAATTCGATGCCTACGTCTCGCTGCCGGCCGCGATCCTCGCGGAAGTCAGCGAAGACTTCGCCCTGGGCGAGATCCTCGGTGTGACCACGGAAGAAGAAAAGATCGTACTGGCAAACGAAGAGATCACGCTCGCGGAAGCGGAAGCGCTCAACGACGCGGTCCTCGAAAAGGTCTATCCGACTAAAGCGGAATGTCCGGACAGGGAGATCCGCACGGTCACTTCCGAAAAGAAACAGACGACTTTCCTGAAACCGGAATTCCGGACCATGAGACCGAAAGCGCTGATCCCGGTCTTCCCGGGCACCAACTGCGAATACGATACCGCCAACGCCCTGCTGGAAGCCGGCGCCGAAGCGGAGATCTTCGTGGTCCGCAACCAGAGTTCCGAAGAAGTCAGGGAAAGCGCCGAGAATTTCGCGAAGAAGATCCGCGAAGCCCAGATGATCGTCATCCCGGGCGGCTTCTCGGGCGGTGACGAACCCGACGGTTCCGCCAAATTCATCACGGCTTTCTTCCGCAATCCGGCGATCAAAGACGAGGTGGGAAGTTTCCTCGATGAGAGAGGCGGACTGATGCTGGGCATCTGCAACGGTTTCCAGGCGCTGATCAAACTGGGTCTCGTGCCCTACGGAAAGATCGTCGAACCGAGCAGTGAAGCGCCGACCCTGAGCTACAACACGATCGGCCGCCATCAGTCGCAGATGGTCATGACAAGAGTCGCTTCGAAGCTTTCGCCCTGGCTGGCGGAAGCGGAACTGGGCGGTCTCTACCAGGTGCCGATCAGCCACGGCGAGGGACGTTTCATCATCGATCCGGCGCTGGCGGAGGAACTGATCAGAAACGGTCAGGTCGCCACCCAGTATGTCGATCTTGACGGCAACGCCACCTACGACAGCAATTTCAACCCCAACGGATCCTATTTCGCGATCGAAGGCATCACTTCGCCCGACGGCAGGATCTTAGGCAAGATGGGACACTCCGAACGTATCCGTCCGGGTCTCTATAAAAACATCCTCGGGGAGACAGACATGAAACTGTTCGTCTCCGCGGTCAAGTATTTCAGGTAACGAAGGAGAGGTTCAAAATGAAGAAGAAATATCTAACAGACATCGAGATCGCACAGGCGTGCAAGAAAAGACACATTTCCGAAGTCGCAAAGGAACTCGGACTGAAGGAAGAGGATATTGAGTACTACGGTCCCTACAAGGCAAAGCTGACCAAGCAGCCGAAGAGCCGCAAGAAAGCCAAACTGATCCTGGTCACCGCGATCAACCCGACACCGGCCGGCGAAGGCAAGACCACGACCACCATCGGTCTCGCGGACAGCCTGCGCGCATTAGGCAAAAAGACAGTCGTCGCGTTAAGAGAACCGTCCCTCGGTCCGGTCTTCGGCATCAAGGGCGGCGCTGCCGGCGGCGGTTATGCCCAGGTCGTCCCGATGGAAGACATCAACCTGCACTTCACAGGTGACTTCCACGCGATCGGCGCTGCCAACAACCTCCTGGCTGCCATGCTCGACAACCATATCCAGCAGGGCAACAGCTTACGCATCGACGTCCGCCGCATCGTCTGGAAGCGCTGCGTCGATATGAACGACAGACAGCTTCGTTTCGTCGTCGACGGTCTCGGCGGAAAGGCCAACGGCGTTCCGCGTGAAGACGGTTTCGACATCACGGTCGCTTCCGAGATCATGGCTGTCCTCTGCCTCTCCAACGACATCGTTGACCTGAAGGAAAGACTGGCCCGTATCGTCGTCGCCTACAATGTCGACGGCGAACCGGTCACAGCAGCTGATCTGAAAGCGCAGGGCGCGATGGCAGCTCTTCTGAAGGATGCGATCAAGCCGAACCTCGTCCAGACTCTCGAAGGCACACCGACCTTCGTTCACGGCGGTCCGTTCGCCAATATCGCCCACGGCTGCAACTCCGTCATCGCCACCAAAGCTGCGATGGCACTGGGTGATTACGCCGTCACTGAGGCAGGCTTCGGTGCCGACCTCGGCGCGGAGAAGTTCCTCGACATCAAGTGCCGCTATGCCGGTCTCAAACCGAATGCGGTCGTCGTCGTCGCGACGGTCCGCGCGCTGAAATACAACGGCGGTGTCCCGAAGACGGAACTCGGCGCGGAGAACCTCGAAGCCCTCGAAAGAGGTCTGCCGAACCTGATCCGCCACATCTCCAACATCAAGGATGTCTACAAGCTTCCGGTCGTCGTTGCGATCAATGCCTTCGTCACCGACACCAAGGCGGAACTGAAGCTGATCGAAGACAAGTGTAAGGAACTGGGCATCAACGTTGCCCTGAGCGAAGTCTGGGAAAAGGGTTCCAAGGGCGGCAAGGCGCTGGCTGAGGAAGTCATCCGTCTCTGTGACCAGAAGAACGACTTCACTTTCTCCTACAACGAGAAGGATCCGATCGAAGTCAAACTGAACGACATCGCGACCAAGATCTACCATGCGGACGGCGTCGATTATCTGCCGGCTGCCAAGAAGCAGGTAGCAGAACTCACGAAGCTCGGCTACGGCGAACTGCCGATCTGTGTCGCCAAGACCCAGTATTCCTTCACCGACAACGCCGCTCTGCTCGGCGCGCCGGAGAACTTCCGCATCACGGTCCGCAACATCAAAGTCTCTGCCGGTGCAGGTTTCCTGGTCGCGCTGACAGGAGATATCATGACGATGCCCGGCCTGCCGAAATCCCCGGCTGCCGAACGCATCGACATCGATGCCAACGGCGTGATCAGCGGACTGTTCTAATACAAGACAAAATGAAAACAGACCTCTCCGGAGGTCTGTTTTTTGTCATTTATACTGTTGCTCCAGTTCGAGCAGGGCGAGCTTGAGATCCTCATCCCCGGCATAGCCGCCCAGTTTCCCGTCCGACTTGATGATCCGGTGGCAGGGCAGCACCAGCATCAGCTTATTCGTATGCATGATGTTGCCGACCGCCCGCTGGGCTTTGGGATAGCCGGCCGCGACCGCAAGATCCCGGTAGGAGCGGGTCTCGCCGTAGGGGACTTCACTCAGCGCCTGCAGCACCTTTCTGCGGAATGGGGTGCCCTCGATTCGGTATTTCAGCTCGAAGACCTTCCGTCTGCCGGCAAAGTATTCCTGCAACTGTTCAAAGACCCGGTCCGTTGCCGGGCTTGGTTCGGAGGGGAGATCTTCATTATAGACACGGCGGATCTCCGTCAGAAGACCGCCGTCGCAGGTCACCGAAAACAGTCCGTACGCGGTGCGGTAGACAGCGCTGTTCATTCCTTGACGTGTTCCAGGGCGACGTTCAGCACCGAGAGCACGTGCTCGTCGTCGAGCGAATAATAGACGGTCTTGCCGTCCCGTCTGGGTTTGACGAGCTTGGCGTTGCGCAGTTCCCGCAGCTGGTGGGAGACCGCCGAGCGGTTCATGCCGATCACGTTGCAGAGATCGGAGACCGAGAGCTCCCCGCCGGCGAGCGTCATCAGAAGACGCAGACGGGTCGGATCGCCCATGACCTTATAGAAATAGGAAAGATCTTCGATCAGCAGCTCATCCGGCATCGCGTCCAGCGCTTTCTGCACGGCTTCGGGATTGTCACTTTCGTATAAGAATTCATCCATGCCTCTATTTTAACCAAATTTCCGGCAAGTTCCAATTGACACACATCGGAGGGATGGTATAATAAGTATGAACAGTTGAACAAGTATTCAATTGAAAGAGGTAAACGCTATGAAGAAAACATTCAAGATCGAGGTCGACTGCGCAGCCTGCGCGGCAAAGGTTGAAAATATCGTAAAGGAGATCGAAGGCGTCGAAGACGCGACCGTCAGTTTCATGACCCAGAAGCTTTCGATCAAGGCGCCTGAAGAAAAGATGGCCGGGATCGTCGAGGAAGCGGTCAAACGCGTCGCCAAGGCGGATCCGGATACGATCATCTACGTAAAGTAACATGACAAAGAAACAGAAAAAGATGCTGGTGCGGATCGTCTCCGCGGCTCTTTTATATGCTCTGGCGCTGCTTCTGCCGCTGCCGGAGATCGCGAAACTGATCTTATTCATCACCGCTTATCTGATCGTTGCCTGGAACGTGCTTTTCAAGGCGGTCCGCAATATCGGCAACGGCCAGGTCTTCGATGAGAACTTCCTGATGGCGGTCGCCTCGCTTGGCGCTTTTGCATTAGGTGAACATTCCGAAGCGGTCGCGGTCATGCTGTTCTATCAGGTCGGCGAATGGTTCCAGGACTACGCGGTCAACCGCTCCCGGAGATCCGTTTCCTCACTGATGGACCTGCGTCCGGACTACGCCAATATCGAGACCGAAGACGGGCTTGAACAGGTCGACCCGGAAGAAATCGAAGCCGGCACCGTGATCGTCATCAAACCGGGTGAGCGTATCCCGCTTGACGGCACTGTCATCTCCGGCAGTTCGCGCATCGATACCTCCGCCCTTACCGGGGAATCCGTTCCCCGCATGGTGAAGGAAGGGGAGGAAGTCATCTCCGGCTGTATCAACGAGAGCGGTCTCCTGCATGTCAGGGTCACCAAGGAATTCGAGGAGTCGACGGTCTCACGGATCCTCGACCTCGTCGAGAATTCCGCGGAAAAGAAGAGCAAGTCCGAAGCCTTCATCACCAAATTCGCCAAATACTACACTCCTGCTGTCGTGCTGAGCGCCCTGGCGCTGGCGGTCCTTCCGCCGCTTTTCACCGGGATCGGTCAGCTCGAAGTCTGGAAGATGTGGATCTACCGGGCTCTGACGTTCTTAGTCATTTCCTGCCCCTGCGCGCTCGTACTGTCCGTTCCGCTGTCGTTTTTCGGCGGTATCGGCGGCGCCAGCCGGAAGGGCATCCTGATCAAGGGCGGCAACTATCTCGAAGCGCTCTGCCAGGTCAAGGTCCTGGCCATGGATAAGACCGGCACCCTGACCGAAGGCTCATTCTCGGTGCAGGATACAGTTCCGGAAGAAGGTTTCAGCGCCGCGGAAGTGCTGCTCTACGCAGCCGCCGCGGAGAGCTATTCCGATCATCCGATCGCTGCCTCTTTAAAGGAAGCGGCCGGGGAACATAGACCGGAAGCAAACGATATCGAAGAAACAGCCGGACACGGTGTAAAAGCCATAGTGGACGGAAAGGAAGTCCTGGTCGGCAACCGCAAGCTGTTTGATAAATACGGCGTTCCCTGCAAAGAAGCGGAGAACGATCTCGGGACCGTCGTCTATGTTGCGGTCAACCGTCAGTATGCCGGATATATCCTGATCGCCGATACGATCAAGAAGGAAGCCAAGGAAGCGGTCGCTGCCCTGAAAAGAGAAGGGATCCGGGAGACTGTACTGCTGTCAGGCGACAACAAACGCACGGCGGAAGCGGTCTGCCGCGAACTCGGGATCGATGCCTGCGAGGCGGAGCTTCTGCCGGGAGATAAAGTCACGGCTCTTGAGAAACGTATGGCCGGCTGCGGCGAAAACGAAAAGCTCGCTTTCGTCGGGGACGGCATCAACGACGCGCCGGTGCTGATGCGTGCCGATGTCGGCATCGCGATGGGCGCTCTGGGTTCGGATGCCGCGATCGAAGCGGCGGATATCGTACTGATGGACGACAACGTGACCAAGATCGCGGAAGCGATCCGGATCGCCCGCAAGACCAACCGCATCGTCTACGAGAACATCTGGTTCGCGATCGGAGTCAAGGTGCTGGTGCTGATCCTCTCGGCTCTCGGCTTTACCAACATGTGGTGGGCGGTCTTCGCCGATGTAGGCGTCGCCTTCCTCTGCGTGCTCAACGCGATGCGCTGTCTGAAAGCCTGAAACTGGAACTTTTCACTTTTATATGACATAATACCCTCGTAATAACGGGGGTATTTTTATGAAACACGTGGAATATCGTCCGAAGGGCGTCTGCTCCGTCAAAGTCGAATTCGACATCGAGGACGGAAAGATCTACAACACGAAGTTCGAACGCGGCTGCAACGGCAACCTCAAGGCGATCGGCCGTCTGGTCGAAGGCAGGGATGCTGCGGAAGTAGCGGCGATCCTGAAAGGCAACGACTGCATGGGCAGAGGCACTTCCTGCGCCGACCAGTTCTCCAAGGCGATCGAGGAAGCGCTGGCTGCGGAATAAGGCAGTCCGGCAAACATGAAAAAAGCACTGGATAAACTCTTCGGCGGGCTGAAGATGAGCTGGCTGACCGTCCTTTTCATGGCGGTCGGCTGCGCTTTCCTGACCTTCATTTTTCTGGCGGTCCCGCTGTTCAAGAATACATCCTTCAACCGGATGGGCGTGTATCTTGAAGCCTGGATCCTGCCGGCTGTGGTGATCATGGCCAACTGCCGCTCCCCGAAGGAATCGGCTCTGAAGGTCTTCGTCTTCTTTCTGATCAGCCAGCCGCTGATCTATCTCTTTCAGGTCCCGTTCGCCGGCTGGGAGATCTTCCGCTTCTATGGTTACTGGTTCATCTGGACGGTGGCGACGCTGCCGCTGGCCTTTTTCGGCTGGTATATCAACCGCCGCGACTGGTGGAGCGTCCTGATCTTTGCCCCGGTCCTGGCTTTTCTCGGCTATACCGCTGCGGAGTGCGGAAGGACCTGTGCGCAGGAATTCCCGCGTCTTCTCCTGGCGACGCTTTTCTGCATCGGACAGATCCTGCTCTATGTATTCGCCTTTTTCCCGAAGGGACTGCAGAAGCTGATCGGCATTGCGGTGCCGGCGGCTGCGCTCATCGCTTATCTCCTGCTGACACCGCCGCTCGATCTGACGGTCTATACATCGCTTCCGGAGGGACATGTGTATTCAGAGGAGGCTGTTCTGCGAAACGAGGATGCTGAAACGCTGAACGTGCAGCTGGTCGATTCGGAAAGCGGACGGCTATATATCCATGCCACGAAATACGGCACCTTCGGATTCACGGTCGAGGAGAACGGCAAGACAGACCGCTACCAGGCGGAAGTCGTGAAGCGAGAAGACGGTAATACCGATATCGTGATCACCTTCCTCGGAGAATAAACAGAAAAACGCAGGGTCTCCCTGCGTTTTGCGTAAAAGAAAAGGATCTTCTGACCCCACAACTATTATTATACTACGAAAAAATTTTTAAAAACAGACTTGTATGTAAAAACGGTTTTGATAGTATGAAGGTGAAGAAAGGACGGTTGTACAATTCAATCGAAAGGTACAGACCAATGGGCACACTACAATAAATAAGTCCTTATTTGAAAAAACAAATAAAGACGCCCAGAATCCACGATCGGAAACTCGGTAAAATTGTTAGAAAAAAGTCTGCTGATAATAATTTAGAGACCGGGAAAGTATTTCCAAACGTAGAACAAGCATGAAAGAAAAGTGAGTTACGATCGGGATCCGTTCTTCATCACAGCTGCTGGCTGACAGATTCAGAATATCGAATACGAGTCGATTAACAACAAATCAAGTCTGTAGTACAGCGGTGGAAGAGATCGTTCCTAACGCGCGAAGGAGCGATCTTTTCTTTTTGCCGGGGCAAACTGAACTGCCTTTCTTTAGTAAGACGAAAATGATACAATGAGCGCGTAACGAAAGAGTTAACGAGGTTTTATTATGAGCGAGAAAAAACCCTATTACATCACTACCGCGATCGCCTATGCCTCCGGCAAGCCGCACATCGGCAATACCTACGAGATCATCCTGGCGGACGCCATCGCCCGCTACAAGCGTTTCCAGGGCTATGATGTCCGTTTCCAGACGGGTACCGATGAGCACGGCCAGAAGATCGAAGAAAAAGCGACTGCGGCCGGCATGACCCCGAAAGAATACGTCGACAAGACCGTCGCCGAGATCAAGCGCATCTTCGACCTGATGAACACTTCCTATGACCGCTTCCAGCGGACGACCGATCCCTATCACGAGAGACAGGTCCAGAAGATGTTCAAGAAGATGTACGACAAGGGCGATATCTATAAATCCGAATACGAGGGCTGGTACTGCACCCCGGATGAGTCCTTCTGGACGGATTCCCAGGTCAAGCGTATCGAAGACGGCACCGTCGTCTGCCCGGACTGCGGCCGTCCGGTCCGCAGGGCCAAGGAGGAAGCCTACTTCTTCCGTATGTCCAAATACGCCGACCGTCTGATGAAGCACATCGAGGAGCATCCCGAGTTCATCCAGCCGGTCTCCCGCAAGAACGAGATGGTCAACAACTTCCTGAAGCCGGGTCTGCAGGATCTCTGCGTATCCCGCACGAGCTTCAAGTGGGGCATTCCGGTCGATTTTGATCCGAACCACGTCGTCTATGTCTGGCTCGACGCGCTGACCAACTACATCACCGGTCTCGAATACGACGCCGACGGAAACCACGGCGAGCTCTACCACAAGTACTGGCCGGCCGATCTGCACCTGATCGGCAAGGACATCATCCGTTTCCATACCCTGTACTGGCCGATCTTCCTGATGTCGCTCGATGAGCCGCTGCCGAAGCAGGTCTTCGGACATCCGTGGCTCTTACAGGCGGACGGCAAGATGTCCAAATCCAAGGGCAACGTCATCTACGCCGACGATCTTGTCGATCTTTACGGCGTGGACGCGGTCCGTTTCTTCGTCATCCACGAGATGCCTTTTGACAACGACGGCGTCATTTCCTGGGAGCTGATGGTCGAACGCTACAACACGATGCTGGCGAATATCCTCGGCAACCTTGTCAAGCGCACGATCTCGATGTCCAATAAATACTTCGGCGGCGTCGTCACCGATGCCGGCGTGAGCGGGGAAGTCGACGTCGACCTCAAGAAGACTGTTCTTGAATGCGTTAAGACCTGCTCTGCCAAGATGGATGAACTGCGTGTCGCCGATGCGCTCGACACCGTCTTCACGGTCTTCCGCCGCTGCAACAAATACATCGACGAGACCGAACCGTGGATCCTGGCCAAGGATGAGGAAAAGGCCGACCGCCTGCGCACCGTCATGTACAACCTGACCGAAGCGATCACGATCGGCGCTTCGCTGCTCGAAAGCTTCATGCCGGAGACTTCCGAAGCGATCCTGAAACAGCTCAATACCGAAAAGCGTCCGCTCGAACAGATGGACGTATTCGGACTCTATCCGTCCGGGAATACCGTTACTTCCGCGCCGGAGACCCTCTTCGAAAGAAAGGATCTTGAAGCGGTGCTGAAACAGATGGAAGAGAAAAAGGAAGAACCGAAAGCGCCGGAACAGCCGAAGATCGAGCATCTGCCGGAGATCGTCTACGAAGACTTCTCCAAGCTCGAGCTGCGCGTCGGTACGGTCTTAAGCTGCGAAGCCCATCCGAAAGCCGACAAGCTGCTCGTCTTCAAACTTGATTTTGGCGGCGAGGAACGCATCATCGTTTCCGGTCTGGCGAAATTCTACAAGCCGGAGGAACTGATCGGCCAGAATGTCTGCGCCGTCCTGAATCTGGCGCCGCGCAAGCTCCGCGGGATCGAGTCCCAGGGCATGATCCTGACGGCGTCGAGAACCAACGAGAAGGGCGAGGAAGAAGTCAAAGTCCTCACATCCCCGCTGCCGGCAGGCTCCCTGATCAGCTGATGAGACTGACAGTCCAGCGCGTCAGCGAAGCCTCCTGCACCGTGGAAGGGGAACTGATCTCCTCCATCGGACAGGGATACATGGTCCTGGTCGGATTCTCGGTCGACGACAACGAAGAGATCGCAAAAAAGATGGCGCTGAAGCTTTCCAAGCTGCGTGTCTTCTCCGACGATCAGGGCAAGATGAATCTTGATATCCACGCGGTGAACGGCGAGATCCTCTCGATCTCCCAGTTCACGCTTTACGGCGATGCCCGCAAGGGCAACCGCCCCAGCTTCGTCCGGGCTCTTGGCGGTCCGGAAGCCACTAAACTCTACGACTATTTCAATCAATGCCTGCGGGAAGAAGGCCTGCAGGTCAAGACCGGCATTTTCGGTGCCGATATGAAGATCGCGCTCGTTAATGACGGTCCGGTCACGATCTGGCTGGAAGGAGAGTAATTATGCGTATCGTTTACGGTTCGGAACTGTCCCTGCGTCTGAAGGGCGAACTGAAGGAAAAACTGCTTGGTCCGGAATTTAAACGGAAACCGAAACTGGCGGTCGTTTTAGCCGGCGATAATCCGGCTTCGCTTTCCTATGTCAAGGGAAAGGGCAGAGCCTGCGAGGAAGTCGGCATGGACTTCCTGCTGCAGCATTATCCGGAAGACGTAAGCGAGGAAGAACTCCTGAAAGCAGTCAGCGATCTGAACGCGGATGACGGCATCGACGGCATCATCGTCCAGCTGCCGCTTCCGAAAGGACTGAACGAAAAGAAGATCCTTGATGCGATCGATCCAGCCAAGGACGTCGACGGTCTGCATCCGGTCAACACCGGCAAGCTGTTCCTGGGAGAAAAGGACGGTTTCGTCCCCTGCACCGCCCAGGGCGTCGTCGCGCTTTTGAAGGAGATGGGCGAGGAGATGTGCGGCAAAAACGCGGTCATTATCGGCCGCAGCAAACTCGTCGGCATGCCGCTCACGAAACTGCTGCTGAATGAAAACTGCACGGTCACGGTCTGCCATTCCCGCACGCAGGAACTGGCGAAGATCGCTTCGCAGGCGGATATCCTGGTCGTCGCGATCGGCAAGCCGCGTTTCGTTACCGCGGAATATATCAAAGAGGGTGCCTGTGTGGTCGATGTCGGCGTCAACCGGGTCGACGGCAAGCTCTGCGGTGACGTCGATTTCGAAAACGTCAAGGACAAGTGCAAGGCGATCACCCCGGTCCCGAAAGGCGTCGGACCGATGACGATCACGATGCTGCTGGAGAATACGGCGAGAGCTTATCTGCTGAGGAAAGAGAAATGATCGAGAATTACGGATTAGACGACATCGTCGAAATGAAAAAGGAGCATCCCTGCCATAAAGCCAAGACCTGGAAGATCATCCGCATGGGCGCGGACATCAAGATCAAGTGTCAGGGCTGTGGCGCAGTCGTCATGATGGAGCGCAGGGAATTCGAGCGCAAATGCAAGCGCATGATCCAGAGAGCAGAGAGATCTGAAGAAACATCTGCAGAAGAATGAATGATATTTAAAACCACCGGATGGTGGTTTTTGTTTATTTGTATAAAAAAGCCGGCTTGGGAAGCCGGCTCAGTGAGACCGTAACGGGCTAAGTCTCACATCGTGAAACCGAGACTTGCCAGAGCGACAAGTGCGGCCGCAGCGATCAAAGTGAAGATGACAGTGATCACGAAAATGTATTTATAAGAGGTCGCATGGCTCTCCTGACAGACATCCAGTGTTGCCAGGATCCCGCCGCAGTGCGGAAGTGAATCCAGGCCGCAGGAAGAAACGGAGATGATCCGGTGCAAAGCGCCAAGCTGAGCCGGCGTCGATAGTTTTGATGTCCAGCTGGCGACCAGCTGTTCGGAACTCAGCGCAATGTTGATACCGCCTGAAGCGCTTCCGGTCACGCCGGCAAGCAGGGTGACAGATAGAGCGGCCGAGAGATACGGGCTCATCTGCATGCCGGTAACGGCATTGACCAGAGCAGCATAACCGTCGGTGGAGGCGATCACTCTGCCGAAACCGACAACGATCGAAAAGCTCAAGAGCGGTCCGATCCATTCGCCGGAACTTCTTTTGACGGAAGCGATCACGATATCTTTTCTTCCGGAAACTGTTCCTAAAACCAACAGATAGAGGATCGCGACGATCATAGCGGTGCAAACCGGTGCGAAGGAGTTGAACTGTTTGAGACGGTAGCCGCCGAAACTCGCCCGTTCAAACAGCATATATAAAACGATAAGGAGAAGGATCGGCAGGAATGCCAGGAAAGGCTTTGGCAGATCTTCACCGGAAAGCGCAGATACGCTTCCCGGACGCAGGGACGCTTCATCGAATCCTTCTCCGCGTTCCTGACTTTTTTTGACTTCGTATCTCAGGTAAAAGTATCCGAGGCCGAACATGATAGCAGTGGCGATCAGACCAAGCACCGGAGCAGCCGTGGAAGTTGTCCCCAGATAACTCGTCGGAATGATGTTGTTGAGCTGCGGGGTACCGGGAAGGGCGGTCAGGGCGAAAGTCGCCTGCCCAAGCTGGATGATCGCCGGCAGAAGTGTCTTGGTGATGTTTGCCCGGCGGCAGAGCGAAACTCCCAGCGGGAAGACCGTAAAGGCAACGACCATCGCAGTCACGCCGCCGTAGACCAGCAGCGCTGTCGTAACGGAGATGACGAGGATCACGCTTCCCTCGCCGAACAGTTTGATAAAGAAATCGGCGATCGCGTTCGCGCAGCCGGTATCGGACATCAGCTTTCCATAAACTGTCGCGAAAAAGAAGACCGGGAAATACGTCCCGAAAGTCGAACCGATCCCGTTGAAGAGCGTTGTCAGCGCTGTCCAGGGCTCGAGCAGATTGAACAGGGCGACGACAGCGGTAGCCGCCAGCGCCGCCAGTACGGCAGGAACACGTTTATAGATCAGAACAGAGAGTACAGCCAGGCCGAGGATCAGGCCGAGGATTCCAAGTGTGTTTGTCATATAAGCTCCTTTTGGCATTAAGAAAAGCTCTTGCGGGAACCGCAAGGAGCTTTTCGCTGCAGTTTACTGGCTGCATTTAGCCGTTATGATCTTTCAGATTGAAGAATGCTTCTTCGACCTGGGCTCTGGTGAACGGGCCGCCATGGCCGGAGTACGCGCATTTGAGACCGGCATCCAGAAGTTTCTGACCGCTTTCTTTCAGCGCCTCATTATCCAGCGAGAGGACAGCGAAGGTGCAGATGCCTTCTCCGAACGGATCAAGGACAGTGTCGCCGACAAAGCATTCGCCGCTGTCCATGACGACGGAGATCGCGTCCAAAGTATGGCCGGGGGTCAGGATGACCTTGCCGCTGAAACCGTAGGGATGGAGATCGGTCTCTTCAGTGACCGGGATATCGATCGCAACAGGCTCCGGAACATCGACCGGCGCCGGAGCGGCGATATTGTCATAGAAAGCCTGCCCGAGCTCGTTGCGTGGAATGTACCAGGTGAATTTGCCGGAATTCAGGAAAGTCTCGCATCCCGGGTGAGCCATGACGGGAGCACCCGTGATCGTCTTGGCATGATGGATCCCGCCGGCATGATCCATATGACCGTGCGTCAATACGATCAGAGACACGGTGGAAAGATCGATTCCGGACATGATAGTTTTCAGAGTCCAGCCGGGCTGGTTCAGATAGCAGCCGGTATCGATCAGCATCGTTTTGCCGTTTTCGACGACAGCGTAGAAGTTGGTGATCGGCCCTACTGAGACGGTTTTGATTTCCATGTTGATTCCTCCTGTAGTTAAATTCGTATAAATACTTATATATACGATATTGACAGTTTCATAATACCATAATTTTCAAAAAGAAAACCGTATAAATTAAAAAATATACGAAATATTTTGTGATATAATTGCGTTATGTACAAAACAGGTGTAGAAACGAAGCAGCATATCCTGGATGCCGCAAGAGAACTGTTTTACGAGAACGGGTTCAAGAATACGAGCGTTTTTCGCATTTGCGAAAAAGCTGAGACGATGCCCGGAACTTTTACCTATCATTACCCGAAGAAGATCGATCTTCTAAAGGATATCTATGGCGATTATATGCAGCGGGTCATCGATTTCGTAGATATGAAGAAACATTTTGAACACCCGGCGGAGCGCCATCTGCATGTTTTGGCTGTCTACTATACGCATCTTTACATCGACCCGCGGATCATGAGCTTCCATAAAGAAGTGCTGCAGATCGCTTCGATGAACTTCTGGTTCCATAATACGCGGAGACTGATCGCAGGCTATTCCGGTGAGGGCAGTCTCCCCAGCGATGATCCGCATTTCGGTCTTTACGTGAAAGCGGACAACGCGGTCCGAAGAGAGCTGAATCTGAATTTTATCGAAAACAGCGACCATTCGCTTCCGGCGATCAAGGAACTGCTGGAAGAGATCTACACGATCAATGCCAAGCTCTTCGACGTCGGTCTTGACCTTACCGAACACTATCTCGCGGAAGCTTTCGCTTTTGCGGAACGCTGTCTGGAGGAAGACCTGTCGCTGCTTCCGGCAGCAAGCGACTGAACAAAATAAAAACTTCCTTACGGAAGTTTTTTGTTTGCTTTGATAATACCGCTCAGTTCGCTGCCTTGCGGGCTTTTCTTGCGACCTTGACAGCGGAGCGGGCAAGCGAAGCGCCACCGCGGACGTTTTCCGCTTCTTTCAGGACCTTGGAAGCGGAGCGGGCGAGAGATGCTTTGGGGACATTCTCGTCTTTCTTGTCTTTCCGGTAGTCTTTAAAGATGAGATGAAGGATCAGTGCCCCGCCGAGGATCTTGCCGACATTGCCGACTGTCTTCGACATTTTCCGTGTTTCCGCCTTGTATCCTTCGGAGACACGTTTTCCTTTCTCGGAAACGGCGTTGATCTCCTGCATGCTGCTCTTCATCTGTTTTCCAAGAGCGAGCAGACCGCTTAAGAGATAGAAGAGGGCACATAAAAGCGCGATCCCGATCACGCCGTAGGCATACGGCATATATGCGTTTACCTGATTCAGTATTCCGTTTGCTTCATTCATACTCTTATTATACCTTTTTACAGACTTTCTGTTTACCGCAATTTTCCGCTTCGATCGTTTTCGTCAGTGAAATGATCCGGCTGCGGATATCTCCCTGATCAAAGAAACGCAGGACGACCTGCTCACCGTAATCCGTCTCGAGCAGACAGCCTTCCTTTTCCAGCAGACTGCGCACTTTTGCGCCAAGATCATAAGGCAGAGCGATCTTATAGAGATCAAGTTCGATCTCCTCCCCGAGTTCCGCATTCTCGCAGGCGGCGGCGATCGCCGCGGTGTAGGCGCGGTGGAGCCCGCCGGTACCGAGTTTGACGCCGCCGAAATAACGGACGACGACACCGAGGACGTGATTCAGGTTTCTGGAACTGAGATAGTTCAGGATGGGGATGCCGGCTGTGCCGGAGGGTTCTCCGTCGTCAGAGGAACGGCGCACGTCGTCGAGGATACAGGCATAGCAGACATGGGTGCTGTCATAGTATTCCCTGCGGAACGCCTGCAGGCGTTCCTTCACTTCGTCCTCTTCCTCACAGCTGCACAAAAAGGCGATAAAACGGGATTTTTCGATGATGTATTCGGCTTCGCCTTCCTTCATGACGATCATACTATCAGTATAATAAAAAACCTGCCGGATTTGTGGCGCAAGTACAATTCTATCCGCGTGGATTTATGATATAATCACTGACATGAGCGCAAGATCTGATAAAATGGCCAACTGGCCGGTAGCAAAACTTCTCTTCTCGATGGGGATCCCCGCCGTTTTCTCGATGCTGATCCAGGCGATGTACAATATCGTCGACTCGATCTACATCTCTCGTTACTCCGCGGACGCGATGTTCGCGATCGGTCTGGTATTCCCGCTGCAGATGGTCGGTTTTTCGATCGCCATGGGAACGGCTGTCGGCGTCTCGACGCTGGTCTCCCGCCGTCTCGGCGAAAGAAGGAACGATGAGGCGAACGCCGTCGCTTCGACCGGCGTGATCCTGGCGCTGCTGCACATGCTGATCAATATCTTCCTCGGTATCTTCATCAGCAGGCCTTTCCTTTCGATCTTCACCCAGAGAGCGGAAGTCATTGAGCTCGGCTATCAGTATCTGTTCATTGTGCTGGTCATCTCCTGCGGACAGTTCTTCGCGCTGCTGTTCGAGCGTCTGCTGCAGGCACAGGGAAACATGATCTTCCCGATGTTTGCCCAGCTGATCGGCGCAATTACCAATATCATCCTTGACCCGATCTTCATCTTCGGCCGCTACGGCATGCCGGCGATGGGCATTGCCGGCGCTGCGATCGCGACGGTCGGCGGCCAGATCCTTTCCGCGATCTTCATCACTTCGGTGGCGGTATTTGGAAAGCACGACGTCAAACTGCGCTTCAAAGGCCTGAAGATGGAAAAGCGCCGTCTGAAAGATATCTATGCAGTCGGTCTGCCGAGCGCGATCATGAATATGATCGGCTCGCTGACGACTACCCTTATGAACAATGTCCTGGTCCGTTTCTCCGAAGACGCGGTCACCAGTTTAAGCATCTATTTCAAGCTGCAGTCCTTCGTCTTCATGCCGGTCTTCGGCTTCAACCAGGGGGCGCTGCCGATCATGTCCTACAACTACGGCGCACGTAATAAAGAGCGCTACAAGCAGACCGTCACCCTGTTCCTGACGACCGCCTGCGGCTTCATGCTGGTGGGAACGCTGCTGTTCCGCTTCGTGCCGGATGTCATGCTGTCATTCTTCGAGATGAGCGATTCGCTGAAAGCGACTGCCGAGACCACCCTGAAGGTGATCGCGATCCACTTCATTCCGGCCGCCTGCTCGATCACCCTGATCACGCTGTTCCAGTCTTTCGGACAGGGTTTCACCAGTATGGTCCAGTCTGTCCTGCGCCAGATCGGCTTCCTGATCCCGGCTGCCTATGTGCTTGCCCGTTTCGGTCTGGATTACGTCTGGTATGCGTACCCGATCGCTGAGATCCTGGTCGTCCTGATCTTCATTCCGCTCGCCCTGAGGTCGTATCATCATGCCTTCGCGGAAGCGGAATGAACATTCACTTCTTTTTATCGTACTATCCGCGGCAGTATTGACTGTCGCTTTTTGTATTCCGTTTCTCCTGCGCAGCGATCTGGGACTGGAACACGATACCTTCTTCCATCTGTCCCGGATCGAGGGACTGGCGCAGGCACTGGCGCATCATGATTTCTTTCCGGCCCTGTATCCGATGAAAAACAACGACTACGGCTACGCGTCTCCGCTGTTTTACTGCGATGTTCTGCTATACCTGCCGGCTTTTCTGTATCTGAAGGGACTTTCTCTTGTCCGTGCCTATAAACTGACTGTCATCCTGATGACCTTCTTCGCCTGCGTGACGATGCTGAAGGGGACGCTGCGGATCACGAAGAAACGCAGCTCCGCACTGCTCGGCGCGGCAGCGTATCTGTTCGCGAACTATCATATCAGCGATGTCTATGTGCGCTCCGCCTTGGGCGAGACCGCGGCCCTGATCTTTCTGCCGCTTCTGGTCGAGAGCCTGTACCGCATCCTGGAGGAGAAGGATACACGCGCTTCCTTTGCGCTCTGTTCTGCCCTCTGCGGACTTTTGCTGAGCCACAATCTCAGCTTTCTGCTTGGCTGTCTGCTTTCGGTGCTGCTGGTCATTACCTATCTGCCGTTCCTGAAGAAGGAACAGTTCGCAGCGCTGTGCTATGCCGCGGCTTTCGCCTTCCTTCTGACAGCGTTCTTCAGCCTGCCGCTGATCGAACAGCTGCTCTCGCAGCCGTTCATCGTCAGCTATTACGCGAACAGCGACCTCAGCGTTTATTCAATGCCTTTATGGAAATTCTTCGCCAATCAGACCGTATTCGGTCTCGGCGACCGGCTGCTGGAGCCGGGCAGGGCGATGACGGTCAATATCGGCTGGTTTCTGACTTTCTTTCCCTTCGTCTGTCTCTTTCTGAAGAAGAAGGACCACAGCCCGTTCGTCACCCGTCTTTTCCTGTTCGGTCTGCTGTTCCTGCTGCTTCCGGGAGACTGGGTTCCATGGCAGAAGCTCGGCATTTTCTCCGTCCTGCAGTTTCCCTGGCGGCTTGAAATGGTTGCGCTGGTCCTGATGAGTTACGCCGCGGCATACGGCGCGGACCGTCTGTTTGACAAGAAAGAGCTGGCGGCTGTTTTTCTGATCGCGCTGCTGGTACTGGAAGGGGCGTATCATCTTTATCCCTGCACACAGCGCAGTTTTGTGCTCAAAGAAGAGGATACCTATGAGGATATCGTCGAAGGAAAGATCGTCGATCCCTATTATTCCGCCTTTTACAAACGTGTCGAGCTGGCCGGCGGCGACTATCTTCCGATCAGTTCGCCGGATTTCCGCAACAGGGGCACAAGTATCCGCGACAGCTGGGGGAACGAGCTGCCGATCGCATATGAACGGGATTATGAAACGCTGTCTTTTACCCTGAGCGGAGAATCAAGCAAAACTCTGATCCTGCCCCTGACCTATTACAAGGGCTATCATGTCAGCTATGACAGCGGCTCCGGAACGGTCGCTCTGGAGATCACGCCGCTGGACGGCATGGTCGCATTCTATACTCCGGGAGACGGAAATTACACGGTCCGTTACGGCAACACGCTTCTGCGCAATCTGAGCCTCGGAGCCTCTGCCGCAAGCGCGCTGCTCTGTGTCGTCTTTTTTCTGCGGCATAAAAAATAGTGACGGCGGAAAACAAAACAGATAGAATAAAAACAGTCAGGTATTTACCATGAAAAAGATCACCATATTTCCAAAAGATGTGCTGCCGCTCGTCAAGCCGAAAGCGATCGAGCTGATCGAGCGTGTCAGAGAAAACAAACCCTATTCCCGTATCGATGAGATCCCGTCCGGACGCGCGACGGATGAAATAAAGGAAGGCTGTCTGGTCCTCGAGGGAGGCGGCTTCCGCGGTCTGTATACCCAGGGCTTCCTGGATGCGCTTATGCTGAAGGGCATCAACTTTTCCTGTGTCATCGGCACTTCCGCCGGGGCGCTCAGCGGTATGAACTATGTCTCCGGACAGATCGGACGCTCCGCCCGTATCAATCTTACTTACCGTCATGACAGCCGCTATATCGGCGCCAAAGCGCTCATCCGCGAACACAGTCTCGTGAACGTCGGCTTCCTGACCGATGAGCGGGGCATTATCGAACCACTGGATGAAGACCGGTTCTACCGTTCCCCGCAGCGTTTTATCGCTGTCGCCGCGAACTGCAATACCGGTGAGGCGACCTATTTTGAAAAGGGAAAATGCAGCGATGTCATTCTGGCGGCCCGGGCTTCGGCGACGATGCCGTATATCTCCCAGATGGTCATGATCGACGGCGAGCCGTATCTCGACGGCGGCAGTTCCTGCAAGATCCCGTATCAGTGGGCGATCGACCAGGGATATGAAAAGATCGTCGTGATCCGCACCCGCGATATCCGCTATCGCAAGCCTGCCAGAATCCTGATCCAGGCGGAACGTTTCTACCGCAATAATCCCGAATTCGCGAAAAAACTCGCCCACAGCAATCTCGACTACAACGCCCAGTGCGACGAGATCGAGAAACTGGCGGAAGAGGGGAGGCTCTACCGTTACGCGCCTTCCAAGCCGGTCAAGGTCGGCAGGATCGAGAATGATCTGGAAAAACTCGGCGATCTCTACTGGCTCGGCTACAGCGACTGCATGGAGCATATCGAAGAGATCAGAAACATCTGAAAGAAATAAAACGGCGCTGCCGTTTTTCTTTTGTGCAGGAACCCAATCTTAGAAAATACTTTGCCAATTCCTTAACAATTTATCTCTATACAATGCTATAATTATTAAGTTAGGAGGGTTGTTTAATGAGTAAGAAATCCGTTACTGATTTAAACGTCGAAAGTAAAAAAGTAATCGTACGTGTTGATTTCAACGTACCGCACAAGGGAGACGTCATCACCGATGACAACCGCATCCGCGCGGCGCTCCCGACCATCCAGTATCTGCTGGATCATAATGCCAAGGTGATCCTCATGTCCCATCTGGGCAAGGTCGATCACAAGGATCCGGAAAAGACGGAAGCCGACAAGAAGAAGAATAATATGGCTCCGGTCGCCGGCGCCCTGCAGGCTCTTTTACCGGACTACAAGGTAAAATTCGTCGACGCTACCCGCGGCGAAGCTCTGGAGCAGGCTGTCAATGAGCTGCAGGACAAGGAAGTCCTGCTGATCCAGAACACCCGTTACGAAAAGGGCGAATCCAAGAACGATCCGGACCTCGGCGCCTACTGGGCATCCCTGGGTGACCTCTATGTTTCCGATGCCTTCGGTTCCGTCCACAGAGCACATGCATCCACAGTCGGTATCCCGACCCATCTGCCGAGCGCAGCCGGCTTCCTGATCGAAAAGGAACTCAAATACCTGGGCAAAGCGCTGGATGATCCGAAACGTCCGTTCGTCGCTGTTCTGGGCGGCGCGAAAGTCTCCGATAAGATCGGCGTCATCGAGAACCTGCTCGACAAGGCCGACAAAGTCATCGTCGGCGGCGGCATGGCCTACACATTCTACAAGGCCATGGGCTACAACGTCGGCACTTCCCTGTTGGAAGAAGACAAAGTCGAAGTTGCTGCTGAATTCATCAAGAAGGGCGGCGACAAGCTGATCCTGCCGGTCGACAACGTCATCGCCAATGACTTCGATAACCCGACCGACATCAAGGTCGTTCCGTCCTGCCAGATCCCGGACGGCTACATGGGCCTCGATATCGGACCGGAAACGATCAAACTGTTCACTGAGGAACTCGCCGGTGCCAAGACCGTCTTCTGGAACGGCCCGATGGGTGTCTTCGAAAAAGAAGAGTTCGCCAAGGGCACGATCGGTGTCTGTGAAGCGATCGCCAACCTGGAAGACTGCATGTCCATCATCGGCGGCGGCGACTCCGCATCTGCAGCCAAGAACCTGGGCTACGCCGACAAGATCAGCCACATCTCCACCGGCGGCGGCGCATCTCTGGAATACATGGAAGGCAAGATCCTGCCGGGCATTGCCATCATCGAGGAGAAATAAGCATGCGTAAACCAATCATCGTCGGAAACTGGAAAATGAATAAGACCATTGCCGAAACAAAAGCTTTCTGTGAGGCAGTGGATCCGGAAGTCAACGACAGCGCGACCTTCGGTATCGCAACTCCGTATCTTGACCTGCAGACCGCTCTGGCCAACACCAAGAACCTGATCGTCGCAGCGGAAAACTGCCACTTCAAGGACAGCGGCGCCTATACCGGTGAAGTCAGCGTCCCGATGCTCGAAGAGATCGGTCTGAAATACTGCATCATCGGTCATTCCGAGCGCAGAACGATGTTCGGCGATACAGACGAGACAGTCAACCTCAAGGCAAAACGTCTGCTGGCTGCCGGCATCACTCCGATCCTGTGCATCGGCGAGACTGAAGCGCAGTTCGACGCAGGCGAGACCAAGGAAGTCATCAAGAGACAGCTGAACGGTTCCCTGGCAGATCTGACACCGGAACAGGTCGGCGGTATGGTCCTGGCGTATGAACCGATCTGGGCGATCGGTACAGGAAAATCCGCGGATAAAGTGATCGCGGAAAACTGCTGCGCGTATGTCCGTGAAGTCGTGAAGGAAATGGTCGGCGAGGAAGCGGCGGAGAAAGTCCGCATCCAGTACGGCGGTTCCGTCAAACCCGAAAATATCAAAGAATATATGGCACAGCCCGATATCGATGGCGCTCTGATCGGCGGAGCTTCGCTGAAAGTCGACTCCTTCAAGGCCATCATGGAAGCTGTGAAATAGGAGGAATAAAACAATGCCTTATATTGCTGATGTCTATGCGAGAGAAGTATTAGACTCCCGCGGCAACCCGACTGTAGAAGTCGAAGTAACTACTGATTCCGGCGCATTCGGCCGCGCGATCGTACCGAGCGGTGCGTCCACCGGTGAAAGAGAAGCTCTCGAACTCCGTGACGGCGACAAGAGCCGCTACCTCGGAAAGGGCACTCTGACCGCTGTCAGCAACGTCAACAAAGTCATCGCTCCGGAGATCCTGGGCATGGATGTTACCGATCAGGTCGCGATCGATGAACTGATGATCGAACTCGACGGCACGAAGGACAAATCCAAACTCGGCGCCAACGCGATCCTGGGTGTTTCCCTGGCCTGCGCAAGAGCTGCTGCTGACTACTACGATATGCCGTTATACAAGTATCTCGGCGGCTGCAACGGCAAAGTCATGCCGGTCCCGATGATGAACGTCCTCAACGGCGGCAAGCACGCTGATTCCGCAAGCGATGTTCAGGAATACATGATCATGCCGGTCGGCGCTGACAACGTTCACGAAGCGATCCGTATGGGTGCTGAGATCTTCCACAACCTGAAGAAGGTCCTGAAGAAATACGGCTACAACACTGCTGTCGGTGACGAAGGCGGCTATGCTCCGTCCTGTGTTCCGGGCAACGACGGTCCGCTAGAGAAGCTCGGCAATGCCGGCCCGCTGGCTCTGATGCTGGAAGCTGTCGAAGCTGCCGGCTACAAGGCAGGCAAGGAAGTCTTCTTCGGCCTCGACTGCGCTGCTTCCGAATTCTATGATGCAGAAAAGAACAAATACGTTCTGAAGAGATCCGGCGAAGGCGAAAAGACCGCTGAGGAAATGATCGAAATGTACAAGGAATGGGTCAACACCTATCCGATCATCTCGATCGAAGACGGTCTCGCAGAAAACGACTGGGACGGCTGGAAGAAGCTCAACAAGGCTCTCGGCAGCAAGATCCAGCTCGTAGGTGACGACCTCTTTGTTACTAACACCGAATACATCGCGAAGGGTATCAAGAAGGGTGTCGCGAACTCTGTTCTGATCAAGGTCAACCAGATCGGCACCATCACAGAAACGATCGATGCAGTTGAGATGGCTAAGAAAGCCGGCTGGACCGCTGTTGTTTCCCACCGTTCCGGTGAAAGTGAAGACACCACCATCGCGGATCTCGTCGTCGGTCTGAATGCCGGCCAGATCAAGACCGGTTCCCTGTCCAGAACCGACCGTATCGCGAAGTACAACCAGCTGATGAGAATCGAAGAAGAACTCGGTCCGTCCGCTCAGTACCCGGGCATCCATACTTTCTACAACCTTAAGAAATAGGATTAAGAAACGTTTAAATTGAAAAAGGAGGGTTAGTAACCCTCCTTTTTTGCGGTAGAATAGTTAATGTATATGTGACCGGCGAGAGTCTTTTCCGGTCTTTTATGTAGAAGGGTCTTTTTGTGTGCGTTGATATGAATTGACACCGCAACAGGACAAGCATATACTGATTAGTACAGATAGTACAGATTTTGGAAGAGGTGAAGAGGTGAAGATATGAGCGAAAAAGATTTCCTGAGCCAGTTTTCCACTGAAAATAAACCGGACAGCTTCAAAGAGGAGGAAAGAGTTCCTGTTCAGAAGCCGAACAGACCGATTCCGGTAAAAGGGATCGTGATCGGCGCAGTAGCTCTTGCAGCGATCGCCGCCGTGGTATACTTTTTATTTTTCCGCCCGAAGATCGTAATGCCGAATTTCGTCGGCCAGAAAGAAAGCGAAGTCGGGATCTGGGTCCGTCAGCAGCAGATCGATGCCCAGGGCATCGTCATGAAGGGCGAATACAATTTCGATTATGACGAAGGGGTCATCATCGAGCAGAGCGTCAAGGAAGGGACAAAGGTAAAGAACAACGTAAAAGTCACCTTTATCGTTTCCAAGGGCGCCGATCCGGATGAAAAGGTCCGTGTGCCGGACATCGCTTCAATGAACCGTGCTGAGATCGACAGCTGGATCCGCGACAACAAGATGCAGAAGATCCGGATCACGACTACCTACAGCGAGGATGTTCCGGAAGGAAATGTCATCTCCTTTGATATGAAAGGGACCGATCCTGACGAGTTCACACGCGGCAGCGCGATGAACATCTCGATCTCCAAGGGCCCGCAGCCTGCCGGCACCGTCACTGTTCCGGAATTCACCAGCCGGGAGCAGGCGGAGACCTGGGCGAAGACAAATAAGGTCAAACTGGAAGTCGTCGAAGCGTTTAACAACGACAAGATGGCAGGCACAGTCTACGATCAGAATCCGAAGAAAGATCAGACCATGAAGTCGACAGACACAGTCACGATCTACATTTCCAAGGGAAAGGGCATCACTGTCCCGAATCTGACAACGATGACGAAAGTCCAGTCTGAGGAATGGCTGTCCAAGCATCCGGTCAATCGGAAGGAACGCTATTCGAGCACGACGCATCACATCGTTTCCCAGAGCATCCGCGCCGGAACGATGGTCTCCGAAAGCGAGCTTGCGGAAATGGAAGTCGTCGTCAACCTCGGTAGCACGTTCTATGCGGATGATGTAGGAATCGTCCTTGTCGGCGGCGATTATCAGCGTCTGGTCGATAAACTGAACGACCTGCGTGGTCTTGGCATCGATGCCTTTGCGGCGAACTGGACTTCCGGCAACGAGATCTATTCCGAAGAATTCGAAAGAGGAAGGATCATTTCTGCGGAGTGCACCGGCTACAGCAACAATCAGGTATATGCCTGCGAAGGTCCGCTGCCGCTGGACGCGCGTTTTGATGTCGTGATCTCGAAAGGCAAAGTATACTCCATTTCGACCGAAGGGACCGTGTCTGACCTGATGAGTGAACTCAGCGGGAAAGCCACTTTCAAACTTGATTCAAATATCAAGACGGAATACTACAGTTATTACGCAAAAGTCGTCAATGCGGACGGCAGCGCGGTCACGGACGGAAAGATCTATGAAGACAAAGAGTATAAGATCGTTCTGACCCAGGCACCGCCCGAGCCTTCTCCGGAACCGGAACCGACGCCGGATACTTCTGTCAAACTCAGCAAGACCAAGGGCACGGCACAGGAGCTGGAACAGGAGCTGGACAGTCACGGCATCAGCTATGAGCGTAATCCGGATGAAGTTGCGCTCACTGACAGCGCAAAGATCGTTACCAGCGATGATATGGATCTTGAAGGTATGATCGCCTATACCGATCAGACATATAAGATCGTTCCATATAAATAAGCAAAAGGAGGAAGAGAACACATGAATTTCTTTCAGCGTGCGATAAAGAATATTACTCGCCGGAAGACCAAGTCGATCCTGCTTCTGATCACGTTCTTCGTGATCGGAAACTTCGTCATCATTGGTCTGGGCGTTTCGCAGGCCTCACAGAGTGCCAAGATCCTGACAAGACAGAAAATGCGTGCTGTCGTTACCTATTCGACTGACTGGCGCAAGATCGATAAGTATGTTCAGGAACTTGAGGACGAAGACAAGATCCAGGAATTCTATAACAATTACCCGCGTATCAGCATCACCGATGTACAGGAAATGCTGAAGGACGAGCGCGTACGGACCGCGAATGCCGTTTCCATCAACACGGTCTACGCAAACGAGGAACTTGATTTCGTTCATCTCGGCAATCAGGCAGAAGAAAACCGCGGAGGCGGAACGTCCTGCTATTACGATGACGCGACAGGCGAGCAGACCTGTGTTGAGTATGTTGAACCGAATTTCCTGATGAAAGGAAACTACTTTCCGGACATGATCGAATTCGCCGACGGCGGATACACGATCAGCGAAGGACGTTTCTATACGCAGGATGATCTGGACAATGCGCGACCGGTCGTACTGGTGACCCGTGCGCTTGCCGATCACAACAACCTTCGTATCGGCGATACGATCACGCTTATGCTGCAGAGTCCGACCGATATTGAGACCTATTTAGGCAATTACGGTATCACGATCGAGGATGTCAGCCGGGAATTTGAGATCATCGGCATCTTTGAACACAACACCCCTCTGCTTCCGGATTCCCCAAACTATGACTATGCTTCACCTTATGAGAACCCGGACAATATGATGCTGATCCCGAATACGGCGTTTGATGATATGCGTCTGTCGATTGCACAGAAGCAGTTTGATTACTGGGCTGAGAACAATCCGGAAGAAGAATACTATCAGATCCCGGACAACCGTCCGACCGAAGAAGACGTCCTGTATCTGAACGATGTCACGCTGCTGCTGAACGATCCGCTGGAAGTCGATGGTTTTGTCGAGGAATACAGTGACAAGGTCGGTCAGTTCTTCTCCCTCAACGCCAACAACGAAGAATTCCAGCGCCTTTCCAAGCCGCTTGATACTCTGAGCCTCTACGCAAAATTCATCGTCTGGCTCGTCGTTATCAATGCTGTCGTCATCATCACACTGGTGACCGCGCTGACACTGAAGAACCGTGAATATGAGATCGGTGTCCTGCTCTCGATCGGCGCTTCCAAAGCGAAGATCGTTGCCCAGTTCTTCATCGAGCTCGCGATTGTTGCGATCCTCGGTTTCACTTTATCGATTGTTTCCGGTTCCATGATCGCCAACAAAGTCGGTCAGACCGTTCTGGATTATCAGATCGCAAGTTCCGGTATCAATGAAGGCGAAGACTATGATTACTACGACTACAACAACGTCTGGGACACGGATTACAGTTCCGATGTCACCCTGGATGATCTGGTCAGCGAATACAATGTCTCCGTTTCCCCGGTCATCATTGCCGAGATCTATGTCGTCGGTCTGGGCATCGTCCTGGTATCCACGATCATTCCGTCCATGATGATCATGCGCTTCAACCCGAAACGCATCCTGATGAATCAGAACTAGGAGGACTTATGGCAGAAATCTTACGTTTGGAAAATATCAATTACTCCTATATCGACGGTGGCTACGAGAGAAGCATCCTCAAGGATCTCTCCTACACCTTTGAAGCAGGAAAATTCTACACGATCCTCGGTCCCTCCGGTTCCGGTAAAACGACTCTGCTTTCCCTGATCGCCGGTCTGGATGAGCCTAAAAGCGGAAACATCTATTTTGAAGGCAGGAACGTGAAAGAGATCGGTTTGCACAAGTACCGCCGCAACGATATTTCGATCGTCTTCCAGCAGTACAACCTGATCTCCTATCTGACCGCACATGAGAATGTCATGCTGGCGATGAGCGAGACCGACAACAAACTGCCGAACGACCGCAAACAGGTCGCCTATGCGCTGCTTGCCAAATTCGGTATCGTCGAGACCAAGGCAAACCGTATGGTCAACCAGCTCTCCGGCGGTGAGCAGCAGCGTGTGGCGATCGCCCGTTCTCTGGCATCCAACGTCAATCTGATCTTCGCTGACGAGCCGACCGGAAACCTCGATACTGCGACCGAAAAGGAGATCATCAATGTCTTCAAAGAACTGTCGCACGAGTATGGCAAGACTGTCATCGTCGTCACCCATTCAGATACGGTCTCTGAAATGTCGGACCAGCGTGTTCTGCTCAAGGACGGCATTCTGCAGGATATTTAAGGATTCGTATCCATCATCATTCAATTACAGCAGCTCCGGGCGGAGCTGCTTTCGTTGGCTGAAGCGTTTACAAAATCATCGGATGCTTGAACAACGACCCCATCTTTCATAAAATATACCTATGCGCAAACTGATATTGATCCTGCTCGTTCTGCTGTGCGGATGCACTTCCGCGAATGTTCCGTCAGAGGAACCGCAGCCGAGCAAGGAAACTGAACCATATACAAAAGATGATCCGGAAGATCCTCAGCCGTCCCAGCAGCCGGAAAAGGCGGAGGAACCTTTCGTTTACCCGATCCAGCAGAACAACAACTGGGCCTGCAACGGCAGCGGGATCTCTCTCGAACAGAACGTCGAAAAGAAGACCGTTCATCTGAACGACTGTCATGAAGCGGTCCTTTCCAAGAACAACCTTTATCTCAAAGACGGCAACACCTATACTCTGACCATGAATGCATCTGCGGATGCCGATACGGCAGTCCGGATTGCCCTTGAGACCGAAGGGGAAGTGCTGGTCTCGAAGGACGTGTCCCTGAACAGCGAAGCAAAAGACATTGAGATGAAGTTCGACAATTACGGTTCGGATGTCTATGATGTTTTCCTAAACGTCTATTTCGCGGACGGAACGACTTCAGCCGTACATCTCGACAGCATCCTTTTCCGCCGTTCGAATCTTAATACAGGGGCAGCCGTAAATCAGCTCGGCTATGTTCCGAACAGTTTTAAGTCCGCTGTTTTCAGTTCCGATCCGGGAAACTATTTCGCGGTCATCAATGCCAAGGATGACCAGCCGGTATTCTACGGCATCGTCGGCAACGGAAGAGAAGATCAGCGTTACGGCGAATACAACTACATCGGTGACTTCTCCGCTCTTAAGGAGGAAGGCATCTATTATGTGATGTCCGAGACCGGTGTCGGCTCCTACACTTTTACGATCAGCAGCGATCCCTACCGTTCCCTGTATAAGGACGTTCTCCGTTTCATCACCCTGCAGCGCTGCGGCTGCGATCTGCCGGAGGATTTCGGCGGGATCTACGGGCATGAAGCCTGTCATACTGCCGAGGCGAACCGAACGGTCCATCTGGAAGAGTATGTGGACGTATCCGGAGGCTGGCACGATGCCGGCGACTACGGGCGCTATATGCAGACCAGTGTCAAAGCGGCAGCACCGCTTCTGCTGAGCTATCTGATCAACCGTGAAACGATCGACGACGCTTCCCTGGAAGCCGGAAACGGCATCCCGGACGTTCTCGATGAACTTCGCTGGGGGCTCGACTGGATGCTGAAGATGCAGACTCCCGGCGGTCCTGTCTACAATAAGGTCACTACAAAGCTGTTTGCCGGACTGATCCGTCCGGAAGAGGATAAGGAAAATCTGTATGCACTGGCTCCCTGGACGCTGACGACTGCCGGTTTTGCCGGCGCCGCAGCCCTGGGTTCTCTGGCTTTTGCCGAATATGATCCGGCTTATTCCGAGAAGCTTGCGGCAGCTGCGGAACTGAGCGGCGAATTTCTGCTTGGTCACGGTCCGGATGCGCCGTATTCCAATCCGAGCGAGTTCGCTACCGGAGACTATACAGATCAGGATGAGAGCGACGAACGTCTGTTCGCGTTTGCTTCCCTGTATCTTCTGACCGGAAAAAAGGCATACTATGATGCCGGAAAGAATGTTTACGAGAACAGCTCTTTCAGCAGTATGGCAACGAATGACCTGTATGACTATGGTCGCTTTGTCTTCATCGAGGCGCTTCAGCCGGGAGATTCGTTCCGCGAGCAGCTGCTCAATGAGCTGATCAGCGAAGCGGAGAACGATATCTCATTCCTAGCGGAAAACAATTATCCCTGTCCGCTGCGCAGTTTCAACTGGGGATCGAACCAGATCATCTGCGACCGCATCTTTATTCAGGAAAGCGCCTGGCACTTTACCGGAAAGGAACGCTACAGAATGTATGCTTCCCACGAGCTGAACTATCTGCTTGGGGAAAACACTTTCCGCAGCACCTTTGTTACCGGATATGGTGACGCGTATCCGCAGCACATCCATCACCGTATCGCCATGATCAGCGGCGACACGATCCGTGGCGCGATGGTCGGCGGCGTAGCCCAGTATCTGACGGAATGGACTGAAGGTCTGCGTCTGAGCGAGGATACACCGGTCGGCAAGAGATACATCGACAACAGCGATAACTATGCGACTTCGGAAGTCGCGATCGGTTATAACGGTTGTCTCTATCTGGCTCTGAGCTTCTTTGTCAAAGGAAAATAACCGACCGGGAAACAGAGAATTGACTTCAACAGACAAAAATACTAGAATGATATAGCATTCAGGAGAAGAATATGAAAGTTTTATTATTAATCGTTGCGATCGTATTGATATTGTTATCCCTGCTTCAGAGCGGAAAGACCGAAGGACTCAGCGCCTTCACCGGTTCCGGCGATCTTGGATTATTCCAGAACATCAAGGAAAGAGGTGCGGAGAAAGTGATCTCCCGGGCTACATTGGTCGCCGGCGTGCTCTTCTTTGCGCTGGTCATCATCATCCGCATTATCGACTAAGGGCAGGCGCCCTTTTTTAAATGGTAAGCGAAATGAAAGAAAGAATACTCGAAGCCCTTAAAAATCAGCGTCATCCGATGAGCGAAGAAAAACTTCTGCAGGTTTTGGCGTTGCCGGGTTCCGAGATCCGCTCCTATAACGAGGCAGTAGAGGAACTGCGTGAAGAAGGAGTGGTCTTCCTGACCTCAAACAAGTATCTTGCCCTCAGTTCCCGCTATCGTCTGGGGACAGTCGGCTTCCGGCATAACCGCACTTTTTATATCGTGCCGGAAGAAGAAGGTCTCCCGGAAACGGAAGGTATCAACAGCGACCGCTTCGTTCTCTATCCGAACGATCTGGTCCGCTACGATCCTGTGAGCGGAAAAGTCTACCAGATCCTGAAACACCGCTTGACTAATGCTGTCGTTACCCAGCGCAAACGTTTCAACCGCTGGTACTATACGACAGACGAGATCCTGCCGGAAGACTTTACGATCGTAAATGAGCGGGAATACCGGAAAAAGGACGGCCGTGTTTTCGGCTGCCGGATCCTGGACCACACAAAGAAACAGTTGAAGATCGAAGCGGATCTCGGGACCGCCTGTACTCTGAGCGGCGAGCTGGACTCGCTTGCCTATAAAGCGCATCTTTACAAAGGGTTCCCGGAAGACGTGCGCAGGCAGGAAGTGCAGAGAACACTGCCGCAGGGAAGGAAAGATCTCAGCGATCAGTTATGTGTTACGATCGACGGAGACGATGCCAGGGATTACGACGACGGGATCTTCGTCAGAAGAGAAACGAACGGATTTACGCTTTTCGTGCATATTGCCGATGTTTCCTTTTACGTTAAGGAGGGAACGCCGATCGACCGCGAAGCGCTGAACCGCGGCACCTCAGTCTATCTTCCGGATCGCGTTTATCCGATGCTGCCGGAGATCCTCAGCAACGATCTCTGCTCGCTGCTCCCCAATGAAACAAAGGCAGCCGTGACCTGCGAGGTCGCTTATGACGCAAAAGGAAGAAGAAAAAACTATTCTATCTATCCGAGCCTGATCTGTTCAAAGAAACGTCTGACCTACAGCGGTGTCAACGCGATGTTGGAAGGGGAAGAGCATTTCGAAGAAGAACTCGAGACGATGCTGAAGGATGCGGCGAAGCTGGCTGCAAAGATCCAACTGCATGCATCTGAGAGCGGAAGATTCGTTCTTCCGGAACAGGAACTCGTATTTACAGTCGAGGAGGACCAGGTGACGGATGTCGCTCCGCGCGAAAGAGGTGCCGCGGAACGCCTGATCGAGAGTTTCATGATCGAAGCGAACTGCTGTGTTGATGAACTGCTTACTGAAAAAGGCATCGAGCACTTCTCGCGGAATCACGGATCCCCGGATCTTGCGAAGCTGGAGGAATTCTTCACTGAAGCGGAAGCGGTCGGCTGTCTGCGGGAAGGGGAGACAGAGCGCGAGCAGATCCTGAACGCGCTGAAGTTCCTGGAAGATAAAGAAGGCTGCGATTATCTGTATACTCTGCTGCTGCGTGCCCAGGCAAAGGCGAAATATGCTCCCGAGAGTAAAGGGCATTATGCGCTGGCACTGGAAAACTACTGTCATTTCACTTCTCCGATCCGCCGTTATCCGGATCTGCTCGTTCACAGAGCGCTGCACCGTCACTTCTTCCGCGATGAGCAGTTCAAAGACGAGAGACAGTTGAAAGACATCGCCGCGCAGGTCAACCAGAAAGAGATCGATGCAGTTAAGATCGAGCGTGAAGCGGATAAAGTCGCCGCCTGTGTCTACGCGGAAAGCCGGATCGGCCGGCGAGTGACTGCGGTCGTTACTTCCGTTCAGCCTTTCGGACTGTATCTCTCCCTGAAAAACGGGATCGAGGTATTCATGTATCTCGACACCGCAGCCGAACAGGCCTCCTGCAAGCTGGGCGACAGTCTCCGCGTCTACATCAACGGTATCGACTGGCATCACAAAAGAATTGAAGTATCTCCTCTGAGAAAGGGGTATAATTAGCATATGGCAGTGAAAGAGATCGCAAGAAATAAAAAAGCGTACCACGATTATTTCATCGAGGATACGTATGAAGCAGGACTGGTCCTTCAGGGGACGGAGATCAAGTCTCTACGTAACGGCAAAGCGTCTTTTCAGGACGCCTATATCTCCTTCAGCAACGGGGAAGCCTGGATCAAAGGGCTTCATATCGCGGTCTATACCTTCGGCACCTATAACAATCACGATGCAGACCGGGACCGCAAACTTCTTCTCCACCGCAGGGAGATCGTTAAACTGTTCTCCAAATCCAAACTGGACGGTTATACAGTCATTCCGTTAAGACTGTATCTGAGTTCCGGACTGGCGAAACTCGAGATCGCCCTTGCGAAAGGCAAAAACCTCTACGATAAACGCGAAGCATCTAAAGTCCGCACTATGAAGAGAGAAGCAGAGAAGGCGATGCGGCGTTATTGACAACGGAAACAAAACGATTTAAAGTTTAGTTCCTGGGGATGTATTTGGTCTCGACAGGATTATGCTGGATCGCAACGGCAGTGGAGTGATGACCTAATCATCAAAGTAAAATAAACGCTAACAATACAGAATTAGCATTTGCCTAAATTACGTCGCTATAGACGTGGCAAGCCTGCAGTTGTAAAACTTGTAGCAGCTGCAGAGTAAACACAAGTTAGGTGAAGTAAGTTAGCCTTCCTCTTACCATCCGAAAACCGAAAAGGCAGATTCGGGTCCTGGCAGTCCGGGCTATAAGATCCGTCTTAAAACAAATTCGGAATAAACTGTAGAAATTGCGATGTGGGGCTTTTTCTGGACAGGGGTTCGACTCCCCTCATCTCCACCAAGGGTATGCAAAAAGCCTGTTTTATACGATAAAAACAGGCTTTTTTCATCTTCTTGCTAAAAAAGTTCGAGTTGCGACCCTTAGGAAAAACTCGAACCCTTGTCCAGGAAATGAGAAAATCACGAAAAAAGAAGAATTTGCTTAATTGTTCTTTGAGAAACAACCAGGCAGATTCTTTTTGGTTCATAAACATGGTTTAACTTAATCAGTTATAAGTCTTTATCATTGAGCGGCTGCATGCGCATAAGTTGCAGCGATCAACATACCTTGATGAGGAGGAATCGTCCACTGCTGAAGATTATAACGGAGTTAATGAGAAACGTCTGAGTGAAATCATCAGGATTGCGAAAGACGATATCAAAAACAACCGGCTGAAAAGAGAAAGAGAAGACTTTAACAGCGATGCAGAATACAGGATTTATCTGTCTGATCTTGCAGGAGAAGTGTATTACATGAAACAAAGCATTGAAACAATGTCACAGTGGATTTCTGAACGCTGTCTGTACATCAATGAATTCATTCCGGAAAATGTAATTCAAACTGATGAGGGTGAAAGATACGACTGGGGAGCTGAAGGCAGAGTGTACGACGGATCCTGGCCTATTAATGATAAAAAGCTGGATGATTATCTAGGCAAACCGACGTATGGCGGGTATGAAGGATATCCTGTATCCTGCTGCTGGAAAATGGACAGAGAATCGGTACTGAAGCTTGCGGAAACTTTTCCTGATGTAATTCATTCTTTGGACAGATCGATTCTGAATAAAGAACAGTATGTGGTTATCTGGTGCCACTGGGATTGATTGAAGACTTAGGAAAACTATACTTGATATAATAATGGTTAGAATAATGAACAAATCGGTACCGAAAGACTTGATATTAAGATGCGCCAATTCTTTTTATCAGGAATTAAAAGATGATGCTCACGGAAGATATAGATCATGGGAATACTGCTATACCGCATTTTGTGATGCCAGAGAACAGCCTGATCCCGATGATGATTATCTTAGCCTTATGCTGGCGTTTTATCTGGCCAGCTGGGGAATGTATAGAGGATCTTCTTTTCTGCTGCAAAAAGATTACAAGATTCACATTCCGGTAGTGAAGGAGTTATTAAAAGATAAGTACGATTGTCTGGTTGGAGCAAATTGCGAGGAATTAAAAAAAGAAGAAACACGAAAGCTTATATTTGACGATCTGAATCACTTCATGAAAAAATACTACGATCCAATCAGACGCACGATTTCTGAAAAGGACCTCAACAACGATCTTTCTGATACTTTAATCACTAAAATTTTAATGGGAACATTAGCTTGTGTTCCCGCTTACGACAGATATTTCATTTCCGGAATTACAGAATATAAAGTCAGCACTCGAAATTATAATGAAAAATCTTTACTAAAACTAATTGCTTTCTATGAAGAAAACTATGATGATTTTGAAGCTGCTAGAAAGAAAATGAAGGTTGGTGAAAGAAGCTACCCTCAAATGAAGATGCTCGATATGAGCTTTTGGAAAATCGGATTTGATTTAGATAATAAAAAAGGACTGAAGAAATCTCACTGATAAACGATCAGGCAATATTCAAACCAAATAAGTCATCAGTAATCTTTCTTCAATGAAATCATATTGTTTGTATAAGTATGTCCTACAAAGCCTATAGAGCATGATAATTGTTAACTGCAAGTCACAATGATTGGAGAAATATATGGCAAACAGATCACTAAAACAAGAAAACAAGTATTTGAATAAATTGAAAAACTTAATAGACTTTTCAAAATTGTCAGATGAACAAACAGACAGGGTATTTGATGAATTATTGATAATCCACGAAACAAGATCATCAAAGCTTGTGTATATCGGCCATTGCGTTGCTAATGAATTAAGAAGGAAAGGGCAGCCTTTTGCAGTTAGAGGAACATTGGCGGATTTATATCTTTTCTATCTGCTTGGTATAACCAAAGTCAGTCCCTATGATGAAAGACTGAAATATGTATTACCTTATCAGGTCGCTATCGGCAATCATTCCGATCCTAAGATAATTAGAGAGATATGTTTCAACGTTCCTACAAGTGTCAGAGATGATGTGATCGGTTTTGTACGCGATGGCTTTAAAGATGATACAGACATATATGAATATGGGCACGTCGATGAAAACGACAATTATGTAGGATCAAGTCTTGTTCTTTTTGAGAAGAAAGACGATCCTTACCACCATGGATTTACCAAATACTTTGCACAACCCGGATTGTATAAAAGCAATCTTCCGTATGTAACTATAATCGGGTTTGACCCTGAGCCAATAAAACCTAATTCGGATTCATATTGGAATAGTTGCCTGATATTTAATGAAGAAGTTGATGTCCGAAACAATAAAGGATATAAGCCAAAAATAATTAAATGCCGAGAAGACTATTGGAAGTTAGTGGAGAAAACTGATTTTTCAGGCTCTTACAAGTTATGGTTATTTAATATGCTATGGAAAGGAAATATCAATCAATTAGATAAAAGTGATATTGCAGAATTGATGATTATTACTGGAGATAAATGGGAAGATACCTTAGAAGATTTAAATCATATTGATTATATGTTCCCAATCTCTCATGCCATTGAATATTATGAATACAGAAATAGTAAGGTACAGCAGTTTACCGATGTGTAATCATGGGAGGCATTCTTCTTATGAAAAAAACCATTTTGATGTTCTTGGCATTATCCTTAATCATTTTGTTCGGCTGCACAGCGACACCGGCGCCGAAGCCGGAAGCTACGGCAACTCCGGAATCCGCCGAAGAGGAAGCCATTGACTATATGGCTCTGGTCAACAAACTCAACCCTCTTCCTGAAAACTGGGAAGACGCTTTAAAGACAGTGACGATCACAAACTCTGTTGGTGACGAAGTGGAAGTTGAAGAAAAAGCATACGCAGCTTATGAACAGCTGAAAGCAGATCTGGAGAAGAATGACGGCATATACACCGAACTGGATTCCGCCCGCCGCAGCGTTGCTGCACAGCAGGAGATCATGGACAGTTTTACCGAGAAATACGGTGCCGATTACGCAGCGAAGACCGTTGCCAAGCCGGGCTACTCCGAACACCATACCGGATTGGCACTGGATCTGTATTTCCGGATCAAAAACGATGACGGCAGCTTTACGGATGTTTATTATAACGAAGACATGGAGAAAGAGGAGTATAAGGAACTCTGGGCTACGATCCATTCGAAACTCGCTGAATACGGTTTTATCCTTCGCTACCTTGAAGGCGAAGAGCACATTACCGGCTATCGTTATGAGCCGTGGCATATCCGCTATGTTGACAGCGCTGATACCGCAAAAGAGATCATGTCTCAGCCTGGCCTGACTCTGGAAGAGTATCTTGCCGGAAAGAATGCGCCGGAAGTTGCGATCGATCTGAGCGGATCGGAGGTCTACACCGTCGGCGAACTGACAGACGCCATGCTGGCGATCAAATGCAAGTTTGCCGCCTGGGCAGACTGCGAACTCCACGCGATCCGCTACGCCGGTGACGAAGCAGCAAGCGATGAGAAACTTGCCTGGCTGAATTCTCTCGAAGAAGGAACGGAATATGAGCAGGCAGCTGAATTCCTGATGGATTTCCATGCCGGTCTGGACGCGCCGGACGGTTTTGAACCGAATAAGGACTATACAGATTACGCATGGTGGCTCGCCCGTTCAGCGGACGGCGACTGGGAGATCGTCAGCGTTGGCGAATGATCAAAACAAGATTTTGATATTCTGATCCGGATGACTTTGATCGATCCCGAAGAGAAAGATTTTGCTTGCGGAGGAGAAGATGAATAAGAAATGGGAAACCCTGTTTCAGGAAGCGACAAACAAAAGAGCCGAAGAAATGTTTGATGAGTTTTCGTTCAATGAAAAACCGGAAGCTGTAATTACGGAAGTGAACGGAATGCGGCTGCCGGAGGATTATCTCGCTTTCATGCTCAAACACAACGGCGGCGAAGGGCCGCTGGGCGAATACAATTACGGCAGTTTCTTCAGAATGGAAGAGCTGGAGCAGATCAATAAGGAATACGACGTTGAAAACAGCTGGCCGGGATTCGTTGTGCTTGGCTCGGACATGGCCGATCAGCTCTGGGCATATAATCCGGAAAGAAAGGTCTATTGTCAGATCGACAGCTGCAATATCGGGGAAGATACATACCAGACAGTTTCGGGCTCGCTTTTTGAGTTCTTGATCAAAATGGATGAGGAACTTGCCTAGAAACATAATTGCCTTATAAGAAAACCAAAGTTTGTATCGTTTTGCAGGAAAATGCGTTTATTGTAAACTGAAATCGGAGGATAAGCATATGGAAGAATACTATATCGCCAGTCTGATCAAGAATGGTATTCTGGGCGGATGGATCAAAGCCGATGCTGAGAAGATCATATATGGCACGGGGAAGGTCACCGTCACTCCGGATATGAAGCATATCGAAATGAAATACGCAGACATTCAGGGTTATTCGTTCAAGAGAACGCTTTTGTTCCCCGCGTTCTCGATCATAATGAATAACGGGAGCACCCATAGATTCATTGTTTTCGGTTCCGGAGGTTTCCGTTCCCTGCTTGACAGCAAACTGAACCGCCGGTCCGAAATCGAAAAGGAGGATTGAATGACGCCGGAACAGGCAGAAGAATTCTTTAAGAGGTATAACGGGTCGTCTTTTCATATGTCCAGAGAAGATCCGCAGCAGTTTGCTGTGTTCAATACGCTGGGAATACCGGATGCTCAGAAAGATCTCTGGCGTCTGGAGATGGCTCGGGATTATATCGATAAGATCGCCCCTGACGACCCGAAAAGCTGGTCGTGCTTTTCTTCGCTGACAGATGTTCTTTTCCCGATCACGACCTTCAAAGACAAACAGGAATCTATGCTGCTGGAAGGGATCGGGAAACAGAGCGGATGTGATGAACGGACCAGAATGATCACACTGGAGACGATCTGCGGAAGGACCTCGGATCATCACGATGGCGTTATCGCCTATTTCCGGAAACAGCATTACGATCTTTGCAGACTGAAGGAAGTCTCGGATAAGCTGTTTGAATCAGATATGAAAACGGAAAATGCCCGTTTTGAAAAAGCGATCCGCCTGTATCGGTCGCTGATCACAGGCTGAATTTGAAGAAGATCATTCATATATTGAAAAGAAGGGAAGATTTATGAGAATCGCAGTTACTTATGAAAACGGTTATGTCGGCCAGCATTTTGGCCATACTGAGGAATTCAAGGTTTACGATGTGGAGGACGGCGGGATCGTCAATACGCAGATCCTTTCGTCTAACGGACAGGGTCACGGCATGCTGGCGGTCGTTCTGAAGGAGGCGGATGTTGAGCTTCTGATCTGCGGCGGTATTGGCATGGGTGCCAGAAACGCGCTGAGCGAAATGGGTATCGAACTGATCCCGGGTGCGCAGGGAAAAGCGGATGATGTTGTCAGGGCATATCTTTCCGGAACTCTGGAATATGATCCGGATGAGACCTGCCATCACCATGATCATGACCACGAACACGGATGCAACGGAGATCATCACTGCCATACTGCCTGAGAGTCTCTGTGAAACGGCGGTTTTCTGAAACCGACTGAAACCATAACAGTTCATTGATGCCGGACGCTATCGGCCGGCTTTTTGTTTCTGTATTTCGGGCGAAGGATGGAGTATAATACTAATGACATTATGAGTATTTGGAGGATAATGCCATGAAGAAACTGAAAGAATTGCTGGTTGCTTTAGCAGTTCTTTGTTTATGCCTGACAGGCTGCCAGAGCAACACACCGACACCGTCACCTTCACCAGAACCCGAACCGGAGCTTAGCCCGGCTGAGATCTCTGAAAAGGCGATGGACAATTTCCTCGCCAAGATCCACGACGGAAAATACACGATCGATTCCAAAAATTTCATCAAGATCTACGTGTATTCAAAGGATCTGGTCTGGTTTGATTATGTTGACGAAGTATACCATGACTTTGCGGTTATGAGCGTCAATAATGAAGTCTTCCAGGGTTTCCTGGATGAAGACGGACTGCGCAACATCACCTTCCTCACAGAGGGACAGGCAATCGATGCTGCCAATTCCAGGCTCCCGGGTTACTGGCTGAATGAAGAAGTCTCCGAGGGGAACATCTATAATCTCTTCTACAACCAGCCGGAAGAACCGCTTACTTTCGTTTCTCACGAAGAGAGCGTTAAACGTTCAATGCTCAGTTATGCCGGATACGGCGAGACAGCGCTTCGTCTGATGGGCGATGTCCGTCTTGTGATGGATGGTATCGATCCAGCCGTTGTTCATCTGGAGGCAACTGTCGACGATGATGTTGTTGCCCGTATTGACTACGATGATATCGATGTCGTTATCACGTTCGGCGAAGCGAAAGACTGCGAAGCAGCGGAAGCCTGGATGAAGGCTCCTGAATATCCGGAAGCCCGCACTGCTTGGACAGATACAGATATGTTCGTTCTGGATTCTGTATTCTTGCCCGGATATGGCGAAGCGGCTATGCCGTTCCCGACTTTCGCAAGCTATGCGATGACGATGGATCAGAATTTCGTCATGACGGATGAAGCGGCGATCCGTGACTCCCGCGCGACCGAACAGGATCTCGCCGACTATATTGAACTGCTGAAGAAAGAAGGCTTTGAGGAAACAAAGATCGTAGAAGACGGCGTTGAAAAGACAGTTTACCGCCGTATGCTGCGCGAAGCATATAGCTGCTATTCCCAGATCGAAGCGACCTACAACAATGGTGTCGATCTCGTTGCTAAAAAGGCTTATGACTTCCCGGTCTATGATGATCTGGATGCTGTCAATGCAGTTATCAAGAACCAAGGCTTTACTGAACTCCCGGCATCCGAAAACTTTGTCAGTCTGAAGGGAACCGACAGAGCGAATGAGCTGACGGAATCCTGGCTGTACTTCTTTGACTACGATTTATATCTCTACGTGGATATCGATTTCAAAGACATGGATGAAATGACAGAGTATCTGGATCAGTATGTTGCAACACTGGTCAAGAGCGGATTCACCCCGGTCTATGAAAGCGACGAAGACGAAGAAGTAAGCTACTATGCTTCACCGGACGAAAACTCCAGTTTCCGTTACATGATGATGGATGAGGACAGCGTATCCCTGCTGTATAAATCAGAAGCGATCATCTCGGCAGAAGAAGCGGAGAAGAGGATCGCCGAAGCCGGCTTCCCGGAGATCGACCTGCATGATCCGATCACCTGCCGTGACCTGGTTCCATTCGAGAAAGTCCGTGACGGCCACGACTATAAGATCTACCTGGCTTTCGGTCAGACGTTCGAAACCACGGACGAAGCAGAAGAGTTCCTGAACGCATACGAAGCGAAACTGAATGAAGCCGGATTCGGCAGAGTCAACCCGGGCGAGGCAGGCTCCAGAAAGACAGTTGCGATTTACAACGAAGAAAAGGATATGCTGGTGGGCCTTGATCTGTTCCAGCAGCAGGACGGAGCTCTCATTGAATTCGATTTCGTCGCTGAATAAGCGCAAGCATTTAAAAAAGAGGTCAATTGACCTCTTTTTTGTTGGCTGGAAAGAGAAACACACACCCGCATGTAAACGGACTTGTATAATGAAGGCAGAAAGCGATCGGGAGAATAATAATGCTTTGGAATGCAAAAAACGGAGAAGTCGATCTTGGCGTCAGCAAAATGAGTTACGCTTCCTTTGGACACGGACCGAAAACTTTGATCATACTTCCGGGATTGTCTGACGGCCTGGCGACAGTCAGGGGGAAGGCACTGCTGCTGGCAGCTCCATACCGTCCATATCTCAATGACTTCACGATCTATATGTTCAGCCGGAAGGATGAAATGCCGGAAGGATATTCGATCAGAAATATGGCTGCCGATCAGGCGCGGGCTATGCAGGAGCTTCGCATTCCCCGCTATTCTGTCATGGGCGTTTCCCAGGGCGGGATGATCGCCCAGCTTCTGGCAGCTCTATGTCCGGAAAATGTTGAGAAACTGGTCATCGCCGTCAGCGCGCCATGCATAAACGATATGATCCGGGAGAACATCCATCGCTGGACCGATCTTGCGAAAAGAGGAGACCATAAGCAGCTGATGATCGATACCGCGGAACGAAGCTATTCCCCGAAATATCTTGAAAAATACCGGAAGATGTATCCGCTTCTGGGACATGTTGGAAAACCGAAGGATTACCGGCGATTTATGGTCAACGCTGAAGCGATCCTTTCCTTCGATGCCCGTAAAGAACTGGAAAAGATCTGCTGTCCGACTCTGATCCTCGGCGGCAAAGAAGATAAGACCGTCGGCCCCGACGCGTCTTATGAACTGCATGAACGGATCGCCGGAAGCGAACTGTATATGTATGACGGTCTGGGGCATGCTGCTTATGAGGAGGCTGCAGACTTCAACGATCGTGTCTTCCGCTTTCTTGCCGAATAAAAAGCGTATCGAGCGATTAATGTCACTAACTTAATGTGACCTTCTGCTGAGCTTTCAGACAGGATATGAGAAAAATCATATCCTGTTTTTTTATTCGCTGTTTTTATGAAGGAAAATACATAAAACACTTGACAAAAACAGGAAAATCGGGCGCTCC
>JAFWII010000018.1 GCA_017533785.1 Erysipelotrichaceae bacterium | reverse complement strand
TCCTTTAAGAGGTCCTGATAGGGACAAGAGGTATAGTGACAGCCCTGATCGGAATGGATGAGCACTCCGGGATCCAGCTCGGCTTTATAGTTCTCGACGAGAAACTTCACTGTCTCTGTCACAAAGGAGAGGTCCAGATGCAAGGATACCTGATGAGCCAGGATCATCTTCGTTGAGGCATCCTTGATAGAGGAGAGATACGCTCTTTTCCCTCCTCCGTATTCCAGATACGTGATATCCGTCAGTAAGACCAGTTTGGCTTTCCCCTGAAGGAAATTCCTATCAAGGATATTCTCGTAAGTCCGGTCAGACTGACTGGCTCTGATCATCTTCTTTATGGGATTGACCTTCCTGATCGGACAGATAAGACCGTATTTCTTCATGAGCCTTCGTATCTTCTTGAGGTTCATACAGATCCCGCGGTCTTTAATGATCCGATAGCGGATCTGCCGGGCTCCTTTCTTCCAGGTCTTATACTCATAGGCTTCCCCGATCAGCCTGAAATCAAAGGCGTCTTTCAGTTCTCTGTCCTCTCTTTTGGGAGCGGCTTTAAGCCAGGCGTAGTATCCTGATCTCGATACGCCGGCGATCTTACACATCTCAGAGATATTGAGCTTATTCCTTCTTTTTAAGGAGAGGCCAAAGATGATCTGAAACTTCCGGCTCTGAAGGTCGTTTACTCTTCCTCCAGAGCCTTTACTTTTTTTAACAGTTCGATCTCCTGCTCCAGTTTCTCGGCGTACTCTTTATAGTATTCTGCCTTTTCCCTGTCGGAAGAGAATTCCGGAATTCTCTTCTTCCTGGGTCTTCCTTTTGAGCTGCTCGCTTTTCTTAAGAAACCTTCCGGACGGGAAGACTGCGCTCTGAATCTTCTCGTCATCGATTCTATCCGATCCGTTCCCAGGATACGCGGATCGATCCCCAGTCTTCTTATGATCTCTGTCGGACCGGTTCCCGATTGATATAAGTTCACGAACATATTCTTGAACTCTTCAGTAAAGGTGACATTCGCTTTGGACACTTTCTCTACATAGGGGTTCCGCTGCAGAATCATTATCTGTTCATCAGTAAAATAGTTTCTCAGCATAGAAAAGAGATCACCTCGCTTTCCTTCAGTGTATAGAAAAACCCAAAGAGGGTACAACGTCTTTTATTTCGTGTCCACTCTTTGGGTTACAGTTTAAATGCCGCCGGCTTTTTGTATTCCTAATCAAAACTGTTAAAATGAAAACGCGAAGGAGAAATGATCTATGAAAATAGGTGTATATTATGTCGTCGCCGGAACCGCATCCGGCGGTATCGCAGATAAAGGCAACTTTCCATGGCTGCAGACGCTGAGCGAAAAGACCGGTTTTGAATTCGAGATCGCGGATGCCGCACATCTCAAAGACTATGATTTCGCGGTCGAGTTCATCGGCAGCGGCGGAACTGAAGGATTCTTCCTGAAAGAACTGGACAAGCTGCCGCAGCCCTGCTTCCTTTTGACAACCGGAGCGAACAATTCCCTGGCTGCTTCGATGGAGATCCTGTCCTATCTCCGGCAGCACGGTCTGAAGGGCGAGATCCTGCATGGAAGCGATGATTTCGTAGCAGGCAGGCTGAAAGAGCTGGCGCAGGTGTTCCGTGCCAAAAAACGCCTGAACGGATTCCGTCTTGGCCGTGTCGGCGAGCCGTCTGACTGGCTGATCGCATCCGGCACGGATGCAGATCTTTCCAAACAGTACAACAACATCGATATCCTGGACGTTACGATGGAGGAGTTCTTCGAAGAGATCGCAAAGAAGCAGTATCTGGAAAACACCTACACGCGGCTGATCAAATCCAAGAACTTCGCTTCCGAAGAAGTCGAAAAGGCTTTGTACATCTACGGCGCCCTGAAGCGGATCGCCGAAAAATACTGTCTTGACGGTCTGACCGTCCGCTGCTTCGATCTTCTCGATACCGTCCGTTCGACCGGCTGCGCTGCCCTGGCGATCCTGAATTCTGAAGGGATCTACGCATCCTGCGAAGGCGACGTCCCGGCACTGGTCTCGATGGCGGTGCTCGGCGAACTGAGCGGAAAACCGGTCTTCATGGCCAATCCGTCAAGGATCGACACGGAACACAACGAGATCGTATTCGCCCACTGTACCCTGCCGCTTTCGATGCCACGGGATTTCGAGATCATGACTCACTACGAGTCCCAGTCCGGCGTCGCTTTCCGCGGCAAACTGCAGGAGGGGCCGGTCACGGTCTTCAAATGCGACGGACTGATGAAAAGATACTTCGTCAGCGGCGGCACCCTGACAGAGAACCTGTCAGAGTTCAATCTCTGCCGCACACAGATCAAACTCCATCTCGACGAGCCGGTCAGCTATTTCCTGCAGGATTCGATCGGCAATCACCATCTGATCGTCGAAGGCGATTACAGCGCTCTGGTAAGAGAATTCTTCCGCTGGCGCTGAGACATATAAGGAGGTACTCCATGGCTGTTAATCAGAATGTATTTATCCACAACGACGACCGGGCGGCGCTTGAAGCGCTTAAAGCCATTCCCGGTTTCACTACCCTGACAAAGAGCTTCATGCGTTCCTGGAACGAAAGGCTGATGTACATCAACAATATGTCGACCTTCGTCCGGCTCTCGGAAAAGCAGCTTCCCCGCTACTACGCGATGCTGCCTCCGATCTGCGAAAAACTCGGGATCGCGGTCCCGGAGCTGTTCCTGAAACTGGACGTCGTCCCCAACGCCTATACCTACGGCGAGGAAAAGCCCTTTATCGTGATCACTTCCGGTCTTCTGGAAACGATCCCGGAGGAACTTCTGCCGACAGTGCTGGCGCATGAATGCGGACACATCGCCTGCCACCACGTGCTCTACCGCACCATGGGACAGATGCTGATGAACGGCATGCTGGGGATGGTCCCGCTGGCTGCCGTCGCGATCCTGCCCCTCAAAGCCGCGTTCGCCTACTGGATGCGCTGCAGTGAATTCTCCGCCGACCGGGCAGCGATCGTCTGCGACGGAACGGCGGACAAGGTCACCGAGATGTGCATGCGTTTTGCCGGTCTGACCAAAGCGGTCGGTTCGGAAATGAATCTCGAAGAGTTCATGAACCAGGCGAACGAATACCGAGAGATGATCGACGACAGCAAGCTCAATAAGGCAATGGAACAGATGCTGTTCACCTTCAACGACCATCCGATCAACGCCGTCCGCGCTTCCGAAGCGAAGAAATGGGCGGATTCCGAAGACTTCCGCCGGACGATGGAATATCTCAATGCGGAGCAGCGCGGTGAACAGCCGAAGGAAGAACCCTTCCCCTTCAAAAAGCAGGACTTCCTGGGCAAAAAGCCGGAAGAGGCGAATGAAACGCTGGCGAAAGCCGGTTATGTCAACGCCGACTTCACCCGTACGACCGACAACTCTTTCTTCTCCAAGAGCGGAACGGTGACCGAGGTCCTGGTCAACGGTTCCAAGGATTTCCGTGAAGGCGAATGGCTGGCAAAGGACGCGAAGATCGAACTTCAGTACTACCAGCCGCTGAGCGGTGAAGAGATCAAACGCATGCATCCGGGCGAGATCATGATGCCGGCTTCCTCAAGAAGCTATATCGGCAGAAATTGCCGCGACGTCTTTTATGAACTGCGCGATGCCGGATTCGAAAACATCCGCATCGAAAAGGCGGGTGACATCACAAAAGAAAACGACCGGAATCTCGGCAAGATCATCTCCGTCAGCATCAATGGCAACAGCATCTTTGCCAAGGGCGTCTGGACGCCGAAAGACGCGGAGATCATCCTGCGTTTCCATACGCTCGCTTGAGCAGGGCATTCTGCAAAGCATAAAAAAGGTTGTGTTTATGCACAACCTTTTGTTTTACATGTCTTTGAATTCTGCCGCGATCCTTTCGAACGCCTCGAGGCACATGGAGCGCGGCGAAGAGAGGCAGGCGCGGTGGACCTGCTTGCCGCGTTTGTCATCGAAAAAGAGACCGGAGTTCAGGACCACACCGGCTTTGCGGTAGATCCGGTCGACGACTTCCTCGTCGCTGAGTCCGTAAGCGGAGAAATCGACGTTGATCGAATAGCCTCCTTCCGGACGGATGACCTTTGCCTTCGGCAGATTCTCATGAATATAGGCCAGACAGGCGTCGATGTTGCAGTCGATGTATTCATTCAGCGCCTTTACCCATCCGTCGCCTCTGGTGTAGGCGGAAATGACCGCCTGGATGCCGAACGGGGTCGGCATCGCATACATATCCCCTGCTGCCGTTTTCAGTTCCGGATCGCGGATGATGACGTTGGTCATCGCCAAGCCGGCGAGATTGAAGGTCTTGTTGACGGCAGTGCAGGCGATCAGCTTTTCGCAGCCGCAGGCTTTCATCATCGGTTCAAATCCCTGTCCGGCACGCAGGATGTCGGAATGGACTTCGTCGGAGATGATCAGCACGCCGTTGGCGCGGCAGATCTCTGCGGTCTTTACGAGTTCTTCGCGGGTGAAGACCCTCCCGGTCGGATTGTGCGGATGACACATGATCAGGGCGGTGTTCTCCGGTTTCCGGCAGGCTTCTTCCAGCGCGCCGTAGTCGATCGTGAAATATTCGTTTCCGTCGTTGCTCATCTCGACCTGCACGTAGACGCGGCCGTTGGGCTCGACGTCGCTGTGGTAGCCGTAGCAGGGGGTCAGCACGATCACGCCTTCGCCCGGTTTTGTAAAACGCTTCACGCATTCGGCGATCGCGTTGTGGGTTCCCGGGAAATAGGTGATGTCTTCAGGGGCGAATTCCCAGTCCTGATGGCGTTTGTACCAGGCGCAGACGGCTTCGTAGTATGCCTGCGGCACCGCTGAATAGCCGAAGATCCCGTGGTCGGTCAGTTTTTTCAGATCTTCGATGATCTCCGGAGCGGTCCGGAAATCCATATCGGCGGTTTCAAGACAGATGGCATCCCTGCGGAGCTCTCCTTCTATGCCGAGCTCGTCCAGGATGTAATCCGGCTTCTGCCATTTGAAAGAGAAGGAATACGGATCGTTTCTGCGGTCGATCACTTCATCGAATTCATATCTCATAACGCGTCCTCCGTTGTTTTCTGTCGGATATATTATACCTGCATAAGCCGCGCTTTGATAAAATTCCGCATCCGCGGACATAAAACTGTTTTATCGCAAAAGATTGAACCGCTTTTCCGGCAATGTTATAATCAGCATGGAGAAATAAGGAGGAAAGACTTACATGCCAGTAACAATCGACAGAGAACTTTGCGTTGGATGCGGTGCTTGTGTGGCTACATGCCCGGCAGGCGCTCTTGAACTCGATGACGAGGGCAAATCCGTTTGCAACGAAGACGTCTGCATCACTTGCCTCGCGTGCACTTCTGCCTGCCCGGTCGAAGCGATCAGCGAAAAGGAATAATCCCGATAACCTGCTGAAAAGCGAAAGCACTGATCCTTCAGTGCTTTTTATTTTGAAAAAGCTCCCGATGGGAGCTTTCGTTCATTACAGATATTTTTTCAGGGCTTCGGCCTTGTCTGTCTGCTCGAAGCTGGAATGGGCTCTGCCGAAGTGTCCGTAGACTGCCAGCTCGCTGTAGCTGGCGCTGCGCAGATCGAGCTCCTCGATGATATTGCGGACGCTGAGGTCGAAGTTCTCCTCCAGCGCTTTCAGCGCCGTTTCCTCGCTGACCTTTGCGTCTGTCATCGTGACATTTAAGGAAAGCGGACGCGGATGACCGATGCAGTAGCCGGCCTGCAGGGTAACAGAGGAAGCGAAGCCGGCCGCGACCAGATTCTTCGCCATATAGCGGAGATAATACGCCGCGGAGCGGTCGACATTGGACGGATACTTGCCGGAGAAGGCGCCGCCGCCGTGCGGAGCGGCACCGCCGTAGGTATCGACGATGATCTTTCTGCCGGTCAGACCGGTATCGCCGAAGGGGCCGCCGATGACAAAGCGTCCGGTCGGGTTGATATAGATCTCGGTGTCTTCCTTCATGAGTTCCGCCGGCATGACTTTATCGATGACTTCCTTCTTCAGCAGTTCGCGCACGTCTTCCAGCGGTGCGGAATCGCGGTGCTGGTTGGAGAGCACGATCGCCGCGATGCGGACCGGCTTCCCGTCTTCGTATTCCACGCTGACTTCGCCTTTTCCGTCCGGTCCCAGACAATCGTAATCTTTTTTGATCTCGTCGAGACGGCGCATCATCTTTGAGGAAAGGTCGTAGGGCAGCGGCAGGAAATCTTCTGTTTCGTTGCAGGCATAGCCATACATGATGCCCTGGTCGCCGGCGCCGATGTCATCTTTCAGGGAGACGCCCATGTCGATATCCGCAGACTGCTCGTGGACTTTCACGATGATGCCGATCTCGTCATATTTGAAACCGAATTCGGGATCATCATAGCCGATCTTCCGGATCGTCTCGCGGGCGGTCTTTTCGTAATCGATCCGGATCTTGCTGGCGACTTCGCCGGAGATGTAAAGGGTATCGAACGCGGCCATGCATTCGACGGCTACGTGCGCGTTCGGGTCTTCTCTGAGATACGCATCCAGGATCGCGTCCGAGATCTGGTCACAGACCTTGTCCGGATGACCGGCTGCGACGCTTTCCGAAGTAATGATCTTTTTCATATATGTTGCCTCCTAAATAAAAACCTCCAAGAGGAGGCTTATAGAATGTAAATTCTCGCTCCCTCATCTTTCAGATCTCTCTGTAGGATTTGGCACCTTGTTTCCAGGTTGCCGGGTTTCGCAGGGCCTATTCCCTCCACCGCTCTTGATAAGGTTTTACGTTGGTTATTATATGCATAACGATCCGGAAACGCAAGTGAAATTATCCGCTTTCCCGTTTCCTGTTACAAACGGTGCGGATCCCAGTTGTCTCCCGGGTCTTTGTGCCGCGTCTTCCAGATCAGCCGGCCGTCATCTCCGTCCGCGCGCGGACGGTCTTCAAGTTCCAGAACATAGCGTTCTCCGGCATTGATGATCCTGGTCTGTCCGAAAAGCTCTTCATGTTCCAGCCGGTGACTGTAGCGCAGATGCGTATGCCCGTGAAGAAGATATGCCGGCGGATAGCGGGTGATCAGATCCCGGAGCGCCTGAAATCCGCGGTGCGCCGGGTCTTCGAGGTCGCCGAGCCCGCGGGGCGGCGCATGCGTTACGATCAGGTCCACACCGCCGTTAAGCCAGATCGCCGGTAAAAGCTTCCAGATCCGCCGGCGCATCTGTGCCTCTGTATACTGATGCGGACCGGGACGGTAGCGCAGACAGCCTCCCAGCCCCAGGATCCGGTAACCCCGGTAGATGACATACTGTCCGTCGATGCATTCGCAACCCTCCGGCGGCGAGTTTTCATAATGTCCGTCGTGATTTCCGTGCACGTAAAGCACCGGCACACGGGCCATCGTCGCAAGAAAACGCAGATATTCCGATTTCAGATCGCCGCAGGAGATGATCAGGTCGTATCCGTCCAGCCTTCCCGGACGGTAATAGTCCCACAGCGCCGGACATTCCTCGTCCGCGATCATCAGGATCTTCATGCGTCTTCCTCTTCCGGACGGATCTTGTCTTTATATATGCCGAACTCACGAACCAGCGGACGTGACTTTGGAAGCAGTTCTTCGTACTGCGGTATGCCGCCTTCGACGTTATCGCACAGCCAGTCCATGCGCAGCAGCTCCAGCGCATCCAATTCCCTGCTGCCGTCACTGATCACCGTTCCGTCCTGCGCTGTCAGGGGGCAGCGGAAGATGGAAAAGCGTTTTTCACGGATATCCTTCATCAGCATTTCCGCCAGCGCAGCCGTTCCTGCCGGGACGGCATCCGTCATCTTGACATCGACAGCGCCGCTGTCCATGCCCCACCAGTAATTGATCGCTTCCGTCTCTTTTTTGGGTGTCCAGTTGCCGCCCAGGACAGTGCGGACGATATTCTCGTAGACCCTTCCCCAGTTCCAGTGAGGGGAAGCCAGGGCCTGACGTCCGTCTCCTTCATAAAGCGTTACGCCGAACGGGCCGAAATACTCTGCCTGCGCAAGCGGCACATCGCGGTGGGAAATGACCCGGATCCCTTCCTTTTTCAGGATCGCGGCTGGATCTTCCTCCACGCAGCTCCATACAAGGCGGATGCGCGCATCCGGGTCGACCATCCTGGCGCCCAGGGCAAACGCGTTGATCGAAGCCGGCACGCCGGGCACCGGGTAAGAACCGACATAACCGATCTTTTCCCCGCGGGCGAAGATCGCGGCGATCATTCCGGTGATGAACTTCCCTTCGTAGGTGCGGCAGTAATAGCTGCGGACGCTCGAATGGGAGTCATCAACGGAACAGTTCAGGAAACGCAGCTTCGGATAGTGCAGAGCCGCTTTCAGAGCTGCCCGGCGCTGCAGTGGAGTAGTCGTAAAGATCAGTTCCGCTCCTTCGCTGACGGCTTTTTCGATCAGTTCCTCCGTTTTTTCGGGCGTGTCGGCATGGCTGTATTCACGAACGCCGACTTTGTCGCCCAGCGCCTCCTTCATCTCGGCGGCGCCCCGGATATGTGCACTGGTCCAGAGACTGCTGTCCGCGTCTCTTTCGTAAAGGAACGCGACCTGCAGCCGGCTTGGAGTGAAGGAAGCCAGTTTCTCCAGCGGATTCTTTTCCGACGGCACTTCCGGCAGCACATGCGGACGGTCGATGGCGGTCGTATGGATATCCTGCCAGAGATCATCGAGCGACTGTTTCAGTTCCTTATCCGTAAGGGTGAACAGCTCCTCATAGGAATGGACTTCGAACCATGACATGAGCGCTTCCTCGGGCGAAGAATCCTGCGCCTTTGTTCCAAGCGCACGGAAAGCATCCAGAAAATATGCCCAGCCGGAGAGGAAGTGGCGGCGTTCCTTTTCACTCCATTCCTCATTCTCCTTTTTCCCGACCGCCTTCAGCAGTCTGGCATAGCGTCCGGGAACGGTGAACTGAAGATCATAGATCCCGGCAAAGCGGTAAAAATCGAGAAACTCGTAATAAGCCTGAATACGCGGTTCCTCGCTTTTTTCCGGCAGGATCCGGCGTATCCGGGCAGGGATGCGGACAGCGCCGAACGCGCGCAGGACACTGGTCCGCTTGTTTCCCTCCAGGACATAAAAATCTCCGAGGTATTCGTAACAGCTGATCGGGTCCCGTATTCCTTCATCCGACACACAGGCGTCTGCCAGCGCCATCCATTTCGCGGCAAATTCGCTTTCCACAGGCAGCACCGGCAGGAATCCCGCTGAAAAGGCGGAGATCCGGCCTGCGGATTTCGTCCCGATGATACGGCGCACCGGGATCTCCTGCACCGGAAGATCATTTACGGTATAACGGCTCAGGTCCGGAAGCAGTTCGTCCAGGACCGCCGGATAGGGGTCTTTTCCCTGCTGACGGCGTTCCTGCATGTCCTTCTGTCCGGCATGCAGCGCTTTGGTATATTCATCTCTGCTGACGAGAAGCATATTTATAACCTCCTGCTGCCGGTCTTCCGGCAGCGTGTGAACGGTCTTCGTTCATGAATCAAATTATATTAGCACAAAAAACCAAAAAGAAAAGTCCCCTGTGCAAAGAATATCAGTATAAAAAGGGGCTTTCCGCGTTGTCGGGGAAAGAGATACAATGAGACAAGGAGGATCCCCCTGCATATGGATAATAAAGAGAAACGCGAGCTCCTGCTGGCCATTGCGGCAGTCTTTGTATCCTTGTTTCTCTACCGCTTCTTCGGAAGAATGGTCAAAGGGCTGGTCAAGGATGAATTTCTGGGAAATATGCTGGCACAGGCAGTCTTTGCCCTGTTCGTGCTTGCGGCCGTTCTGCTGCTGAAAAAGACGGAGATATTCCGAAGTGATCTGAACGCTCTGATCAACGGCTGGTTCTCTGCCGGCTTTCTGCTGTTTCTGACCCTGTTTCTGTTCTGCGCCGGCACGCTGCCCTCCGCAAATATGACTGTCACCACCGTCCAGATCCTGTATTTTGCAGTCCAGATACTGCTGATCGGTTTCTGCGAGGAAACGCTGTTCCGCGGTCTGGTCCAGAATTCCCTGCATGCGTATTTCGGGGAGGACAACAGAAAGCACGTCCTGCTGGCGGTCTTTATCGCCGGTGCGGTTTTCGGACTGACACATCTTACCAACGGTCTCCAGCCCGGGGTCGATCTTTTCGCGGCTGCCTGCCAGGCAACAGTCACTGCTTTCATGGGCGCCTATCTCGGGGCTGTCTATTACCGTACCGGGAAGAACCTCTGGTATCTGATGCTGCTGCACGGACTGTATGACGGCGGCGCGCTCATCGTGAGCGGCGCCCTGTCCGGAAACAACATGGTCTCGATCATCGGCGCCTCCGGTTCTGCGGGGGTCCAGGGCGTTCTGATCTGGGTGGGGGTCTATCTTGTGCTGACGCTGTTCCTGCTGCGGAAAGACAGGATCGCGTCTTTTCTGAAAGAACCGGAATTCCGCAAAACCGAACCGGAAGTATAAAAAAGCAGGACAGGTCCTGCTGATCATATAAAGGAGAAACATCTATGAAACTCTATCTAAAACAGAAGGTCTTCAGCTGGGGCGACAAGTTCCACCTGTACGACGAGAACGGCGAGACCTGCTACACCGTCGAGGGAGAGGTCTTCACCCTCGGCAAAAAACTGCACGTCTATGACGTTCTCGAAAACGAGGCTGCCTACATTCATCAGGAAGTCTGGTCTTTTCTGCCGCGTTTCTATATCGAACGCCCGGACGGGGACAAGTACGAGGTCATCAAGGAATTCACTTTCCTGCACCCCTGCTACACCGTCAGCGGCCTGAACTGGACCGTTGAAGGCGATTTCTGGGCGCATGACTATAATGTCATCGAAAACGGAAGGGTCGTCGTCGATGTTTCCAAGGTCTGGTTCACCTGGGGCGATCTCTATGAGATCAATATCGACGATTCCGTCGATGAAGTCACTGCTCTGTGCGTTGTGCTGGTGATCGATGCCGTGCTGGCGCAGGAAGCGGCTGCAGCGGCCGCGCGCTGATCAGCGCAGCGTCTCCAGATATTCCTCCAGACACCAGTTGTTTTCCTTCATGATCTTCGCGTTCTCGTAGCCGACATAGCGGTAATGCCACGGTTCATTGATCACATGGGTGATCCCGGTCTTGTCGGCCGGATAGCGCTGGATAAAGCCGTAGCGCCAGGCGTTCTCCTGCAGCCAGCGCCAGGCATGATCGGAAGACTGCACCGAGCTGTCTTCGGAATTGATATCGATACCTATACCAAGCTGATGTTCGCTGTAACCCGGACGGTTCACCTGCGCTTCAGCTTTTTCTTTTGCCTCTTCATGGCTGTATCCCTGATCTTCGAAATCCCGGATGAAACGGTCCATGATTGCCTGCTGGTCTTCGTAGTTGCGGTAGGAGGAGGTCACGATGATCGAGATCCCCTCGCTGCGGGCATCGTCGAACATCGCCTGCAGATCCGGGTAGATCCGCTCGTCGACCGCCTGATCGTTCCGCAGTTCGATCAGCGTAAATTCGTAGTCTTTCGGGACCGGGTTTTCGTAGTTGACCAAAACGAGTCTCCAGTCATCGAAGATCTGTTCGGGAACTCTTTCGCTGAAGCGTTCTGCCAGCCATTTCATTCCGCGCGCTCCCAGGAAGAGGAGCAGCAGAACTGACAGAATTACTGTTACTACTGCGCCGATGCGCAGTTTTCTTCTTTTTCTTCGTCTTTTCATATCTAAAAAGAACGCGGATATCCGCATTCCTGATTATAGCCGATTCTGACGTGCGTCCGATTAAATTCCGATTAATTCAGAGCAGATAGTAAAGCGCGCCCATCAGCAGACCGGACAAAAGACCGCCGGTATGGCCGAGCAGAGATACGTGCGGCATCAGCGAGATGATCAGGTTGATACCGAGCGTCCGCAGGATCGAATAGCGGACCGAGTCGTAGGCGAGATAGCCGCGCGCATAGAGAAGGACGATGTAGGCGCCGAGCAGACCGAAGATCGCGCCGCTCAGGCCGACGGTCACGGAGTCCTTCTTTTCGTGCAGGGTGACCAGAAGTCCGGAGCCCAGGACCGCGACCAGCAGAACGAGAAGATAGCGCAGGCAGCCCATCCGCGGCTCCAGGAAGGAACCGAGGTTGTACAGGGCGATCATGTTCATAAGAAGATGCTGCCAGGAAGCATGCAGAAAAGCCGCCGTCAGGATCCGGTAATACTGTCCGCGCCGGACCTGTGCCGGCACAAGTCCGAATTTCGAGACCATGTCTTCTCCGTAGGCGTAACTGACCTGCCGGTTCTGCAGGATATGGATCACGACACAGAGCGCGATCAGGATGAACGTCGCCGGGCAGTCCATCATTTCCCCCGGATGACCGTTCCGGTCTTTCCCTCAAGACCTTCCTTCGCCTTCTGCAGCGAAGTGATCAGCGCTTCTCTTCCGGTCTCGCTGACAAATTTCATGCAGGCCAGGACCTTTGGGAGCATCGAACCGGCGGCAAACTGTCCCTCGCCGATATACTGCTCTGCTTCTGCAAGCGTCATCTCTTTCAGTTCTTTCTGTGCCGGCGTATTGAAACCGGTGCAGACCTTTTCGACTGTGGTGAGGATGACGAGTCTGTCCGCGTTCAGATCGACCGCCAGACGGGCGCAGGCGTTGTCCTTATCGATGACCGCAGAGACACCGCGCCTGACGCCGGTCTCCTCTTCCACGACCGGGATCCCGCCGCCGCCGACGGTGATCACGACACATTCCTTTTCAACGAGGTCTTTGATGAGCTCCAGTTCACAGATCTTCAGCGGCATCGGTGAGGCGACGACTTTTCGCCATCCTCTGCCCGCGTCTTCCTTATATACGTCGCCGGTCTCTGCCATCAGTTCCTTCGCCCTGGCTTCATCATAAAAGATGCCGACCGGTTTTGCCGGATCCTTAAAACCCGGATCGTTTTCATCCACAACGACCTGGGTAACGACTGTCGCGCAGGCTTTCCGGATATTCCTGCGGCGCAGCTCGTTGCCGACCGCCTGCTGCAGATGATAGCCGATATATCCCTGGCTCATCGCGACGCATTCCGCAAAGGGCATTCTGAAATCCGGGCCGTTCTGTTCGCCGGCGTTGGACATCGCGTTATTGATCATGCCGACCTGCGGTCCGTTGCCGTGACCGAGGATCACCTGATACCCGTCTTCAGTGAGATCCGCGATCACTTTCGCGGTCTCCCTGACCAGCTCCAGCTGCTCCTGCGGGTTTTTTCCGAGTGCGTTTCCGCCCAGCGCGACCACGATCTTTCCTTTGTACATAAGCAGCCTCCTTTACCCTCTTATATTACCATTTTCTGCCGGTATGCCTACGGCTTGTGACGCAGTGACGGAGTGTGCATATGGTAAAATAGGAACAGAAGAATACCGTCACAGCTGCCTCGCGCAGCAGTACAAGGAGGGCTTATGAAAACAGTTGTGCTCTACGGCGAAAAGATGAATTATGACAAACTGCTGGATTTCTCGATCCTGTCTGAAGAAGTCGACGTCTACGATGACGCGGATGAAGCGAAACTGCTCGAAAGGATCCAAGGCGCCGACGTCCTGATCACCAAGGAGAATCCGGTCACGGCGGAAATGCTGGAGCAGTTCCCGGACAGCCTGAAGCTGATCATCGAAGCCGGCACCGGCTACAACAACATCGATACGGCTGCCGCCAGAAAGAAAGGCATCACCGTCTGCAACGTTCCTGCCTACTCTTCCGAAAGCGTGCGTGAAATGGCGATCCTGTTCATTCTGATGCTGTCGAGTTCCATGCATAAGCAGGTCATCATGCTGAACAACGGGGATAAATCCAATTTCTCCCGTTATCTTTCTGTTCCGCATAACGAAGTCTATCAGAAGACGCTGGGCATCATCGGCGAAGGCCGGATCGGATCGATCGTCATCGACAGCGCCCTGCATCTTGGTATGAACGTGCTCGTTTATTCGAGAACGGTGAAACCGGACCGCGAAGGCGTCCGCCACGTCTCTCTTGATGAACTGCTAAAGGAGAGCGACTATGTCTCGCTGCACTGCCCGCTCACCCCGCAGACGAACCATATCATCAACGAGGAGGCACTGAAAAAGATGAAAAAGACCGCTTTCCTCGTCAACACTTCCCGCGGACCGCTGATCGATGAAAAGGCGCTGATCAAAGCGCTGCAGGAAAAGACGATCGCCGGCGCTGCGCTGGATGTTCAGGAAGTCGAACCGCTGAGTGAAGACAGTCCGCTCTTCGAGCTGGATAACGTGATCCTGACGCCGCATATCGGCTGGAAGGCGCTGGAGACCCGCAAACGTATGGTCAGCATCGTCAAGGATAATATTGAAGCCTTCCGCAAAGGCGAACCCATCAATGTCGTGAACTAAGGAGGAATCATGGCACTTCTGCAAGTCAACTACTTATCTCAGTCTCTCTTCCGTCTTGTCCCGCTGAACGTCGTTCTGCCGTCGGATAAGATGAGCTATGACCGCTCCGGCTACTGCATTCCCAAAGACTATAAGTTCAAGACTCTTTACCTTATGCACGGTCTCCTGGGAAACTATACCGGCTGGATCACGAACACCCGCATCCAGCGCTGGGCAGAGGATAAGAATCTCGCGGTCGTCATGCCTTCCGGCGACAATTCCTTCTATGTCAACAGCACTACCAACAACAACGACTACGGGGAGTTTATCGGCCGCGAACTCGTCGAGATCACCAGAAAAATGTTCCCCTTATCCGATAAAAGAGAGAATACCTTTATCGGCGGGCTTTCAATGGGCGGTTTCGGTGCGCTCCGCAACGGTCTGAAATACTCTGATACATTCAGCCATATCATCGCCCTGTCCTCGGCGGTCCATCTTTTCGAACCGGATGCCCGGCAGGTCGCCGGCGAGAATTCTGTTTTCGGCGATCTTGAAAAAGCCGCGAAAAGCGACAAGAACCCGGAAGTCGTGCTGAAACAGCTCGTTGCCGAAGGAAAGGAAAAACCGAGGATCTACATGTCCTGCGGCGTCGACGACTCGCTTCTGGAAGCCAACCGTCACTTCCGTGATCTGCTGCTGGAAAACGATTTCGATCTGGAATACCACGAAAGACCGGGCGCTCATACCTGGGACTACTGGGATGCGGAGATCAAGCCCTTCCTGAACTGGCTGCCGCTGGATGACGCAGTTGTCGGCGTCGGAGACGGAAACGTTCAGGGCACAAACAAAAAACAATAGCTGCCGTTTCAACAATAAAAGGCTGCCGTCCCGGATCGGGTCAGCAGCCTTTTTTCCTGTAAAAGAAATGATACCGGCTCAGCGGTATCATTCGAGAATGTTCAGTTTTTTAGGATCGAGCTGATAGATCACATCCTTACGCTCGACGATGATGCGGATCTTCTCCAGCAGTTCCGGATCGGCAGTGATGTTGCGCAGCAGTTCTCTGGTCGGGTTGATCGCCGTCGGATGGCCGGTGTTCTGGAACATCGTCAGATCGCCGTTGGTGTCGCCGTAGCTGTAGCAGTTGGCGAGATCGAGATCATAGATCTCCGCCAGTTCAAGCAGCGCTCTTTTTTTGGATACGGAATCCCACATCGGCACGACCTTTCCGGTATAGAGGCCGAATTCGTCGGTCTCATAGAGAGACGCTCTCCAGTCATCGAAATGGTACTTGGCCGCCATCTCCTTGACCAGGGCGTCCGGGGAACCGGAGATCGCGATCACCTTATGGCCGGCAGCCTGATGTTTCTCGATCTCCTCCCTGGAGAAGAGATAGACACGGTCGCCTTTCTGCTCGATGACCTTGCGGGCGATGAAATCGATATGTTCGGAAGAGATGCCTTTGGTCGTTTCACGGAAGATGCCGACCATCTTCTGCAGATAGTCGTCGTAATCTCCCTGGCGTCTGTCCCAGGCGTTGAACGCCGGTCTGACCTCATCCGACCAGCGGTCGTTGGAGATGATCTCGTGGGTGACCATCTTTTTAAACACTTCGGTGATCAGACCTTCACGGTAGATCGTTCCATCTATATCAAAAAATGCAGCTATTTTCTTCATTTTATTACCTCCTGATACTTAGTTTTTCTATTATAGGAGGTTTTTCCGGAATTGCAACCACAGTACTCTAACGCAAGTAATGGATGCGTTTGGGATCGAATCGGTCCTGCTGCCGTCTTTCTTCGGCCGGATAGCCGACTGCGAGAAGCGCGAAAGTCTCGAATACCGAAGGCGTGCGCAGGACTGCATCAACGGCTGCAACTCTTTCCTTTACCGGGGCAACGCCCAGCCAGACGCAGCCCAGGCCGAGGCTGTCCGCCTCCAGCCAGATGTTCTCGCAGGCGATCGAGCAGTCGATCTCAGCATATTCCGGGATCCGGCATTCTTTGCGGATCAATACAACGATCCCAAGCGGTGCGTTCGCCAGGCAGGATGCGTACGGAGTAGTCTTTGACAACTGTTCAAGAACCGCTTTGTTGGTCACGATGACAAATTCCCAGGGCTGCTGATTCGCAGCTGAGGGAGCGGCCATCGCAGCCCGCATTAAAAGTTCGATTTTTTCCGTTTCGACTTCCTGACCGGTAAAACGGCGGATGCTTGTACGGTGAAAGATCTCATTCATGATCCGTCCTTCCTTTAGCTGCCGAGAGCGATGAAGAATTTATCGCCCTTCCGCGACATACAGAGGTCTGTCTGCAGAAGGATCAGGGCTGCGTCATAATTTTCAAAATAGATCGTCTTGACATCCTGACCGGCAAAGCCCTTCATCGTTGACGCGTCTTCAACGTAGCAGACGTAGCCGATATCTGTTTTCTCATACGTTCCCTTATACTGGCCCATGCCGGCATAGCAGTTTTCAGTAAAGACGAACGTTCCGTCTGCAAAGAACTCAATGACCGGAAGGAACCGGTCATCCGCCACCTCTGTGGTGGATTCATGAATGAATTTATTGTAGGTGTAGCCTGTTTTTCCCTGCAGCGCCTCCGGGATCGTACCGCTGATCGTGAAGATATCGCCCTTCGAAGAGCTCTCGAGGCCTCTCTGCAGGATCAGGGTGTCTTCGTCATACATCTCCATTTCGAAGTTGTGGACCGGATTGCCGGCGTGGTCATACGGGACCTGCTCGAAATTGCTGAAAAGGATCATGTTGCCTTCCACTCCCCAGAGACCCTTGATCTCGGTAGCGCCGAGTCCCTGGATCTCAACGAAGGTAAAGGTGCCGTCATCGTGGAATTCAACGAAGGAGCCGTTCTTTCCCTTGCCCTGGCTGGCGTTATAGTAGGCAATGTATTCCATTTCCGGGTCGCCGGTCGTAGAAGTTCCGGATGTCGGTTCCGGTGCTGTGGCTGTCGGTGCCGGTTTTTCGGTGGAGAATTTCGTATCGGATCTTGAACCGGCGAGCTCTGTCTTCAGGACCAGAGTATTGTCGTCTTTTACTTCAAGCAGAATGGTCTTGAATTCTCCGACACCTGTCTTTTCCACCGTCAGGGTTACGACATCTTCCTTCAGTGCCCATTTGCCGCTGATCTCATACAGGCCATCATAAAAGTTGTCCGTCAGCACGAAACTTCCGTCTTTTCCGAACCAGAGTTTTGAAGGATTGTAAGTGTCGTATTCGTCGGCGGTGTTGTAATATGTCTTGCCGGCGAGATCGTATTTCTCTTTACTGCCGCCGCCTCCGGTGCAGCCGGCGATAAGCATGACCGCAGTCAGTACCAGCAGGATCTTTGCAAGATGTTTTTTCATTTTTCTTCCTTGTATGATAATTACGTACCTTGTCTGCGCGTAAGTATCAATCCTTTCTAGCCTTTGATTAGAATGTAGATGAAACCATTGTTTACTCATATGTCATTTGTAGTTCATCTACTTTCGGGAGGTTGAGACTGCGGTTTCT
>JAFWII010000017.1 GCA_017533785.1 Erysipelotrichaceae bacterium | reverse complement strand
GATGTGATAGAACCGTCTGCTGTACTGGTGATTCTTTCCTGCAGCTGGCCCATTTCTGTAGCCAGTGTCGGCTGATAACCAACGGCAGAAGGCATACGGCCTAACAGAGCGGATACTTCGGATCCTGCCTGAGTGAAACGGAAGATGTTATCGATGAAGAGCAGGACGTCCTGATGATCATGATCACGGAAGTATTCTGCCATGGTCAGACCGGCAAGTCCTACACGCATTCTGGCTCCCGGAGGTTCGTTCATCTGGCCGTAGACCAGAATCGTTTTATCCAGGACACCGGAATCCTTCATTTCGTGGTACATATCGTTACCTTCACGGGTTCTTTCACCAACGCCCGCGATAACAGACTGACCACCATGTTCCTTAGCAATGTTGTGAATTAATTCCTGCATTAAGACGGTTTTACCGACACCGGCGCCACCGAACAGACCGATCTTACCACCTCTTGCGTAGGGGCAGAGTAAGTCGATAACCTTAATACCTGTTTCTAAAATTTCTGAAGCCGTCGTTTGATCCGCAAAAGTTGGAGCCGTCCGGTGGATAGGATTACGTGGAATCGCTTTATCCACTTCTCCTAAACCGTCAATCGGTTCACCCAAGACATTGAACATTCTTCCCAGAATCTCTTTGCCTACAGGAACGGAGATAGCTGCACCGGTATCGACACAACGACTATTACGGACTAAACCATCCGTAGATGCCATAGAAATGCAACGGACCGTATCATCGCCTGTGTGCTGTGCAACCTCGACGATGACATGACTTCCGTCTTCTTTATAGACCTCGATGGCATTATTCAGGTTAGGGAGTTCGCCGTTTTCAAAACGAATATCAACGACTGGTCCGATAACCTGTATGATTTTACCTTCGTTTTTCATCATCTTTTCCTTTCTATAACGCATTTGCCGTGCCGACGATTTCGGTCAGCTCTTGCGTGATCGCTGCCTGACGGGCTTGGTTAAATTGCAGTACGAGTTTCTCTTCGAGTTCTTCAGCGTTATCTGTCGCCGTTTCCATCGCGAGACGTCTGGAACCCTGTTCTGCAGTCTTCGTTTCAAGTGATAACGAATAAGCAACGTTATGCACCATTTCTACGATCAGCTGATCAAGGACCTCATTGATGCTCGGATCGAAGATGATGTCGAGGATCTTTTCGGTCTTCTCGTCATCGATTTCGACTTCCTGGTACGGAAGCAGAACGTTCATTGAAGGCTCAAAGGTCATTGTGTTTACAAATCTTGTGTAACAAACCTGGATCTTATTGATTTCATCCTTCAAATAGAGATCTAAGGCATCATCGATATATTCACGCATGGTCATATCGTCCATTCCGTCGATGGAGATCGGCGTTTTATTTACGATGTTGTAGCCTTCTCTTTTGAAATGTTGATACCCGTGGGTACCGATGATTAAGAGCGGATCTTCTTTTTTCAGGTTTTGCTTCGCAAACTTGGTGATGTTGGCGTTATAACCGCCGCACAGGCCAAGGTCGGAGCAGAAGAAGATCGTGAAGGCACTGTCACTGTGGTGATCCTTTAAGTACTTAGACTTTAACGGCTGGTCTGCACTGAGAATATCATCGACCATTTCCTGCAGTTTCTGTGAATAGAAGCGGTTGGATTCCATCAGCTTACGCTGCTTGGTCAGCTTCGCATTCGCGATCATCTGCATGGCCTTAGTGATCTTCTTAGTCGATTTTACCGAACGGATACGTGACTTAATGGCCTGCTGATTACCTGCCATTTTACTGTGCTCCGTTTATCATCAGATAATCGTTCAGAGATTCAGTAATACCCGCTTTTAATCCTTCGATCAGAGTGTCATCAAGAACACCCTTCTCTTCAATTGCGTTCAATAAGTCCGCGTGTTTTGCCTGCATGTCACGATGTAAGGCTTTTTCGAAATCAGAGATCTGTTCCACATCGATCTTATCCATGAAGCCGTTTTCAACAGCATAGATGGACACAACCTGTAACGGCATCGTCAGCGGTGAATACTGCGGCTGTTTCAGGATTGCCTGCAAACGGGCACCGTGGTCGATGGTCTTCTGTGTGACCGGATCGAGGTCGGAGCCAAACTGCGTAAAGCTTAATAATTCGTTGTACTGAGCCAGTTCAAGCTTTAAGGACTTGGCGACAGCTTTCATAGCCTTTGTCTGAGCGGCAGAACCGACACGGGAAACAGAGAGACCCGGATCGACTGCCGGACGGTTACCGGCGTTGAACATTTCAGTCTGTAAGAACAGCTGACCATCTGTGATGGAGATAACGTTGGTCGGGATATACGCAGAAATATCACCGGCCTGTGTTTCGATGATCGGGAGAGCGGTAATAGAACCGGCACCCAGTTCATCATTCAACTTACAGGCTCTTTCAAGTAAACGTGAATGGAGATAGAAAACGTCACCCGGATAAGCTTCTCGTCCCGGAGGTCTCCTTAACAGCAGTGACATAGCACGGTAAGCTACGGCATGCTTGGAGAGATCATCGTAGACGATCAGGACATCCTTGCCGTTTTCCATCCATTCCTCACCGATCGCGCAGCCTGCATACGGAGCAATGTACTGCATCGGAGCGGATTCGGATGCTGTTGCGACAACAACAGTTGTGTATTCCATCGCGCCGCCCTGTTTCAGTTTTTCAACTAACTGAGCAACGGTGGAAGCTTTCTGACCGATAGCAACGTAAATACAACGAACGTTCTGTCCTCTCTGATTGAGGATCGTATCGATGGCGATCGCTGTCTTACCTGTCTGACGGTCACCGATGATAAGTTCACGCTGTCCCTTACCAATCGGGATCATGGAGTCGATGACCTTTAAACCGGTCATCAAAGGTTGATGTACACTCTTACGAGTCATAACACCAGGAGCAACTCTTTCGATAGGACGATACTTATTACTTGTGATCGGTCCTAATCCGTCGATCGGTTCGCCTAATGCATTAACTACACGGCCAAGCAGTTCTTCGCCTACTTTGACTTCAGCGATCTGCTTTGTACGCTTAACGGACTGACCTTCCTTGATGTTCTTGTCACTACCTAAAATAACGATACCGACGGATTCCTCTTCGAGGTTGAGAATCATACCCATGGTTCCGTCTTCGAATTCAACCAGCTCTGAAGCCATGGCCTTATCCAGGCCCTGAGCCAAAGCAATACCGTCACCAACAGTGATTACACGGCCGATATCGTCTGCTTCGATCTTATCTTCGTAATGTTTAATGCGTTCCTTAATAAGAGCGCTAATTTCTTGCGGTTTAAGATCCATTTCCTCACCAGCTTTCTTTCAGTAACTCTTCTCTTAAAGAGTTGACTCTCGCTTTTAAAGAAGAGTCGTATACACGATCGTTAATGTAGATGCGGGTTCCGGCTAATAAAGTCTTGTCGATCTTGTTTGTGATCTCGACTTTTTTGCCGAGTTTCTTGCCGATCGCCTCAGCGATTTCAGCCGTCTCTTTCGCAGTAAGTTCTCTGGCCGATACGACCGTAACTTCCTGGATCTTGAGCTCCTCGTTGCACTGAGAGATGAAACTCTTCAGGATATCAACGATATAGTGGCTTCTTCCGCTGTCGACCAAAAGAGACATGAAGTTAACAAAGTCTCTATCGGCGCCTTTTAAGACATCTTTTAACAGAGCTTTCTTATCGCTCTTTGCGATAGCCCTAGTCTCTAAAAACTTAATGACATCGCGGTCGACAACGCTCAGCATATCAGCTGCCTGATCTTTTAATTCGGCAACTTTCTTTTCATCTGCAGCAAGCGAAAAGAATGCTTGCGCATAGCGTTCAGCGACCTGATTCATTCTGAATCTCCTTTACGAAAGATTCAATTGCGCGCTGATCCTGAGCAGCCAGTTCTTCTTTACCCATTAATTTGGTGCTGGCAGCCAGGGCAACATCAACAATCTCCTTCTGGAGATCTTTTCTTAGCTCGGCCTTTTCTTTTTCGATCGTGGCATTCGCTTTTTCTAATGTGGCTGACGCCTGACGATTCGCTTCTTCAAGGATACGTTCCTTTTCGTCGCTTGCTTCCTTGCGAGCTACTTCAACGATATCCTTGGCTCTTGCTTTGACCTCTTTAAGCTCTTGCTCGGTCTTAGCTCTGTAGCCTTCCGCTTCTTCCTTCATTTTCTCGGCGTCAGTTAAACGCTTCTGCATCAGATCCTGACGCTTAGCGATCATCTCACGACCGGGAGTCCAAAGAAATTTCGTAGCAAAGAACAATAATACACCGGTGGCGCATAATTGCGTTACGACCGTCAGCCAGTTTGGAAAGAGTTGCTCAGCAACTGCAATATCCATACTGTACTCCTTTCCTTAGACTATTAGTTGAATACGAAGATCAGAATAATAGCGATAAGCAAACCGTAGATAGCACATGTTTCGGAAATAGCATCACCGAGAATCATGATCGTACGAATCTGATTCATAGCCTCAGGATTCTTACCAACAGACTCAACTGCCTGTTTGGCAACACTACCTTCTCCGAATCCGGTTGCAAAGCCGGTGAAGACTGCGATAGCTGCTGCGATTGCGACTAAACCTCTACCAATATCCATATTTTCCTCCTTCTACTCTTCACCTAACTCATTGGCTACTAAAGCCATGGTCAGGGAGATAAATATGTACATCTGGATTAAACCAGAAAATACATCGAAATAAGCGTGCAATACCGGGGCAAGGACAACGCCGACGATATTGAACTGAACAAGCTTGCCGATCAGAAGATTCGACACGATGTTTGTTGCTGTATATACCAATGACATCAGAATGGAACCACTGAGGATGTTACCAAACAGACGCATAGACATGGAGATCAAAGGTGTGAATTTCGAGATGATGTTACCGGCGACCATGAACGGGAACGGTTCGATCAGTCCGTGGAGGTAACCGCCGACACCGGCACTCTTAATGGAGGCGCGCTGAATGAGGACCCAGGTGATGAACGCCAGAGCGATCGTAACGCTCAGGTTCATTGTCGGGGTATTGAATCCGAACAGACCGGACAGGTTGGCGACAGCAAGATACAGGACCAGGGTACCGATGTACGGGCCCATGTTCTTAACGCTCTTGGCGCCCATGACTTCTTTGACCATACCATCGACCCATTCGATCAGGTACAGAGCACCAAAGACCAGTCCTTTCGGTTTTTCATACGGATCGGCTGCCTTGATCTTCTTTCCGGCAACAACACAAAGAACGCACAGTAAAACTGTGATGATCAGAATTGAAGGTATTTCCTTTTGGATTACTACTGACATGGTTCCTCCCCGCGTGCGTAAAGTATCAACAACATTACTCTGTTCAAAAACATAGCGCCGAAGACTGCAAACAGATTAAAGATCTTCGGATACAGTCCCGCAATGACCATCGGCAGTGCCAGCAATGCGACCCTCAGGATGAATCCCAGGGAGACCTTCGATCTCGCGCCGTTCGCCGCCGCCAGTACCGCATCGACCATTTTGGTCAGGAGAAGCAGATACAGGAAGTAGAACAGCTGTCCGAGCAAAAGCCCCAGAGAGATCGTCCTGTCAAAAAACGCGAAAACGATCGCCAGCAGCACTACGATCACCGATGATATTGTGGTTGTCTTAACGTGTTCTTTGATCACTTTTTCATGGTCTCCAAGATAATCGTCCAGAGAAAGGACATGCTGAACGCGAAGGCAATCAGAATACCTGCGGTCATGTGATGAAAAAGCGAACCAAAATAAACGCCGGCAATAAATAGTGAGATGACAGTCATCCCACAGCCGATCATCAAGATCCCCCTCTTCATGTATTAAGTTTAATGTAACTATAAATAAACGTCAACCGAACCTTCCTATATATATTGGGTATATACCCATGCATTTTTGGGCATAACACCAAAAAAATATACAGTTTCTTCACATTGTTTATACGTAATGCACAAAACAAAAAGCGGATCACTCCGCTTTCTGATGAATAACGACCTGCGTAAAGGGGATGCTGATGCCTTCCTGATCAAAACGTTTTTTGATCGCCAGGCGAAGCTCTCTGCCGACCCTCAGGAATTCCTTTCCTTTGGTGGGCTGGCAGACCGTGATGTCCACGCTGTTCGTATTGAAAGCGCTGATGCCCGTCACCTCCGGCTCGCCGCAGCAGATATCCGGGTGTTCCTTCGCGTATTGCGAAGCGACCTCGCGAAGGACTTTCATGATCTCTTCGGTATCCGCTTCATACGGCGTCGGAACGGTCACGATCGCCGAACTCTTCTTTACCGTATAATTGATCACCGTACGGATCTCGCCGTTGGGGATGATCACTCTTTCCCCGGTCCGGGTCATAAGATAGGTACAGCGCATCGCCAGCGACGTCACATCGCCTTCGTAGTTATTGATCTTTACATAGTCGCCGACTGCATACTGTCTTTCGAACATGATGAACAGACCGGCAAACATGTCACCGATGATGCTCTGCGCGCCCATCGAAACGATGATCGCGCCGATCCCGGCAGCCGCCACCATATTGAAGGCAACGGAACCGAATCCCAGGATGTTGATGCTGATGCAGAGCGCGATGAAGTAGATCACGTACCGGCAGACGCTGCGCAGCAACGTCATCGTCGTGATCAGTTCTTTTGATTTTTCGCTTTCGCCAGCGCCTTTCGCTTTTTCGATCACGCCGCCCGTGATCTTTGAGAGACTGTTTAGAAGGATCTTGGCAACAAGAAAAACAAGAACGATGAGCAGAAGGTTCATCCCTGTCTTCACCAGATCATTACTGTATTTTGAAAAAATATCATCCCAGTTGATCGTCATAACTCTCCACACTAAAGCTCTGCAAGCATTTTATCCGGATCATCCGCCGCTTTGACTTTGTCGTTTGCCTTGATGATAATGCCTTCCTCATTGATCAGATAGGTTGTGCGGACAACACCCATTGACGGTTTGCCATAGAGTTTCTTCTCTTTCCATACGTCATAGAGCTGAATGACTTCCTTCTCCGGATCGGCCAGGATCGTGATCTTCAGGTCCTGTTTTTCCTCAAAACGCTTATGGGAGCTGACCGGATCTTTGCTGACGCCGAGTACGACTGCGCCCTTCTCGGCAAACTGCGGAACGAGCCGGGAATAGCCGCAGGCCTGTTTCGTGCAGCCGCTCGTGTTGTCTTTCGGGTAGAAATACAGGATCACTTTCTTCCCCCTGTAGTCGCTGAGGGAATGCACTTTTCCATTCTGGTCCGGCAATGTGAATTCCGGCGCCATAATACCTGTTTCCAGCATAATGTCTACCTCCACTCTCCTCTTTATCATACAAAAAAGAGAAGTATTCGGAAACAGCCGTTAAAATGGTATGATTTTTGTGAGGTCAAAACACTATGAAAAAGAAGTTTGCAGAAGATAAGAAAGAACTGTTCGCGCTCGGTGAAGAGCTCTTCCGGCATCCTGAGCTCGGCTATAAGGAATTCACCAACAAGAAGATCCTGACAGAGTACTTCGCGAAAAACGGACTGAAAGTCACCGACCTGGGTTTCCGCACCGCTTTCAAGGTATCCGTTGGCTCCGGCTCTCCGCATATTGGTCTGATCGCGGAATTGGATGCTCTGCCGACGCTGGGACATCCCTTTGCCAGCAAAGAGGACAATGCCGCCCACAGCTGCGGGCATTCCACCCAGTGCGCGATCATGGCGTACGCCCTGGTGAAACTGAAAGATGTCATCAAAAACGGGACCGTGACCCTGTATTTCACCCCGGCCGAGGAATTCACGGATATCGCTTTCCGCAAGGAACTGATCCGCAGACACGAGATCAACTATATCGGCGGAAAAGTCAATATGCTGACGGCAGGCCAGTTCGACGGAGAGGATCTGTTCATCCATCTGCATACGATGGGTGAGGGAGAATACCATTTTTCACTGAATACGTCGCTCGCCGGCTTCATGTACAAGGAGATCACCTTCCGCGGAAAAGCGACCCATGCCGCGGTCGCCCCGGATAAAGGGGTCAACGCCCTGAACGCTTTCGTTCTGTTTGACAATGCGATCCATATGCTGCGGGAGACCTTCCGTGAAGAGGACTGTGTCCGTATCCACGGTATTCTTTCCGACGGCGGTCAGACAGTCAATTCCATTCCGGAAAAAACAGTTTATGAATGCTACGTCCGGGCCATGAACAACGATGCTCTGCAAAGCACGGCTGAAAAGGTAGACAATGCGGCGAAACACTGTGCCAAAGCACTTGGTGCGACTGTGTCGATCAAAACGACGCCGGGTTATCTTCCGATGAACCAGAACGAACTGATCAACGACATCATCCGTGAAAACATGCTGAAATACTGCAAAGCGGAAGAGATCCACGATTATGAAAAGTCGATGGCAGCCGGCGATATCGGCGACCTGTCGCTTTTCAAGCCGACCGTCCAGTTCGGTTACTCCGGTTTCAAGGGCAACTGTCATGGCAAGGATCTCTGCGTCTGTGACGAAGACCGGGCTTATTTTGAGCCGTCAGCGATCGTATATGATACTGTGCTATATCTTTTAGAACATCCGGCATATACAGACCGGATCATCCGCGAATTTGAGCCGAAGATCAGCCGGGAAGACTATCTCGACTATCTGAACCGCTGACAAAACCGTATATCTATCCGACAAAAAACGGAGATTAGCTCTCCGTTTTTTGTTATTCGCTTTCACGCGGTATTCTATTTCTTTTTCTGCTTTTCCTGATTCCGCTTGTCGTTAATGATCTTCACATGCTCATCTGTGATCAGTGTAACGTTGTTTTCTTTCGCCCAGGCGACGCAGCCATTGAGGACGGTCTTCAGGAACGGGCGCGGAACCTTTACGAAATTCTTCAACGCGTCATCGGTAAACTTGACCTGGTCATCCACGCGGTCCGCCGCGAAACGGATCGAAGCGATATCGACTTCCTTCGGAGCCGGGATCGGTTCGGCGATCGGCTTTTTGAAACGCGGGAACTGCGTATACCAGAAGTTGGTGGAATCGCGGTAACCGTAATCGACCGGAACAGGCGGGAAGTCCTTCTTTGTCACACCGTTGACGATCGCATTATAGTAGCGTTCCTTCATCAGGATCTTGTCGATATAAAGAATGAAATGCGCGCCGTATTTTGAAGTCAGTCCATTGAAATCATTGTAGGGACCGGCATAGCCGTCATCAATATCTTCCGGTTTGAAACGTTCCGCATGTTCCAGCTGCCTTTCCCAGGTACATTCGAATACCTGATAGGCGTCACTCAGCACTTCCGGTCTTTCCGGATCTTCCGGATCCGCCAGACCCTTCTCGGTCTTCCACTTAAAATCCTTCATCTTTTCCTTGGAAGGACCGGGATACCCGAGACGGACCGCCTCTTTAAAAACAGCTCTGTCATCGGTGATGAAATTGATCGCGCACTTCCCGGTGCGCAGGATATTCAGTCCGGTATTGGAATTATTACGGCATTCCAGCAGCATCGCGTAGCGGTCCTTGCCGGCGATGTAATACGGGAAGCACAGGGAATAGGAGCCGACGTTCAGACTTCCGTCTTCGTTGACGGTGGATATGCAGACGGTCGGCATCGGGAAAAAGGAGGATGTCTGATAGAAGTTATCGACGATCCGCAGATCTTTGAAAGAGCTCATTTTCAGTACTCCTTCAGATAGCGGCTGACAACAGCCGACATCCGGGCGATCAGTTCGCGATCGTCTTCCAGCAGATCATAGACAGCGTCTTCGGAAAGGACGCCGCATTTCAGATCCTGCGGCAGCTTCCCGTTTTCCCAGGCTTCAAAGTCCCGCAGCCACTGGCTTCCGGAATAATACCTGTCCAGTTCGCGGATCCTTTTTCTGCAGGCTACGAATTCTTCCAGCGCTTTCTCCAGCGCATCCGCCGCAGCTCTGCAGGTATCAAGGTTTTCTTCCATCTTGGTGATTCGTTCGGTTTGTTTGCTCATGATCTCTCCGCTCCTATCTGTATCTGACTGAGGTCACTTCCCAGTCCTCCCGCGAACTCTCAAATCTGCTGTGACAGTGCGGGCAGTGTTTCTCTTTCAGCACATTAAAACTGCCTCCGCAGTTCGGACAGACGACTGCAGAGAAAACAAATGTGTCTTTTACCTTGAATTCGGCATTATGGCGCATGGTCATCAGGATCCGGTCATCCTTTACTTTGATTTTGTTTCCCTCATCGTAGAAATCTGTCAGGAAAAGTTCCAGTCCGACTTCCAGATATCCGTCCTTTTCGTTGATCGAGCGGACACCGACCGCACCTTTCGAAGTGCAATGGATCAGATCTGCAAAGCGTTCGTCCAGTTTGCCTCCGGCATACTGCGGCAGTTCCTGCGGATCCCTGCTGAAGACGATCGTGCGGAACAGAGACATCGCCTTGCCGGAGAAGTATTCCACGCTGAAGGTAGGATCATAGACCGAAAGTGATCTGTTGAGCTTTTTGTCACTGCCAAGTGCGCCGAGCATCGGCAGCGATTTTCCGGCAAGTCTGAACAGTTTTCCCATCAGAAAGACACTGTACAGCATATAGGAGAAAAAGGCGAAGACCCCGGCGGTCAATGCGCTTAACAGCAGAATGCCCAGAACGCCGAGGATCCCGTTTTTCAGATATCCACCGGCCAAACAGCTGATCAGTCCGACCACTGCGCCAACGACGGCACCGATCTTTGGGATCTGTTTCGATTTCCTGTCGATCACTTCCGGTGCCGGGATCGTCTCAGCGGCATAATAGTTAACGACCTTCGGGAACAGATCCTTATAAACGAAATGGGTACGGCAGAACGGACAGCCGCCCTGCAGCAGATCGCTGACTTTTGCGATGTTTCCGCAGTTCGGACAGCCGGCAGCAGTTTCACCGATGCCTTTCTCCCCTTCTGCCGGTTCAATGATCGAAAGGTAGACATTCAGGTCTTTTTTACGTTTATAGAGAGTTTCACCGTTACGCCGAAATTCCAGCTCTTCCTCAAAACTGCGGTAATGAGTGGAACGGTTATACGGATTCAAAGAGCCTCCCAGCACCTTGGATGCCTGCATCGGCGGGGTGCCACGCGGGGTCAATGTACAGTACGCTTCGATCTTACGCTCTTTCAGCCGTTTTTCCTGCAGGTCAAGCAGGTAGCGGATATCCTGATCCGCATCAAAAGGCTCGTTTCCGTTAGCGAACCAGTGTTCCAGTTCCTCACAGAAGCGGCCGAACAGGTCTTCCCTGTCGGAGCGCCAGCTTTGCAGCGTCGGTGTCAATTCTACATTTTCTTCATTCATAAATTCTATTATACCCCTATTTTCTGCAGCAGCAGAAGCACGATCAGGATCATGACCGGTACGGTGACCGTATCATATTCGCTCGGTGAGAAGAGTTCCGTAAGCGCACCGGCGGCAGCCGCCGGGACGGCTGTCAGAAGCGCCGAGGAAAGCCTGTATTCTCCGAAAAAGCACATCATCAGCATCCCGCACAGCAGGGCGGAATAAAACATCGCCGAAGTCCCCTCCCAGGATTTCTTCCCGTCGGTAAAGCGGCTTTTGACTTTGTGTTTTCCGTACGGGATCCCGACCAGCGCGGCAGCGCCGTCGCCGATCCCCCACATCAGGACTGCGCAGACTGCCGGGAAAGTCTCGTGAAAGATCCCGGCGGACACCGCGTTCAGGACTGCGATCATGCCGAAAAGCAGCAGCAGACTGTTCTTGATCTCGCCGGACCGTTTCTCCACGAACAAGCTGCTGTACCAGCTCTCCTTCTCCACTGCCGCCAGCAGGGGATAAGCAATCGCCGCAATACTCAGGGAGGCCAGTGAAGCAGCCTGCCAGGTATTAGCATGCAGGATCATGAACGTCACGCAGGTAAAGGCGACCATATGAAGAAGTTTGCGGAACACGAAAGACGGCACTTTGGTCGTAAATCGTATCAGCAGCAAGACCAATACACAGGGGATCAGATACAGGATCAGCTTCCCGAGGCAGGCAAGTGTATCTTTCAGCAGCGCGATCTTCAAAAGCGCGTCGCGGTAATGCAGGAAGATCATCGAAGCGCCGAGTACCGTCAGCACAAATCCGGTAACGATACCGACTGTCCGGTTGTTTACCCGGTTGGCAAAGCGCGCTGACAAAAGCGAGCTGACCGTCGCGACCACAACGCACAGCAGCATCACGTTCCATTTTTCAAGCAGGATCGCCGGATGGATCAGAATATGACTGACCGAGGCGATCAGCGCGGTAAAAGTCATGATAAAGGTGCTTGTCCCGACGGCGGTCTTCAGTTCCATCCCTAAAAAGACCGTGAATACCACGAGCATCATCATTCCTCCGCCAGTACCGACAAAACCTGTTCCGAAACCGATCGTCAGTCCGAAAAACAATGAGACTCCGATCTCAAGAGGCGTCAGTTTTCCTCCCTTGATACTTCCCTCTTTGCGGGACGTGTCCGGTTTTACAAGGAAACGGATCCCGATGAAGAAAGTCAGAAACAGCGTAAAAGTACCGAGAACGACATTCCCGGCGAGCCAGGCGGCATAGGAACCGACCGTACACATGATCAGAATGCAGATGCACATGATCTTTCCGCGTTTCAGATCGATATGACCGTTTCGGGCATAAGTCAGTGTGGTGACAGCCGAACCAAGGATATCCGATGCAAGCGCGATCGCGGTCGCCTGATAGGCACCCGTATCCCCCTGAAAGGAGGGACAGAGCACGATCAGGATCGGGACCATGACAGTCGCCGCAGAAAGACCGGCCAGACCAGTGCCGACACCGGCACCTACGGATGCGATCAAACACCAGAAAATTGACATATCAACATTTTATCTAAACGAATTGAAATAAGCGAATTATTGTTACAAGTATATAAATAAATCATATTGAAATAGGTCGGTTTACCGATATAATGAATTTGAAGGAGGTTTATCAAATGGATTTACAAACACTTCTTGATGAACAAAATCTTTCCATGTATCGATTGTCGAAAATAAGCGGTGTACCAAAAACAACCGTTATAGATATTTGTTCAGGGAAAAGCGATATACGAAATTGCACTGCATATACAGTATATAAAATCGCAAAAACCCTAAACTGTTCGATGGAAGATCTTATGCTCATTGATACATCGGACTTTAACCGTGAATCTGGGCTTCCTAAAAACCGTGATTATCTTGAAAGAGGATTGCCTCCCTACCTGCGGAAGTCGATCGAGGCTATGAAGCAATCATGGGAAATTGAAGATGCGGGAAAAAAGGATATGCATTGGGATATTGTTTGGTGTGATTTAAACGCTGATATTAACTCTGCTGAAACAGAACAGGATATAACCCATAATCAAGCACGATATCTTAGAGAAAAGTATCTTAGAATGGAGGAATAATGGAAAAAACTATTGATTTTACCGATCTGCCTAGAAAAAACAAGACATATGCAGGTGCTAACGGAAGCAAAATATCCGTACTGCTTAACAATGAGCTTTACATGATTAAGTTTCCTGCACCAGCGAAACGCAATAACAGCCTCAGTTATGCAAACGGCTGCGTTACCAAACCATCACCGTAAAGCCCCTGTCTTCAGACATGGGGATATAGGGTGTCTCTCCTTCTTCGGAATCGGTCTTGAATCAGCGTCTTGAATCATTCTTCAAAACCGGCTTTGAATTAGATGGTTGATCGTTGTATAATTATCGCATGGAATACAAATCAAATAATAATGTAGTCTACTCCTGCAAG
>JAFWII010000016.1 GCA_017533785.1 Erysipelotrichaceae bacterium | reverse complement strand
ATCATTCATATTTATCACAAGGATGATATTCATCTTCTATTCGACGATCAGAAGGGAAAAGAAAACCGCAGTTCTCATCAAAAAATGATGAAACTGCGGTTAAAGATCTTCAGATATGATTTCTTAAGTTAGTGGCATTATGCATGGCACGGTTCTTTTCTTTTTACATTCCGAACAGAGCCTTGAACTGTTCAAGCAGCTTCATGATGTCACTGATGTCCTTGGTCATGGTCTCCAGTGTCTTGGGATCGAACTTGCCCAGGGCGGAGCTCAGATCCTCCAGGACTTTTGGATCGAATGTCTTGAAGGCGCCGGCGATCGTTTCGATCGACTTGAAGTCGAAGTCGCCGAAGGCGGCGGCATATTCCTCAACGGTGGCGGACATCGTTTCCAGCGGAACGCGGACAGTGTCGATCATCGCCAGAAGCTGGTGCACCTGATACCAGATGAAGATGACCGCGCCAAGGATGACGAGCACGGTGATGACCGTCCGGATCATGTCTCTTCTTTCCTTGGCCTTCTGTTTTTCAAGAAGTTCCATAAGCAGCTGATGATCGTTCATTTGACTCAGATTCTCGATTTCCATTGTGTTTCTCCCTTGATGTTTTTGTTTTCTGTATTCTAGCGGTCATTGACCTGCAGAATCACACATTTCAGATAATCCGACACATTGTTTCCCAGCATGACCGGATGATCGGGCGCCTGGGCCCGGTTCTCCACCAGACGCAGCCGTTTGTGGGCGTCGTTCGCGGCGCTGAGCAGGATGTTCAGGAAATGCTCCCGCTCCATGTATTCGCTGCAGGAGCAGCTGATCAGGAAGCCGCCCGGATTCAGCAGCTTCATTGCCCGGTAATTGATCTCCTTGTAGCCTTTGGCGGCATTCTTCACGGAATTCTTCGATTTGGTGAAAGCCGGCGGATCCAGAATGATGACATCATAACGCGCGCCTTCCTGCTGCTTTCCGGTCAGATAGTCGAATACGTCGGCGACTTCGAATACGGTATTGGTAAAGCCGTTGAGCGCGCTGTTGGCTCTTGCCTGTTCGATTGCCAGTTCGGAGGCGTCGATGCCGGTGACCTGTTTCGCGGTCACGGCGGCGCTCAGGGCAAAGCCGCCGGTATGGGTGCAGCAGTCGAGCACGGTCTTGCCGGCACACAGACGTCGCACGGCCAGGTGATTGTATTTCTGGTCAAGGAAGTAGCCGGTCTTCTGTCCCTCGGCGACGTTGATTTCCAGACGGACGCCGTTCTCCTTTACCGGGATGACGGTAGGGAAGGGTTCGCTCAGGAAGCCTTTGACACGTTCAAGACCTTCCAGGGTGCGGACTTTAGCGTCGCTGCGCTCGTAGATGCCGCGGATGCGGATCCCGTCTTCGGCGAAGATCTCTTTCGTCACTTCGACCAGCAGGTCCTTGCGGACGTCCATGCCCAGAGTATCGATCTCGAAGACGAGAACATCCTCGAATTTGTCGATGATCAGGCCCGGCAGCCTGTCGGAATCGGAGAAGACCACCCGGCAGCAGTCCGTTTCCACGACGCTCTTACGGTAGTCCCAGGCTTCGCGGATGCGCTTTTTGAAGAGGTCTCTGCCGATCTCTTCCTGCGGATCCCGTGTCAGCAGACGGATGCGGATCTTCGAGTGATCGTTGATATAGCCGCGGCCGATAAAATCGTCCTTGTAAGAAAAGACTTCCACGATATCGCCGTTCTGCCAGCTGCCTTCGGTCCGTTCGATCTCGTTGTCGTAGATCCACAGGCCGCCGTCGCGGACCGTCCTTCCTTCGTATCGTTTCAGAATCACTTTGTTCATAAGACCATTGTACTACAACATTCCGTGAAGGGAGCGCTCCCCGGAAAAATAAAAACCCTCTGTGCAGAGGGGAGAATGCGATGGTGCCGCCACCGTGAATCGGACACGGGATTCATCCTTACCATGGATGCGTATTGCCACTATACTATGGCGGCGTCTTCTATATATTACATTAAGGTTCTGAAAAAATAAAGCGGAAAAATGATGTTTTTTCAGGGTGCTGACTTGGTATACTTGAGATGGAAGGTGAGAATTATGAAAAACATACTTTTTGTTGCGTCCGAGGCGACGCCTTTCGCAAAGACCGGCGGTCTGGCTGATGTGGCCGGCTCGCTGCCGAAAGCGATCGACAAGGAATACTTCGACGTCCGCGTCATCATGCCGAAATACGGCTGCCTGAAGCAGTCCGAAGCGCTGGAGTACATCGGCAACTTCCAGATGTCCTTCGACTGGCGGGAGATGTATGTCGGTCTGTTCCGCGCGGTCTACGACGGTGTGACCTATTACTTCATCGATGACGAGGAACTGTTCAATACCCAGAGCCTGTACACCGACGACACCCGTTTTGAGATCCGCCGTTTCGCATTCTTCTCCAAGGCTGCGCTTTCCGCGCTGCAGACCCTGAATTTCCGCCCGGATGTCATCCACTGCCACGACTGGCAGAGCGGTCTGGTCCCGGTCTATCTCAACGAGATGTTCCAGGATAACCCGTTCTATCAGGGCATCAAGACCGTCATGACGATCCACAACCTGAAGTTCCAGGGACGCTGGAATCTTGAAGAGACGCAGTCGATCACCGGACTGCCGAAGCGCTGCTTCTATTCCGGCGCGCTCGAATATTACAATGACGCCAACCTGCTCAAGGGCGGTCTCGTCTACTCCGACGCGATCACGACCGTTTCCCCGAGTTATGCCGAAGAGATCCAGAACCCGTTCTACGGCGAAGGCCTGGACGGACTTCTGCGCCTGCGCCGCAATGATCTGCGCGGCATCCTGAACGGCATCGATACCGACGTCTTCGATCCGGCCAACGACCCGTACATCCCGTACGCCTTCAATGCTGAAAATTTCCGTAAAGAAAAGATCCGCAACAAGACCGCTCTGCAGGAAGAACTCGGTCTTCCTGTCGACAAGAAAGCGATGATGATCGGAATCGTTTCGAGATTAACTGACCAGAAGGGCTTTGATCTGATCGCCCGCGTCATGGAAGAGATCCTGGCGAACGACAACGTTCAGTTCGTCATCCTGGGCACCGGCGAGACGAGATACGAGGATATGTTCCGCTATTTCGACTACCAGTACCATGACAAGTTCTCCGCCCATATCACCTATTCGGAAGAGCTTTCCCACAAGATCTACGCCGCGTCCGACGCATTCCTGATGCCGTCGCTCTTCGAGCCCTGCGGACTCAGCCAGATGATGTCGCTGCGCTACGGCACGCTGCCGATCGTGCGCGAGACCGGCGGTCTGCGCGACAGCGTGCAGCCGTACAACGAATACACGAAGGAAGGAACCGGCTTCTCCTTCGCGAACTACAACGCGCACGAGATGATGGCGACGATCCGTTACGCGGAAAAGATCTATTACGACAACAAGCGTGACTGGAACAAGATCGTAGACCGGGCGATGGCGGCTGACTTCTCCTGGAAGGCTTCCGCGCTGAAATATCAGGAAATGTATGACTGGCTGACCAATGGTCAGTGACACATTCCCGCGATCACGTCATAATAACGCGGCAGGTCCGCTTTTACCGCAACTCTGGTGTTCACACCGGAGTTTTCTTTTACGACCGTCTGTCCTCTGCGTTCCTCGTTTTCCGTCTCGACGGTGACGTCCGCCGGCAGGAATTCGAGGATCTTTTCGTCGATCAGGGAAGCGATCGCGACAGCGTCATGCATCGGCTCGCCTTTGCGGAAATCGATCATCGTCTGCATGGTGCCGCGGATGACCGGATCGAGCTTTATGCTGATGGGGTCGAAGATCTCACGGGGCAGGGGACACTTCAGGGTCACGTTCAGGCCGACCATATCGACCGGGATGCCGCTGCGGAAAACGATGTCCGCCGCCCAGGCATCGTGTCCGATGTTGGCTTCGGCGTAAGGGGTGATGTTGCCGGCTTCAGTGGAGCCGCCCATCATCACGATCTTTCTGATCTGCGAGGGCAGCTGCGGGTATTTCTGCAGCGCCAGCGCGATATTGGTCAGCGGCGCGACCGTGACCAGAACGAGTTCGCCGGCGCATTCTTCCGCGACCTGCGCGATCTTGTCCCAGGCGCGCAGCGGATCGGGCGTTCCGGCACAGTGGGGGATCTGCGCGTCCGCCAGGCCGTTGTGGCCGTGATGCTGCCAGACGGGCTCCTCGAAGACTTCCTTCAGGTAGCTCTCCGCGCCCATGGCGACCGGGACTTCCTTTTTGAAGAGATGCACGATATCGATGGCATTGGCGGTCGTGACCTCCGTATAGTTGTTGCCGCCCATGGTGGTGACGGCTTTCAGATCAAAGACGTCTTCGTAGCTTAAGCCGAGAGCCAGGCAGAAGAAATCGTCGATGCCGGGATCGGTGTCGATGATGATCGGGATCTTTTTCATATTCATTCCTTTCAAAAAGAGAAAGACGTGCTTTCTCTTTTGTATCGCGGTTATTCTTCCTCGATGACGGTCATGCTTTCGATGACCTGCGGTTCGAGCGGCTTGTCGCTCCGGTCTCTTTTGACGAGGGCGATCTCGTTGACGGTCTCCATACCGCTGAGCAGTTTGCCGAAGGCGGCGTACTGTCCGTCAAGATGCGGCGCGTCGTGGTGCATGATGAAGAACTGGCTGCCTGCGGAGTTCGGGTCATAGGCTCTGGCCATGGAAAGGACGCCGGCAGTGTGCTTCAGGTCGTTGCGGAAACCGTTGGCGCGGAATTCACCCTTGATGGTCCAGCCCGGTCCGCCGGTGCCGGTGCCGCGGGGGCAGCCGCCCTGGATCATGAATCCCGGGATGACGCGGTGGAAGGTCAGGCCGTTGTAGAAGCCCTGGTTGACGAGTTTTAAGAAGTTTTCGACGGTGACGGGAGCGATCTCCGGATAGAGTTCCGCGACCATCTCGCCGCCGTTTTTCATTTTGATACGGATCTTCGGATTTGCCATAATTGCGTGTCCTCACTTTCTACTAGAAAAAGTATAAGAGTAAGCGAAAGGCTTTTGCAAGAGTGTTGTTATATAATGAAACTACAGGAAGGTAGATGAATATGAAGGAAAACATTCTGGTACTGTTCAACGAGCTGAGCGAGGAAACGAAAGCGAAATTTCAGCAGCTCTGCGAGGAAAACGACTACTCCATCCGCTTCTTTACGAAGAAAGCCGATATGCAGCCCTATCTCGGGGAAGCGACGATCATCCACGGCTCCGGTGCCGATCTGGTGACCGGTTCACCGAAACTGAAGTGGTTCTCCTCCGCTTCCGCCGGTGTCAACCACTACTTCAAGCCGGGCGTCCTGCGCGACGATATGGTCCTTACGAATTCCGCCGGCGCCTACGGTCTTTCGATCTCCGAACATATGATCATGGTCGCACTGATGCTGCTGCGCCGCATGCCGGAATACTACGAGCTCGTCAGCGAAAGGACCTGGAACAATTCACTGCCGCAGCGCAGCCTTTACGGTTCCCGCATCACGGTCCTGGGGACCGGAGATATCGGTTCGAACTTCGCCAAAAGAGTCCGTATCTTTGAACCGGCAAGCCTGATCGGCGTCAACCGCAGCGGACGCGCTGTCGATGTCTTTGACAAGTGCGTGAAGATCAGCGAACTTGACAGTCTGCTTCCGGAAACGGATCTGCTTTTCATGGCTGTCCCGGAAACCAAGGAAACGATCCATCTGCTCAACGCGGAACGTCTGGCGCTGCTGCCGGAGACCTCCTATGTGATCAACGTTGGCCGCGGAAGCGCGATCGATGAAGCTGCGATCAAGGATGCGCTCGAAAACGGCAGACTGGCAGGCGCTGCTCTTGATGTCTTCGCTACAGAACCGCTGCCGCAGGATTCCCCGCTGTACGGAACGAAGAACCTGATCATTACCCCGCACTGCTCCGGACAGACGACGCTTGCCTATACCCGTGTCCGCAACATCCAGATGTTCTATGACAACCTCTGCCATTACGCGAAAGGGGAGCCGCTGGAACACATCGTGGACCGCGAGCGTCAGTACTAAAGAGAAAAAACAGAAAAGAAAAAAAGAAGCGCAATGCTTCTTTTTCTTTCAATCTGGTGCGGATGACAGGACTTGAACCTGCACAGGTCGCCCCACATGAACCTGAATCATGCGCGTCTACCAGTTCCGCCACATCCGCGTGCTTAATTATTGTAATTCAATTCGTTGATTTTGGCAATGGTAAAAGTTAGAATATTTCTCATAGAGGTAAAAAACTATGAAGATCGGTTGCACACCTTCAGAACTCGGCCTGTCCGAAGAAGAAAAGATCCGGCCGGCATATCTCGATTATGTCCGCATGTACGGCGGCGAACCGGTATGTCTGGATCCGGTGACAGAACCTGAAAAGATCAGGGAAATGGTCGAAGCCTGTGACGGTTTCCTTTTTACCGGCGGTCAGGACGTTGATCCGTCCTGCTATGGCGCCGAGAGAGAACCGGAATGCGAGGAAGCCTCCGAACTGCGTGATACATTCGAGATCCTGCTGGCGCGTGAATGCATGAGGACCGGCAAGCCGGTATTCGGCATCTGCCGCGGCCTGCAGCTGCTCAACGTTGCTTTCGGCGGCACGCTGATCCAGGATATCCCCAAGACCGTTAAAACAGAGACCGTTCATTCCCAGAAGAACAGAACGGCGAAATATGCCCATGCCGCCCAGGCTGTTCCAGGGACGGTCTGTGCACAGATCCTCGGCGAAGACGCGTTCATGGTGAACAGTTTTCATCATCAGTGCGCGAAGACCGTGGCGCCCGGTTTCCGGGTCAGCATTCTTAGCCCGGACGGGATCATCGAAGGAATCGAATGCGTTTCCTTGCCGCAGATCAAGGCGGTCCAGTGGCATCCGGAACGGATGGACGAGAACGAGCCTTTCAGCAAAGCCCTGATGGAGGACTTCCTCCGCCGGTGTGAGAAATGAACCCGTTCTCCGAACGCCTGCGCGGACACACTTTCCGGAAGACATCCCCGGTCCTGACCGGGTATTTCTTCCTGGGCATCGGGTTCGGCATCCTGCTGAAACAGATCGGCTACGGTCTTTTCGAATGCCTGCTGATGTCGGTGCTGATCTTCAGCGGCTCGATGCAGTACGCGGCGATCGGACTGCTCAGCGCGCACGTCAGTCTGGCATCAGCTTTCCTGACGACTCTGATGGTCAATGCACGCTATCTTTTCTACGCGCTCTCGCTCGTCGACCGCTACCGCACCGTCGATAAAAAGAAGAAACCGTATCTGATCCACGCGATCGTCGACGAAGCCTACGCGCTGATCTTCGAGAACGACAGCCCGGTCGGCGTCCTGAACGAGGATTACTGGCTGGCTGTCTCGCTTTACGGACATCTGTACTGGATCTTCTCGACTCTGCTCGGAGTGGTGATCGGCACGCTTTTCAGTTTTCAGATCAAGGGCATCGATTTCGTCATGACGGCGCTGTTCGTCACGATCTTTACCGACCAGTGGATGAAAAACAAAGACCATCTGCCGGCGCTCATCGGACTGGCTGTCCCGGCGGCGTTCCTGTTCCTTCTCGGCAGAGACCGCTTTCTGGTGCCGGCGATGCTGGTGCTTTCGCTCTTCTGCGCGTTCTATAAGGGGAGGGAAGAAAAATGAGCTACGCGATCAAAATGATCCTCGTCATGACGCTTGCCTCCGCGCTTCTGCGTTTCCTTCCGTTCGTTGTCTTCTCCGGAGACCGTCCGATCCCGGCTTCGCTGGTGCGCCTTGGAAAAACGCTGCCGGCGGCAGCGATGGGAATGCTGGTGATCTATTGTCTGAAAGACGTTGCCTGGTCGGCGTCTCCCTTCGGGATGCCGGAACTGATCGGTTGCGCCTTTGCGGTCGTCAGTTACCGCTTCAGCAAAAACAACCTGGTCAGCATCTTCGGCGCGACCCTGATCTATCTAGTCATCGTGAATTTTATTCTGTAGTTTTCCGTTCAGGAAAAACAGCGCCGCGGCGCCCAGAACGGTCGACAGGATATAGAGGAGGATCGTCAGCGGATTCCCGATCAGCGGGACCAGTTCGCGGAATACGATCTGCGACATCGCGGTGAGCGGATTGATATAAAACAGATCGATCTCGCCGAAACGGGCGAAAACGAGATTCAGGATGACTGCCAGAATACAGCAGCAGAAATAGAGGATACAGGCTTTGCGGAAGCCTGTATTTTTGTTTCCGCGTATGCCCCGGTAAGCGTAAAGACCGAAAAAGACCATCGAGATATGCCAGAGATAGGAGATGGCGGTGAGCTCCGGCCGGGCGTAATGCAGGCCGCTCTGATCGAAAAAGACCGCGATCCCGCCGAGCAGCCCGAAACCCGCCAGAAAGGCGAATACCGTGTCTTTCCGGTCTGTGTTTTTTATAAACGGCAGTGCTGCCGCAAGATACATCGGCAGCGAGCACAGCTGCCAGGGGAAATGCCACCAGACATAGCTTCCGTATACCGTCACGAGGCGGATCTGTTTGTAGATCTCCGCTGCGATCAGGATCCATCCCCAGAGCGCAGTCCTTTTTTCAACCCGGTCCATACTTTCATCTTACCACGTCAGAGCAGCCTTCTTCATTGACCCTTCATCAGGCTTTGCTTACAATAAATATAAGAAAAGAGGTATCAAAATGAATGACGTTTATGAATTTCTGAAAACTGCGGGAACCTATTATCTTGCCACAGTCGAGGATGACCAACCGCATGTACGTCCTTTTGGAACGATCGATCTCTTTGACGGACATCTGGCAATTCAGACCGGACTGGTCAAGGACGTTGCCAAGCAAATGCTGAAAAACCCGAAAATCGAATTATGCGCTTTCAAGGACGGCAAGTGGATCCGGGTCACCGGGGAAGTCGAACTTGACGAACGCCTGGAGGCGCAGAAACATATGCTGGAAGCCTATCCGGAGCTTGGCAGAATGTGCCAGCCCGGCGACGGCAACACCGCGATCTTCCGTTTTAAATCCGGCAGAGCAGCCATCTGCTCCTTTACAGAAAGACCGGTACTGATCGAATTCTAGTAAAAATGAGCGATAAAGAAATCTTCAAGCTGGAAAACCAGCTCTGTTTTCCTCTCTACGCCGCTTCCAAGGAAGTGATACGCCGCTACAATCCGCTGCTCAAAAAACTCGATCTGACCTATACCCAGTACCTGGTCATGATGGTCCTCTGGGAAGAGGGGACGATCGGAGCCAAAGAGCTCGGAGACAAACTGTTTCTGGATTCCGGGACCCTGACGCCGCTGATCAAGAAGATGCAGGCCAAGGGCTACCTGGAAAAAACGCAATCCGAAGACGATCTTCGCCGGGTAACCCTGACGATCACGGAAAAAGGGCGCCGTCTGCAGGACGGGGCAGCCGGTGTGCCGCTCGCGGTAGCTGACTGTGTCGGTCTTGAGGAAAAGGACGCCACCGATCTTTACCGTATCCTCTACGGGATTCTGCATTCATTCAAACAAAACAAGGAGATTTAGCATATGATCAGTTTTGAAAGCGACTACATCGAGGGCGCGCATCCGTTGATCCTCGAGAGTTTCGTGAAACACAATTACGACCAGGTGCCCGGTTACGGCTTTGACGTTTTTACCGCGCACGCGACTGAGCTGATCAGGGACGCCGCCGGCTGCAGTGATGCCGACGTGTATTTTCTGGTCGGCGGAACGCAGACCAACCAGGTCGTGATCGACACGATGCTCCAGCCGTATGAAGGCGTCGTCGCTCCCGAGACCGGTCATATCGCTGTTCATGAAGCCGGTGCCGTAGAGTATACCGGCCACAAGATCCTGACTGTCCCGTCCCATGACGGCAAGATGGACGCAAAAGAGCTCAGAGCGCTCGTGAAGGGCTTCTATGATGACCAGAACCACGAACACATGGTCTTCCCGGGCCTGATCTTTCTGACCTTCCCGACGGAACTGGGCACGATCTATACCAAGAAAGAACTGCAGGAGATCCGCGCGGTCGCGGACGAGTTCAAACTGCCGGTCTATGTCGACGGCGCCCGCCTCGGCTACGGTCTGATGAGCAGCGAATGCGACCTCACGTTCCGCGAACTCGCTGAACTGGTCGATGTCTTCTACATCGGCGGCACCAAAGTCGGCGCTCTCTGCGGCGAGGCGGTCGTTTTCAAAAAAGGCTTCATGCCGGCGCATTTCGCCACCAGGGTGAAACAGCACGGCGCTATGATCGCCAAAGGCAGACTGCTCAGTCAGCAGTTCGAGACCCTGTTCACTGATAATCTCTACTTTGATATTGCTTCCCACGCGATCCGTCTGGCAGACAAACTGAAAGCCGGATTCGCCGCGAAGGGATATGAATTCTACATCGATTCGCCTACGAATCAGCAGTTCTTCATCTTCTCGAAGGAGGAGACGGAATACCTCGCGAAGGAATTCCGCTTCAGCTTCTGGGAGAAACTGGATGAAGAACGAACGGTCTACCGTTTCGTAACGAGCTGGGCAACAAAGGAGGAAAACGTAGACCGGCTGCTTGCCTATCTTCCGGAACACCGTTCCTGATCAAAACATTTTTTTGGGGGTATTATGCGCATCATCATTGTCGGCTGCGGCAAAGTCGGAGCCACGATCGTTGAACAGCTCAGCGACGAGGGACACGATATCGTCGTCGTTGACATCAATTCAAAAAAGATCGAAGCCATCACCACAGCCTATGACGTCATGGGTTTCGTCGGCAACGGCACGAGCTACAAGGTACTGAAAGACGCCGGTATCGAGGATACCGAGCTTTTGATCGCGGTCACCGACTCGGATGAACAGAATCTGCTGACCTGTCTGATCGCCAAGAAAGCAGGCAACTGCTCCACCATTGCCCGTGTCCGCGACCCGGAACTGAACGAGGATATCGATTTCATCGCCGAGGAACTCGGTCTTTCGATGACTGTAAATCCGGAAAAGGCGGCGGCCGTGGAGATCGCCCGGCTTCTCCGTTTCCCGGCGGCGGTCCAGATCGATACTTTTGCCCGTGACGAAGTCGAACTTCTCAAATTCGTCATTTCCGCGAATTCCCAGCTGGCCGGCCGGGTGCTGAGCGAAGTCGGAAGGATCCAGGAGGATGTCCTGATCTGCTGCGTCGAAAGAGGACAGGATGTCATCATCCCGGACGGGTCTTTTATTCTGGAAGCAGGGGATAAGGTGTCGATCGCGTCCTCTTCTGCCGGAGCCCGTGACTTTTTCCGCCGGATCGGCATCGAGAGCCGTCCGGTAAAGAACGTTCTGATCGTCGGCGGCGGCAAGATCGGCGTCTACCTCTGCCAGGAGCTTTCGGAGAACGGTGTCGGTCTGAAGATCATCGAGCAGAACTATGAACGCTGCCGTGAACTCTGCGAACAGTTGCCCGGCGTCGTCGTGATCCATGGGGACGGTACGGATGAATCCGTGCTGCGCGAGGAGGGGATCGAGAAAGCGGACGCTTTCGTCTCCCTGACCGGCATCGACGAGGAGAACATCTTCCTTTCGATGTTCGCCAGAAAGTGCTCGCACGCGAAAGTCGTCACCAAGATCGACCGCATCTCCTTTAACGACGTTATCAACCAGCTGCATCTCGGCAGCATGATCTATCCGAAAAAGATCACTGCGGACCATATCATCCGCTATGTCCGCGCTATGAGCAATGCCAGCGGCAGTTCGGAGATCGAGACGCTGCACGAACTGATCGAAGGCAGGGTAGAAGCCATCAGTTTCAATATCGGGCCTAAATCATCGATCATCGATATCCCGCTGCAGAAGCTGAAGATCATCCATGAGGCGCTGATCGTCTGCATCCGCCGCGAAAACAACGAGGTCATCATCCCGAACGGCCACAGCGAGATCCGCAGCGGCGACACCATCGTCGTCGTTACTTCCAAGCGCGGCGTCAACGATATCAACGATATCCTCGAAAAAGAGGAAGTCCGGGCATGAATTACCGGATCATCGGAACTTTTTTAGGAAATGTATTACGGATAGAAGCGCTGCTTCTTCTTTTGCCGTGCCTGACCGGCTTCCTCTATCATGAAACGCATACAGCATTCGTGTATCTGCTGACCGCGGTTCTGACCTTTCTTCTGGGTCTGCTTCTTTCGATGCGCAAGGACCGTTCCTCGATCTACTACGCCAGGGAGGGATTCGTTTCCGTCGGCCTTGCCTGGATCCTGATGAGTATCCTCGGGGCGCTTCCTTTTGTCATTACAAGAGAGATCCCGAGCTTTGTCGACGCGCTGTTCGAGACGGTATCCGGTTTCACCACGACCGGCGCCAGCATCCTGCCGGCTCCGGAAGCGATGACCTACGCGGCCAATCTCTGGCGCTGTCTGACCCACTGGATCGGCGGCATGGGCATCATCGTCTTCATGCTGGCGATCTTCCCCAGCAACAGCGGCTACAACATGCATCTGATGAAAGCGGAGAGCCCGGGTCCGCAGGTAGGCAAACTGGTGCCGAAGATCCGCGAGACGGCGCAGACGCTTTACCGCATCTATCTGGCGATGACGATCGCTGAGATCGTCTGTCTTTTTATCGCGGGCATGCCGCTCTATGATTCGGTCTGTACGGCGTTCGGTTCTGCCGGCACCGGCGGCTACGGCATCAAGAACGACTCGATGGCGTCCTATTCCGTGCTTCTGCAGGTCATTATCACGGTCTTTATCCTCGGGTTCGGCGTGAACTTCAACTTCTATTACTATCTGCTGCGCGCAAAGAGCCGCAAGGAAGCCTTCAAAATGGAGGAAGTAAAAGTCTATTTCCTGATCGTCGCGGCTGCGGTCCTGATGATCGCGTTCAACGTGCGCTCCTATTTCGGCAGTTTCCTGAGCTCGCTGCAGCAGTCGGCGTTCCAGGTCGCCTCGATCATTACGACGACCGGGTACGCGACGACGAACTTCGACCTCTGGCCGACTTTTTCCAAAGGCATCCTGGTGATGCTGATGTTTATCGGCGCCTGTGCCGGTTCGACCGGCGGCGGCGTCAAGGTCTCGCGGGTGATCCTGACCGCCAGGATGATCAAACTGGAGATCCTGCGCTTCATCCATCCCAACCAGGTGCGCAACCTGCAGCTTGACGGGAAGCCGGTCGACGATGAGACGCTGCGTTCCGTCGGCGCCTTCATGCTGACGTTCGTTTTCGTCTTCATCATCTCCGTGTTCTTCGTTTCGCTTGACAATGTCGATCTTGTTACCGCTTTTACTTCGGTCGCGGCAACGCTGAACAATATCGGTCCGGGTCTCAGCATGGTCGGTCCGTCCTGCAACTACGGCGGATTGTCCGTTTTCAGCAAGGCGGTGCTGATGTTCGATATGCTGGCGGGACGTCTGGAACTGTTCCCGATCCTGCTGCTGCTGGCTCCGCAGACCTATACCCGGAAATACCGCAAGATCTGATAAACACGGTTTATCGATTCTCCCTTTATTTTTCGCGCCAATACTGTTATTATTTCTATGTCCTGATCGTATGGTCACACAGTAAGCGCGTTATCAGGGGATTTACGACAACGGACTTGCTGCTTCTGTTTATACGGCAGAAGTTTTTTGTTTTTACGAGAGGACATAAGGGGTAAGTATGTTAGAAAAACTGTTCAAGCTGAAAAAGCACAACACCAATCCCAGAACTGAGATCGTCGCCGGTCTGACAACGTTCATGACGATGGTCTACATTCTGGCCGTCAACCCGAACATCCTGAGCGCTTCCGGTATGGACAAGGGCGCCATCTTCACAGCGACTGCCGTTGCATCCGCGATCGCATGTCTGTGCATGGCTCTGTTCTCCAATCTGCCGTTCGCTCTGTCCGCCGGCATGGGTCTGAATGCATACTTCGCATACACCGTCTGCGGCGGTATGGGTTATTCCTGGCAGGTCGCTCTGACAGCGGTCCTGATGGAAGGTCTGATCTTCATCGTCCTTTCTCTGACCAATGTCCGTGAGGCGATCTTCAACGCCATCCCGACCACTCTGAAAGTCGCTGTTTCCGTCGGTATCGGCTTCTTCATCGCCTTCATCGGCATGCAGAACGCGCATATCATCGTCGGCAGCGCCACCCTGGTCGGTCTGTTCTCTTTCAGCGGTTCCATCGCTTCCGGAACATTCTCCTATGAAGGTATCACTGTCGTCCTGGCACTGATCGGCACGCTCGTTACCGCGTATATGCTGATCAAGGGCGTCAAGGGCTACATGCTGTTCGGTATCCTGGTCACCTGGATCCTGGGCATCATCTGTCAGCTCACCGGTCTCTACGTTCCGAACCCGGATGCAGGTTTCTATTCTCTGCTTCCGAGCGCAGTCGTATCCATGCCGGCTTCCATGGCATCCACATTCCTGCAGTTCGACTTCGGTTTCATCACCGCACACTTCCTTGACTTCGTCGTCGTTGTCTTCGCGTTCCTGTTCGTCGATATCTTCGATACTCTGGGAACAGTCATCGGCTGCGCCGCCAAAGCAGATCTGCTGGATAAAGACGGTCACCTCGAAGGCATCCGCGGCGCTCTGCTCGCCGATGCTGTCGGTACGACTGTCGGTGCCTGCCTCGGTACCAGCACGATCACCACATTCGTTGAATCTTCTTCCGGTATCTCCGAAGGCGGCCGTACAGGTCTGACCTCCATTACCACCGGTATCCTGTTCCTGCTTGCACTGTTTCTGTCACCGCTGTTCCTGACGATCCCGAGCTTCGCTACGGCGCCGGCTCTGATCGTTGTCGGTTTCCTGATGATGCAGCAGGTCGCCAAGATCGACTGGACTGATATGGTCGAAGCGCTTCCGTGCTTTATCTGCATCGCCACGATGGGCTTTGCATACTCGATCTCCGAAGGTATCTCCTTTGGTATCATCTCCTACGTCGTCCTGCACCTTCTGACAGGCAGAACCAAGGGCATGTCCGTCCTGATGTATATTCTGGCGATCGTCTTCGTCCTGAAATACATCGTTCTCTGATAAGCACAAACAGAACAGAAAGAATGAGCAGCCTCCGGCTGCTTTTCTTTTGTCTTCGTTTTCCCTTACAATGAGGGTATGATCTGTCCGTACTACAAACAATGCGGCTCCTGTTCCTATCCGCCGGAAGACGAGAGGAAAGCCGCTGCAGAGAAATTTGCCAAGACGAAAGCGATGCTGAAGCCGTACAGAGTCGGAAAGTGTTTCGAGAATCCCGAACCGTTCCGCTACCGCCATAAGGTCATCTATCATTTTGCCATGCGCAACGGCCGGCTGATCGCGGGTTTCCATCCGTCCGGCAGCACACGCGTGCTGGAGATCGAAGACTGTCTGATCCAGTCGGAAACCGCCGTCCGCATCAACCGGGACCTTCTGCAGATCCTGAATGAGCATCATCTGACCGCCTATAACGAAAAGACCGGTCAGGGCTGTCTGCGCCACGTCCTGTACAGAGTTTCGACAGAGGACAAAGTGCTTATGTGCCTTGTGACCGCGACCAGAGAACTGTATGGTTCCAGGGACATCATAAAAGAGCTGCGGCAGCTGCATCCGGAGATCATCGGGGTGGATCAGTATGTGCAGAAACGCTCCACCAGCATCGTGATCGAAGGGGAGACGCGCCAGCTTTACGGAAAAGGCTATCTGATCGACCGTCTGGGAGAATATCGTTTTGCGATATCAGCATCTGCATTCTATCAGGTGAATCCGAAGATCGCGGAAATGATCTACCGGGAAGCGATTGATGGACTGAAACTGCAGGGAAATGAGAAGGCGCTTGATCTGTATTGCGGGATCGGTACGATCTCCCATTTCCTGGCACCGCACGTGAAGGAAGTCACCGGGATCGAGATCAATCCGCGGGCGGTGAAAGATGCTGTCCGCAACGCTGAGCTGAACGGGATGAAGAACATCCGCTTCCGCTGCGGCGATGCCGGAAATGTGCGTCTGGACAGCGATTTTGACGTCGTTGTCGTCGATCCTCCGCGTTCCGGACTGGATCAGAAACTGCTGCATCAGCTGAATCGCCAGGGTCCGAAAAAGATCGCCTATATCTCGTGCAATCCGGAAACGCTGAAACGCGACCTGCGCGAACTGGAAAAGAATTACCGTTTCAGTGAGATCGAACTTTTCGATCAGTTCGGTTTTACCGATCATCTTGAAGCGGTATGCATACTCACACATATTTGAATAATGTCCGGTCTGACATGAAAGACCGTTATTTGCTGTACAGGGAGGAACTGACGAAATGGAAAACTATCGTTTTTTAGAACTCGCGGAAAAGGAAAAAGGTTTCGAATTCTATCAGGCCTTTCGTGAGGAAGTCGACTGGATCATCGGCGCCAAAGGCGATACCTGCTGGTTCACGATCATGAAAGAGCAGTCGGTCAAGGAGACCTATATCGGGACCCTCAAGGATGGTGCATGGACCGACCGCCTGATCAAGGGAAAGGGAAAGAAAAAGACGGTTACGGAGATGCCTGCCGAAAGCACCATCAAACGCGTTGAGGAAAGGGCATATTTCATGCAGGAGGAATCCTGGGTAAAAGACAGAAAACCGAGACTGGTCGAAGATGCGCATCCGCATTATCACTATGTCTACGGCATCGGCGACAAAGCCCTCGACGTATCGGAAGCCTACGGTGTAAGCATCGCATATTCGGATATTAAGGATCTTTCCGCCGGTTATCATCTCCGATATCTTTATACCGGCGAAGCGGTAGAGATTCCTGAGTGATCCCGAGCCGCAGAATCTGATCCGCAATTCCATAAGGGAGATTCCGTTGAGAAGAGAGTATTTCATGAAGACCGACAGGACCGGGTTTTCAACATGGGAACCGGCCGATACAGCGCTTGCTGAATGTTTATGGGGCGATAAAGCCGTTACCAGATATATCTGCAGCAGCGGCGTATTCACGCATGAGGATATCGAAGCCCGTCTGCAGTCGGAGATCCGCAATAATGAAAAGTATCACGTCCAGTACTGGCCGGTCTTTGAACTGAGCTCAGATGAGCTGATCGGCTGCTGCGGACTTAGACCCCGTGAAGAAGGCGTTTACGAGATCGGATTTCATTTGCGGCCGGAATACTGGAGACAGGGCTACGCTGCTGAAACGGCGAATGCCGTGATCCGTTATGCGTTTTCCATCCTGCGTGCGGAAAAGCTGTTTGCCGGCCATAATCCGGAAAACACTGCGTCCCGGCATGTTCTGGAAAAACTGGGTTTCCGTTACACCGGTGATGAATACTATGGACCTACCGGGTTGTATCATCCGTCCTATGAACTGCTGCCGCCGCAGACCGGGAGACAGGCGAAATGAGAGTGATCGACAGGTCGGCACAGATCTTTGAAGTCTATGAGAACGGTGTTTTCGATCTCGAAAAATGGAAAAGATATGCGGACCGGTATATTCCCGGAGCAAAGGAGCTGTGTCTGAAAGATGTGAAGGATTGTATGGAAGATGCCGGTCTGTCCTGGGAAAAAGACTATCTGCCGGTACTGAACGCGCTTGCGGAGGATCCGTCAAAAGCCGAGAAAGCTGTCAGAGCGTTTCATCAGGTCACGGAGCACCTCGAAGAAAGGATCCTGAACAGGTTTAAAAGAAGCGTTGATGCAGACGTCATTCTTTATCTCGGTCTGTGCAACGGCGCCGGCTGGGTCACGGCTCTGGAAGGAAGGACAGCCGTCCTTCTCGGTATCGAAAAGATCGCCGAGCTGAACTGGTGTGACATAAATTCCATGAACGGCCTGATCGTTCATGAGCTGGGACACGCTTACCAGTCACAGTACGGAACGCTGACGCTTGAGGCCGGCAGCGATCCGGACCGTTTTCTCTGGCAGCTGTTCACGGAAGGAACGGCCATGGTCTTTGAACAGGAGGTGATCGGCGATCCGGAATACTTCCATCAGGACGTTTGCGGATGGAAAAACTGGTGTGACGGTCATGCGAAAATGATCCGGGATTCTTTTGACCGCGATCTGAAGACCATGACAGTGGCTGATCAGCGTTATTTCGGCGACTGGGTCAGCTTTGAAGGGTACGGAGATACCGGCTATTATCTGGGAACACGTTTTGTCCGCTGTCTGATGCGGTCTGACGATTTCGACAATATCATCAGATATGACATCGCCAGAGTCAGACAGGGGTATGACCGTTTCCTTCAGGCTGAATGATAGAAAAAAGATCCCGAAGTTCATTTCTTCGGGATCTGGTAATACAGATTCACATAATCGTAGAAAGAGAAACTCATCGGCTCCAATCGGAAGCCGTTTTCTTCTTTTCCGATCGAATACAGCGTCTGGTAGTATGGCTCGGTTTCATAGGTCTGCCGCGGCCAGCAGTTGAAATAGAAATCGTCATCATATTTTTGGATGTAGACGAGATCGTTTTCACCCAGTTCGGACACGAAGACATCCGGATCTGATTTCCTGCTCAGGCCGGACTCGATGTATTCGAACTTCAGACCGCTGAGCTCCTCGCGGTCGCTCCGGAAATCATCGTAGGGATCGATCAGGAGCACACGCAGGGTATTCTGCTGCAGTTTCGTTTTCGGAAGCAGCGTGTTGAGCGAAGCAGTCTCAATAAACAGCAGCAGGACCAGAGGGAGCAGATACAGCAGTCTGCTTTCCGTCTCCAGGAAGAAGGAGATGATGCAGCAGAGGACGAGGATCACGCCGAAGAAAAGGTAGGTGATCATATAACGGTCAAAGGAAGCGAGCACGACCGCTTCATCCGAACCGAAAGATGTCATGTACAGCAGCAGGATGGTAAAGGCATAAGCGGCAGACCCCATCAGATAAGTGAAGGCAAGCAGGATGCCTTTTTTTCGATAGCACACCAGCATGACGGCAGCCAGCAGCAGCGCGACCGGAAAATAGGGGAGCGGCAGCGGATGCGTGGTCATGGGGCGGAGCAGCAGTTCACGCAGGTAGTGACGCGCGATCCCGTTGGCGTAACTGCCGCCGACGAGCGATTCACGGATCGCTTCGGAAAAGGACATATTGCCGACGACGAACTGTCCGCCGATCTCCCGGATCTTCAGCAGCAGCGACCAGGAGAGGAACGCCAGCAGCGGAAGGAAAACAGCAGGGATCAGCCGGATGAACGCCTTCCGGTCTTTTTCGAGAGCCGTCCTGACGACTGCATAGAAGACGATCAGCATATAGAAACAGATCCCGATCTGCTTGGTAAGCAGGACCGCGGACAGGATGAGCGTAAGTGAAGCGATAAAGAAAGCGTCGTTCTTTTCGGTATGGACGTAACAGAGAGCGGCTCCGGCAAGCGCGGCCAGCGGCCAGTCGGCATAGATGGAACTGTACAGGAGCGCCCATTCCTGCGCAGTCACCGTCTTGGAGATCCACAGTCCGCCCAGCAGCACGCTGAGCAGGATGAACAGGCTCTTCAGCAGATCTTCTTTTCCGGAGAATTCCAGCTTCTTCATCAGCGGCAGAAAACAGCTGATATAGAAGATCGACTGTGCGATATAGAGGATCGGCTCACGATAAACGAAACCGTTGAAACCGCAGAAAAGCACCCGCAGAAGGGTTATGAACGGCGGATAATCGTTATGCACCCGCAGAATGTCACCGGTCAGGTAGAAACCGTTGTTTCTGAGGGTCTGCAGGACCATCGGTCCCCAGTGCATGAATTCGTCGCAGTTCGCGAAACCCTGATTGCGGTACAGCAGGAAGAACCAGAGCACCGCCAAAAGGAAGACCAGCGCTCCGGGCGTGAAATAATTCTTTCTGAACTCCTGCACGGACGGATCCTTTTTCAGGAAGCTGATCAGCAGCAGGATCCAGAAGAGGACTGCCAGAAAGACGAGCAGCCAGAAACCGGCTCGCAGCTGATCCGCGAACGAAAAGAGATACAGCACGAAAACAGCGGAGCAGAGCCCCGGCAGCATTACAGTCTCAAAGCGGCGGCGGAACTGCAGTGTGAGCAGTCCTCCGAAAGAGAACAGCCACAGCAGCGTGAACAGATAAAACATCTTCCTCATTATAGCGGAAAAACAGGAGTCCTGTAACTCCGGTCGGAGAAATAGAGTGCTATACTGAAAAAAGAGGTGATTATCTATGAACGATCTGCTTTCATTCTTATATAACAGCCCGACAGCCTTCCAGGCGGTCGCCAATATCGCCGCCGCGCTGAAAGAAGCGGGCTTTGAGGAATACGGCGAAAACGAAACCATTAAATTCAAAAAGGGCGGGAAGTATTTCACGACCCGCAACCAGAGCAGTATCCTGGCTTTTAAAGTCGGTAAGGATCTGAAGGACGCGAATTTCCATATCGCCGCCAGCCATTCCGACTGCCCCGGCTTCAAGCTGAAACCCAATTCCCTTACAGCGGTCCATCAGGGCCAGTTCATCCAGCTGAACACCGAGGTCTACGGCGGCGCGCTGTTCGCTCCGTGGTTCGACCGTCCGCTGTCGCTGGCCGGCCGTCTGATCCTGTCCGCGGAAAACGGCGTCGAATCCAGACTGTTCGACCTGAAGAAGAACTTCTGCATGATCCCGTCGCTCGCTATCCATATGAACCGGGAAGCCAACAAGGGCATTCCGATCAATCCCCAGAAGGATCTGCTTCCGCTCGTGACCATGGATAAAGACTTCGATCTGCGCAGATTCCTGGCGAAGGAAGCCGACGTCAAAGAGGAGGAACTGATCGGCTACGATCTTTATCTCTATCCGCGTCAGGAACCGGTCGTCTGGGGCGCGGAAGAGGAATTCTTCGCCAGCCACCATATCGACAACCTGGAATGCGCCTATACGACTCTGCAGGGATTCCTGAAGGGCGAAAAAGAGACGAACATCAACGTGTACGCCTGTTTCGACAACGAGGAAGTCGGCTCTTTGACGAGACAGGGCGCGGACAGCGATTTCCTGGTCCGCAATCTGCAGAAGGTCGCCGACGGTCTCGGGCTGAAGTATCCGGAGATCCTGGCCGGTTCGATGATGCTGTCGTGCGACAATGCGCACAGCGCCCACCCGAACCATCCGGAAAAGGACGATCCGACAAATCATGCCCTGATGAACAAAGGCATCGTCATCAAATACAATGCCAATCAGAGCTACACGAGCGACGCGCTTTCCTCCGCGATCTTCCGGCTGATCTGTGACAAAGCGAACGTTCCATATCAGTTCTATACCAACCGCAGCGATATCCGCGGCGGATCCACGCTCGGCAACCTGTCCAACGCGCAAGTCTCGCTGCTTTCACTGGATATCGGCTGCGCCCAGCTGGCGATGCATTCCTGCTACGAAAGTGCCGGCATGAAAGACGTTCAGTATATGATCGATGGCGTTACCGCCTATTACAACACTCATGTTTCCCTGACAAAGGACGGGAGTTATCAGCTTTCCTGACATGTTTTCCTTCTTTAAGAGAGAGATCCAGAAGAACGATCCGGAAGACTCCGAAAATGAAGTCGTTTTAAAAGAACGCTACCGCCTGTCCGCGGAAGAAACGAGCGACGGCATCCCGACGGTCTATTATGATATCTTCCTGAAGAACGGGGTCCTCCCGGTCGGGAAGATCGATCTCCGCCTCAAGATGGACGACTATATGTATTATCTCGGCCATATCGGCTATCACGTCTACAAGGTCTACCGCGGGCATTCCTATGCCTACAAAGCCTGTCTGCAGCTGTTCCGGATCGCCAGGGAGGAGTTCGGTCTCAGTGAGCTGATCATCACCTGCAGTCCCGACAATATCGCCAGCTACAAGACGCTGGTCAAACTCGGCGGCAAACTGATCGAGACGGTCCCGGTCCCGGTCGACCATGAGCTCTACCGCAACAACGAAAGGATCAAATGTATCTTCAAATACAAACTCTGAACCTATGCCCGCAAACAAACTGAGAAACTGTGACGAAGCGATCAATTGCATGAAACACTCGCTGCGCGTCTATATCCGCAGCCAGGAGTTTTTCGTCTACGCCAAGGGAAAGGTCATCGGCTACCGCAGCGGCTCCCGCTTCACGCTGGAGCTCGAAGACTTCCGAAAACTCTACGAAAACGAGGAATTTTATCTGCTGGAGGAAGAGGGCGCCGGCATCGATCTGACAAAAGATGAAGACTACTATCGTTTCTACCACAAATAGAGATTTATGCTAAAATGAAATCAGCAAATAGGTATTCCTAGAGAGAAAGGAGATCTCAATGAATCTATTACAATTACTTCTACAGACAATGCTGTCCGGCAACTCCGTCAATTCTGTTTCCCAGAAGACCGGCCTGTCCTCAAAGCTCGTTAAGAAGCTGATCACCCTGGCGATCCCGGTACTGATCAAGTATCTGACATCCAATGTCTCTTCTCAGTCCGGCGCCCTGTCTCTGCTCAGCGCTCTGACAAAGCACAACAACACCCGTTCCATGTCTGAACAGATCGATGAAGTAGACGAAGAAGACGGCGGCAAGATCATCGGCCACATCCTCGGCGACGACAAGGAAAAAGTCGTTAAGGAACTCGCTGCTGAAACAGGCATCGAGAATAAGCAGGTCGACCGTTCCCTCGGTCTGATCGCTCCGGCACTTCTCGCAGTTCTGGCAGCAACCCTTACTTCCGCTAAAAAGCCGAAACCGCAGCAGCAGCAGCAGGCAGCAGCCGCTCCGGCAACCAATGCGATCGATCTGACCAGCCTGCTCAGCACCTTCGCAGGTTCTCAGCAGCAGCAGAACAACGGCTTTGGTCTGGACGATGTCCTCGGACTTCTTGCCGGCGCTAAGCCGCAGCAGACCCAGCAGCAGACGCCGAGCCTTCTCGGCACACTGTTAGGCGCACAGCCGCAGCAGCAGCAGCAGACACAGGCAAATCCGATGAACTCTCTGCTTGGCACACTGTTAGGCGCTCAGCCGCAGCAGACACAGCAGCAGCAGACGCCGAGCCTTCTTGGTACTCTGTTAGGCAGCCCGAAACCGCAGCAGACACAGCAGCCGCAGATCCAGGTCCAGCAGGTCGCGAACTCGATCGACGGCACCGATCTGATCAATGCGCTTCTGCAGGCAATGGTCAAATAAGACCGATACTCAAAATAATAAAAAAAGAAAAGATCCGCGAGGATCTTTTCGTTTGACTCAGTTGTCTTTCAGGAATACCCCCGTCATGCCGCCGCAGAGTCCGCCGATGATGTGGGTCAGCTGGGAGATCTGGTCATTGGCAGTCAGGCCGGTATAGATCTCGTTTCCGATCCAGAAGACCGCGACGAGGAGCAGGGTGAGCGGGATGCCTTTCTGTTTGCCGGTGACCGAAGCCAGCAGGATGAAGGCGAAGCAGATGCCGCTGCTGCCCAGCAGTCCGCCGGTAAAGAAGAGGTTGTTGATCAGTCCGGTGATGACAGCCGTGAGCAGGATGATGTAGAGCAGGTTCTTGTGATACTTCTCTTCCAGGATCGGTCCCAGCAGCAGGATATAGACCATGTTGCCGGCATAATGGGATACGCTGGCGTGTCCGAAGACATGGGTGACGAGCCGCAGATAGGTCAGCGGGTCGCTCCAGGAAGAGCGGTAGGTCATGAAATATCTGGTGGTGATCGCGCCCTTGGTGACCAGACCGAGAACCAGCACGATCAGGCCGATCAGGGCAAAGCCGAGAGTGATCGGCGCGTTGATGTAGATCTTTTTCTTCATGACTGTATTATTGCACAAAGGTCAGATAAAGTTTAGAATTTTAGTTGATGAAAAAGATTGCACTAGTTATGGAAGGCGGCGGCATGCGCGGCGCCTATACCACCGGAGTTCTGACCTGGCTGCTTGAGCACGGGATCACTTTTGATAATCATTACGGCATTTCCACGGGTGCGATCTATCTCTGTTCGTTCCTTCTGAAAAACAAGGAATATCTTTATGAAATGTCGACGAACCACATCGCCGACAAGAAGACGATCGGTCTGCTTCCGCTGCTGCGCGAAGGGCAGATCGTCGGCTACAACTATCTGTTCGACTACGTCATTCCAGACGTTCTGAAAATGGATATGGCGCAGCTGAAGGAGAACTGCCGGAAGGAACCGGCGAAAGTCGGTCTTTACGATCTTTCGATCGACAAGACGATCTATGTCCCGATCACCGAGATGGATGACCATTTCCAGATGCTGAAAGGCTCGGTCACGCTTCCGGTCATCGGCCATAAAGTCACGGTCGACGGCAAGGAATACCTCGACGGCGGCATCACTGACATGATCCCGATCGAGGAGGCAGTCCGCGACCAGAACGACAAGCTCCTGATCATCACGACCAAGCCCGCGGATTACGTCCGCAAGCCCGCCAACTGGTTCCTGACGACAGTCATGCGCCTGGCCTATCCGGGCCATAAACAGATCTACGAAGACTACAAAGTCCGTCATATCCATTACAACGAGCAGATCAGTCTGATCAAAAAGGAAGTCGAAGACAAGAAGGCGGTATGGCTGCTGCCCAGCCAGACCGTCAAGGTATCCCGTCTGCGCGGCGACAAGGAGGATCTGAAGAAACTGTTTAAGATCGGCTATGACGACGCCGAAGCGCGCAAGGAAGAGATCTTTGCGCTGATGGAAAGATAAGAGCTGCGGTCAACGACCGGAGCTTTTTCGTAGAAAGGGAGACACAGAAATGGAGATCAGAAAACTGCCGTATGATCTGAGCGTCTGCAAGCTCGCGGACACCGGTCCGCTTGATACAGAAAAAGACTTCTATTTTATCGGCCGCACAGCTGATGAGATCTCGCTCGTCTGCAAAAGCGGGGACGTTCCGGAAACGGTTCTGGCCCGGGAAGACGGATGGAAGGCCTATTATATCGCCGGTACCCTGGATTTCTCACTGGTCGGGATCCTCGCCGGGATCTCTTCGCTCCTTGCGGCGCAGAAGATCGGGATCTTCGCAGTCTCAACGTTCAATACCGACTATATCCTCGTCAAAGAGAAAGACTTCGAAAGAGCAATGCGCGCTCTGGAAGAAGGTGGATATATGGTCCGCTGAATCCGGTCATTTTCTGGAAAAACAAAAGTACAGCGCTGCTGTACTTTGTTTTTTTTACATGGGGCGAACGATGGGACTCGAACCCACGGAATGCCAGAGCCACAATCTGGTGTGTTAACCAACTTCACCACGTCCGCCATGTGCTTAATTATTCTAGCATAGGGGTTTTCAAAAAGCAATCCGACTTTTACGGCAGTTTTCCGCGCCGTTCCGGCTGCCCGGGAAGCGGGCATTATTGTGACTTTTTACATTTGTTAGAGTATAATTCATGTGTTGAGGTAATTTATGACTTACAAGATCGGTTTTGATGTCGGTTCCACTACGATCAAAGCGGTCGTTCTGGATGAACAGGGGAAGATCCTCTATAAAAGCTATGAGCGTCATAAAGCTCAGGTCCGTCAGAAAGCGCTGGAAAAGATCCTTGAACTGCGTGAATACACTGAAGAACCTTTTTATTTTTCCTTCAGCGGTTCGGGTGCTTTAGGACTGGCTGAAGAAGGTGACCTGCCGTTCGCGCAGGAAGTTTTCGCATCCGCCGCGGCGGTGCGCAAAGAATATCCCGATACCGAAGTCGCGATCGAACTGGGCGGCGAAGACGCGAAGATCCTGTTCTTCAAAGGCGCGATCGAACAGCGTATGAATTCGACCTGTGCCGGCGGGACCGGCGCTTTCATCGACCAGATGGCGACACTGCTGAATATGACTCTCGAAGAGATGGATGAAGCCTCTCTCCGCTATCACCGTTTATATCCGATCGCTTCACGCTGCGGCGTGTTCGCGAAATCCGATATCCAGCCGCTGATCAATCAGGGCGTGGATAAGGCAGACCTCTGTGCCAGTATCTTCCAGGCTGTCGTCGACCAGACCATCGCCTCGCTTGCGCAGGGACGCCGGATCGAAGGGAAGATCCTTTTTCTCGGCGGTCCGCTCTACTTTCTGAAAGGTCTGCAGCAGCGCTTTAAGGAAACACTGGGAACGCGTGAGGAAGACGTATACTGTCCGGAGACCGCGATTAATTTCGTTGCCTACGGCGCTGCTCTGACGGCACGGAAGCTTTTCGACAGAGAGACCCTGGAAAAGAAACTGGAGGATCTCGTCAACGCGCCGGCAAAGCTCAGCGATGCGCCGCCGCTGTTTGAAAACGAAGAGGAGTACCGGGAATTCCGGGAGCGCCATCTCATGCATGACGTCAAGTATTTTCCGCTGGAAGAATATCACGGCGATGCCTATCTCGGCATCGATTCCGGCTCGACGACCACCAAGATGGTGCTTCTCAGCGCTGATCATAAGATCCTGTACGAATCCTATTCCTCCAACAAGGGGAATCCGCTGGATGTCGTTCTCGAAGACCTTCGCAAGATCTACGGGACGGCGAACCCGGATATGCGCATCGCCGGCGCCTATGCGACCGGCTATGGCGAAGAGCTGATGCGCCATGCCTTCCATCTTGACGGCGGCGTCGTCGAAACGATGGCACATTATACGGCTGCCAAACGGTTCAACCCGAATGTTGATTTCATCCTGGATATCGGCGGGCAGGACATCAAGTGCTTCCGCATCAAAGACGGACGCATCGATGATATCGTCCTGAACGAAGCCTGCTCCAGCGGCTGCGGTTCCTTTATCGAGACCTTTGCCCGCTCGATGGGCTATTCGAGCGAGGAGTTCGCAACTCTCGGACTGAAGGCGAAACACCCTGTCGATCTCGGCACGCGCTGCACGGTCTTCATGAATTCCGGCGTTAAGCAGGCGCAGAAGAACGGCGCTTCGATCGAGGATATCTCCGCCGGTCTATGCCGTTCGGTCGTGAAAAACGCCTTGTATAAGGTGATCCGTGCGAAATCGAAAGACGATATCGGGAAAAACGTCGTCGTCCAGGGCGGCACTTTCCGCAATGACGCGGTCCTGCGCTCTTTCGAGCAGGAACTCGGCTACAATGTCATCCGTCCAAGCATTGCCCATCTGATGGGCGCTTACGGAGCGGCGCTCTTTGCCAAGACTCTGGCAGGAGAGAAGAGCACGATCCTGAATGCGGAAGAGCTGAAGAATTTCACCCATACATCTCGTTCCGTCGCCTGCAGCGGCTGCACCAACCACTGCTCGCTGACGATCAATACCTTTGCGGACGGCACCCGTCTGATCGCCGGCAATAAATGCGACAAGATGCTGCCGCTGGCGCAGAAGAAGGCGGAGCTGCCGGATCTTTTCAAGATCAAGATGAAGATGCTGGAGGACGAGCAGAAGAAATACCGTCACGATATGAAACTCGGCATGCCGCTGGTCCTCAACAATTATGACCTGCTGCCGTTCTGGAGCGCGTTCTTTGATGTCCTTGGATACGAAGTCGTCTGGTCCAGGCCAACGACCAAGGAGATGTATCATGCCGGCCAGCAGAATATCCCGAGCGATACCGCCTGCTTCCCGGCCAAGGTCGTTCACGGCCATATCGAAGAACTGCTGAAAAACAAGGAGATCGATCTGATCTTCTATCCCTGCATGACCTACAATGTTGACGAGAAGCAGTCGGACAACCATTACAACTGTCCGCTGGTCGCCTATTACCCGGAAGTCATCTCCGGCAATACCGAATTCGGAGACATGCGCTTCGTGTATCCGTTCCTCAGTTTCGACGATGAAAGATCCTTCGTCCGGGCGATCGTCAGCCAGTTTGCCAAGAAAGACGTATATTTCGATAAATACACTGTCCGCCGGGCTTTCGAAGCCGGCAAGAACGCGTATACCGATTTCATGAACCGTCTGGTGGAGGAACACCATCAGGTCGTGACCTATGCCCGCATCCATCAGCTGCCGATCGCGCTGGTCTGCGGACGCCCGTATCATCTCGACCCGCTGATCAACCATCAGATCAACCAGCTGCTGACCCAGCTCGGTTTTGTGGTCGTTTCCGAAGAGAGCGTTCCGCGTCAGGTGCAGCATAAGGTCAACGTTCTGAACCAGTGGACCTATCACGCGCGTCTTTACCAGGCCGCCTACTATGCGGGCGAGAACGAGGATATCGAACTGATCCAGCTCGTCAGCTTCGGCTGCGGCATCGACGCGATCACTTCGGATGAAGTCAAGGATATCCTGAAAAAGAAGAACAAATTCTATACCCAGATCAAGATCGACGAGATCGATAACCTCGGTGCGGCCAGGATCCGTCTCCGCTCAATGAAGGAAGCGATGCTGCAGAAGCAGAAGGAGTCCGAACATGAGTGAGCATGTGGTCTTTACCAAAGAGATGATGGCGACGCATACGGTCCTCATCCCGTCGATGCTGCCGGTGCATTTCAAACTGCTTTCGCCGCTGCTTGCCAAAAACGGGTATCATGTCCAGGTTCTGCAGAATGAGGGCGACGAAGTCCGGGAAGCCGGCCTGAGCCACGTGCACAACGATACCTGTTATCCCGCGCTTCTGGTCGTCGGGCAGATGATCGACGCGCTGAAACGCGGCAATTACGATATGGATCACATCGCTCTGGCAATGACCCAGACTGCCGGCGGCTGCCGTGCCAGCAACTATCTTTCGCTGCTGCGCAAGGCGCTGGCGCAGGAAGGCTGGGAACACATCCCGTGTCTTTCGATCAACTTCTCCGGCCTGGAGAAGGAATCGAGCCTGCATATCACGACTCCCGCGCTGATCCGTCTGGCCTACGGCACTCTTTACGGAGATGCGCTGATGTGGCTGAAGAACCAGGTCAAGCCCTACGAAACAGTCGAAGGCGCCTGTGATAAGGAGATCGATCTGATCTGTGAAGACCTGAAGAAGGAATTCGAAGGGATCGGCTTCATGCAGTCGAAACGGATCTACCGGCATATGCTGAAGCGCATGAAATCCGTTCCGCAGGACCGCTCGAAGAAAAAGATCCGGGTCGGCGTCGTCGGCGAGATCTATATGAAGTATTCGCCGCTCGGCAACCAGCACCTCGAGGATTTCCTGATCGAGGGCGGTTTCGAGCCGGTGCTCTCCGGCGTCATGGACTTTCTGCTCTACTGTCTGCAGAACAACCTGATCGATTACAAGTACTACCGGATGCACCGCAAGAGCTACTACTTCACGAAGGTCGCCCGAAACATCATCATCTCGATGCAGAAGATCTTCACGAAGGTCCTGAAGGAGGACGGCGAATTCTATCTGCCTGACGATTTCAACGAAGTGTTCGAGAACGGCAGGGAGTTCATCAACCCCGGCGTCAAGATGGGAGAAGGGTGGCTGCTCACCAGTGAAGTCGTCACGCTCGTCCGTTCCGGCGTCAACAATGTCGTCATGGCGCAGCCCTTCGGCTGCCTGCCGAACCATATCGTCGCCAAGGGCATGATCCGGAAGATCAAGGACCGTTATCCGATGTCGAATATCGTGGCTATCGATTTCGACCCCAGCGCATCGAAGGTCAACCAGGAGAACCGGATCCGGCTGATGATGGCAAACGCAAAATTAAATGAAGGCATGTTCGATTAGAACATGCCTTTTTTTATGCTTTGGTTACTTTTTTATGGATCGAGGGATGGGTCGCCATGATCTTCTTGACCCCGTAGGGATAGGCGAAGGCGATCGTGGCGATATTGTTGTCGATGCTGATGACGACACCGCTCTTGAAGACGGCGTGTTCAACGAGGTCCCCTTTCTTCAGGGCAGACTTGCTGTCGGCTTTTGCCTTTTCGGTCGTGACCGGTTTCTTCGGGGCGAACTCTTCGGAACCTTCGAAGAAGAAACTCTTCCGCTTCGGCTCGTTGAGGTCCTTGACGAAGGCAGGATCGATCTCCTTGATGAAACGGCTGGGCAGCTTGCCGCTCTGGACGACGTAGGAGAACGCGCGGTTCTCGGTCAGATAGAGCTTTTTCTTCGCCCGGGTATAGGCAACGTAGGCAAGCCGGCGCTCCTCTTCAAGACCCTTCATGCCCTCGTTCATCGTCCGCTCGCTCGGAAAGATGCCTTCCGACAGGCCAATGACGAAGACGGTGTCGAATTCCAGTCCTTTGGCGGAATGGATCGTCAGCAGGTTGACGGAATCGCTGTTCTTCTCAGCTGCCTTGTCCGTATACAGGGCGATCATCTGCATATAGTCGTTCAGATCGCTGTCCGGGAAAGTCTCCGTGTAGGTCTCGATATCGTCGAGCAGCGACTTGATGTTTTCAAGGCGCTCGGTCTCATTGTCTTTTTCCAGCATATGCCGGTATCCGGATTCGTCCAGAACATTCTGGAAGAGCTGGTCGAGCGGGATACTGCCGAGCTGGCGGCGCCACTCTTCGACCATATTCACGAAACTTTCGAACTTCTGTCTGTTCTTGGAATACAGACCGCTCTTGACGACTTCATACATCGTCATTTCGCTTTCAAAGGCGATCTGGCGGATATTGTCCAGAGTGGTCGTACCGATACCGCGTTTGGGAACGTTGATGATCCTCGTGAAGGACAGGTCGTCGCCGGACAGGATCATGCGCAGATATGACAGCATGTCCTTGACTTCGGCGCGCTCGTAGAAGCGGATGCCGCCGTAGATCACGTAGGGGATACGGTTCTCGATGAAGACTTTTTCCACGGTTCGGGAAAGGTAGTTCGAACGGTATAATACCGCGATATCGTTATAGGGTTTTCCCTGATTATGCATCTGGATGATCTCTGAGGCGATGTAGTAGGCTTCTCCTTCCTCGGTCTCCAGGCTCTTGTGCAGGATCTTCTCGCCGTCGCCGTTTTCCGAGTACAGGTCTTTTTTGACACGCATGCGGTTGTTGGCGATCAGCGAGTTGGCTCCGCTCAGGATATTGTTAGTGGAACGGTAGTTGCGGTCCAGGATGATCGTTTTGGTATCCGGGAAATCGCGGTCGAAATTGGTGATGATGTTGACGTCCGCGCCGCGCCAGGTATAGATCGTCTGGTCCGGATCGCCGACGACATAAAGCCGGTCATGCTCCTTGCAGAGATAGCGTATCAGACGGTACTGATCGCGGTCGATATCCTGGAACTCATCGACCAACACATAGTGGAAACGTTTGGACCATTTGCTGAGGATCGACGGGAATTCCTCAAACAGCCGGATCGACCAGAGGATCAGATCGTCGAAATCGAGCCCGTAAACGGAAAGTAGTCTCTTTGTGTAATAGTCATAGACCTTTGCCTTGTTCAGCAACTGCTCGTCGCCGTGCGCCTGTTCACGCGCCTGTTCGGTCGTGATCCTGGCGCTCTTGTTGGCGGCGATGTAGTCGAGCATCTGTCCGTAGGGATAGACGCCTTTTTCCAGGCCGTATTCCTTGTATGCTTCCTTCAGGATCGTTTTCTGGTCATCCGCGTCGCAGATCGTGAAATTGCGCGGGTAGCCGAGCGCTTCGATATCTTCCGAAAGGATACGCACGCAAAGAGAATGGATCGTGGAGATCCAGGCGCCGGTGCCGCGTTCCTCCAGCATTTCCTGGATGCGCTTTTTCATTTCGTTCGCGGCTTTATTGGTGAAGGTGATCGCCAGGATGTGATAGGGCAGGACATCTTTCTCCTCGATCAGGTAGGCGATGCGCATGGTAAGAACACGGGTCTTGCCGCTGCCAGCGCCGGCGATGATGCGGAGATGGTCGCTGTCGTCGACGACAGCCTTCTTCTGGTTTTCATTCAGATCTTTAAAAACTACCATAGCCTTTTCATTATACACGAGGAGGGACGGAGTTTCTCCAAAACATGGTATAATATTTCCATGATTACAAGCACTGATTTTAAGGACTACCGTCTCCTTGACAGCGGAGACAGGGAGAAGCTCGAGAGCTGGGCGGGGATCATTCTGCGCCGTCCCGATCCGATGGCGATCTGGCCGAAACAGTTCCCGAAACTGTGGGATAAATGCGATGCTGTCTATTACCGTTCCTCACAGGGCGGCGGTCACTGGGAATACAACCGGACGCTGCCGAAACAGTGGAACGTTGCCTATAAAGAGCTCGTCTTCAAAGTCTCGCCGACCGATTTCAAGCATACCGGCCTGTTTCCCGAGCAGGCGTCCAACTGGGATTTCATCGCCCGCAAGGTCAAAGAGGGCACTGAAGAGGGCAGGGAAGTAAAGATCCTGAATCTTTTTGCCTACACCGGCGCGGCTACGATGGCTGCATCTGCTGCCGGAGCTGCGGAAGTCGTGCACGTCGACGCCGCCAAGGGAATGGTCCAGTGGGCCAAGGAGAACATGCAGCTCTCCGGTCTGCAGGACCACAAGATCCGTTTCATTGTAGACGACTGTCTGAAATTCGTCCGCCGCGAACAGAAACGCGGAAGAAAGTACGACGGTATCCTGATGGATCCGCCGAGCTACGGCCGCGGTCCGAACAACGAGCTGTTCCGTTTCGAAGACCAGATCAACGTGCTGATCGAAGAGACGCTGAAACTCTTATCTGATGATCCGCTTTTCTACATCATCAGTTCCTATACGACCGGCTATTCCTGCGAAGTCATGAAGAATGTCCTGAACAGCCATCTGGCTTCCGCTGGTTTCAAAGGAAAGGCGGATTCGCAGGAACTCGGCATCCCGGTCGAAAACAGCCAGTTTGCCTTGCCCTGCGGCATCGTGACCCGTTATGATCCGCGTTCTCTATGAAGACAACCATCTGCTGGTCGTCGAAAAACCGGCGAACCAGCCGATGCAGGAAGACTCTTCCGGTGATCCGGATCTTCTGAATGAGGCGAAAGCCTACATCAAGGAGAAATACGGAAAGCCCGGGGATGTCTATCTCGGACTGGTCCACCGGCTTGACCGTCCGGTAGGGGGTGTATGTGTCTTTGCCCGCACCTCCAAAGCCGCTTCCCGGCTCAGTGAAGAGATCCGCACGAACCGTTTCCACAAGGTCTATGAAGCAGTCGTTGCGGACAACGGTCTCAGGGACAGAGACGTTTTTATCGATAACCTTAAGAAAGATCACCGCACCAACATGGTGAAAGTCGCGCCGGACGGCAAATACTCGGAACTGGAGTATGAGGTGCTGGAAAGGCGCGAAGGTTTCGCGAAAGTGCGGATCCGGCTGAAGACCGGCCGCTCGCATCAGATTCGCGTCCAGTTCGCGTCGCGAAATCATCCGCTGTATGGTGATCAGCGGTATAATAAAGATGCAAAACCGGGTCAGCAGATCGCCTTATGGTCGAGTGAACTGACCTTCAAACATCCCGTGAAGCAGGAGGAAATGACTTTCTGCTCACGCTGTCCGCATTTCCCGTTCGGATTCTAGGAGGAGTGTATGTCTAAAAGAGTTATTAACCGCTGGTTCGTGGTGATCCTTGCCGCAGTGCTGCTTGCAGCGCTTTCGCTCTACAAGATCCCGCACTATCAGAAAGAAAAAGCGCTGGAAGCTCTCGGTTACAAAGAGGAGGAGATCAAAGCGATCTTTAAGCAGAAGGTCGACAAGGAGATCCTCGCGAATTCCTATTATTCCGAATATCTTGCGCAGGAAGTACAGAAAGACACCTTCAACAAGAAATATCTCGGACTCTATGTCGTACGAGATTTCGTGAATGAGGACACCTTTACGCTGTATGAACGGCTGCTGAAGACCGGCAAGTACGATGCAGCGGAGCTTTTGACGCTGTTCGGCGGCGCGCATGATTACGAGCTGATGCCGCTGTTCGTTTTTGATAAAGTCGACGCCGAGGCCTATGCCGCCGATTGCCGGAACCATCCGGAGAACAGCGCATCCTCCGTCATCCTGACAAATGATTATCTTGAACCCTATGAGAATACCACAGACGTAAAAGATCCCTCCGCGATCGATGCGTTCGTGTCCAAGAAATACTATCTCGGTACCTATGAGCCGAACAAACTGGTAGAAGTTCCGCAGCGCTATGGCGTTCCGAATCTCTTCCTCCAGTCCGAGGGTCTGGCCGCCTTTACTGACCTCTGTGATGATCTCGCAGACAGCGTTGAAGGAGAGGGCATCTACGCCGTAGGTGCCTATAAATCCTACGAAGATCAGTCTGCTTACTACGAGACTTACGGTCTTGACGCGGATATGTATGCGACCCGTCCAGGCTATTCCGATTCCCAGACCGGCCTGGCGGTCGAAGTCGTCAGTTCGGCAAACGCGAGAGTATCGCTTTTCGGCGAGACCGCTTCCTACAAATGGATGCAGGAGCATGCCCATGAATACGGTTTTATCGAAAGATATCCGCAGAACAAGAAGAGCATCACCGGCGAAGAAGGCAACTATGCCTACTGGCGTTTTGTCGGCACGGATCTTGCCACCAAGATCAAGGAATCCGGTCTGACATTCGACGAATACTACGCTTATTACATCAACGGTCAGGAGACCAATGCGAACACAAACACGGCAAATTAGCGTTAACGGAGAGACTTTTGACCTGACGATCATCTTCCGCCAGCAGAAGTCTTTTTCCTTGGCGATCACCGATCCCTATAAACTGCGGCTGAGCCTGCCGCTTCTGCAGACGGAAGCTTCGGCGTTGCGTTTTATCGAGTCCAGAAAAGACTGGATCACCAGAAAAAACAACGAGATCCGTTTCAAAAAGGAAACGACTTTTCTTTATCACGGCGGAGAGGAGATCTGGTTCCTCGGCCGGAAATACCAGTTCCTGGTCATGAATGGGGACGACAATATCGTCATAAGCGATGATACGATCTGTTTCTATACACGGAAGCGCACGGAAGAGACGGTCCTGAGCGCTTTTTATGCAGCCTGCCAGCCATACCTGCAGGCTGTCTGTGACGAATACAGGCAGGAGCTTCTGGACTATATCCGCAGCGGCGGGTATTACCGGATCCCGACAGTTGAATATAAGGTCTACAAACGGCGCTGGGGCGTCTGTTATCCCTCGAAGAACCTGATCGTTCTGAACCTTTGTCTGATCCATTTTCCGCCAAACTGCATCTATTATGTCTACCTTCACGAGATGGTTCATTTCCTGCATCCCGACCATTCAAGGGAATTCCATGCAGCTGTGAAGAAAAAGCTGCCGGACTATAAACGCATTGCGATGCTGATGCATTAAGGGTTTATTGTTTCACTTGAATCTTACCTGTTTAGAAGTTACAATTTATATATAAGAAAGCAAGGTGGTTATCATGGAGAGGTTAAATGCAGCCGTACTTTTCGCACAGGACAGTGCTGGTTTCGGCGCGGATGGTTTCTTCATGCCCGAAAAAGATTGCTGCGAGTGAACTTGAGTTCGCTTTTTTGTTTGCTATAAGGAGGGTAAATAACTATGGATACGGTAAACAAAGAATTTTTTGACGCATGTGCCAGTGGTGACTACGCCAAAGTATGTGCCGCTATCGCTAAGGGTGCAAACGTTAACACTGCTAATGGTGACGGCAGAACCGGCTTAATGCGCAGTGCAAAGAGAGGATATACGGAAATCGTACGTTTCCTTCTGGACAACGGCGCAGATGTAAGAGCACGTGACAAAAACAATAAGACCGCCATCATGGGCGCCGCTAAGAAGGGCTTTGTTGAGATCTGCAGTCTGCTCGTTGAAGCAGGCGCGGATGTGAATTCCCACGACAACAACGGACGCACCGCTTTAATGCGCGCTGCCTTCCTCGGCGAGGCTGATACTGTCAAGTTCCTCGTTGAAAAGGGTGCGGATGTCAATGCCCAGGACAACAAAGGCCGTACTGCGCTGATGGAAGCTGTCCTCGCGTTCAAGGTAGATGTTATCCAGTATCTGTTAAGTGTCGGAGCTGATATCAATAAACAGGACAACAACGGCTGCACAGCCCTTATGCGTGCTGCTTACGGCGGATACACCGAACTGGTCGAATATCTGCTGAACAACGGCGCTGACAAGGAGATCGTAGACAACAACGGTCAGAAAGCTGTTCATTACGTTCGTACCGAAAATCTCGACAGCCTGAAAGGCATTCTGAAATAGGAGGATACGAACATATGAGAGACTATTTAGCAAGAGATATCCGCAACGTTGTTTTATTAGGCCACGCAGCCGCCGGTAAGACCGCACTTGTCGAAGCCTGCCTGTACAAGACAAAACAGGTCGAAAGAATGGGCAATGGCAGAGACGTCAACTTCGCGCTTGACTATGATCAGGAAGAAGTAAAGCGTAAGCAGTCTGTATTCACAGCCCTGATGCCGATCGAATGGAAGAACAGCAAGATCAACTTCATCGATACCCCCGGTTATCTGGACTATGAAGGTGAAATGCAGGCCGGTCTCGCCGTCGGCGACAATGCCCTGATCGTCGTTTCCGCAAAAGACGGTATCGAATCCGGTACGGAAAAAGCCGTCAAATACGCTCGTCAGAAAGGTCTTCCGACCATCTTCTTCGTGAACAAGCTCGATGAAGACCATTCCGATTACGCAAAGGTCTACCAGGATCTGCGCGACAAGTTCGGCAAGAACGTTTTCCTTTTCGAAATGCCGATCATTGAGAACAGACAGATCGTCGGTTCGATCAATATCCTCCGTAATAAAGCATGGTATTACAACAACCTGAAAGAACCTCAGGAAGTTCCGGAATCCTACAAGGATGAAGTCGCGCTCCATTACAACGAGATCGCGGAAGCCATCGCTACGACCGATGATGAGCTGATGGAAAAATTCTTCATGGAAGAACCCTTCAGTGAAGACGAGATCGCAAAGGGTCTGCGTATCGCGATCCGCAGCGGCGAGATCTGTCCGGTCTACTGCGGTTCCGCTGCCAAGAACATCGGTATCTCCCGTCTGCTCGACCTCGTCACCGAATACTTCCCGAACTATGCCGAGAAGGGCACGATCACCGCAAAGGATCCGTCCGGCAAGGATGTCATTCTGGAGACCAACGGCGAAGAGAAGTTCTCCTCGCTCGTCTACAAGACCGTTGTCGACCCGTTCGTCGGCAAGATCTCCTATATCAAGATCATGAGCGGTGTCCTGACCAGCGATTCCGTCGTATACAACACCAAGAAGGAAGATACAGAAAAGATCTCCCAGATCTACGTTGTAAAAGGCAGCAAACAGGAAGCTGTCGGCAAACTCTTTACCGGCGACCTTGGCTGTGTAACGAAGCTTGCTGTCACTGAGACGAACGATACACTGTGCGATGAAGACAATCCGGTCATCTTCCCGGACATCAACTTCCCGGAACCGATGCTGGGTGTTGCTATCATGCCGAAGACAAAGGCGGATGAAGACAAGATGTCCTTCGCTCTCCAGAAGATCCTGGAAGAAGACAAGAGTCTCCGTCTTGAGAAGAACGCCGAGACCAACGAACAGATCCTGTACGCAGTCGGCGATCAGCAGATCGACGTCGTTCTCTCCAAATTGAAGAACAAATACAAGGTCGAAGTTCTAACCGCAGAACCGACCGTTCAGTACCGTGAGACCATCCGCGGCAAAGCGGAAGTTCAGGGCAAGCATAAGAAACAGTCCGGCGGCGCCGGCCAGTACGGTGACGTATGGATCCGTTTCGAACCCTGTGACAGCGATGAAATGGTCTTTGAGGAAGAAGTCTTCGGCGGCGCCGTTCCGAGACAGTACTTCCCGGCAGTCGAAGACGGACTCCGTGAATGCATGAAATCGGGTGTTCTCGCCGGTTATAAAGTTGTCGGCGTCAAGGCTACTCTGTACGATGGATCCTACCATCCGGTAGACTCCAAGGAAATCGCCTTCAAGTCCGCTGCCCGCATTGCTTACAAGGCTGGTATGCCGAAGGCGAAACCGATCCTGCTTGAACCGATCGTCAAGGCAACTGTTGTCGCTCCGGAAGAATACACCGGCGCGATCATCGGCGACTTCTCCAAGCGCCGCGGCATCATCATGGGCAGCGAGGTAACTCCGGAACATGAGATCGTCGTCGACGTCGAAGTACCGATGGCGGAAATGATGCGCTATGCGACAGAACTCCGCTCCATGACGCAGGGCCGCGGCACCTATCATGTAGAATTCGGTCGTTATGAACCGGCTCCGCAGAACATCGCGGATGCAGTCATCGCTTCGAGAAAAGCACAGCTCGAAGAAAAAGAATAATACGAAAAAGAACCGGTCCGCCGGTTCTTTTTTTGTGCGCAAAAGAAAAAGCGCGGCTCCGGAACGCGGAGCTGGCGCTTTATTTTGATCAGTTCTGAGTTGCTTCCTGAAGAGTCATCGTAACAGTGATCTCCCGGTTGTCGCGCTCGACTTTGACTGTAACTTTGTCACCGATACTGTGCTGCAGGATCAGACGGTTGATCTCCGCGTAGGAGCTGACTTCCGTGCCGTCGAATTCAACGATCCGGTCATACATCTGCAGTTCTGCTTTTTCAGCGGCGCTGCCCTCGACGATCCCGGTGATATAAACGCCTTTCTTGTACTGTGCGGTATCCTGCTCGACGTCCGAAAGTATAACGCCCATCGTTGCCCGGTCACGGACATAGCCGTTCTCGATCAGTTCTTTGGCGACTTTGGCAACGGTGTTGCTCGGAATGGCAAATCCGAGTCCCTCGACACTGCCGACAACGAAATTGGAATTGCTCTTGGCATTGACGACACCGATCAGATCCCCGTTGATATCGAAGAGACCTCCGCCGCTGTTGCCTTCGTTGATGGCTGCGTTCGTCTGGAAGAGGTACATCGTCTGCTTGGAGATCGTTACCATCTTGTCTTTTGCGGAGATGATTCCGTTGGATACGCTGATGCCTTCGCCCAGAGGGTTGCCGATGGCGATCGCGTCATCTCCGATCTCGACCTGATCGGAATCGGCGAGGACCGCGTACTGCAGCCCGCTGGCTTCGACCTTGATGACCGCCAGGTCTGTTTTTACATCCGAGCCGATCACTTTTGCCGGATATTCTGTTCCGTCCGCAGCCGTTACGGTGACGCTTTCGGCGTTTTTGATCACGTGGTGATTGGTGATGATATAACCGTCGTCCGATATAACGACACCGGAACCTAGCGCTGTGCCTGCATCCTGATAAAACGGATTGTTCGAGGCGATTGTCGTTTGGATCATGACGACCGTACCGTAAGCTTTTTTGATGGCGGTCTTCAGATCGGAGCTCTCCTTAACGACGTAGTTTACCTCCTGGGTAGCCGCAAGGCTCTGGGTCGCATCTGCCGGTTTGCTGCTGCCGGACAGAAAACGGTCATAACTGTAGGAACCTGCCAGACCGCCGACAAAGGCGATCAGGAAAACCAAGACTACTTTTAAAAACTTCTTCATATTCTTAACCGATCAGACACTGTTCTGTCTGAATTCCTTTCCAGCCCGCAATTCATCGAGGATATACTGTGCGGGCATAGCGGTATATTCTTGCGCTTCGATTACTATTATAGAAGTCAATGTGAACTGAAAGTGAATTCTAATCAAAAAAGGTGTAAAAGGCTATATAATTATAGAGTGAGCAATCGTAAAAAAGGAAAAAGGATCAGCACAGGAACTGCCAGGCGCCGTTTTTTTACATCCGGCCTTTTGCTGGTGATCTATATTCTGATCGTGACCTATTTCCCAGCACTGTTGACGCGTTATCTCCAGGTCACGGGTTCTCCCTTGTCCGGAAGCGACGGAAGACCGGTCGTGCTGGGCATCTTTTATCTGATCTATGTGCTTTCCGCCATGCTGATCTTTTTTATCTACGCAAAGGTGAACGGAGTGCGCTACCGGGACTTCGTCCGTCCCAGCCGCTTTTCCTTTGCTGAATATCTGGTCGATACGATCCTGATCACATCGGTCGTATTCATCGGGATCTTCGTTTCCTCGATGGTTTTGAACCCGCTTGGTTTTACAGATGCGTTCGTTGCCCCGATCGGAATGGTGCAGCCGACGCACTACCTGCACGAACCGCTGTTCGTTTTCCTGTTCGTCGGTGTGACACCGCTGATCGAGGAATTTGTCTTCCGCGGTGTTCTGCTGCGTGACCTTGGCCGTTACGGCAACCGTTTCGGGATCCTGACTGTTGCGCTGCTTTATGCTTTTATGCACACTTCGCTTCCGGAACTGATCCCGGCTTTTCTGCTTTCTGTCTGTTTTTCGCTGCTGACCCTGCGTTATCACAGTATCCTGCCGGGTCTCAGTATCCATATCACGGTCAACGCGCTGTTTTTGGGAAGCACGTTCCTGCCGGAAAAATACAACTGGGTGATCTTTGCCGTGGTAGGAATGCTGTATCTGTGCAGCGTCTATATCCTGCTTGTGCGCAAGTTCAAACGCGTCTATGTCAGCCGTCAGCGGAATCTCGGCTATACACTGCGTCTTTTCTTTACGACGCCCAGCGTTTTGCTTGCAGTTTTGCTGATGCTGGCGCAGACAGTCGCCGCATTCCTTTTGTATCGATAAACGATCTTATTCCTGGATATTGGAGGTAAAGATATGAGCACTAAAGAGATCCGCTGCCCGAACTGCGGGACAGTCTTTCAGATCGATGAATCCCAGTACGATTCGATCGTTGCCCAGATCAAGAACGAAGAGTATCGCAAGGACATCCGTCAGAAAGAAAAAGAGTTTACCGATCAGCTGAATGACAAGCTGAAACTGGCAGCCGCGCAGACGGCTTCTTCTTATATGGAACAGCTGAGCCAGAAGGATCTGCTGATCGCGCATCTGAAAGCCGAACAGGAAAAGGCAGCGGCGGAAAAAGAACTGGAGCTTGAAAAACTCCGTCAGCAATTGAAGGCGAAAGAGGCGGAGAATGAGCTTGCTGTCAGCAAGGCCGTCAATGAAAAGGAAAAACAGATCGCCGAGCTCAATAACCAGCTGATCACTTCCCGCAGCCAGTTCGATATCCAGCTTAAAGCCAAGGATGACGAGGTTGCGTTCTATAAGGACTTCAAGGCGAAACAGTCGACGAAACTCGTCGGCGAATCGCTGGAGGCGCACTGCTCGGCGGAGTTCAACAAACTTCGTCCGCTGTTCCCGCGCGCCGTATTCGAAAAAGACAACGTTATCTCAAAGGAGAGCGGATCGAAAGGGGATTTCATCTACCGCGACTATGACGACGAGGGAAACGAATTCCTGTCGATCATGTTCGAGATGAAGAATGAGAACGATACGACCGCAACGAAACACAAGAATGAAGACTTTTTCAAGGAACTCGATAAGGACCGCCGCGAGAAGAACTGCGAATATGCTGTTCTGGTCACGCTGCTTGAGTCTGAAAGCGAGCTCTATAACGGCGGGATCGTGGATGTTTCCCACCGCTATCCCAAGATGTACGTCGTCCGGCCGCAGTTCTTTATCCCGATCATCACGATGCTGCGGAACGCCGCGCTGAATACAGTGGAATACAAAAAGGAACTGGTCATGATCCGCAACCAGAACATCGATATCTCGAATTTCGAGGAGAACATGGAACATTTCAAGAGCGCCTTCGGGCAGAACTATGAACGTGCCTCCAGGAAATTCGGCGACGCCATCGCAGAGATCGACAAGTCAATCGATCATCTGAATAAGATCAAGGACGCATTGCTGTCGTCTGACCGCAATCTGCGCCTGGCCAACGATAAGGTCCAGGATCTTTCGATCAAGAAACTGACGAAAAATTCCCCGACGATGGAAGCCCGCTTCCGCGAACTGAAAGAGAATAAAGAGTAAAGAAAAAGCCCGGTTTGTGTAGTGCACCCCTAAAGTTGGACTTAACTATTTAACTGTATTTGAGATAAGGATTGCTGCCTGAACTGTAAAGGCGACAGTCCTTTTCTTTTGATATTGATCCTTTCTGTGTTGTAGTAGAGGATATACTCCTCCATAGCTGTCCTCAACTCTTCAAGGGAACTGAATTTATGATCGTAATACATCTCGTTCTTCATGATCCCGAAGAAGTTCTCCATTAAGGAGTTGTCCATACAGTTGCCTTTTCTGGAGAAGGATTGAAGAATACCTTTCTCTTTGAGCT
>JAFWII010000003.1 GCA_017533785.1 Erysipelotrichaceae bacterium | reverse complement strand
CTCTTGAAACCGGGAGGCGCCTCAATATAGACTCCTTCCATATACTTCCTGACACACTCCAGTTTGAATTCCTTACTGTACTTCATAGAAAAAGTGAACCTCCTATTATTGGTTGGTCCAACTTTAGGGGTTCACTTCATTGTTTTAGTTCATCGATCTGGAAGCGAGGATATCGATCCCCGTGCCGGCAACGTCCGCGATGATCACATCGCCGACCTTGACCGGTGCGGTAACGCTCGTGCTGTGGATCGCATCCATGACATCAAAGATCTTTTCCTTCGGGATCGGGGCAGAGGTGATGACCGGAAGCTGGTGGTAATGACCGCCGATCACCGGAACCGTCGATGTCAGCATTCTGGTCGGCGCCTTGATCTCAGTCTCACAGTAGACCTTTCCTCTCGGGCAGGAGTTGCCGGTGATATTGACCGCTTCACCGTTCACGACATCGTAGGAGATCGTGCAGCCGCGCGGGCATACGATACAGGTTAATTCCATTATTCTGCCTCCTTGACCTCGATGGTCAGCTCATTCCTGATATTCGCAAGAACGTTGTTCGGGAGAATGACTTTCTCCATTTCCGCCGGCAGCAGTGCCGGTTTTTTGATCTCTTTTAGAACGGTGTCACCGTCGCGTACGACGATCTTCGCGTTCTTATACGGTGTGCGTACGCGGAAGGAGAATTCAACGGTAGGATCCTCTTTCGGATAATCGACACGCTGCGGAAGGACATAGCCGACGCCGTTACCGGCTTTGGTCGGGAAGCCACCGCGTTCCTTCAGCTCTCCCTTAAGATATTTCGCCGCGCCGCGTCCGGCTTTACGGCCTTCGGCGGTGACATAGTCGACGAGGTCATGAACATGGAGGACGTTTCCTGCTGCGAAAACGCCCGGCATCGGGGATTCGCAGTATTCATTGACTTCGACACCTCTGGTTCGCGGGTCAAGCTGAATGCCGGCTTCTACAGTCAGGGTGTTGTCGGGGACAAGACCGACAGAGAGCAGCAGGGTATCGACTTCGAAGACTTTTTCCGTTCCCGGGATGGGACGGCGGTTGGCGTCGACCTCTGTGATCGTGACTTTGTTCAGACGCGGGAATCCTTCGATGTTGGTAACGGTATGGGACAGGTAGAGCGGGATGCCGTAGTCTTTCAGACACTGGACGATGTTACGCTGCAGACCGTTGGAGTAGGGCATGAGCTCGGCGATGCCGAGGACCTTGGCGCCTTCCAGGGTCATACGTCTGGCCATGATCAGACCGATATCACCGGAGCCGAGGATGAACACGCGCTTGCCGATCGAGTAACCATCGATATTGACATAACGCTGAGCAGTACCGGCTGTGTAAACGCCCTGCGGGCGCATGCCCGGGATCTGGATCTGGCCGGCAGTTCTTTCCTGACAGCCCATCGCGAGCACGACAGCCTCTGCCTGGATGATCTCGTAGCCGCTGCTGTTGGAGACTTCGATCGTTTTATCCGGATAGAAAGCGGTAACGGTCGTATTGCATTCGATCGGGATGCCGAGCTCTTTTGCCTGATCGGCGAAACGCTCCGCATAGGCAGGACCGGAAAGCTCTTCCTTGAATTCATGCAGACCGAAACCATTATGGATGCACTGGTTCAGGATGCCGCCCGGTTCCGGGCCTTTTTCGAGGATCAGCAGATCATCGATCCCGTTTTTCTTCAGTTCAACGGCTGCCGCGAGACCGGCAGAGCCGCCGCCGATGATCACACACTGGACTTTACGCATTGCCGTTGCCTCCTTTCCAGTCAAGAACGACATTGGAGCCGATCTGGTCGTACAGGACATCTTCCGGACGGACCTTCAGCTCTCTGGCGAGAATCTCGAGCACAAGCGGTTGACAGAAGCCGCCCTGGCATTTGCCCATGCCCGGACGTACACGTTTCTTGACGCTCTTGATCGAATGGGCGCCGAGCACCTCGTGAATGCTCTGGATGATCTCGCCTTCGGAGATCTGCTCGCAGCGGCAGACGATGTTGCCGTAAGCCGGATGTTCCTTGATATAGGCGTCTTTTTCTTCCGGAGTGAGATCCTGGAAGTTGAAACGGTAAGGATTCTTCGTTTCATAGGATGCTTTTACTTCGTAAGGAAGTTTCAGCAGGTCATCCACATAGCGTGCGATCGCCGGGGCGGATGCGATACCGGGCGAATCGATGCCCAACAGGTTGAGGAAGTTTTCCTCGCCCTCGGCTTTTTTGATATAGAAATCCTTTGTGGAGATCGACGGACGAAGTCCGGCAAAAGTGCGGATCGTATGATGGAAGGGGACGTTCTTCACGCTGCGGGCCAGTTCCTGACGGATATAACCCAGTCCACTGCTGGTCGTGTTGATCGCTTCACAGCTTCCGGTCTCTTCGGCATTCGGTCCGAGCAGGATATTCTCATCGACAGTCGGCACAGCCAGGATGCCTTTGCCTTTGTCTGTCGGGATCGGATAAACGATATGATGGACGAAATCCTTCGCGTCATGGCTGAGAACGAAGTATTCGCCGCGGCGCGGATTGGTGTGGATATCCAGCGGTGCGATCATATTGGCGATGCGGTCCGCATAAAGACCGGCGCAGTTGATGACATATTCTGTCTCGATCTCGCCCTGGCTGGTTTCCAGCACATACCCGTTTTCGTTCTTGCGGATCGCCTTTACCTCACAGTTCAGTTTGACTTCCGTTCCGTTGAGGACCGCGACCTGCATCTGTTTCAGGGCAACTTCCCAGGGGATGATGATCGCTGTGGAGGGAAGCGAGAGGACCTTGATCACGTCATCTGCGAGATTCGGTTCTTCCTTTCTTGCTTCTTCTGCTGTCAGAACTTCGTACGGGATGTTGCGTTCTTCCGCGCGTTTGATCAGGGCGTCCATAGTTGCCTGCTGTTCCGGGGAGGTCATGACTGTATAAGCGCCAACGTGGCGGATCCGGGCACCGATATCCTCGCACAGCTGCGGGTACATGCGGTTGCCCTCAACGTTGAGCAGCGCCTTCAGCGTTCCGTCCTCCGGGTCGTGACCGGCATGAACGATGGCGGAGTTTGCCATCGATACTTCATTGGCGATATCGTTTTCCTTGTCGACGACTAAAATAGAGCAGTCATACTTGGAAAGACAGTATGCAATGGAACTTCCGATGATGCCGGCACCGATAATGGTAATATTGTATTTCATCTTGTCCATACTCTTGGCAGAGTCCTTTCCGTTCTATTTCATTCTACTTTGCGAAAAGAACGCATGCAAGACAAATACGGACTTTGTTTTTGCCGGTAATCGTCTTAAGATGAAAACGAAAGATCGGAGATCAAATATGAAAAAACTTCCTTTAGTCTGGGCGCACAGAGGATCCTGCGCCACCGCACCTGAAAACACTTTGCTCGCGTTCTCGCAGGCTGTCGAAGCCGGCGCTGACGGTCTGGAACTGGACATCCAGCTGACGAAGGACGGCGAGATCGTCGTCTGCCATGATGAGACGATCGACCGCACCAGCAACGGAAAAGGGTGGCTGAAGGACTTTACGCTTGCCGAACTGAAGGCGCTCGACTTCAACCAGCAGTTCCCCGAATACGGTCCGCAGCCGATCCCGACGCTTCGGGAAGTTCTGGAACTGATCAAGCCGACCGGACTAACGATCGATATTGAATTAAAAACAAGCTATCCGTTTTATGAAGGGATCGAGGAGAAGACCCTGGCGCTCGTGAAGGAATTCGGCATGGAAGACAGGATCAACTATTCATCCTTCAATCACTATACCTGCCTGCATCTCCTTGAACTCGACCCGTCTCTCGACGTCGGCTTCCTGTATTTCGACGGAACGATCGATTTCCCGGCATACGCAAAATCACATGGCGCAAAGGCAATCAATCCGGCTTACTTCAATCTGTTCGTGCCCGGCGAACCGATGGCGGAGGCAAAACGTCTCGGCCTGCGTTCGAACGTCTGGGTCGTGGATGAGGAAGAGGATGTGGAAGCCTGCATCCGTTTGGGAGTGGCATCAGTCATTACCAACGATCCGGCAAGGGTCCTGAAGTACTACAAAGAAAGATAATTCGGTCCTGATGAAAAACCCCTCTGTTAGATTTGTTACAACAATAACTATTTGAAGCGCTTACATTTTGTAGTAGAATGAGAATTAGTTAAGCAGACGGAGATATTTGAATAGCATCCCTATGGAAGATAAACAGGATTCACTTGTTCGGATGGATTGGTTTTCAATAATCGTACCGCTGTTCTCAGTCGTTGCACTGTGCATCTTTTTTGCGCTCAGACCGCAGGAATCGCAGGACCTTCTGATGCGGATCCGCTATATCGTGGGCGACAGATTCTCCCTCTATTACGCAGTCCTGGGTCTGGGAATGTTCATTTTTACGATGTATCTCGGACTGTCGCGTTACGGAAAGATCCGTTTCGGAAATCTTGAAAAACCGCAGTATTCAAACTTTCAGTGGGGCGCTTTGATCTTTACTTCGACAATGGCTGCCGATATCCTGTTCTATTCGCTTACCGAATGGGCTCTGTACGCCAGCGAACCGTATATCGATGAGCTTGGCGGTATCCAGCGCTGGGCTTCGACTTACCCGCTGTTCCACTGGGGACCGATCGCCTGGAGCTTCTATATCGCGCTGGCGGTCGCCTTCGGTTATATGTTTCATGTGCGCGGTTCCCATAAGCAGAAGTATTCTGAAGCCTGCCGCCCGCTGCTGGGCGACAAGGTCGACGGTGTCCCCGGCAAGATCATCGATCTGCTTGCGATCTTTTCCCTGATCGCCGGCACGGCAACAACGTTCTCGGTCACGACGCCGCTTCTCTCATCGGCCTTCAGCAGTGTGTTCGGTATCCCGGATTCGACTGCTCTGGCGATCGCCATCCTGATCGTTATCGCGGTCCTCTATACCGTAGTGCTGTATATCGGAATGAAAGCGATCTCCAAGCTTGCGCTCGTCTGTTCCTATCTGTTCTTCGCGCTTCTGGCTTATGTGCTTCTTTTTGGCGGGGAGACCGTTTATATCCTTGAGACCGGCTTCAGCGCCATCGGCAACCTCGTGCAGAATTTCATCGGTATGGCGACCTGGATGGATCCGCTCCGGGAGACGAGTTTCCCGCAGAACTGGACGGTCTATTACTGGGCATACTGGATGGTCTGGTGCGTCGCGACACCGTTTTTCATCGGTACGATCTCCAGGGGCAGAACGATCCGCAACATGGTCTTCGGCGGTTACGGCTGGGGCCTCGCAGGCACATTCCTTTCTTTCATCATCCTCGGGAATTACGGTCTTGCGCAGCAGCTCAAGCATGGGCTCGACATCAGCGGCTATATCGCAAACGGCGGACACTATTCCGAGATCATCATCCGTGTATTCGACGGACTTCCGCTGCCGGCACTCGGTCTGATCCTTCTTGTCATCACGATGATCGCGTTCTATGCCACGACATTCGATTCGCTGGCGATGGTCATTTCCTATTACTCCTATAAGAAACTCCCGATCGAGCAGGAACCCGGAAAAGGGATCCGCGTCTTCTGGTCCATGGTCTTTATCCTGCTGCCGATCGCTTTGATATTTGCACAGAACTCGATCCACAGTCTGCAGTCTGTTTCGATCATTGCAGCCTTTCCGATCGGGATCGTGATCCTGATGATCTGCGTCAGTCTGATGAAGCAGCTCAGGGAAACCGAAAAACAGTCTTCCATTTTCATTCAAAACAAAAGGAGGTTAAAAGAATGAAAAAATTATTAGCGGCTTTATTGGTGTTACTGTTCTTAGCCGGCTGCGGTTCCGGAAACACCCCGGCACCGGCACCGAGCGGCGACAGTACGTCTGATCAGGTTGTCGAAATCGAATTCTGGCTTGCACAGGGCAACAACGTTATGGACCTTGTCAACAAAGAGATCGAAGACTTCAACAACTCCCAGACGAAGTATCATGTCACAGCCATCCAGCAGGAGAACTACGTAAAGACATTCTCTAACCTGCAGGCTGCGATCGCCGGTAAGAACGCACCGGACGTCGTACTGCTGGACACCGCTCCGGCAAGACAGCTCTATGAAAAGGGTGCTCTCGTTACCTACGATGAGTTCCAGAAGAATGACCCGGATTTCAATGCCGACGATTTCTATGCTGTCTATGCTGACCAGGGCAAGCACACCGACGGCGCTACATTCGCTCGTCCGTGGTACGGCACGATCCAGATCGCTTACTACAGCGTCAAGGCATTCGAAGATGCAGGAGTCGATCCCGACAGCATCAAGAGCTGGCAGGACCTCGTAGCAGTTGCACCGAAGTTCCAGGAAGCAGGCTATCAGTTTGCCTGGGAACCGATGGGCGGCGACGGCAAGAACCTGATCGACGCAGCTTTCGCGAACGGCGCTAAAGTCCTCTCCGATGACGGCAAGACAGTCACTGTCAACACTCCGGAATGGGTCGAGGTATGGGAAAGCTTCCGCGGCTGGATCCATGACGACAAGTACATGCAGACCCACTGGAACGGTATCGATGACTGGGTCTACTGGTATGACACCATCGATGATGTCATCGAAGGCAGATCCGCAGGTTACACCGGTTCTCCGGTCGACTCCGTTGACTTTGACTTCGACGTCATCCGTCCGCTCGAACAGTTCGGCTGGGAAGGCAACGTCTCCATGCCGTGGGCACAGGCTCTGATGCTCTGTATGCCGGCCGGCAACACTCCGGAAGAACAGCAGGGCGCTTATGAGTTCATCAAGTTCCTGACGAACCCGGAAAACCAGGCTGCCTACACGATGCTGACGACTTACCCGGCTGCCAACAAGCGCGTTACCGAAGTTCCGGAATACCAGAAGTTCCTGGAAGAGAACCCGGTCGCAAGAGTTCTGCTCGCTCAGTCTGAACACGCTTCGATCTATCCGGTCGACCCGACAGGCGGAAGAATCCTGAACGAACTGAACATCGCAGCGGAAAAGATCGAGATCGAAGGCGTCTCCGCGCAGGAAGCTCTTGACGAGGCTGCCGCAAACGCTCAGATCGCGCTCGACGAAGCATTAGCTCAATAATCCACTAACATACAAACCCGAGGAGCAGCCTTTTCGCGGCGGCTGCTCCTGCCCCTTAGAAGGAGTAGGCACATGGCAGAAATTATCCTGAAGAACGTAACCAAAGAGTATGAAAATGGTTTCCAGGCAGTCAAAAACATCAATCTGGAGATCAAAGACAATGAATTTGTGATTCTCGTTGGACCTTCCGGTTGCGGAAAATCCACAACATTGCGTATGATCGCCGGACTGGAAGATATCAGCGACGGAGATCTGTACTTAGACGGCAAACGCATCAACGACGTTTCGCCGCAGGACCGCGATATTGCGATGGTTTTCCAGAACTACGCTCTTTATCCGCATATGACTGTATACCAGAACATCGCATACAGTTTAAAGATTAAGAAGGTCCCGAAGGACGAGATCGACAAGCGCGTCAAGGAAGTCGCTGCTTCGCTCGGTCTCGAAAACCTGCTCGACCGCCGTCCGGGACAGTTATCCGGCGGCCAGAAGCAGCGTGTTGCCATGGGCCGTGCGATCATCCGTCATCCGAAGGCATTCCTGATGGACGAACCGCTCTCCAACCTGGACGCAAAGCTGCGCGGTCAGATGCGTGTCGAGATCGCCGATCTCTATCAGCGTCTGAACACGACTTTCATCTATGTCACCCATGACCAGACGGAGGCCATGACTCTGGGCACCAAGATCGTCGTCATGAAAGACGGCGAGATCATGCAGATCGACAATCCGACGAACCTGTTCAATTATCCGCAGAACAAATTCGTTGCCGGTTTCATCGGCACTCCGACCATGAATTTCTTTGAAGGCACGATCCAGCAGAATGACGGGTATCTGATCCTGAAGACAAAAGATGGATCGATCCCGCTGACTGCCGACAAAGCCGCAAAAGTCCGCGAAGGCGGCTGGATCGGCAAGAAAGTCATCGGCGGCATCCGTCCGGAGCATGTCGTTTTGACCGATGAGGAGAACGCCGCCTTCAAGGGCGTGATCTCTGTATTCGAGCTGCTCGGCAGCAATGCGATCATCTACGTCCAGGACGGCGAGGATCGCATCATCATGAATACGGACCAGACGGAACGCCAGGAACACGGCAAGCAGGTCTTCCTGAAGGTAAAGGGAAACAAGCTCCATATCTTTGATCCGGAAACAGAAAGGACGATCACGAACTGATGAGCGCAAAAAGAAAATTCAAGCGCCGCTATGACAGTCTGCCGACAGTCCTGCTGTTCATCTTGCCGGCGCTGATCCCGCTGATCGTTTTCTGGATCTATCCGATCCTGAGGACGATCTATCTCAGTTTCACCAACTGGGACTATATCTCTCCGACCTACAAGCTCGTCGGACTGAAAAACTATCTCTCACTGTTCCGTAACCCGCGTTTCTATGAAGCTCTCTGGCACACGCTCGTCTTTACCGCCGGAACACTGCTTCCGACGATCATCCTCGGACTGGTGCTGGCGCTGCTTCTGGTCAAGAATTTCCGCGGCAGCGGCATCCTGAAATTCATCCTGTTCTCCCCGTGGATCACTCCGACCGTCGCGATCTCGATCGTCTGGTCCTGGATCTACAAGACCGACGGGGGTATCGCGAATACGATTCTGACTGTGCTGGGCGCCTCACCGTTGAAGTGGATTGCATCCTCTGATACGGCGATGCTCAGTGTCATCATCGTCACGATCTGGAAGTCTCTCGGATATTCAATGATCTTCTATCTGTCCGCGCTGGAAAAGGTCCCGGGCGAACTGTATGAAGCCGGCGCTCTTGACGGCGCATACGGTTGGAGACAGTTCGTGGACATCACGCTGCCTTCGATCTCGCCGACGACGTTCTTCCTGACGATCATCACGATGGTCAATTCGCTGCAGGCTTACGACCAGATCCAGGTCCTGACCCAGGGCGGTCCGGCAGGCAGCACGCGAACGCTTCTTTACATGTATTACCAGCTCGGCTTCAACGAATTCAACATGGGACAGGCTACAGCCGTCGCGGTCGTCATGATCCTGCTGACAGTCGGTCTCTCGCTGATCCAGTTCAAGGCATCCGAGAAATGGGTCCACTATTGATAGAAAGGGGATAAGCGATGAATACACGTTACAGTGACAACCGGCCGCTTCCGGTGCGTATCCTCTCGATCCTTGGCAAAGTGCTAATCCTTGGCACCGCCAGCATCTTCACGGCGTTCCCGTTTATCTGGATGATGGTCTCCGCATTGAAGACCAAAGCCGATATCCTGAACACAGACATCTTCTTCCCGACCGTTCCGCAGTGGTCGAACATCACCAGCATCATCTTTGATTCCCCGATCCCGCGCTATATCTTCAACTCCGCATGGGTATCGACCGTCATCGTCGCTTTGCAGATCGTCAGCGGCGCGATGCTGGCATATGCGCTGGTCTTCCTGAAATTCCGCACGAACAAGTTCCTGTTCGCGATCGTCATGGCGACCTACATGCTGCCGGTAGCGGCGACCTATATCCCCAGTTACATCATCCTGGCGGACTGGAAGATGCTCGATACTTTCCGCGGCCTGATCATCTCGAGCACGGTCAGTATCTTCGGTATCTTCCTGCTGCGGCAGGCGTTCATGCAGATCCCCAAAGGTCTGGTCGAGGCAGCCCGTATGGACGGCGCCTCGCACTGGCGCGCTTTATGGGAAGTCGTCTGCCCGATGACTAAGGCAAGCTTCATCACCTTCGGTCTGATGAACTTCATCTCCACTTACAACAACTACATGTGGCCGTCCCTGATCACGAAGAGCAGCGAGTACTTCCTGGTCTCCCAGGGTCTGCGTGCCTTCTTTATCCGTGACGGCGCCTACGGTACCGAATGGGCGCTGGTCATGGCTGCGTCCGCGGTCGTCGTCATTCCGCTGCTCGTCCTCTTCGCATTTACGCAGAAGTGGTTCATCAACGGTATTGGCGGCGAGACCGGCATCAAGGGCTAATTGCGGTAAGCGGTCATGAAAGGGGAGCCGCTTATCTGATTAGATAAAAAGGGGCTGTTAAGAAACCCTCCGGTACAATGAGTACCCGAAGGACTTAACAGTCCTTTTTTCTATTCAGTATTTATATTCCTTCGCCTTTTCATTTACAGACTTCTTCCTGATCTTTAAAGCTTTATTTGATAAACG
>JAFWII010000015.1 GCA_017533785.1 Erysipelotrichaceae bacterium | reverse complement strand
GACAGATTCCGCAACCGCATAATCTATTCTCTGAACAAGTTCGCAACCCATTCATTCAGACCTGATTAAGATCAAAACAAGGATTACTGAAACAAATGAAAAGAGATCCGGCTCCGCACTTCGATATGCAGGAGCAGATCCCTTTTTTCTTTCACTAACTTATGAAACCCACAGGATAATGAAACCCCTGTACCCACAGGTTATTGAACCCTGGGAAAGGATTTACCCACAGGTTAATGAACATAACCGAAAAAACGAGACTCATGAGAGTCTCGCTTTCGTTTTTGGATCATCAGGGATCTTCAGGATCCTTTGTTCGCATCTTTCGGTACACGCGAGCTGCGCAGACCGCGGGCAATGATCTGGTAACAGGACGCAAAGCGGTCGCCGAAATCCCATTTGGGGATGATCAGCGCCTGTTCATCGCCGACATAGACGGCGATCGTTTTCGGTGTCACGGCCGCTCTCCGAACTTCCGTCCAGGGATACAGTCTGGCTGAATCGGCCTGCTCGACAGTGATCCCTTTTTCTTCATCGAAAGTGATCTCCATCGGCTGCGCATACGGATCTTCTTTCATCGCTTCCTTTGCCCTGCGGCGGAGCAGGAACGGCGTATAACCGAGAAAAGCGGTGCCGATCACGATATACAGCAGCATTCCCGGCACGCCCGTTCTGCCGGTCACGAAGGACCAGATGCCCATGAAGATCACCGCGAAACCGAGCAGGTTCTGCAGGAATCCGTTGAATTTCGAATAGGCGTGATACAGAAAAAAGTCGAACAGCGTTTCCTCTGTGATCTTTACGGTAATGCGTTCACAGGCAGGAGCCGGCGCTGCCGGCTCCTGTTCTGTCGGATGTTTTGTTTCAGGCTCCATGCGCGTTTATTTCGCTGTGAGCTTCTGACCTTTCTCGTAAGCCCAGCCTTCCGGACTGTAGATACCCTTCTGGTTCTTCATCATGTACTTGTCAAACGAAGCGGTGATGAACGGACACAGGAACAGGGTGATGATCGAAGCGGTCGCACACTGTGCGGTCGCCATCGGGACCATCTCAGTATAGGTCGGGTCAGCTTCCGCGACAGCAGCCGGAGTCATGGCGGAGTTCAGCGCGGTCGTACCGATCGCGGCACCCATCGCGTTGCGCTCCTTCTTCGGCAGCAGCATGTTGATGACAAAGAAGAACAGGACAGCGGTAGCGGCAGAGATCAGACCGAGGACGATACCGGAAGCACCGGCTGTCAGGATGGTCTTGACGTCTGTCTTCGCGCCGATCGAGATCGTCATGAAGAAGGTGACCAGCGGCTGCGCCGTCTTACAGGTATCGCGGAACTTCTCGTCCAGGTTACCCCAGATAAAACCGATCAGCAGCGGGATCAGAACAGCGACGAGGGACTTCAGCGGGATGCTGGCAAGACCGGTCGCGCCGAGAGCGATCAGCGTGAAGAACGGGCCGTCGTTCAGCGACAGGACGGAGATCGCGCCGGTATCGGTCGCGTTACCGAACTGGGATGAAAGCGAGATATAGAGCGAACCGTTGGAGTTCGTGATCGCCGCGATCAGAACGAACGGGGCGATGCCCAGGAATCCGGCCGGACCGCAGATCTTGCCGACGATCACGCCGACCAGGACGCCGAGCAGGAATTTCGTACCGGTCATGATAACGCCCTTGTAGAGCGGCATACCGACCTGCTTGATATCGATCATGGAACCGCAGACGATCAGGAAGAAACCCATCATGCAGGAGTTTCCTTCATAGAACAGGGCTGTGACATAGCCGCCGATCTGGAAGAACTGCGGGAAGAAGGTGGCGATCAGGACCGCGATGACCAGCGGTACGATGACAAGTCCGCCCGGAAGAGCGGCGATCTTATCCATCAGCGGAAAGTCGCGGCTTCCGTCTCTTTTTGTGTATTTCGGTTTTTCAGACATGATTCTCCTTTATTTGATCCTCGTATCATTTTCGTGTTGCTTCGTGCATCAGACGGTCGACGATCTCGATCGCTGTGGAATTCGTTCCGGTCAGACCGCCCTTGCCGACGATCGGCAGGCCGTCATAGGCGCCGATCAGACGTCCGACGTCGGTCTGCGGAATAACGTAATCGATCACTTCGATGCATTCCACGCCGAGTGTCGTGCAGACGTTGACCATCGTGTCGCCGCCGGTGCAGTAGAGACCGGCGATCTTTTCCCGGCCTACCCGTTTCAGAACATAACTGACGATGCGTCCGAGGCCGGCGTTGATCATATTCGCGCTCTGTCCTCTGACATAGCCGCGTTTGCCGTCCTCCTCATCCAGATTCAGCAGTGTGCCGTGAAGCGCCGTTTCAAACAGGATCGCCCGCGGCTGTTCCTCTTCCCCAAGGTACCCGCAGGCTTTGTCTGCCGCTTCCTCAATAGCTTCTTCCGCTTCGCCGCCGCCGTTGATCAGCGGGATCGGGTCGATGCTGATGCGCTTGACGCGTTCATCGGTGCAGAGGACTTCCATCTGTTTCTTGGTCACCGGCGTTGCGCTGCCGGCTGCGATCAGGACGGTTTTCCCTTCCGCAGGAGCTTCCGTCGGAATATTGGGAGATTCTTCCCCGATCAGGCCGCGGGCCTGTGCCAGTTTGGCGGTGAACGGACCCGGATCGACCGCCAGCACGTTCCAGTTCAGGGCAACGCAGGCCTTGGCGATCGCGGCGACGTCCTCGATGGAGATCGCGTCTACGACGATCACTTCCGCCCCGCCCTCGCGGGTCTTCTGCAGTTCTTCCCGGATCGCGTCTTCACCCTGCAGGACAGTGCCCAGAGCGACGAGCCCGACTTTGCGGGAAGTCTGCGCTGCAAGCAGTTTCGGAACATAGTTCTCTTTGACCGGGGTGCGGACATCCTGCGCGACCGGGGTGCGGATCAGGGCGACGTTATCGATAACGGAATAGCCGCCGACGACGATGCGGCGGGACTGCGGCATCGCCGGTACAACGACCGCGACCGCGTCTTCACCGATCACATCCAGCATGGCGTCGATCTCGTGACCGATGCCTCCCCGCAGGGTCGTGTCGATACGTTTCGAGAAATAACGGACGCCCATATTCTTCAGCGCGACGGCTGCGTCCGTTACATAGGCCTTTGCCTCCGCCGGGGGCAGCGGCCGGGAGTTGGAACTGATAAGGATCGCGTCCAGCGCCGAAACGCCTTCCGCTTTCAGAGCTGCCTTCTCGTTGAAGAAGACAGCGGTCCGGGCTCTGGATCTGGCCAGAAGCACACCGGTGGTCGTGGCGCCGGTAAGATCATCGGCGACAGCTCCGATCAGTGGCATGGTCACCTCTCAGGCTGCTTCGCGCAGATGTTTTTTGACGGCATATTCCACGCAGACCTTGGTCGATTCGATCAGGCTGACGCAGTTCGCGATGCCCTTGCCGGCGATATCGAAGGCGGTGCCGTGGTCAACAGAACCGCGGATGAACGGCAGACCCCAGGTGATCGTGACAGATTTGTCGAAATCGAGCGTCTTGCAGGCGATATGGCCCTGGTCATGATACATGGACAGGATCGCGTCGAATTTTCCGGATTTACCGATATTGAAGATCGAGTCTCCCGGGATCGGACCGACAGCCTTGATGCCTTCGGCCTGAGCAGCTTCCACTGCCGGGAAAAGCTCGGTGATCTCTTCTGTACCGAAAAGACCGTTGTCACCGTTGTGCGGGTTGATGCCGGCGACCGCGATGACCGGTTCGTCGATGCCGACGCCCTTGAGTTCCTTGTTGATATTGCGGACACAGTCGAGGACGACGTCCTTGGTTGCGTAATGAACAGCGTCGATCAGCGACATATGGCGGCTGACGAAGAAGACTCTCAGCTTATGGCAGGAGAACATCGTCAAAGCATACGGCGAATTGGTAGCGTTCTGATAGATCTCGGTATGACCGGGCTCCTTGACACCGACAAGCTTGATCGACTGCTTGTTGATCGGAGCCGTGGATACGGCATCGACTTTGCCGGCAAGTCCCAGCTCGATCGATTTCATGATGAAGTCGACCGCCATCTGACCGGCAAGCGGCTGGACTTCACCCCACTTGATCGAGTCGGTATCATAATCGCCGGTCTCAAGAACGTCGATCTGACCGTATTCGAACAGTGCTTCTTCGGGATCGCTGATCTTGCGTACGGTGATCTTCTTCCCGAGGACTTCGGCCGCCCTCTCCAGCATTGCTGCGGAACCGATGACGAACGGCTTGCAGCATTCGATGATGGACGGATCCAGCATCGTGCCGACGACGATCTCCGGACCGATGCCGGCCGGATCCCCCATCGTGATCGCTGTGACAGGACGGAATGGTGCGGTTGTGTTGTTCATTTGTGGTCTCCTCCTTTTGACAGATCCAAAAAAACAAAAAAACAAATACCGATGCGATTGTTTGGATCGATGGAATTGGTGCTGAAGATGGTGCGAATGGTACCGGAAGATGGTACGAGCGTTTCTGGATGATGTTTCTGTAATGAAATATTTATTTCTACTTATATTATAATTCCTGCTCTGCCTGCCCGCAATAGCGCCGGCGGAGCGCGCCCTGCGTGTTCAAAACAAAAAACCGCATTGCTGCGGTACAGAAAAAACATCCGGATCCGGCTTTGGAAAAGCAGAATTTGCGGCTGTCTGATACGGGTCCTGCTATCGCTTTCTGCCATCCAGATAATCGTGGACAACCGTATTCACTTCGCTGGGTTTGATCCCCAGACCATAGGCGAATTCCTGGTGGAGGATCTTGACCGCCTGCGCCTGCTGGCGGGCATCCGCGTCGTTGATCCGCTTGCCGACTTTTTTGCGTTCCTCATCCTTGAGATAAAGCGAACGGATCATGGCCACCAGTTTATACGGATCGCCTTCACGTATCGTCTGGGTATAGCTGTCCTTGCGGGCTCTGGTCTCTTCGATCCAGTCGCAGCATAGGTTTGGCATTTCCTTGATCAGAGAAACGATCTCATTTTTCGTCATAGGAAAACGCATCAGACGCTCACAGCCCTCTACCGGAACACATGCAGTATTATCCTCGTCGTAGAGTGAATGGAGTATGTAATACTCACTTGCGGGTCTGCCTACGATCGATCTACGTTCGATTCCCTGAATCTCGCAAATACCTAGGGTATTGTGCATGACTACTTCGTGAATCTTGAACATATTGAATTAACCTTGTTAACATTATAACATTTTTACATCTTTTCTGCTTGCGGAATTGCGGAAAAAACGCAAAAAAATAACCAGAAAGACCGCATAAAAAGCCCGGAAGGAGGATCCTCCGTCCCGGGCTTTTCAGTTGCTTTTTGTAAGGATATAAACAGCCGCTCTTTCCCTGCGGATCTTCCTCAGATCACGATCCCCAGAAGATCGAAAAGCAGACCGGCGGCAGCGCCGACCGCATAAAGCGTCAGGACGACCTGCAGGTTCTCTTTGCGGTGATGATTGACCCGGAAGAGCACCAAGAGACCGACCCCGGCGCTGACAAAGAGGCCGCTCATCATCATGCCGAAGGAGATCAGCGACTGCAGATAGAGCTCACTGATCACGATCGAAGCGGCGCAGTTCGGGATCAGACCGATCAGCGCAGCCAGAAGATGACCGAGAACGATACGGTCTCCCAAGAAAGCGGCGACCGTCTCCTCCCCGACTGTCTCCACCAGGAAATTCAGGATCAGGGTGATCACGAAGACGAACGCGATGATCTTCAGCGTATGCACCAGCGCCGCCTTGAAGATATTGCCGTCTTCCTCGCAGTGGCAGTTCTCCTGCTCACATAGTTCCTCGATCCGGAAGGATTCATCGCGGTTGCGTTTCAGTGAAAGGAAAGCGTCCGCCAGAAAACCGGCCGACATCGCCACGACCGCCTTCAGCAGCAGGATCGGAAGGATCCGCTTCAGCGGCAGACCGTGGGACAGAAACAGCGGCAGCATCTCGTCGCTCGTGGAGAGATAGACCGCGAGCAGCGTGCCGAAACTGATGACCCGGCCGGCAAACAGGTTCGAAGCGGCCGAAGAAAAGCCGCACTGGGGAACGATGCCCAGAAGGCCGCCGATAAAAGGACCGAGCCTCCCGGCCCGGCGGGTCATTTCCCCTGCCCCGTCTTCGGTCTTCTGTTCCAGGAATTCCATAAAAAGATACGCCGCAAACAGAAACGGCAGGATCTTCAGACAGTCAAATATCGCATCGATCAGTATATCCAGCATGCTTGCTCCTTATCGTCACCGGTCGCCCGGTCTTTCTTTTTATTCCGCCGGTTCCCCGGCTTTGAGCGCGGCGATCTTCGCCGCAGCCTCTGTGATTGTATCATAATCCGGGAAGACAACGGAAAGACGCGCTCCACCGGAAGCGCAGACAGCCGATCCGACTTCGCCGGTCAGACGGACCGTTTCGATCTGCCAGCCGGCGGAACTGCCCAGCTGCATACGGATCAGCCCGTACATCTCCCTGACCGCGACGTTGGTCAGGAACGAGCCCTGCAGGTCGCGCAGCAGCCGTTCCGCCTTCATCAGCACGGCGGAAGACATCATCTTGTCGAGGATCGCGTTCAGCACGAGCGTCTGGTGCATGTTTCTGCCGAAGTCTCCGTCCGGAAGCGTATAGCGCTCGCGCACATAGGCAAGCGCCTCGTCGCCGTTTAAAGTCAGTTCCCCTTCCTCGAAGTAGTAGCCGGTCGGAATGCCGGCCTCGGTCGCCTCGAAGGCATAGGGATTCTCGATCCGGATGCCGCCCAGGCTGTCGACGATCTTCTTGAAGGAACTGAAGTTCACGATCATGTAGTTGTCGATCTCCGTCCCGAAAAGATCTTCCAGTTCCTCCATCGTATTGCCGACCCCGTAGATGCCGAGATGGGTCAGCTTGTCTTTTTCCTGTCCCAGCCAGGGGTTGGGCACGTACAGGTCACGGGGGATGGAAACGATCAGGATCCGCTTCGTCTGCGGATTGACCGTCACCAGCATATTGACGTCAAAACGTCCCGCCGTGCTCAGAAGACCGCTGCGGGTATCCGAGCCGGCCAGAAAGACGGAGAAGCTGTTCCTGTCCATATCCTTCGTGCCGCTGCCAAGCGACTGGTCTTCCTCGACCGTCACGCTGTAGATCAGTTCACTGACCTCTGCGAAATCCGAAAAGGCTTCGCTGTCGGCGATCAGCGGGACATAGGCGTCGTTGAGCACGAGCACCTGGCCGCGGTCGCCGTAAAAGGCATTGACTGCCTGTTCAAGGCTGGAAAGCTCCAGTGTCTCCGGTTCGCTGAGACCGGTCTCCGCGCACATCGTCCCGATCCCCTGCTGTACCGCCAGCGGGGTAACGTCGTTCTGGGTCAGGAAGATCTCCTGCTGCAGGGCAGTGATATCATAGGAAGGGAGCGCAGAATATCCACGTTCCGCCCGGTAACTGTCTTTCAAAGCGTAGAAGCCGATGATCGTTTTCTGCGAAGGCGAGAACAGACCGTGGATGCGGCTGTTCAGGACCGGCAGATAGACCGAGCAGACCAGCAGGAAAACAGTCAGCAGGATATTGACGACGCCCGGAAAAGCGCCCGGACGGCGCCGGAACGAGCGTTTCAGCGAATAGAGGACCAGCACCAGAAGAAGAAAAGCCAGGCTCAGGCACCAGAGCAGCGGGAAAAGACCGAAGGTCACGAAAACGACGAAAAAGACCAACGCGGCCAGGCTCATCAGCAGCCAGGTCACCCGGATCATGAAACGGGTATCCGCCTCGTATTCGGCTCTTTCCAGCTCTTCTTCCGTCATATTCATCCTTTATATCATAATCTTTCGCGGACGGGAAACAAAAGAAAAAGAGCTTTTGCAAGCTCTTAGAGGATCTTGTTTTTGTGGTCGCCGTCCAGCCAGCTGCGCAGATTGTCGAAAACGATATCCGCCCGGATGGCCATGGCCTCCTTGGTGAAGAAACCGATATGCGGAACGACGATCGTGTTCTTCGCCTTCAGCAGGATATGATCTTCCGGAAGCGGCGGTTCCTTGTCGAAAACGTCCAGGCCGGCACCGGCGAGTTTGCCGCTCTCCAGTGCGTCATAGAGATCCTGGTCCACGACGACCGGGCCTCTGGCGACGTTGATCAGGATCGCGCCGTCCTTCATCTTGGCGATGGTCTCCTTGTTGATCATGCCGCGGGACTGGTCGTTGATCGGGCAGTGCAGCACGACGATGTCGGAACGGCCGAGCAGTTCGTCCAGGCTGACCTGCTGTACGTATTCCGGAGCGTTCGCGTGGAAGCTGCGGCTGTAAGCCAGGACTTCCGCGCCGAAAGCGTGATAGAGTTCGGCGGAACGGCCGCCGATGTTGCCGAGACCGATGATGCCGACAGTCTTGCCTTTGATCTCGGTTCCCATGTAGCTGCCTTTCGCGGCGCCGGCGCGGCAGAGCGCTTCGGTCTCCTTGACATAGCGGAGCAGCGAGAGCGTCAGGCCGACACTGAGCTCAGCGACAGCCTCGGTGGAATACCCGCTGGCGTTGCTGACAGCAATGCCCTTGGCGGCTGCGGCTTTGATATCAACGTGGTCAACGCCGGTAAAGGCGATGTCGATGTATTTCAGATTGCCGCAGGCTTCGATGACCTCTCCTTTGAACGGCATGTTCGCCAGGATGACGGCATCCGCGTCACCGGCTTCCTGTTTCAGGACTTCCGTATCGGTGCTGCGGGCGAAATCCGCGAAAACATGTCCTTCCTCTTCGAAAGGTCTTTTGAGCTCTGCCAGACGTTCCGGCGAAATGCCGAGCGGTTCAAGTAAAACGATCTTCATCTTCTGTTTTCCCTCACTTCTTTTTCCATTCTATCATGACGGATGTAAACTTGTTAAAATGTGTGCTCCGGAAGTATAATATTCTTTCAAGAAGGTAACAACATATGATCAAGATCTTTAACAAAGACGGCACGCCGCTTTGTGAATGCGCGTTCCGTGAACATACCAGTATCGAACAGCTGGTAAAAGATGCTGCAGGAAAGATGCCGGAAAACATCTATTCCTGCCGCATCGGCAACCATAAGCACGGTCTGACCGACTTTGCCGAAGACGGCGACGAGATCACCCTCTGCGGCATGAACGACCCGATGGGATCGCTGGCTTACCAGACCTCCCTCTGCTTCCTGTACATCAAGGCGGTCCATGACATTCTGGGGACCGATATCCCGGTCCGTATCGCCAATACCCTGAACAACGGCCTGCTGACCAAGGTCCGCAAGGTAACGGTCTCCGAAGAGGATCTGCAAAAGATCACCGCCCGGATGAAGGAGCTGGTCGCGCTCGACCTGCCGATCAGAAGCCGGAAAGTCGGCCGCGAGGAACTGATCAGGTTCCTGAAGGAGAATGAGCGCAGCGAACAGCTCGATCTCGTTCTCAGTTCCGAGGAAGTCGACTCCGCCTATATCTATCAGCTCGAAGACGAGAAACAGTCGTTCTATTTCCCGATGGTCCCCTCGACCGGCTATCTGAAGCTTTTTGAATGCGTCCGCTATAAGAACGCGATCATCCTGCGCTATCCCTCTTCCCGGAGCGGAGGAAAGATCCCGCCGTTCGAAGAGCAGCCGCTGATCTACAATGCCTTTTCCGAAGCGACCCGCTGGGACCGCATCATGGGCGTCCACTATGCCTGCGACCTCAACGACCGGATCCGTGCGGGCGAAAGCGAAGACCTCATCCTGATGTCCGAAGCCCTGCACGAGAAGAGGATCGCCGAGATCGCCCAGGCGATCAAGATCAAAAACAAGCGCATCATCCTGATCGCCGGCCCGTCCTCCTCCGGAAAGACAAGTTTTGCGAAACGCTTATGCATTCAGCTGCGTGTCATCGGTCTGCGTCCGCTGTATCTCGGCACCGACGACTATTTCCATGATGACGATGAAACGCCGCTTCTCGAAAACGGGGAAAAAGACTGGGAAAGCATCCGCGCGGTCGATACAGAGCTCTTCACTTCCAATATGAACGAGCTGCTGCAGGGACATAAGGTCGATCTGCCGACCTTTGACTTCAAGCTCCACCGCAAGGTGTTCGGACAGAGAGTCACCGCCATCGACTCCAGCCAGCCGATCGTCATCGAAGGCATCCACGGACTGAACCCGCAGCTGACCGAGGGCATCGACGACAGCGAAAAGTATAAGATCTACATCAGTCCGCTGATCCAGGTCCGTATCGATATCTACAACCGTATTCCCAACTCCGATCTGCGCTGTCTGCGCCGCATCATCCGTGACAACCAGTTCCGCGATCATACCGCTGAAGAGACACTGCTGCGCTGGAAATCGGTGCGTGACGGCGAAGAGGTCAATATCTTCCCCTACACCGAACTGGCGGATGAATACTTCAATTCCTGCTGTATCTACGAACCGTCGGTAAACAAGCGCTACGCGTCCAGACTGCTGAAGCAGATCACGGACGAGTCTCCTGCCTACGGCGAAGCACAGCGCCTGCTGCAGCTTCTGAAAGCCTTCGTGCCGATGGAGGATGACAGCGCCGTACCCAACAACTCGCTGATCCGCGAATTCATCGGCGGCTCAGTACTGGTCCACTGAGAAAGAAAAAACGATCCCGAAGGATCGTTTTTTGTTATGTCTTAGTATGGTCCTATTCGCCCATGTATTCCGCGATCTTGCCGAGCCAGGATGTGATCTCGATCTTCTGCGGGCAGGCACCTTCGCACTGCAGGCAGCCGATACAGTCGGACGCGCGTCCGCTTCCTGCTCCCAGCACTTCCGCATACATCTCTTTGGCTTTTTCCGGCTCGCCGAAGACGAGATTCTGGTTCATTGCCGCGAAAATCTCGGGGATATTGATCTGCATCGGGCAGCCCGGTGTGCAGTAATGGCAGGCGGTACAGGGGATCTGGTCCGTGGAACGGAAGACCTTCTGGCAGCGTTCGATCGTCTTCGCCTCTTCTTCGCTCAGCGGCTTGAATTCTTTCATGAAGGAAAGGTTGTCCTCCATCTGTTCGACGTTGGACATACCGCTCAGAACGACCAGGATGCCTTCCTTGGAGGCAACATAGCGGATCGCCCAGGATGCCAGCGAGACATCGGGGTTCGCTTCGTTCAGGATCTTGCGGACGGTAGCCGGCGGGTTGGCAAGCGTGCCGCCCTTGACCGGTTCCATAACGACGATCGGCTTGTTGTGACGGCGGCAGATGTCATACAGGATGCCGGAGTTGACTTTCGGGTCTTCCCAGTCGGCATAGTTGATCTGCAGCTGGACGAACTCGACGTCCGGATGTTCCGTCAGCAGGCGTTCAAGAACCTCCGGGGTGTGATGGAACGAGAAACCGTAGTGTTTGATCTTCCCTTCCGCCTTGAGCTGTTTGACGAAATCCCAGATCTTGAACTCGTCGTATTTTGGCAGCGTGGACTCGCCGATCGCATGCAGCAGATAGAAATCGAAATACTGCGCTTCGGTGCGGCGGAGGCTCTCCTCGAACTGCGCTTTCGCCTCTTCCGCAGTGTTGGCGACACGGGAATTCAGTTTTGTTGCCAGATAGTAGCTCTCGCGCGGATAGCGTTTGACCAGCGCCTCACGGATCGCGTCTTCGGATCCCGGATAGACGTAGGCGGTGTCAAAATACTTCATTCCGGCGGCGAGGAAACGGTCGACCATGACCTTTGTCTGTTCGACGTCGATCGTGTTCTCGTCGATACGCGGGAGGCGCATCAGACCGAAACCGAGTTTCGGCATGTTTTCAGCAAATTCTTTCTCCATATGCATTGACCTTCCTTATCATCATTTTATGGGTTTCGAAAGAGAGAGCGCAATTCTTTTTTACATTTCCGGAGCGATGACCCGCAGAGCGGCACGGAACAGCTCCCGCAGGTAGCCGACTTCCGCCTCGTCGCGACTGATCTTCTTGCAGGCCTTGAAGGTCGTTTCAAAATCATTGCGGATATCCTTCAGCGCATCACAGCGGTAAAGATAGACGCCGTTCTCAAAATTCAGGTACAGACTGCGGAAGTCGAGGTTGATCGTTCCGACAGTTGCCACGGTGTCGTCACACAGAAAGATCTTGGAGTGAACGAAGCCCGGGGTGTATTCGTAGATCTCGATGCCCTCATCGATCAGCTCGGTGTAGAAGGACTTGGTGGTCTCGTTGGCGATCCGCTTGTCGGGGATGCCCGGGAGCACCAGTTTGACCTTGACGCCGCGCTTGGCCGCCAACGTCAGCGCCGACAGCATCTCGGTGTCGATGATCAGGTACGGAGTCATGATATAGACGTATTCCCTGGCCTGGCCGAGGATATTCAGGTAAACATGCTCGCCGACGTTCTCGTCATCGAGCGGGGTATCATAATACGGTGCGATAAAACCGCTGTTCTTCACCGTGCGGGTGTTGCGGAAGACCGTGTAATCGGGGTCTTCGTGACGGACGGCGTTCCAGATCGTCAGGAACATGACAGTCATCGACCAGACGGCGTCGCCGCGGATCTTGATGACATTGTCTTTCCAGTGGCCAAAACGGCGCTTGCGGTTAACGTACTCGTCCGCCAGGTTGATGCCGCCGGAGAAAGCTGTATGGCCGTCGATCACCAGGATCTTGCGGTGGTCGCGGTGGTTCATGACCACGTTCACGAACGGACTGATGCGGTTGAAGGCGATCGCCTTGATCCCCTTGGCTTCGAGCGTCTTGGCGTAGTTCAGCGGAAGCGTGTTCATCGAACCCATATCGTCATAGATGACCCGGACCTCGACGCCCTGCTTCACCTTCTCCTCCAGGATCGCGACGATCGAATCCCAGACATAGCCGCTGCCGACGATGAAATACTCTAAAAAGATGAATGTCCTCGCCTTGGACAGCTCCTCCAGGATCTGGGGGAAACCGAGATCGCCCAGCGGGAAATAGTCCGCGTCCGTGCCTCCGTAGAGCGGGAAACCGGCTTCCGCGGACAGATAGTGAAACTGCCCGGCCAGAGCAGGATCCAGGCTGCCGGCTTTTTCCAGAACTTCCGGATCCTGTTTGTACAGCGGTCTTGCGGCGAGGATCTCGGTATTGATCGCGTGATAGGTGCGGCTGCTGAGGATATCGGCGCCGGCGACCAGATAAAAGACCGTTCCCGGGATCGGCAGGACCGCGATGAGAAGGATCCACATGATGTCCGAGGAAAGATGCTTGCTGCGCTTTAGGATGACCAGGATGACGATCATGCTTAAGACCCGGATCACCGTGTCGATCCAGGCGGCCTGCGCACGGAAGCGCGCGAACAGCGACCACAGCCAGATGAACTCGACCAGGACGATCAGGAACATGATGAACATCCGGCTCGTAACGATCTTTATCAGTCTTTTAAGCAGTTTTTTCATAGCGTTTTATTTGTTCAGCAGTGTCTGCAGATTGAAGTGGTATTCGCAGCCGTGATCGAGATAATCCAGGATCACGATGCTGTCGTCGGTGCCGCTGTAGCTGAAGTTGACGACCGTGCGGTTCTTCTGTCCCTTCAGCAAAACGGAGCGGTTATGGTCTTTTTCGTTGTGACAGAGGACCTGACGCAGTTTCTCAATATCGAGATCAGCGGGATCGAGCCTGCTGACTTCCGTCTGTGCCCAGGCAGCCCGGAAGAGCGAACTGGGAGAGGAACGGACCTCCCCTTCTTTCTTCAGGAAGTGGTTGGAGCGTCCGTAAGGCGTCGTGACCACCGTCTCGTAAAAACAGTCGAGGTCCTTCTCGAAGTTGGAGGCTTCCCCGGTCCCGGTGTCGATCACGTTGAAGCTGAAAGGCGAAGCGGCTCTCATCTTATCCAGACGGGAGCGGACTTCGGCGACGCTGTCGGAGGACAGCAGAGCGTATTCATATATATAGCGTGATATCTTCCTCGCGTCTACCTTGTCCGGGAATAGATAGTTGCTGGAGAAGAGCAGCCCGTGGCTGTTGAAGCCGAAACAGGAACCGGGCAGCTTTTCCGCGCAGGTGTAGGCGATGATCCAGTGATCCGGATAATTGTAGCGCACCAGCATCGTATTGTTTTTATAGAAAGCGTCCTCGTCCTCGTTATGGGACAGGAACGGACGGCCTTCGCTGTCTTTCATGATGACGGTGGTGCAGCCGTCTTTTTTCAGCAGCAGTTCGGGAGAATTCAGAAGCAGCAGTGTCGAAAGCGGGACTTCCGCCCCTTCCGCCTTGCCGCGGATCTCTTCGAGCGCTTCCGGGAAGAACTGTTCCAGCTTCATCTCGATCGCCGCGAGTTTTCCCCGCATCTCGTCGTTCATCCACTTCGCTTCGGCGCGGGCGCATTTGCGCTGCAGCACTCTGCGGAAACGGCGGCCGATCTGCTGGCCCATCCTGTACGGGCTGCCGCTGACTTCAAATACCTGCATAGGTCATCCTCCCCTGTGTAGATTCTTTTTTTATTATAGCGTTTTTGCCGGTTTTCTGTATTTACTCTGCGGCAATTGTGACAAAAGAACGGAAAAATCCATATAATAGGAACTATGTCGCAGAGAACGGATATCGCCGCGCTGATGCGCAGCGGAAAACAGATCGGTCTCAGAGAACGCTTCCAGCTCGTTTTCCGGCTCAGTCTGCCGGGGATCCTGGCTCAGATCTCGGAGATCATCATGCAGTACATCGACGCCGCGATGGTCGGCAAGCTCGGTGCCGGGGCATCCGCTTCGATCGGTCTCGTCTCTTCGAGCACCTGGCTGATCGGCGGTCTTCTTTTCGCGACGGCAGCCGGTTTTTCCGTGCAGGTCGCCCACGCGACCGGGGCCGGGGATAAAGAGAGAGTCCGCACAACTTTCCGCCAGTCTCTGATCGCTTCGGTCCTGGTCTCCGGCGTGCTTTCCCTTTTCTGCATCTGGATCAGTTCCTATCTGCCGGGCATGCTGATGGCGGATATCTCGATCCGTCCCGACGCAAGCGACTACTTCCGGATCTACGGTCTTTTCCTGCTGATCCGGCAGCTGTATTACCTGAATCAGTCGATGCTGCAGTGCACCGGCGACATGAAGACCCCGAGCGTCATCAGTTCGCTGATGTGCATGCTGGATGTCGTCTTCAACTTTTTCCTGATCTTCCCGAGCCGGACAGTCGTCCTGTTCTCCCGCGAGTTCTCCGTCTGGGGCGCCGGTCTGGGCGTCCGCGGCGCGGCTCTGGGCACCGGTCTCTCTTTCCTCTGCGCGCTTCTGATGATCGCCTGGTTCACCATGGTCCGCTCGCCTTTGCTGACGCTGCGGGTCAAGGCATCCTGGAAGCTGCGCCGGCAGACGCTTTCCAAGGCTGTCCGGATCGGTATCCCGATGGCGCTCGAACAGTCTGCCCTTTGTCTGGCGCAGATCATTTCCACCCGCATCATCGCGCCGCTGGGAACGGTGGCGATCGCCGCCAATTCCTTCGCGGTCACCGCGGAATCCTTATGTTACATGCCCGGTTACGGCATCGAATCCGCCGCTACGACCCTGGTCGGACAGGCGGTCGGGGCAAGACGGAAAGACATGGCCCGCAGTTTTGCCTGGCTGACGACTTTTACCGGGATCGCCATCATGACAGCCGCCGGGATCGTCATGTATTTCGGCTGTCCCTATGTGTTTGCCTTCCTGACTCCGGATCAGGAAGTCCGGGTGCTGGGCGTGCAGGTGCTCCGCTATGAACTGTTCGCGGAACCGCTGTTTGCCGCTTCGATCGTCGCGACCGGCGCTCTGCGCGGAGCGGGCGACACGATCGTTCCGGGCATCTTCAATCTCGTCAGCATCTGGGGCGTCCGTCTGACGCTGATGCACTTCCTGGTAAAAACGATGGGTCTGCCGGGAGCCTGGATCGCCATGGCGGTCGAACTCAGCTTCCGCGGCATCCTCTTCCTCATCCGTCTCAAACGCGAGAAATGGATGGAGAAACTTGGTTTCTGAATAACAGTAAAGCCGTAGAAAGCTACGGCTTTTATTATGCTTTGACAGTCAGATCGAGAAGCTCCTGCAGGGTCTTCCGGTCTTCGGGAAAGAAGCGTTTCAGCAGGCGTACGGCGATCAGCACGGTGAAGATCTTCTCCGGGGTGAACGGCAGCCACAGCAGGGCAAGATAGCTGCCCGCGATGCCGCTGAGGAAGGGACTGCGCAAAAGCATTCCCAGAGCGAGCAGCACGTATGCCCAGCCGTTCGTCAGCATCCAGGCGATGCCGAAGCAGAGCAGAAAACGGGGATTGGCCAGAAAAGCCAGGATACGGCGAAGGCGGATCATCGTCCGTTCTCCCGCAGTTCGCGGCGGAACTGCCCGGCGGTAAAGCTGTGCGGGATCGGATCCCAGCGGACCGCCGTGAACAGGGCGAGGACGGAGATCGGCAGATACATCATCATGAAGACCGGGAAACTGAAGAGATAGAGGATCTTTTTATATGCCGGGGCGCAGATCTTTCTCCATTCGCTGAGAGTCGTGATCAGACCGCAGAGGAAGAGCGTCAGATAGGCGCCGGCGAAAGCCATGCCCTGAGACTGCAGCACGGTCCGCAGGACAGCGGTGTTTTTAAGGCTTGCAAACAGGCAGATGCCGTTGAGCAGGAGCGACACGACCGACAGGACGAAGGCGGGCATGATCGTATTCAGCAGGTCGTAGCAGGCGAAGCTCCCCTTCAGGGAACCCGCGGCCAGTTCTTTTCCGTATCTGTGGAAGACCTGGAAGAAACCCTTGGACCAGCGCAGGCGCTGACGGAAGGAATCCATGAGCGTGACCGGCTGTTCATCATAGAGGACCGCTTCTTTGCAGAAGGCGACCTTCCGGCCTTTCAGGATCTGGTCGGCGGAGAATTCGACGTCTTCCGTCAGCAGATGATACGGCCAGCCGTCATTCTCAGCGGCGACCGTTTCACTGAAGTAGAAGCCGGTGCCGGAGACAGCGCCGCTGCTGCCGCAGAGATGGCGCGGATAGTTCAGATAACGGCTCTCGCGCAGGAACCAGAGCGCGCTGGCGGCGCTGATCCAGTTGTGGGAGTAGTTCTTGGAATTGCGGTAACTCGTGATGAGTTCGCAGCCTTCGCAGACGCGGCGGTTCATCTGGCGGATATAATCCGCTGCCAGCAGATTGTCGGCATCGAAGACGAAGTAGCCGGTATACTTCCCCGGCGCCTTCTGCCGGACCGCTTTCAGTAATGTATCGAGCGCATAGCCTTTGCCGCGCTTCACGGCGTCAAAACGTTCGAAGACGCAGGCGCCGTGCGCTTCCGCGACGGAGGCGGTGGCGTCCGTGCAGTTGTCAGCCATGACGTAGCAGTCCAGAAGCTCCCGCGGGTAGTCCTGGGCAGCCAGGCTGTCAAGCAGGTCGCCGATGACTTTTTCCTCGTTGCGGGCGCAGATCAGGACCGCGTAGCGGTGTTCCTTCAGAGGAACGTCTTTTCTTTTTTCCTTTCCCAGCAGCGAGAGCGGGACATACAGGAACTGATAGGCATATACGGCGGCAAACAGGATGCCGATCAGAAGATTCATCGTTTTTACAGTTTCCATGCGTCTTCTCCTTTTCCTTACAGCCTCATTCTAGGAGAGCTCCGCTTTAAGAAAAAAGGCGCAAAGCGATTAAGAATCCTTAAAGATTCTCACGCCTGCGCCAAAAGAAAAACACTGTCCGAAGACAGTGTTACAGAAGCGGGAAGGACAGGATCGCCTTGAACAGATCGCCGTCGATCGCGAGCTTCAGGGTGCCTCCCTGCAGCTCCGCCATGCTGCGGGCGATCGAAAGTCCGAGGCCGTTTCCTTCGGTATTCCGGGAGCTGTCGCCGCGGGTGAAGCGCTCCATCAGCTCCTCTTCCGAGATGTTCAGCGCATCCCGGGAAGTGTTCTTGAAAGTGATGACCGCCTGGTTTTTCGTCTTGTCCTCCTCAAGTGAGAGATAGACGCGGGTGCCGGGCTGGGCATACTTGCAGATATTGTTCATCAGGTTGTCGAAGATGCGCCACATGCGCCGTCCGTCGGCCATGATCATCACCGGATGTTCCGGACGCGAGACGACCAGTTTCAGATCGGCCTTCTCGAGTTTTTCCTCATATTCACCGGAGGCCTGCTCCACGAAGATCGAGGCATCGCAGGGCGCCGGATGGACTTCGAGGTTGCCGGTCGACGCCTTGGAGGCTTCGACCAGGTCTTCGATCAGACGTTTCAGCTTGTCCGACTGGCGGACGAGCACTTCAGAATACTCCTTCACCTTCTGGTTTTCCGTATCCTCCTGCCCGATCAGAGTCGCGTAGTTGATGATCGAGGTCAGCGGGGTCTTGATATCGTGGGAGACGTTGGTGATCAGTTCGGTCTTCATGCGTTCGCTCTTCAGCTTCTCGCTGACCGCGATATTCATGCCGCCGGCGATATTGTTGAGATCCTCGCCGTGCCGTTTGAAATCCATCACCATGCCTTTGGTATTGACCTGCTGGCTGAGATCGCCGGACGCGAGAGCCTCGCCGCCCTTCTGCAGACGGCGCAGTACGACCGCGATATAAAGGATCAGCGGATAGAAGATGAAGTGTTCGAAAATGGTGAATCCGGCATAGGAATCATAGCCGCCGGCTGCCGCGGCCAGGAATTCACAGAGCAGAACGGCAGCCAGGAAAAGACAGGTCTTCCAGATGAGCGGGATGGAAGAGATGAAACCGGAAAGGATATCGCAGAACTTCAGGAAGCCGTTCAGCAGGTACTTCAGGAAGCGCAGCAGCAGAACAGCTGCCTGATAACAGAATGATCCTTTGATCAGCGTCCCCTGCTTGACCCGTCCAGCCAGGCTCGTGCATAAGCCCAGCGCCATAATGGCCGTCAGCAGAGCAAATACAGCCGCAAGGACGACGATAAACATGGTGTGCGGCGTCTGATCGAGGACAAAGACCATAAACAACACCAGTCCGAGCGCAGCGGCGGCCAGAAGATCGAAGGGAACGCGGTTCAGCGGCCCCGGATGGAGTTCGTTGTCTTCCGGACGGCGGGCACTGACGCACATCAGGGCGACGAACGCGAAGACCGCGATCAGCGCAGCGAGCGGAACGAACAGGATAACGAGATAGCGCAGGTCATAGGCAAGTTTGACCAGCCGGTAGACGAACCGGTATCCATCCCGGTTGGGCAGTCCCTCCATAAGACGCGCCGAGAACGTGTAAGCACGGACGTTCCCGCCTGAAACGACCGGCGTTTCCTGGAAAAAGGCTTCCCGGTCGCCGTTTTCATCTGTCGCCACGCCGAAATAGATCACGTGCTGCCAGTCATCGTCCGGCGAAGCGCTCGCCGACTGGACGAGGCTCTGTCCGTTTTCATCCTCCAGCATGAATACCAGATTTCCGTCATCCGCCCAGCGGCTGACTTCCGGTGTGACAGTCGTCTCTGAAGAAGCATCGGGATCCTTCTCTGTCGGGTTCACCGTCAGCCAGATCGTGTCATAGCCTTTGCTGATGTAATGGCTGCGGGCATAAGCGGAATAGAACAGGTCTTCCGCAGTGCCGGTATAGGCGTCCGCCTGCACCAGAGCGGTGCCGGCAGCAGCGGAAGCAACGAATACCGCGGTAAAAAACAGTACGGCGATAAACAGGATCGTTTTGCCGATATACGTACGGAAGAAGGTTTTCATAAGGCACGACCTTTCTCAAATTTATAACCCTGACCGAAGATCACTTTGATATAGCGCGGGTCAGCCGGATCGATCTCGAGTTTTTCACGGAGATGACGGATATGAACGGCGACGGTGTTGTCCGCGCCATAGGGTTTTTCCTTCCAGACAGTGCTGTAGATCTCTTTCGGGGAGAAGACCTGGCCGGGATTGGACATCAGGAATTTCAGGATCTCGTACTCTTTCGGCGTCAGGGAAACGGGGTTTCCGTCGACCGTGACCTCCTTGGAGAGATCGTTGAGCTCGATGCCGCCGATCGAAAGGACCTCCTGACCGGCACTGCCGCCGCCGAGTTTCAGATAGCGGCGCAGCTGCGAACGCACCCGGGCGGAGACCTCGAGCGGATTGAAAGGCTTGGTGATGTAGTCGTCGGCGCCGACGTTCAGACCGAGGATCTTGTCTGTATCCTCGCTCTTCGCCGTCAGCAGGATGATCGGCAGATTGTGCTTCTCGCGGATCTTCGCCATCGCGGTGATCCCGTCCATGACCGGCATCATGATGTCCATCAGGATCAGATGGATCTCGTTGTTTTCGGTGATCTCGACTGCTTCTTTGCCGTTGGCGGCGGTGAAAAGCGTGTATTCGGGATCGCTCAGGTATATTTTCAGTGCGTTTACGATATCGGTTTCGTCATCGCAGATCAGGATATTGACCATAAAAGCACCTCTCTTTCTGTAAAAATTGTACCGAGGAGAAGATTAAAAAGAAAGTTGCAGAACGGTTAAGATTTGTTTAATACAGAGAAAAAAACAGCCTCTCTTCTGTGATATGTACCCCCTAAACTGGACAATCCAGTAAAGGGGGTATTTTTATGAAATATGACTGGAGATTCAAACTGAAGTGTGTGGAAGACTACAAGGAAGGCAGATGGACGAAAAAGCCGGAGACTGCTTCCTGCTCTG